>NZ_JBIICD010000003.1:0-120139 GCF_044239045.1 Sphingorhabdus sp.
GCCCTTGATAGGTCAGATAGATAAGCGCGCCGTCATCGGTTTGGAGTGTCAGACGAACGTCGACAACCATGACACCGTCATTCCGGTTAATCACCCAATCATTGCCGCCGGGCAGCACCGTGCCGTTCAACCGTTCGCCTCTGAAATGACCGCCGGTGACAGGCGCGATGCGGCGCATGCCAGCTGGGGTCTGGCCGATGCTGACCATGCCGGCAAAATCAACGGTTAGGGTCATTTGAATGAGGTGGCGATGCTGTAAATTGGTCATTGCGCAGTTGCTACCATGGCGGCAGGATGGTGCAAGACATATTGGGGAGAGTGAGTTGGACAACATCATTGCGCGCCGTCCCGGCCCATCAGTGCAGGAGATATTGGATAGCGATAGGAACGCCGCGCCGGACATCATGCGCGTGGAATCGCCTGCCATCGGGCAAAGCAGCGCAGATGTGTCGATTGACCGGTATTTTTCTAAAGACTGGCATGATCGCGAAGTGGAACAAGTTTGGCGCAAGACATGGCAACTTGCGTGCCGGTTGGAGCATATCCCCAATGTCGGCGATCATGTTGTTTATGATATCGTCCATGACTCCTTGATTGTCGTGCGCACGGGGCCGGACGAGATTAAGGCTTATATCAACTCGTGCCTGCATCGTGGCACGATGCTGCGCACTGAAGGCGGATGTGTGAAGCAATTTCGGTGCCCATTTCATGGCTGGACGTGGAAGTTGGATGGCGCGTTATCCGTCATTCCGGGGCAATGGGATTTCCCCCATGTCGACAAAGACAAGATGAACCTTCCCGAAGCGCGAGTTGGCCTATGGGGGGGCTTTGTTTTCATCAATTTTGATGCCGATGCCGAGCCGCTTGAAACCTATCTCGAAAATTTGCCCGCGCATTTTGCGTCGTTCAATCTGGAAGACCGCTATGTCGCGGCGCATGTTGCCAAGATTATGCCCTGCAACTGGAAACTGGCGATGGAGGCTTTTGTCGAAGCGTACCATGTACCGTTCGCGCATGGACAGGTGCTGAGCTATTATGGCGACAGCAACACCCAATATGACATTTGGCCAGCTGTGCGTCATGTCAGCCGGATGATCAGCGTGCAAGGCGTCGCCAGTCCGTCGAAACCAGCGACGACGCCCGAACAGACGATCGAAGAAATGCGCCGCGACGTGCCCTTTTTTGCGGGCAAACCCATTGAAGTGGGCGAAGGTGAAACGGCGCGGGGCAAGCTGGCCGAACGTGCACGAGAGAAGATTTCGCGCTCGATTGGCCGCGACATGTCAGCTCTATCGGACTCGGAATCGCTGGACCTGATTGAGTATATGCTGTTCCCCAATATGGTGCCCTGGGGCGGGCAGGCGTTACCGATTACTTATCGCTTCCGTCCAAATGGCGACGATCCGGAAAGCTCGATCATGGAAATCATGTTCTTGTTTTCCAAAGCACCCGACGGATCGCATCCGGAACCTGCGAAAATGACGATGCTTGGGCTTGATCAAAAATGGGCTGATGCACCGGAGCTTGGCTCGGCCGCAATGGTTGCTGATCAGGACACCGATAATCTGATGCGCATTCAGCGCGGGCTTCGGGCTTCGAAAAAGCCGGGCGTGACCCTTGCGCGCTATCAGGAAAGCCGCATCCGCCATTACCACGAAACGTTGGATGCATATATGGCGCGGTAGCGTATTTGAACAAACAGGTGTGTTCCTTTAGAGGCTGCGCCTTAAGGGAGCGTTCATGCCATTAGCATTCACCATTTATGACTGGGGCATATTGTTTGCTTATGTCGTATTGCTAGCATTTTCCGGCTATCAGGCGACACGGCGGACCAAAACTGCGGATGACTATTTCCTTGCCGGCCATCATGCGCCGGTCTGGTTGGTTGCAGTGTCCGTTCTGTCGACGATGCAGTCGGCGGCAACATTTCTCGGTGCCCCCGATAACAGCTACCGCGGCGATTACAGTTATCTCACAAGCAACTTCGCCGCGATCATCGCTGCCTTTGTCGTCGCCCGTTTCCTAATCCCGCGATTCTACGCAATCGGTGCGACCACAGTTTATGAATTGCTGGAAACACGGTTCGACGCGACCGCGAGACGCGCAGCAGCGGGGATGTATCTTGTCGGTCGGATCTTGGCGAGCGGCGCGCGGCTATATCTTGCCGCTATTGCGGTTTCGATGATCATCTTCCTTGATGTCGAGCCACAACATATCATTATCGCGTCGGCGGTGCTTGTTGTCTTCGGGGTTGTTTTCACACTGTTCGGCGGGCTGAATGCCGTTATCTGGAGCGACTTGGTACAGGTCGTGCTCTACCTCGGCGGCGCGGTGCTGGTGTTCATCTTTTTGCTGGTGAAAATTCCCGCACCCGCGCCTGAAATCTGGGAAGCGCTTAAATATGCACCGGACGGAATGGACAAGCTCCGTTTGTTTGACTGGTCGTTCGACCTTAGCAAGCCGTTTACTATTTGGGCAATCCTGACCGGATTGGTGCTGCTCAATATCGGCAATGCGGGCCTTGATCAGGACACGACGCAGCGCTTTCTCGCATGTGAAAACGCCCAATCGGGCAAACGTGCGCTGTATGCAAGCATGTGGGCGGCAATCCCTGTGGTGGCGTTATTCATGGCGATAGGGTCGCTGCTCCACATTTTCTACAACCGCCCCGACCTGATGGGCGTTAGCGTTGGTGCGACCAACGCGTTCGCAGGCGAAAAAATCACGGTCTTCATGTCTTTCATCCTGTCCGAAATCCCGCCCGGCCTGCGCGGGCTGGTCACCGTAGGCGTCATTGCAGCGGCAGCCATCAATTCAGGCCTTATCTCGATGTCCGCAGTGGTCGTGAACGATTTTTACCGGCCTTGGCTGGAACGGCGCGGCGCAGCTTCAAGCGAGCAGCATATAGTCAACGCAGGACGCGCGGCGATTATATTGCTCGCATGTGCGCTATTTGCGATGTCGATACTGTGTTTCTACTGGCAGCGTTATAGCGATACGCCTTTGCTCGAATTCGTGCTTGGCGTCATGGTCTTTGCCTATTCCGGCTTGCTGGGTGTCTATGCTACCGTTGTGTTTACGAAACGCGGAGCGACATGGTCGGTAATTGCCGCGCTGCTGGCTGGTTTTATCACAATCCTGCTGCAACAGCATTATGTCGTGGACAGTCTTGGCCTGCCAATGGCGTGGAAGGCTCTGGCCTTCCCATGGCAATTATGCATCGGGACGGCGGTCGCATTTGGGGTTTGCTGCTTAGGTTGCGATATCAAGGATAGATTAGATACCGCGCCCGTACCTTCATGAAGGCGTCAAGCCCTGGTTGCGATTGACGTTCGATATCGCTGACTGATTTTCCGTCGAGAATGCTTTTACGGACCATGTCGGTTCCTGCCAGCTGGTCGAAAAAGCTCGGGTCACCGGGTTGGAATTGAAATTTGCCCGGATACAACTCATGAACCGTCTTCACCAAAGCGATGCCGGTGCGGAATGGCTGGAATGTTGCACGGTTGGTGGGGATGACCCACACGCCGTGACACAGCTGTCCGGCATATTTGGAAAAATTTGGTGTAAAGGAAACAGGCTTGAATTCGACACCGGGCAATCCGATTAGATTCAATCGTTCCGCCAGTGCCGCGCCATCGATGAAAGGCGAACCGATATATTCGAAGGGTTTTTCGCTGCCCCGTCCTTCGGAGATGTTGGTGCCTTCAAACAATGCCGTGCCGGGATAAACTGCTGCGGTTTGGGGTGACCGCATATTGGGTGAGGGCGGCACCCAAGGTAAATTCCAAGCGAAATAGGGTGCCAAGTCCCGATACCAGCCGCGCATGGGAATGATATGAAGGCGCGTGCGCAGCTTATCCTCGCCGACGAACATCTGCGCGAGCTCGCCGAAGGTCATAGCGTGACGTACCGGCATGGCAAAGCTTCCAACGAAAGAGGCAAATGCAGGTTCGAGCACCGGTCCCTCGATCATTACACCGCCTTGCGGATTGGGACGGTCCAGCACGATTACCTCGGCCCCCGATGTCTCTGCAGCGCGCAACATGTACAAAAGCGTGGAGGAATATGTATAAAAACGCGTACCGACGTCCTGCAGATCGACCAGCACAATATCAATGCCTTGCATCATCTTGTCAGTCGGCATCTTGGTTTCGCCGTAGAGGCTGTAGACGGGCAAGCCGGATTTGGAATCAATGCCCGAAGCCACTTTCTCTCCCGCTTGTGCCACGCCGCGCACACCATGTTCCGGGCTAAAAAGCGCGACAAGATTGATAGCAGGATGCGCGCGCAGCAGATCGACGTTGCGGACGCCTTTGCGATCAACGCCGGTCTGGTTGGTCAACAATGCGACCCGTTTTCCCGCGAGCAACTCCAATCGGTCGGAAAGCAAAACTTCGATCCCGGGGGTGATATCCCTGATTGGAACGGCGCGCGATATGACGGGTTTGGGGGCTTTTGGCTGGACCGGTTCAGCCGCAACGGCGGCCAATGGAAGCAGCGCAATAAAAAAGGCCAATAAAATTCGCATCATGAAAAGCTATTGGAGAACGGCATGGACCGCAAAGAAAAAGGGCCGGAGGTTTCCCTCCAGCCCCTTTTTTGTTTGGTGTAAAGCAGTGCGTTATACGCCAGCGACGTCTGCCAGATCAATCTTAAGGCCTGGGCCCATGGACGAGCTGATCGCCACGCGGCGGACATATTTGCCCTTTGATCCGCTTGGCTTGTTCTTGATGACAGCATCGACCAATGCGTCGAAATTCTTGCGCAGGTCGGAATCGGTGAAGCTTTTCTTACCGATGCCGCTGTGGATGATGCCTTGCTTTTCAACGCGGAACTCAACCTGACCGGCCTTTGCCGCCTTAACGGCTTCAGCGACGTCCATGGTGACCGTTCCAAGCTTCGGGTTAGGCATCAGGCCCTTTGGACCCAAAGTCTTACCCAAGCGGCCAACGATGCCCATCATGTCCGGCGTTGCAATCACGCGGTCATAATCGAGATTGCCAGCCAGCATATCTTCCATCAGGTCTTCAGCGCCGACCTTGTCAGCACCAGCAGCCGTTGCTGCAGTCGCCTTGTCGCCACGTGCGAACACGGCAACCTTCATTTCCTTACCGGTACCAGCAGGAAGCGAAACCATGCCGCGCACCATTTGGTCAGCATGACGTGGGTCAACGCCCAAGTTCATCGCGACTTCGATGGTTTCGTCAAATTTGGCGGTCGCCAATTCCTTGATGGTCTTCAGCGCTTCATCAACGCTGTACAGCTTATCAGCATCGAGATGTGCGAGCGACTTTGCTTTTTTGGTTAGCTTGGCCATGTTCTCAACCCTCCACGACTTCGAGGCCCATGGCGGTAGCCGAGCCTGCGATGATTTTTACTGCTGCGTCCATGTCGTTCGCATTGAGGTCGGCCATTTTAAGGGTCGCGACTTCTTCCAGTTGCTTGCGGGTAATCTTACCAGCCGACACCTTGCCTGGCTCTTTCGAACCGGACTTCAAACCGAGAACCTTCTTGATCAGAAAGGTCGCTGGCGGTGACTTCATGACGAAGGTAAAGCTCTTATCAGCAAATACCGTGATCTTCGTTGGAATGGGCGTGCCTTTTTCCATGTCGGCGGTCGCCGCATTGAACTGCTTGCAGAATTCCATGATGTTCACGCCGCGCTGACCCAAAGCAGGGCCGATTGGCGGGGATGGTGTGGCTGAACCTGCAGGGACTTGCAGGCCGATATAGCCGTCAATTTTCTTTGCCATATATGGCGTCCTTTCATTCTTTCCCCGAAATTGCCGGAATAACAACGGGTCAAATTAAGCGGTCAAACAGTCGTGTCCAAATAGCCTTGGCAACAACCTCCCGCACGGGTTCTTCTGATTCTCATCAGCAGAGGGGCGCAAATAGTCTAACGCGACGCTTAAATCAACACACTCGTCACCCTAGAACAAGTTCAGGGTGAGGGTAGTCGAAGTGTGACGGTGGGTGAGACCATCACTTCATCAATTCAACTTCTTCAAAGTCCAACTCGACCGGTGTTGCACGGCCAAAGATGCTGACCGATACCTTGACGCGGTTCTTGTCGAAGTCGAGTTCTTCGACCAAGCCGTTGAAGCTTGCAAATGGGCCGCCAAGTACCTTGACCTGATCGCCAATTTCGTAGTCGACCGAAACGCGCTTCTTGGGTGCGGCTTCGAGTTCCTGCTTAGTATTGAGGATGCGGGCGGCTTCGGATTCGGTGATCGGTTGCGGCTTATTGCCGGCGCCCAGAAATCCAGTGACCTTTGGCGTGTTCTTGACCAAGTGATACACATCATCGTTCATGTTCAGCTTTGCCAGAACATAGCCAGGGAAAAATTTGCGTTCAGCTTTGATCTTCTTGCCGCGACGCACTTCGGTAACCTGTTCGGTCGGAACCTCTACAGCTTCGACCAATTGCGAGAGACCGATGCGCTCCGCCTCTGCCAGAATCTGGTCGCGAACCTTGTTTTCAAAGCCCGAATAAGCGTGAATGATGTACCAGCGTGCCATAATTATTTCTTTTCCCAAAAACTCTTTGAAGGGGCTGTTTTTAGCCTTCGGCGAGCGCGAGCAGTCCCTTTACGATTGCGGCAAATACCGCGTCGACGCCTAAAAAGAAGATGGCAAGGATGATCGTCATGATTAACACCATGATAGCGGTCTGCACGGTTTCCTGCCTTGTAGGCCATACTACCTTGCCGATTTCGGTCCGCACCTGACGGATGAATTCACCGGGGCTATTCTTTGCCATGTCGTTTCTTTCTGTTCGATCCCGAGGATAGCCGCCAGCGCTCCGACCGGCGGGTCGAGAGCGATATAGGTTCCTATTTCGGAAAGACTAGGCCTTTAGCGATGGATTCGGCCTGAGGCAAGTATGTTTAGGAAAGCCGGTTGGCCACATGAACGATGTTGAAGTGCCTTGAACTATCGGGCTTTTGGGTTATCTCCCTCAAGCTCAATCTTGCCAAGGAACCACCCCAAATGCCATCCGGTCTTGCTGCTTTACTCGACGATATCGCCACCATTGCAAAGGTGGCAGCCGCTTCTGTCGATGATGTCGCGGCCGCAGCGGGTAAGGCAGGCAGCAAGGCCGCAGGGGTTGTCATTGACGATACAGCGGTGACGCCGCAATATGTCACGGGCTTTACCCCTGACCGCGAATTGCCGATTATCTGGCGTATCGCCAAAGGTTCATTCTTCAACAAGCTGGTGATCATATTGCCGGTCGCCTTGTTGCTCAGCCTGTTCCTGCCATGGGCAATTACGCCGATTCTGATGCTGGGCGGCGCGTATCTGTGTTTCGAAGGCGCGGAAAAAGTGTGGGAAAAAATCGCCCCACATGAAGAAGAGAATCTGCTGGAGGAACTGGCGGAGTTGACCAGCACCGAACATGAAACGGCGATGGTGAAAGGCGCCGTACGCACTGATTTCATCTTGTCCGCCGAAATCATGGCGATTGCCCTCAATGAAGTGAAAAGCCTTGCGGCGACATCTATTTGGTTGGAGGCAGGGACATTGGCCTTTGTCGCTATCGCCGTCACCATCGGGGTCTATGGCGTCGTTGGCCTGATTGTGAAAATGGACGATATCGGATTAAAGTTGGCTGGGCGCGAAAATGGCGCTTCACAAGCTATTGGTCGGGGCTTGGTCAAGGGCATGCCCAAATTACTCGCCGCCTTGTCGACCATCGGCACAGCGGCCATGCTGTGGGTGGGCGGGCAGATCATCGTCCATGGCTTCGGCATCCATCCGGCGGAGTTTTTCGGCCTCTACGAAGGTGCGCTGGCGTGGGTCGCAGATGCAGCGATGAGCGGCGTCGTCGGTCTTGCCATCGGCGCGGTGATTGTGTGGGTGTATCACATGGTTACCAAGCGTAAGGCGCATTGAGGCCTACCCAGTCACCATTTCTAACGATGTAAGAAAATGGCAGGAGTTGGGGGACTCGAACCCACGACCCTCGGTTTTGGAGACCGATGCTCTACCAACTGAGCTAAACTCCTGCACCTCGCTTTTCAGCGAGGAAGGATGCCCTTAACCCCGATATGCGAACGGGGCAAGTCTGCTTTCGACAATATCGCGCTAGAAACTCATCTCGTCATAGACGCGCGATACATCGCCGGCCCATTCGCCGTGATATTTCTCAAGCAAAACTTCCGAGACGGTTTTGCCGCTGGCGACGATTTCGCGCAACGGGTCGAGATAGCCGGTTTCATTGTCACCGCTGGCGTTCAGGCAATTGCGCGCGGCCAAGCCCGATGACGATATGTCGAGGATGCGTCCGGCCAAATCCAGCAGCTTACCGCCGCCCGGTATCGCGGCGTTCAGGCCCTGCGCAGGGACGGCGTTACGCAACGCCTCGCGCTGTTCCATCGTCCAATGCTTTACCTCGTCCCATGCGGCATCCAAGGCACCTTGATCATAGAGCAAGCCGACCCAGAAAGCGGGCAATGCGCAGATGCGGTTCCATGGGCCGCCATCGGCACCGCGCATTTCCAAGAAGCTTTTCAACCGCACTTCGGGAAAGGCGGTGGACATATGGTCTTCCCAGTCGCTCACCGTAGGCTTTTCGCCGGGTAGCACCGAGAGTTCGCCTCTTAGGAAGTCGCGGAAATCAAGGCCCGAAGCATCGATATATTTGCCGTCGCGATAGACGAAATACATCGGCACCTTGAGCATATAATCGACATATTGTTCATAACCAAAATTGGCATCGAACACGAAAGGCAACATGCCCGTGCGCTGCGGATCGGTGTCGGACCAGATATGGCTACGGTAAGACAAAAATCCGTTTGGCTTGCCTTCCAAGAACGGTGAATTGGCGAATAGCGCCGTTGCAAGCGGCTGCAGCGCAAGCGATGTCCGGAACTTATGCGCCATGTCGGCTTCGCTCGAATAATCGAGATTGACCTGAATCGTGCAGGTGCGCAGCATCATGTCGAGACCCATGCTGCCGACGCGCGGCATATGGCGCAGCATGATGTCATATCGGCCCTTAGGCATGATCGGCAGTTCAGCCCGCGTCTTATCGGGCCATAGCCCAAGGCCTAGAAAACCAGTGCCGGTCTTGTCGCCAATGGCCTTTACCTGTTTCAAATGTCGTCCGGTTTCGGCGCATGTTTGGTGCAGATTTTCCAAAGGCGCGCCGGACAGTTCAAGTTGCCCAGCAGGTTCGAGGCTAACGGTGCCGTCGGCGCCGCTCATCGCGATAACCTTGCCGTTTTCGTATATCGGTTCCCAACCGAATTCGGTCAGCGCCATCAACAGGTCATGGATACCGCCCGGTTCATCATAAGACGGGGCATGATGGTCGGCGCGATTATACACGAATTTTTCGTGCTCGGTGCCAATGCGCCAGCGATCCTTGGGCTTTTCGCCCTTGGCAATGGCGGCGACCATTTGGTCGCGCGTTTCGATCACGGGATCTATGCGGTTTGAAACGGTTTTTGTGCTCATCGCGGGGGTTTAGAAATGTCGTGGCGATATTGCCAGTAGATTAATGTTATCCCGTTATGCAGTATTGAACGGGTCTGTCGCGGCGTCGGCTAAGCGGACCAATCGCCATTCTTTGCCATCCAAATAGAAATCGCTGATATGGCGGCCGTGTCAGCCCGCAATATTCTTGGACCAAGCGAAACGGGGCGGGCATTCGGATGCGCGCGAATACAGGCATTTTCGCTATCGGTGAAGCCGCCTTCTGGGCCAATCAATATCGCGGCTGGCCCATCTTTTATGGCTTCCAGAAACGGTTCCCCACCGCGTTCGTCGCAGAAATACAATGTCCGCTCGGCTGGCCAATCCTTCAACAGCGCCTCAAGTTTCGTCAACGGCGCAATCTGTGGCAAAGCGGTGCGTTCACATTGCTCGGCGGCTTCAATCATATGGGCACGCAGGCGGTCATCTTTAACCTTATCCACGACGCAGCGGGCGGTTAGCACGGGCACAAAGCGCGCGACGCCCAATTCGCATGCTTTTTCTGCGATCCAGTCAAAGCGGTCCTTTTTGATCAGCGCTTGGGCGATCCATAGATCGGGTGTGGTTTCGCGCGCACGCAATTTTGATTCAACCGTAAGATCAAGATCACGTTTGCTGATGCGCGAAACGGTCGCGAGATATTCGCCCGAAATGTCATCGAACAATTTGACCGGCGCGCCTTCTTTCAGACGCATCACGCCCAACAAATAATGTGCGCTATTGCCAGAGATGTTCAGGGAAGCGCCAAGTTCCAGCGGCTGTTCCACAAACAACCGCGGCGTTGATTTTGGGGGCCAGGCGGGTGTTGCGGGCATGGACCCGTGTCTAACCGCAAAAGCGGGCGGCGTCATCTATCAAGTTGAGCGCCCTAAACTTCGCAGATGACGCGCCGGATAATTTTTGGCAGGGCCACAGCTATGACTTCAAAAATTGTACCTGACAGCGAATATACGGGCATCATTGCCCTGCTGCCAGTTAAGCTGCGCGCGTTGGTGCTTTTGGCGCGGTTGGACCGTCCCATTGGCTGGTGGCTCTTGTTCTGGCCCTGTGTATTTGGCTTGGCGCTTTCGGGCGGGCTTGTTCCGCGTTGGGACCTTGCCTTGTGGATGCTGCTCGGCGCGATTGTGATGCGCGGGGCAGGGTGCGTCTACAATGATATTGTCGACCGCAATCTGGACGCGCAAGTCGCGCGCACGGCATCGCGGCCCTTGCCGCGCGGTGATGTAAGCGTGCGTGGCGCATGGGCTTTTCTGCTTGGCTTATGCGCGCTTGGCCTGCTGGTGCTGTTCCAGCTTCGGTGGGAGGCGCAGATTGTCGCCTTAAGCAGCATCCTTCTGGTCGCCGCATATCCGTTTATGAAACGCATCACATGGTGGCCGCAATTGTGGCTTGGTCTGGTGTTTAGCTGGGGTGCATTGGTCGGTTGGATCGCGATCACCGGGCAGGCAAATGCGGCGATGTTCTGGCTCTATGCGGGTACGATATTCTGGGTCGTCGGCTATGACACGATGTACGCGATGCAGGACCGCGAGGATGATGCGTTGGTTGGTATTAAATCGAGCGCCTTGCGGCTCGGCGGCAGCGTCCGGCTTGGCGTGGCGGCATTTTATGTCTTGACGATTCTTGGCTGGGGCATGGCGATCTGGAGCGTTCGGCCCGAAAAGCAGGCCTTAGTTGCGCTTCTTCCGGTGGCCTTTCATTTGGGGATGCAGTTCGTGTCGCTAAAATCCGATGGCAGCAACGCGCTTGGTCATTTCCGTTCAAACCGCGTGGCGGGCTTAATTGCTGCGCTCGCATTTTTGGTCGTTGGCGCGGCCGGACAATATTAGGGAGAGTAAAATATGGAGCATCGTCGCATCGGCAAAAGCGCCATTTACGTGTCCGACATCTGTATGGGCACCATGACCTTTGGGTCGCAAACCGATGAAGCGGAGGCGCACCGCATTCTTGACAAATGTCTGGACGCGGGCATCAACTTTTTTGACACAGCAGAAGGCTATCCCGTGCCACCCGACATTAAATGGGTTGGCAGGACAGAGGATATTGTCGGCCGCTGGATGAAGGGTAAGAACCGCGACGCCATCATCATGGCGACAAAGGTTTCGGGGCCAAGCCATACTTGGTTCAAATCCCCCAAGCGCGGCGGCATGACCACACTTGACCGGCACAATATCATCACTGCGGTCGAAGAAAGCCTGCGCCGTTTGCAGACCGACTATATCGACCTGTACCAGACGCATTGGCCAGACCACGGCCTTGCCTATGATGAGACGATGGAAGTGCTCGACGAACTGGTGCGCTCCGGCAAAGTCCGCGTCTTGGGTTGCTCAAATGAAACAAGCTATGGCCTGATGAAGTCGCTGGCGACATCGGAACGGCTTGGCGTGGCACGTTACGAAAGCATCCAGAATAATTTTTCGATCAACAACCGCCGCTTTGAAGATGAGCTGAAACAAGTCTGCCGTCAGGAAGGCGTGTCGTTACTGCCTTATTCGCCTTTGGGCGGCGGCGTGTTGTCGGGCAAATATCTCGACGGCGCCCGTCCTGAAGGCGCGCGTTTCTCGCGTTATCTGGAAATGGCCGGATCACGTCAGGTCGAAATGGCACAACGTTTTGCCGGGCCCCGCGCGCTCGAAAGCACGATGCGGATCGTCGAAATTGCCAAGGAAGCTGGCATGTCGCCCGTGACGCTGGCAACGGCTTGGTCGAAGCAGCATGATTTTGTGGCATCCACGATTGTGGGCGTAAGCAAGGAAGATCAACTCGACGATATCTTCGCCGCAATCGACCTGAAGTTGAGCGCTGAAGTGATGACCGCGGTGCACAAGGTGACGAAAGAGATATTATACCCGATGGGATGAGGGGGGATGGTCGCCCCAGCGCAGGCTGGGGCCTATCGCGCCTGTCGGCCTGCCCAGGCACACGTGATGGGCACCAGCCTTCGCTGGTGCGACGGTGGTTTTTGCTGAACGTGTTGGTTTAGGGAATAATGGGGCGCGAAATCCTTTGCCTCCACCTTCAACCCATAATCTCCGACTGCGCGTAACCCAGCGCTTCGCCCAAAGCTTGCAAACGACGCTGGACGCTGTTCGACTGCAAGCGAATGGCAGAGCCGCTCAGGTGTAGCCGTAACGTCGCGCCGTCGCCGTCGATGCGGCTGTCGGGTAATGCACCCCCCGTGCCGCCGTCGAGGCGGTGTGCCAGGCGGATAGCGAGGCCCCAGATCACGGCTTGCGCCAGCGCGCCCGGCTTGGCCAAAGCTGGCAGCATTTCGGGCAACGTACGCTTTCCTGCATGTACCGTCCATAGCGCCGCCGCGATGACAGCGCGGTCGCTGGCGCTGACACCGGGCCAACTGCCGTCAAGCGCAAGATCAAGCGCATGGTCGGCGCGATATTCGGGGTTCACGTTCCACACGCTGTCGGATAGCAAACATGCCGCCCGGCACAATCGTGCATCATGGTCGCTTTGCCCGGCGAATACTGGCGCAATCCAATCGGCCAAGGCATCACCATGAAAGGGAAAACGCCCCAGCCTTTCGCCTTCAAAACGCGCCGAGGCAATTAACGGGTCTTGCTTTCGCTCAGTCGGAGTCAGTTGTTCGTATAACAAGCCTTCACGTAGGCCATAGATGCTCGTTACAAGCTTTCTGGGCTTTAATAGACCCACAATGCCACCCAATAATGCCGCCGCCCCCGGCAGCTCCGAAATACGGCCCGCAGCGACGACATTGGACTGCGTGAGTGCGTCGCGGTCTTGCACAAACGACGCGAGAAATTCCGGCGCTTCAGGCGGCATCTCATAATTTGATAATATGGTCAGTGGATAGCCCGTTGCATGCATGTGCAGACGTGCAAATGTCCGCCAAGAACCGCCGATCATGTAAAAGGGCAGGCCAGTTTCCATTGGAAAGGTGCCCTTACCCATCGTCTGGAAAATGTCATTGCGCAGCATCTGCGTGATTTGCTTGGGCGTTTTGCCCGCCAATATGTCATGCCGCAATGTCCCCAGCGGCAGCGACACGCGCGCGCCTAATTTGCCATCGGATATGCGGATAAGCTCAAGGCTGCCGCCGCCCAGATCGCCGACATAGCCATTAGCAAAGGGATTGTCGCTGAGCACGCCATATCCCGCCGCGGTGGCTTCGGCATCGCCGTCGAGCACATCGACATTTATGCCAAGTGCAGCAGCCTTTTCGACCAACTCCTGCCCGTTCTTCGCCTCACGTGTCGCGGCTGTCGCAACCACCCGTAGGCTGTCGACCTGCATCGTGCGTGCAAGCGTTTCAAAGCGGGCCAATGCGGCCAACGCTTTTTTCATCGTTGCCTTGTCAATTTCGCCGTCGCCCGCAAGGCAGGCACCTAGTTTTACGCGGCTTTTTTCATTGTAAATGGGCAAAGGCGCGCGCGGCGACCCTGCATAAACCACGAGCCGGACAGTGTTGGAGCCAATATCAATGACGGCCTGACGCACCGCCCTCATCTTTGTCGGACAAGGCTCAAAGTTGGAACCTTCTTGTCATCTGCGAGCGCGCCTCCGCGTCCCGAAAGCGACGCATTTGTCATGAAATAATGATGCAGATTAAATGGCATGCTACCCGCTTTTACCCTTTCATAGCGACCGTCGGAACGGAGCATCCAGCTTTGCTGGTTGTCGAGCAGGTTTGCAACCATAACCTGATCCAAGATCTGATCATGCACCGTCGGGTTCTCAATTGGCAGCATATATTCGACGCGGCGGTCGAAATTGCGCGACATCCAGTCGGCCGAGGAGATGAACACCCTTGCCTCCCGATTGGGCAGATCCGCGCCATTGCCCATGGCCCAGATGCGGCTATGCTCCAGAAAACGTCCGACAACTGATTTTACCCGTATCCGCGACGAAATGCCCTTCACACCGGGTCGCAAACAACAAATGCCGCGGACCACAAGGTCGATTTCTACACCGGCTTCGCTTGCCTCATATAATTTGTCGATGACCGCCTTATCCACCAGCGAGTTCAGCTTTGCCCATACCGCGCCCGGCCGCCCAGCGGCAACATGGGCGATTTCATCGTCAATCAACGACATGATTTTTTCGCGCAAGCCAAGCGGGCTCATCGTCAACAGCTTGAGCTCGGTTGGCGGAATATAACCCGTGATATAATTGAAAATCTGACCGGCATCATGGCCGACGCGCGGGTCTGCGGTAAAGAAGCTGATGTCGGTATATACTTTGGCGGTGATGGGGTGATAATTGCCCGTACCTAAGTGGCAATAAGTGCGGAAGCCGTCGGCCTCACGCCGGACTACCAACGAAATTTTGGCGTGCGTTTTCATGTCGACAAAGCCGTAGACCACCTGAACGCCGGAATTTTCTAACTGCGACGCCCAATGGAGATTTTGCTCTTCGTCAAACCGCGCCTTCAGCTCAACAATGGCCGTGACGGATTTCCCGGCCTCTGCCGCCTCGCATAAGGCACGAATGACGGCGGACTGCTTACCAGCACGATACAGCGTTTGCTTAATGGCGACAACGTCGGGATCCAGCGCAGCCTGTTGCAGGAAGGCAAGCACCACGTCGAAGCTTTCATATGGGTGGTGAATAACGATGTCTTTTTGACTGATCGCCGAAAAACAATCGCCGTCATGTTCCAATATGCGTTCGGGGAAGCGCGCCGAATAAGGCGGGAATTTTAACGATGGGCGGTCTTCGTCGACCAACTGGTTTAAATCGCCAATGCCCAAAAATCCGACGGTTTCGACAACGATCGATGCGCCCGCGCCAAGTTCGGAACGGATCAACGTCGCCAGTTCGCTCGGCAGGCCTTTTTCCAGTTTCAGTCGGATGATCCGCCCGCGACGGCGACGTTTAATGGCGCTGCGAAAATAACGGACGAGGTCTTCGGCTTCTTCCTCCACCTCGATGTCGCTGTCGCGGATAATGCGGAAGGCGCCAGCAGCGATCAATCGATAATCCGGAAACATTTGACCGACGAAATGCTTGATCAACGCCTCAATGGTCACAAAACGCGTGCCAGCTCCGGGCAGCCGGACAAAGCGGGCCAGCGATTGCGGGATCAGCACCAATTGCCTGACAACCTCATTATTGTCCTTGCGGCGCATATCGAAAATAAGGCTAAGGCCTTGGTTGGGAATGAAGGGGAATGGATGCGCTGGGTCTAAGGCTTGTGGGGTGAGGACCGGCAAGATTTGCTCGCGGAAATATTTACCCACTTGCGTCTGCAGGGTCTTTCCCATCGCGGACGGTTGAACGATCTTAATCCCTTTGCCCGCCAATTCCGTCATCAGCTTGCGCCACAATTTCTGTTGCTGGATCATCAGTCGGTCCGCCGCAGCAACGGTGTCGGCGAGCTGCTCGGATGGCGTGCGGCCATCGATCGACAGCTCTTCGATTTGCCGCTGCTGCTGCCCGCGTAAGCCAGCCACGCGGACCATGAAAAACTCATCAAGGTTCGTGCCCGAAATCGACAGGAAGCGCAGGCGCTCCAATAAAGGATGGGCAGGGTTCGACGCTTCTTCCAACACCCGCTCATTAAATTTCAGCCAAGACAGCTCGCGGTTAAAATAGCGCGCGTCTGTAGGGGTTTTTCGAGCTTTCAATTTGCTTGAACCGGGCACGGGCTTCACGAAAATCAATCCTTTTTGTTTGTTTAAGGCTCGGTGCCATGGAAACATTTCATATTTACGGCAGTAGGAGTTTGCACTGTAACAGCATTGTCGCCAACTTGTTATCGCGGATGTGCGGACAAGTCACAGCCGCTAACCTAAGGACCTGTCAACCAACAGCAACTTGCCCTAGACAGTTTCCGTTGCTTCGCGCATGGAGATGGCATGTCTATATGGTTTCACGAAAAGCTTGATCTTGCCGCGTTGACCGCGAGTAGCGCGCATTGCATGCCCGGTTTTGTGGGCATCGAATTTGTCGATTATGGTGACAATTGGATCACGGCGCGCATGCCCGTCGATGCACGCACGAAGCAGCCTTATGGACGGCTTCACGGCGGCGCATCGGTGGTTTTGGCGGAAACAGTTGGCTCCACCGCCGCAGCTATGACTGTTGACCCCAGCAAGTTTGCGACGGTCGGGATGGAAATCAACGCAAATCATATTCGGCCAGTCAAGGACGGCTTTGTTTTTGCCACGGCGACGTCGGAATCGATTGGCCGCACTACACAAATCTGGTCAATTCGGATAGAGGATGAAGCGGGAAAGCTGGTCTGTATCTCACGCATTACAATGGCGGTTATTTCCACCGACCGCGCATAAATTATTGCGTAAAACACAGTAAGCGGGCACGGGTGCTCAAAATATGACACCGTTAGACAGAATTTGGGGTTTAGGCGAATGTCGCTGCGTTATGTAAGAGATTTTAAGGGCTTTGCAGGCATCCGGATTGAGGCCGATGACATTGGTTCCGCCGATGATCCGTCCATTGTCCTGCTGCATGGCTTTGGCCAGACCCGCAAAGTGTGGGAAGATGTGGCCATCGGCCTGGAACAGGCTGGACGCCATGTCATCAATGTTGACCTGCGCGGTCATGGCGGCAGTGAATGGCCGTCCGACGCGCGCTATGACTTTACCGCTTATGTCGAAGATTTACGCGCCGTTCTGGGCCAAATGCGGACGCGTCCCGTTGTTGTTGCCGCATCCCACAGCGCGTGGATTGCGACAATGGCCTTAGCCGAAGATGCCGCGACCTTGGCATCAGGCTTGATCTTCGTCGATCCGCCAGCGGACCATGCGGCTGGATCGATGCGCGCGGCAGCAGAGCGTATGTCGGCAGCTCTTGGGCAAGGTTTGAATCGCGCGGATTACGACAATGCCATATTTGCCGCGTTCGACGCCCATGACATCGGTGAAGCACTTACCGAAGCGGCCGCGCATATTGGCTTGCCGTCGCTCGTCATTCGCGGCGCCTTGGGCCAAATCGAGCTTGATGCCGCGCAGCCGGGATTTGTGGAAAGCCTTCCAAATGTCGAGTCCATTGACGTCGATGGCGGCGGCTTGTTGATCGTGGCAGAACGGGCAGAGACATTTAACGGTCTGCTCATCGACTTTTTGGAGCGGAAACAACCGCGCTTCATTCCGGAATATCGTTCCGGCTCCGACGCGCGGACTTTGCGCGATGCGATGGGGTGTTTTGCGACAGGTGTCACTATCATTACGGCGCATGCCTCTGATGGCCGCCCTGTTGGCTTGACCGCCAATAGCTTCACTAGCGTGTCGCTTGATCCGCCATTATTGTTGGTGTGCATCGCCAATAATTCCGGAAGCGCAGAGGTTTTGCGCGGGATTGACGACTTTGCCGTCAACGTTCTGCAAATCGGGCAGCAACCCGTCTCCAACCTGTTCGCAGGAAAGAGCGAGGATCGTTTTGCTGGAACGCGGTGGGAAGTGGGCGAATATGGCGCACCGATTTTGCCAAGCTCGCTTGGCATATTCGAATGCAAACGCGACGCCTTGCATGAGGCTGGTGACCATTTCATTCTGGTTGGACGTGTCGAAAAAGCAAGCTTTGAACCGCGCCGTGACCCCTTACTCTACTTCCGGGGCAAATACCGGCGCTTACACTTTACCTGAGACCTGCTTGCGTTGACTCAAGGTCATCGATGACCTAAATTGGTTGCAAATGTAACCAATTTCTCAGGAGTGCATATGCCCGATTTGTTCGAAAACCCATTGGGGCTCGACGGGTTCGAATTCATCGAATTTTCCGCGCCGGAAAAAGGCCTGCTGGAACCGGTGTTTGAACGCATGGGTTTTAGCCGCATTGCGCGCCACCGGTCGAAGGATGTAGACCTATGGCGGCAGGGTGAGATTAACCTGATCGCCAATTATGAATCCAAAAGCCCGGCCGCCTATTTCGCGGCAGAACATGGCCCTTCGGCATGCGGCATGGCGTTTCGCGTGAAGAATGCGCGCATTGCGTATGAAGAAGCGATTGCACGTGGGGCGGAACCTGTTGAAACACGCACTGGACCGATGGAGCTGCGCTTGCCCGCGATTCGCGGCATTGGCGGCGCGATGATTTACCTTGTGGATCGTTACGGCGATGCCCTGTCCATTTATGACATTGATTTCGACTATCTGCCGGGTGTTGACCGCAATCCGGTGGGCGCGGGTTTCCAGATTATCGATCACCTGACGCACAATGTATATGGCGGGCGCATGGCGCATTGGGGACGTTTTTACGAGCGCGTCTTCAACTTCCGTGAAATCCGCTATTTCGACATTAAGGGCGAATATACCGGCCTCACCAGCCGCGCGATGACCGCCCCCGATGGCAAAATCCGCATCCCGTTGAATGAAGAGGGTAAGGCTGGCGGCGGACAGATTGAGGAATATTTGCGTGCCTATAATGGGGAGGGCATTCAACATATCGCCTTTTCCTGCGATGATTTGCCGGCGTGTTGGGACCGGCTGAAGGCTATGGGCACGCCCTTCGCGCCACCACCGCCCAAGGCCTATTATGACATGCTCGAGGAACGCTTGCCCGGCCATGGTGAGCCAGTCGATGCCCTCCAATCACGCGGTATCTTGCTCGATGGTTCCACCGAGGACGGCGACCCGCGTTTGTTGTTGCAGATATTTTCCCAAACCATGATTGGACCTGTGTTCTTCGAGTTCATCCAACGGAAAAAGGACGAAGGCTTTGGCGAAGGCAATTTCACCGCTTTGTTCAAAAGCATTGAGCGCGACCAAATTGAACGTGGCGCGTTGACGGTCGAGGAAACCGCGACATGACCGCGCCGATCACGCTGAACCGCATTCATCACGTAGCCTATCGGTGCAAGGACGCAAAGGCGACGGCGGATTGGTATGCGCAAATATTGGGCATGGAATTCACCACCGCCTTTTCCGAGGATCATGTGCCATCGACCGGCGAATATGACCCCTATATGCACATCTTCTTGGATTGCGGCGGCGGCAATGTCCTCGCCTTTTTCGAACTGCCCAACCAGCCCGAAATGGGCAAAGACCCCAATACCCCTGCGTGGGTCCAACATATCGCGTTTGAAGTGACGGACATGGACGCGCTGCAGGCAGCCAAGGCACATATTGAGGCGCAGGGCATAGATGTGGTTGGCCCGACCTTTCATGGCATATTCCGGTCGATCTATTTCTTTGACCTTAACGGCCACCGGTTGGAACTGGCCTGCAACATCGGTACGGCGGAACAAGTTGCCGAATTGAAACGCGTTGCGCCGTTGATGCTGCAGGAATGGAGCGAGACCAAAAAGGCCCCGCGCCATGCCGATTGGCTGCATATTGATCCGGATAAATTGTCCTAATCCGTCACGCCCGCACGCAGTGCAGCGATATGCTCAGGGCCAATCCCGCAGCATCCACCCAAGATTGAGGCCCCTGCTGCATGCCAAGCGGCTGCGAAGCGGGCATAGCCTTGGGGCGTTAGGTCCGCGCGGATTGGGCTGAGCCCCGAATTCGCTTCGGCATCGGCGGCCATAGGTGGGAAGGCATTGGCATATACGCCGATACGGATCGCGCCGTCCTTTCCTAGCTGCGCGCGCGCGATGCGCACGGCGGCTTCCATCACTTCAGGTTGGCTGCAATTGAAAAGCAGGGCCGCGGCGCCAACCTCTTGTGCAAGATGGACTGCCTCAGCCACGCTTTCGCCGGAGCGGAGGGTGGGTTCATCCGTGGCCGCCTCGTCTTCCAACGTGAAAGAAAGCCATAATGCTTTATTTGTCGGAGCCGTGAGCGTGGCGCAAAGACGCGCTTCCGCCAGTGAGGACAGCGTTTCGGCAAGCCAATGGTCCACATGGGGAGCCAGTGCGCCAATCAGAACCTCAAGTATCGGACGCGCGCGATCTAGATCGACAAGATCCGGGCGGTAGGAGCCGCAAACAGGCGGCAGCGAGCCAGCCACCCTTATTTCACGCGGCGATGCATCCGCCACGTCGCGCGCCAATTGCCCCGCGCGCGCCGCAAGCGACGCGCCTTCGCTCGCAAAACGTTCCACACCGATGTGAAAGGGCACAAGTGCATAAGAATTAGTGGTTATTATGTCTGCACCCGCATCGACATAAGCGCGATGGACTGTGCTGACGAACTGCGGACCCTCAATCAGTGCTAGTGCCGACCATTCGGGCTGGCGAAAGGGCGCGCCACGCCGCGCAAGCTCACGGCCAGTGCCGCCATCAAGTATCAAAAGGGTGTCGCTCATAGAAAGCAGATTAGCATGACGCGCATCGCCGGGACAGAGAGATTATCTATTGGTTAGCCATTCGCGCGCTGCTGTCCGCAGACACTTGAACATCGGCGCTTGCAACACTGCATGCGTACCGCCTAACGTAAATCTAACCGATGCGGCCAAGGCTTCATTGATGTGTTGAGATGTACAGTTATTCAAAATTACTTTGCGTGGTGGGGATAAAATGGCCGATAAAAAATTTGATATCATCGTGTATGGGGCCACCAGTTTTGTCGGCCAAATCATAACGCGTTACATGCATGAGCAGTTTGCAGATGGATCCATCGTCTGGGCAATCGCAGGCCGCTCCCTTAGCAAGCTTCAACAGGTCAGCGACGCGATTGGGCTTTCGGGCGTTGAAATCATCGTTGCTGATGCGGCTGACGAAGGTGCCTTAAGGCAAATGTGTGCTCAAACCACTGTCGTTATGTCAACGGTCGGTCCCTATGCCTTATATGGAGATTTGCTGGTGGAGGTCTGCGCGACCACCGGGACGCATTACTGCGATCTTACTGGCGAGCCTCAGTGGATCCGTAAAATGCAATTGCGGCATGAAGCCGACGCCATCAAAAGCGGTGCGCGGATCGTACATTGTTGTGGCTTTGACAGCATCCCGTCCGATCTGGGCGTGCACTTCCTACAACGTAAAGCATCGGAACAATTCGGCCAAACATGTGCACGGATCGACATGCGGGTGGTTAGCATGAAAGGCGGGGCTTCAGGCGGCACCATCGCCAGCATGATTAACATGGTGAAGGAAGCAGTGAGTGACGCTGATCTACGCCGCGAACTTCAAGACCCTTACAGCCTATGTCCGCAGAACCATCAATTCACGGTCACGCAGCCGGAGGTGAAGATTGCATATGATGCGGTCGCTGGCGGCTGGATTACGCCTTTTATTATGGCGGGTATCAATACGCGGATCGTGCATCGGTCCAACGCTTTGAGCAATAACAGCTACGGTTTAGAATTTAAGTATGAGGAAGCCGTTGTGACGGGCAAAGGGAGCTCCGGCAAGCGGAAGGCTAAAGCGGCGCATTGGGGCGTGAATGCCCTTATGTTTGGTTTGGCTGTGCCGCCGATCCGTTGGCTGCTTGAAACGGCTGTTTTGCCGAAACCTGGTGAGGGGCCTAGCGAGAAAGCCCAGCTTGAGGGTCAGTTTGACATTGTTTTCTTCGGTTCAACTGCACAAGGTGAGACCATCCAATGCCGCGTAACGGGAGACCGAGATCCGGGCTATGGATCAACTGCAAAAATGCTGTCTCAAGCTGCTGCCTGCCTTGCCAAAGACGTGCCTGACGGTGTTCCGGGGGGCTTCTGGACACCAGCAACGATTTTAGGCGACAAGCTCATCAAGCGTCTGGAGGCGCATGCGGGGCTTACATTTGAGAAGCTAGCTTAGGCATAAATGAATGCTTAATCGGTGATATCTGAAAGTAATGGTAGACGCTGAGGGGTTCGAACCCACGACCCGCTGATTAAGAGTCAGCTGCTCTACCAACTGAGCTAAGCGTCCCCATTTCGGGCTGGCCAGATACGCAAGCCCGTTTGGAGCGCCGCCTTTGATGGGTTTAGCTTGCTTTGTCAAGCGGGCCTTATGGGATTTATTGGAATTGGCCGCGCTTTGCGCCGGGGTGGCGTTCGATCGACATGATAATCCCGACGCATAGCATCATCGTCAGCATCGATGATCCGCCGTGGCTGACGAACGGCAAGGGTATGCCGGCAACGGGCGCAAGGCCCACGACCATCAACAGGTTGATCATGATGTAAAAGAAAATGGTGCAGGTCAGGCCCGCGGCGACCAATTGGCCATAGCGAGTCTTGCTCTCCATCGCGACGGTTAAGCCCCAGCGCATCAGCAGGAAGTATAGAAATAGGATGAAGAAGCCGCCAACAATGCCCCATTCTTCGGCCATGGTGGCAAAGACAAAGTCGGTGTGTCCTTCGGGCAGATAATCCAAATGGCTTTGCGTGCCATTGCCAAAACCCTTGCCAAATATGCCGCCCGAACCAATGGCGATTTTCGACTGGGTTATGTGGTAACCAGCCCCGAGCGGGTCATTCTCGGGATTGAGGAAAATAAGAACACGGTCTTGCTGATACGGTTTGAGGCCGAAGAAATAGACCAAAGGTGCAAATATGGCGATGCCCGCGCCCGCGCCCCAAAAATAGATTAGCGGTAGCCCGGCCATAAAGCCCACCACGCCTAAGCCAAAGGCATAAGCAATGGCAGCGTCGAAATCAGGCTGGATGATGACCAAAATGCTTGGCAGCAGCAACAAAGCGCCCAGCGGCCAAATAGCATCAATGCCATATATGCGGTTGGGCGGCAGGCGGTCGAAAAACCAGGCTGCGGCAAGGACCATCACTGGTTTCATCAGCTCGGATGGTTGCAGGGTGATAATACCCAAGTTGATCCAACGCTGGCTGCCACCGCCTACGAACCCCAGCAGTTCGACCACCACAAGCATGAGTAATAAAAGCAGATAGAGCGGAAAAGTTATCGATTTCCAGAATTCCAGTTTCATCCGCGACATGATGATGATCATACCAAGAAGTACCAAAAAGCGGAGAATATGCTTGCCCGCCCATGGGTCAAAATGCCCACCCGCAGCGGAATAGAGCACAGCAGAGCCAAATCCCACCAATGCCATCAGGATAAAGATGACCCGCCAGGGCAAGGCAGCAATGGGGGCAGGGACAATGCGGTTCATGCCGTCGGATCCAATGGTGGGGGCGGGGCTGCTTGTCCCTGATATGCGGCGTATTTAGACGCCATGCGCTGTTCAATATTGCCGCCCCAGATAGCCTCTAGCGCCTCCAGCGACGCCATTGCTTGTTCCTTGTCATAGATGAATGTCAGCACATCCTTGGCAATAGGGGCCGCTGCGCGCGCGCCGCCCATGCCATGTTCGATAACGACCGCTGCTCCATAACGCGGCTGATCAACTGGAGCAAAGCAGACGAACAGACCATGATCGCGATATTTCCATTCGCCGGACTGTCCACGTTGCGAACCTGCGATACGGCGGACTTGCGCTGTCCCAGTTTTTCCCGCCATGGCAATGTTTTCGAGCGACAGCCTGCTGCGCACGGCAGTCCCGTCACCGTTTACCACCAAATTCATGCCTTCACGCACAATAGCGAGATGTTCTGTAGGAAAGGACAAGGGCTTGGGCGTAGCACGTTTCTGCTTAAGGATTTCAGGCTCAACGCTTAATCCAGAGGCTATGCGCGCCGCCATGAGGCCCAGTTGGAACGGGCTGGCGATAATATAACCCTGCCCAATGACGGCATTGAGCGTGTCGGAATCCGTCCACTTCTGGTCATATTTACGCATTTTCCATGTGCTGTCTGGAACAGTGCCATAACGCTGTGAAGGGAAGGGTAAGGAAAATTCTTGCCCCAGCCCTAGTTCGCGCGCGACAGGGGCAATGTTATCAAAGCCAATCCGATGTCCCATTGCGTAGAAATAGGTATTGCAGCTCTTCATGATCGCGGTGCTCATGTTTACCGGACCATGCCGCCCCAGACATCTGAAAACACGATTGCCAAGCCTGTAACCGCCGTTGCAATTTACGGTTTCCTCAGGATCGATGCCGTGACGCATCATGGCAAGCCCAGCCATGGGTTTCAGCGTCGAGCCCGGTGGATAAAGCCCCTGAAGCGCTTTGTTCAGCATGGGAATATGGTCGTCGCTGTTCAGCATTTTCCATTCGACACGGCCAATGCCGTCGGAAAAGCTGTTGGGGTCGTAACAGGGCATGGATGCCATGGTGATGATGTCACCGGTCAGGCAATCGAACACAACTACGGATCCCGATTCAAGGCCGAGCCGCCGAGCGGTGTAATTGTGCAGATCAATATCGATGGTAAGCTGAACAGGCTTGCCCGGCGTATCGGGCCTTGTGGTCAGTTCACGCACGATTTTACCGCGCGCGGTAACTTCGGTCCGCTTGGCACCGGGTTCGCCCTGTAGCCTATCCTCAAGCGTCTTCTCGAGGCCATCCTTGCCAACTTTAAACCCTGGCGTAATCAGCAATGGATTTTTGTTCTTCTGATATTCTTCTGCCGACACCGTGCCAACATAACCAATCAGATGCCCGACCGCTGCGCCGCTGGGATAAAAGCGCGAATAGCCTTGGCGCGGGCTGACGCCTGGAAGGTCTGGTAAGCGCACGCTGACCGCTGCGAAGCGGTCATAATCCAGGCCGTCGGCGACTTGCACCGGTTGAAATCCTTGTGCATTTTTCAACTCGCGATGGATACGGTCGACATCGTCAGTCGAAAGCGCCAGCAACTCGGCTAGCGTCTGAATTGTCTCGTCTTTCCGTACCAGCCGGTCAGGAATTATGTCGACGCGAAAATCGGCTCGGTTGGTTGCTATAGGTTTTCCAAATCGGTCAATGAACCAACCTCTACGCGGAGGGATGATCGTCAGGTTGACGCGGTTGCTTTCGGCCAACAGCTTATATTTTTCATTATCGGCGACAGCGATATAGGACATGCGCGCGGCAACGGTCAGGCCAATGGCAGCCTGCACACCGCCCACAAAAGCTGCGCGGCGTGTGAAGGTGAAGTCAAGCTGTCCTGATGTTACCTGTTTTTCGACTTTCATGTTGCCAATCGCCAGCTGTCGAGCCGTGCACATATTCGCACGACGAGCGGATATAGCAATATGGACAAAAGGATCTGCGGGAATAAAATCTCTGGCTCAGGCGTGGCGTGGGCGAGTCCGGCAATCCACCAACCACCCAGCAACACCGCCGTGATAAGCAATGCGGCAATCAACCAATCCTGCAAATAATCACGCCATATGGCCCGAGAATCGATAATTTCGATAATGAGCATCGCTAGAGACCAGAGCAGGCCAGCGCTACCAAAAGGTTGGCCGCTGAAAAGATCATCCATCAATCCGAATGGAACGCCTGACCATATCGGCAGTAACCCCGGCCGCATCAGACGCCAACTGAGGAACATGAGCAGTCCGAATGGCGGCAAAAGCGGTCCGGAGCTAAAAATGGGTAATGTGGTAACCATCGACGCCAAAATCACGGAGGCAATCGGTATCGCCAACATTTTGAGCATCGACTGTTCGCGGTCAAAACGACTTTCATATTCGCGGCCCGGACGGGTTGGCAGTCGAATGGCGCTGACCGGAATTTTCACTCCGCGACCTCTTTGGTTTCGCCATCGGGGGCTACAGCTTGCTGTGCGGCTCTTGCTTCAGCCAGATAAGGTTTTAACACAACGGCATATGGCGTGTTGGCAGGATCGGCAAAGGGAAGGCCCAGCGCACCATCACTTGTTTTGCGGATGACCCGCGCAAACGGGATATTCGCGCTATACAGCCCGCCATTGCCAGAGGTGATAATGATGTCCCCGACCTTGAAAGGACTTTCGCCAAGGTTCAGCGGCTTGATCAGGACGAGCCCGTTGCCAAGGCCCGACGAAAATGCCGGAAGGCCGTCGCTGGCCCGCATGACGGGGACAAGGTTTTCGCTGTCCGTCACCAACAACACGCGGGCGGTTGTCGGACCTGTTTCTATGACGCGGCCGATAAGTCCAGCTGGCCCACGTACAGGCTGTGCGCGTTCAACCCCGAAATTACGCCCGATAGACAATGTCGCGACCCGCCGTGTGCTAGATGCAGTGGAACTGATCAGGCGGCCAATGGCCACTTGCTGTGCATCATCATCCGATATCTTTAGCAAGCCGCGAAGCCGAGCATTTTCCACATGTAGGGCGCGTGCCTCGATTAATGCGATGCGGTTCGCTTTCAATTCTTTTTCAAGCGTTACATTTCTCGAAGCTGCATCGATATAGGCTGAAAAATCATGCGTTATCGCTTGCGTGGATTGCCGTGCATTACTGACCACGCGCGCGACTGGAGCAGTGATTTCAGAACCAAAGGTGCGCAATGCAGAAAATCCAGCCGGGTCGACAACCGAAATGGTCAAAAGCAGCGCAGCCACTATGGTTCCTGCAATCGCAACCACATAAGTCACGAACAGGCCATATTGCGCCTTCCGGGAAAATCCGGGGCGCCGATGTGGCGGCGGCGCCATCCTAATCTCGCCTTAAGCGGTGAGCAGGACGCCGCGGAAGATCGGGTCTTCCATGGCCCTGCCAGTGCCAATGGCAACGCAGGTCAGCGGATCTTCGGCAACGGTGACAGGAAGGCCGGTTTCATCGCGCAGATATTCATCAAGGCCCGCCATCAACGCGCCACCACCGGTCAAAACGATACCCTGGTCGACGATATCGGCCGCGAGTTCCGGCGCGGTATTTTCGAGTGCTACGCGCACACCTTCCAAAATGGTTCCGATCGGCTCCGATAAGGCTTCGGCAATCTGGGCCTGATTGATCGAAATTTCCTTGGGCACACCATTTACAAGATCACGGCCCTTGATGTGTAACGTCTCGCCAACCCCATCGGCGGGCGGACGGGCGGTTCCAAAATCCTTTTTGATCCGCTCAGCGGTCGCTTCACCAATCAGCAGGTTATGATGTCGACGAACATAAGACACAATCGCCTCGTCCATCTTGTCACCACCGGTACGAACGGAGGTTGTGTAAGCAAGGCCCCGCAAAGACAGGATCGCAACTTCCGTGGTGCCGCCGCCAATATCGACGACCATTGAACCAATGGGTTCTGTCACCGGCATATCTGCGCCAATCGCAGCTGCCATCGGCTCTTCGATCAGGAACACTTCCGATGCGCCCGCATTCGAGGCGGCATCGCGAATCGCGCGTCGTTCGACGGAGGTCGAACCCGATGGAACGCAGATAACGATTTCGGGATAGCTAAACATACGACGCTTGCCGTGCACTTTGTGGATGAAGTGCTTGATCATTTGTTCCGCGACATCAATGTCCGCAATCACGCCGTCGCGCAGGGGGCGAATAGCTTCAATGCTGTCGGGGGTCTTACCCATCATCAGCTTTGCATCATCGCCAACGGCCTTCACGCGCTTGATACCGTTTATGGTTTCAATCGCCACGACAGACGGTTCGTTGAGGACGATTCCCTGACCGCGGACATATACAACCGTATTGGCGGTGCCGAGGTCAATCGCCATGTCCTGTGATGCGAAACGGAAAAACTTGCCAAAAATCATGTAATATCCACCCAGTCCGGTTTGGTTCGAGTCCTTTGGAGCGCGCCCAAATACTCCGGCAGTCCTAGCGGAATTTGCTGTTTTAAAAAACAGATATTTGGCTGGATTGCGAACGATTAAGGAGTCGCTTGAACGGACCGCTTGGGCTAGGAACCTGCTTATGTCAATAAGAAGGCTTCCCGAAAATCTGGTCAACCGTATTGCCGCTGGTGAAGTGGTAGAAAGACCGGCCAGCGCGTTGAAAGAATTGGTGGAAAACGCCATTGATTCGGGTGCGCGGAACATAAGCGTGCGCCTAAGCGCAGGCGGTATCGATCTGGTGGAAGTCACTGACGATGGTTGCGGCATGTCTCCATCGGACATGGCATTGGCACTGGAGCGCCATGCTACGTCCAAATTGCCTGATGAAGATATTGAAATGGTCTCTACTTTGGGTTTCCGGGGGGAAGCTTTGCCGTCGATTGCCAGCGTGTCCAAAATGACTCTGGAAAGCCGGCCAGCAGGTGCAGAGGGTTGGACCCGAACGGTGGACCATGGTGTGGTGACCGGCGAAGGGCCCGCCGCCTTGCCACAGGGCACAAGAGTGCGCGTCGAAAATCTGTTCGGCAATGTGCCGGCTCGCCGCAAATTCCTGCGCAGTGCGCGCGCCGAATATGCTGCAGCGCTCGACACGATGAAGCGGCTGGCAATGGCGCGGCCGGACATTGGCTTTGTGGTTGAACATGATGGGCGGCGCGTCTTGGCGGTGCAGCCTACACCAGCGCGGCCCGAACGTGTGGCGGCACTGACCAGTCATGAGCTGATCGACAATAGCGTCGCGCTCGATTTTGAACGGGAGGGCGTTCGCCTTGGCGGCGTGGCCAGTCTGCCGACCTATAATCGCGGTATCGCGGACCATCAATTTTTGTTCGTCAATGGCCGCCCCGTGAAGGACCGGCTGCTCATCGGGGCCGTGCGCGGCGCTTATGCCGAAATGCTGGCGCGGGACAGGCATGCCGTGGTGGCCTTGTTTCTGGACCTGCCGCCGACTTTAGTCGATGTAAACGTCCATCCGGCCAAGACCGAAGTGCGCTTTCGTGACCCTGCGCTCATTCGCGGGATGATTGTATCGGGCCTACGCCATGCACTGGATCAATCCGGCTTTCGCGCCGTGCAACGGCCAAGCGCAGATGCGCTTGCGGCATGGCAACAAGAGCCAATGCAAACCGCGCAAGGCGACATTTTTGCGCGGCCCGCATCCGCCGGATCTGCTGCGTATCAAGGCAATTATGGTCAGCGTCCCGCGTATCCTTCTGCTTATGAAAGCCGCAGCAGCTTTGCCGACATGGGCGTTGTTCCGGGCGAAGACCTTGCGCCCTTATGGGGCAGAGCAGCCGAAGCGCATGACCCCGTCCCCGACCGCGCGCGTAACCCGCTCGGGGTCGCGCGCGGGCAGGTGGCCAACACCTATATCGTGGCCGAAGCCGAAGACGGCCTTGTCATTGTCGATCAACATGCAGCGCATGAAAGGCTGGTGCTCGAACGCATGCGCAAGGCCATGGCGGCAGCAGGCGGCGCAGTGCCATCCCAGGCGTTGCTGCTCCCCGTAGTGGTGGAATTGGAAGAACCTGCCTGCGACCGGCTTGAGGCGCGGGCAAAGGAGCTTTCCGCCTTCGGTCTGGACGTCGAACGCTTCGGCCCCGGCGCTATGCTCGTGCGCGCGACGCCAGCCGTGCTCGGCGATGGCGATGCCAAGGGGTTGCTAGAGGACTTGGCCGACGATCTTGCGGCTTACGACCATGCGCTATCGTTAAAAGAACGCATCGACCATGTTGCCGCCACCATGGCCTGCCACGGCTCCGTCCGCGCGGGCCGCGTGCTGTCTGTCACCGAAATGAACGCTTTGCTCCGCGAAATGGAAATCACCCCGCATAGTGGGCAGTGCAACCATGGTCGCCCGACTTGGGTTAAGTTGGCCTTGGGCGATGTAGAGAAGCTGTTTGGGCGGAAGTAGAGTGCGGAAGTCAGATGCTGGAGCCGAAGTAAGACCCTTAAATAAGTTCAGGGTTACGGAGGGTGATGGGGGTGTTTTGACATTAAACCCAATTCGTCATCCTGAACTTGTTTCAGGATAACAGGCGACGGTAGTGCGTTATCCCGAAACAAGTTCGGGATGACGACAGGCCAGCTTCAATCACCTCAAACATTAAACCTAAACAGCATGATATCGCCGTCTTTGACGAGATACTCTTTGCCTTCTGAACGCCATTTGCCGGCTTCTTTCGCGCCCGCTTCGCCGTTGAACTGGACATAGTCCTCATAGGCCATGGTTTCGGCGCGGATGAAGCCTTTTTCGAAATCGCTGTGGATCGCACCTGCCGCATTTGGCCCGGTCGCGCCTTTGGTCACGGTCCATGCCCGCGCTTCTTTGGGGCCGACGGTGAAGAAGGTGATGAGGTCGAGCAATTCATAGCCAGCACGGATGACGCGAGCGAGGCCAGTTTCGGTGAGGCCCAAATCTTCCAAGAAAACTTCGCGGTCTTCGGTCGGCATTGTTGAAATCTCCGCCTCAATCGCGGCGGATACGACGACGGCTTCTGCGCCTTCGGCTTTTGCCTTTTCAAACACGCGTGCGGACAAGGCATTGCCATTGGCAGCGCTCGCCTCTTCGACATTGCAGACATACAGAACGGGTTTTGCCGTCAAAAGCTGCGCCATTTGGAAATGCCGCTCTTCTTCGGCATCGTCGCGCTTGGTCAGGCGCGCTGGCTTGCCGTCGCGAAGTAGGTCGAGCGCACGCCCCAAAACAAGCGCGCTGATTTTCGCTTCCTTGTCGCCCTGCGTGCCTTTTTTGATGAGGTTGGGGACGCGCTTTTCGAGGCTTTCCAAGTCGGACAGCATCAGTTCGGTCTCGACGGTCTCGGCGTCGGAAATCGGGTCTATCTTGTTATCGACATGCTGAATGTCGTCATCTTCGAAACAGCGCAAGACGTGGACAATGGCGTCTACTTCGCGGATGTTGCCAAGGAACTGGTTGCCAAGGCCTTCGCCCTTGGACGCGCCGCGCACGAGGCCCGCAATGTCGACAAAGCCCAATTGCGTCTCGATAATCTTCTGACTGCCGCCGATTTTGGCGATGGTTTGCAAGCGTGGGTCGGGGACGGCGACATTGCCGATATTGGGTTCAATCGTGCAGAAGGGATAATTTGCCGCCTGCGCCGCTGCCGTTTCGGTCAACGCATTGAACAGGGTGGACTTGCCCACATTGGGAAGGCCCACAATACCGCATTTGAAACCCATAATGTCCTCGTCAATAATAGAATGAAGAGGCCCTAGGCGAGGTTCGGCAGCAAGTCCATCCAATGCGACGGTGCGCAATCGTCAAACGGCTTCAGTCCTGCTGCAACCGCATGGCTATGTCATTCATGAAGCGGACGTCATCGCCCTTTGCAAGCCATGCGGCCTCTGCCGAGATGGCGCCCAGTAAATCGGCCAGATCGTCAATCTCGCTCTTGTGGAAATTGCCAAGCACATAGCCTGTGACACGGTCTTTGTTGCCGGGGTGGCCAATACCCAAACGGACACGGCGGAATTCTGCGCCGATATGGTCGGTCATTGAACGGATGCCGTTATGGCCCGCTGCACCGCCGCCGGTTTTGACCTTCACCTTGAACGGGGCGAGGTCGAGTTCGTCATAGAAGACAGTTACATCTTTGGGCTCTAGCTTGTAAAAATCCATGGCAGCGCGCACGCTGCGGCCGCTTTCGTTCATGAACGTTGCGGGTTTTAGAAGGATGATTTTTTCGGAACTAATGCGCAGTTCCTGAACCCAGCCTTGAAATTTTTTGGCGGGCAGAGGCAGTTCGTGAATTTCGGCCAACGCGTCAATCGCCATGAAACCGATATTGTGCCGGTGCATCGCATAGGTGGCGCCTGGATTACCGAGACCTACCCATAATTGCATCATGCTTGTCCCTTGGGGGAATATCCGGGGTGGGCTGAAACCCGACCCCGGAGATTAACTTAAGCAGCAGCTTCGCCTTCGACGGTCGTGTCGCCATCGGTCGACTTAAGCGCCGATGGTGCAACGATGGTCGCAATGGTGAAGTCGCGGTCCGTGATCTTGCTTTCCGAACCCTTGGGCAGCTTTACGTGGCTGATGTGGATCGAATCGCCAATGTCAAAGCCTGCAACATCGATTTGGATGTCGTCAGGAATTTTGTCATTTTCGCAGATCAGTTCGAGTTCATGACGCACGATGTTCAAAACACCGCCGCGTTTCAGGCCAGGTGATGCGCCTTCATTGATGAACATCACGGGAACTTCGACATCGACCTTTGCGCCCTTAACGATGCGCAGGAAGTCAACATGAGTTGGACGATCGCTGACAGGATGAAATGCAACATCCTTTGGAATAGTGATCTGTTTTTTGCCACCAAGTTCGATCTCGACAACGCTGTTGGAAAAATGGCCAGTCATCAACAATTTGACGAGAGCCTTTTCCTCAACGTGGATAAGTTCGGGTTCTTGTTTGTTGCCGTAAATGACGGCGGGCACTCGGTTTTGACGACGCAATTCGCGGGAGGCTCCCTTGCCTGCCCGATCGCGCGTCTCTGCCGACAATGTCAGCTGATCGCTCATGTTGATTCTCCAAAAAAGTTACCTTGCCGCCACGCCTCCAGGGATGACCATGCACGGCAAGCGCGGGCCTATATGCAGGTTGCCCACGAAAAGCAAGCTTACAGCGGAATCAGGTGAGCGCTTTGTAGAGGCTGAACAGGCTCGTCGCGATCAAGACGATACTGACAGCAAATAGCAATACGCGCGGTTGAATGCGTTTGGCGACCATTGCCCCAAAGGGGGCGGCGAGCAATCCACCAATTAACAGGCCGCCAGTCACCACGGTAAAGGCTTCCAAGCCGATAGTCAGAATGAAGGTCAGCGACACGGCAACGGTAAGGAAAAATTCCGCTGTGTTCACTGTGCCGATAGTTTTGCGTGGGTCCGCGCCTTGGATCAGCAGGTTGGACGTGACTACTGGTCCCCAGCCACCGCCGCCAGAGGCGTCGAGAAAACCGCCGATCAGGCCAAGTGGCATGGTCACCTTAGGGTCACGCGGCTTATGCTCATGCGAGAAACCCCAAGCTTTATACAGAAGATAAAGGCCAATAAGCGTCAAATATCCCATAACGAACGGCCGTGCTGCCTCGGTGTGGACACTGGCCAATAAATAGGCACCCGTGCAGCCGCCAATGACACCGGGGATGGCGATACGGGCGAACAAATTCCAATCGATATTCTTGTGCAGAACATGGCTAATGCCCGATGCGCCGGTCGTGAACATTTCGACAAAATGGACACCTGCAGATGCGCGGGCAGGGGCGACGCCCATGACGCTGACCAATAAAGTGCTGCAAATCACGCCAAAGGCCATGCCTAGCGCGCCATCCACCAACTGCGCTGCAAAGCCAACGGCGATGTATGGCGCAACCGACGCCCAGTCGACATTGGCAATAAATTCAATCATCCAAATCTCGCACGGAATGGGCCTAAGCTATTAAAAGCATAATGGTACCTTACACGATTAGCCATAGAGATGCACATTTGTATTTTATTGGCAGCTCTAAAGAAGCGGTTTCATCGTGGCGGAAGCGGGCGCGGCAAAAAGGCCTATTCAGCCGCCTGCAAGTAAATGTCGGCGTCAACGATATCCGTCAGATTGATTCCGTCGAGCAGATTGGCCGTCTTGTCCCGAACCTGAAGCATCAGCGCGCGTGTGCGGCAATTTTCTTCCTCGACGCAATTTTTGCACGTTTCATGCGCGTAGCGGCTGGCGCAGGGGACCAAAGCCAGCGAACCGCGCATGATCCGGATGAGGTCGCCATAGCTGATATCAATAGGCGGAACGCCTAACCAATAGCCGCCGTCTTTGCCGCGCTGCGACGCCACTAAGCCAGAACGGGATAGTTCGGACAAGATAACGGTCAGAAATTTGGGCGGAATTTTCTGCGACTGGGCGATATCGGCGAGCTGAACCGGGCCTTTGCCATAATGGTCGGCAAGATGCTGCATGGCACGAATGGCGTAGCGAGTTTTCTGAGACAGCATTGCATTCCTTTGCGCCAGATGTGGTCAATTTTCAACCCGCCAAGTAGACAAAGTGTTGAATAAGGTGCAATCTCAGCATGTTTCTTTGCGCATTGGGCGTAAATGCAGTTGCATTGCACGATTGGCGGGAATAGCGTGTCGCCCATAAAGGCTCGGGGGCGAGCCGAAACGAGAAGGGGAAATTTTATGAAAACTTCAAAAACGGCGATATTGTTGCTCGCTACATGCCTGACCGCGCCTGCGTTTGCGCAAGATGCTTCGCCGCCCGCCTCTGCCGAAACGGCTGAAGATTCAGGTGCTGCGATTATCGTTACCGGATCGCGTATCAAGCAGGACCCAACGAAAAGTGCAGCGCCATTGCAGGTTATTACGCCTTCTGATTTGTCGCGTGAGGGCATCAATGGCCCAGAACAGTTGATTTCATTCCTTTCCACCAACGGTAATGGTGCAGACAATCTGGCGTCGAATAGTGACGTAACAACAGGCGCGCAACGCGGCACGAACGGCTTGTCGGCCGCAAACTTGCGTGGCCAGGGTGCGGCCGCAACGCTCGTCTTGCTGAACGGTCGCCGGGTGGCAGCTCATGGCCTGACCGGTGGCGCTGTTGACGTGAACCAGGTTCCGTTTGCTGCGCTTGAGCGTGTTGAAGTGTTGAAAGATGGCGCGTCCGCCATTTACGGTACCGACGCGATTGGCGGCGTCATCAACTTTATCACGAAATCAAATTTTCAAGGTGTGGTGATCAACGGCTTCACCGACATTACCCAACGTAATGACAGCGCGATTTATCGCCTGTCTGGGACCGCTGGCTATGGTGACCTTGATGAGCAAGGTTTCAACATCATGGGCGCAGTAAGCAAAAGCTGGAACTCTGCCCTGCTTGGTCAAGATCGCGATTTTGTGAACGGCAACCAACCCGAACGCGGACTTTCGGTCGATACCCGTGGTACGCCAATTGCAACCGCGTTCCCAGCCAACACAAATAGCTTGTTCGCACCCAACGGGTCGTTACTTGGCGGAACCACGAATAGCACAGCAAATTTTTACTTGCCCGGACTGCTAATCCCCGGAACGACGACGCGTGCCGATGGCGGTATCAACCCACTTGATTTAGCAGGTGGCGCGGGCTGTGATTCTGTCGATGGCGGCATGGCGTATGACGAAGTGCTCTGGTCCGTACCGGGCGCAAAGTTTGCCTGTTCATGGGATACAGGCCGTGCCGCTGTGCTTCAACAGCCGCTGCAAACATTGACTTTTTATGGGAAGGCGACGCTCGCATTAGGCGACCATCGCTTGGCAGCAGAAATTACAGGTTCGGATGCGGATTCGAAGAAGCGGTTTTCACACAACCAATACTCCATCAACGCAACCACCATGCCGCTTTATTATCCGTTGAACGCAACGACCGCGGCAACCTATAACAGCGTGTATGACGCGATTGCAGGTACATTCCCAGCGGTAGGCGCGGTGGGTGATCGGACTGTTGATACCGTTGGCAATTACGGCAAGCCCATTGCCTATCGCTGGCGGAACATCCCCGGCGGTAATCGGGAATATGTAACGAACACCAAGACAATCCGTGGCGGCTTAACCGCCGAAGGCCCGCTTGGTGGAACATGGGATTACCGCGCAGGTGCGTCTTATGCAAAGAGCGAGGCATCCTCGGTGCTCGGTACAGGCTACCATTATGCAGGGATATTCCGTTCCGCAGCCAACGCAACGGCGTCGGGCGTGGCAGGGGCGGTAAGTGGCGGCATTGATCCACGTGCGCCTATCGCACCAGGCGCAACGCGTCCGGGCATTGTTGGTCTGTTGAACAGTGGTATCCTGAACCCGTTCTCGGTGACTCAATCGGATGCCGCTCTTGCCGGACTTGATGCTATTTCGGCAGAAGGCACGACATTATATGGCGGTCAATATGAGGTGAAGCAATTTGACGCCTCGGTTTCCGGTTCCTTGTTTGATTTGCCGGCAGGGGCAGTGCAAGTCGCGCTTGGCGCGGATTATCGCCGTGAAACTTACAGCTTCAACGGTTCCGCGGCAGCTGTCACAGGGCAGGCTGAAATTTTTAACGTCGCGTTCGACAATGTGAATGCGCTGACGCCGAAAAACCGTAATGTGAAGGCGGTCTATGCCGAAATGTCGGTGCCGGTGCTGGATATGCTCGAACTGACCGGTGCTGTTCGGCTTGACGATTATACAGGCTTTGGATCAACGGTTAATCCAAAGTTTACAGCAAGATTTTCGCCGACTGACTGGGTCATGCTTCGGGCGTCCTATAACACAGGGTTCCGCGTCCCGAGCTTCAATCAGATTTTTAACGGCGTTACTGAATCGCCCAATCCTGGAAACAACCTGACCGACCCAAGCACATGTCCAGCCGGTGGAGTTGTGAATGTCACAGCAGGCTGCGGTGCTATCACGCCAACGTCATTGAGCGGCGGTAACTTGAATCTGGGGCCTGAAACGTCCGAGCAATATTCGGCCGGTATTGTGTTCACGCCCGCGCCACAATTTAGTGCGTCTGTCGATTTTTGGTCCATCGCCGTCGACAACACCATCGGTGCGCTCACTATTGCCCAACTATTGGCGAACCAATCCTTCTTTCCAGACCGTGTGATCCGGACAAGCAACGTGATTACGCAGTTGGATTTGCGGGCGGACAATATCGGTTCACGGCGCACGCAAGGACTTGAGGTCTCGCTGCGTGGCGGCCTTGACGCCTTGGGTGGCGTATTCACGGCCGGACTTGACGGTACATATCTGGTCAAAAAGCGGGAGAAATTCTTGCCGACTGCGCCATTTGGTTCGAGCCTGATCGGTGTGTTTACTTATGCGGGCGATCTTGGTCTGAAATGGAAGCACAGCGCGTTTATCAATTATGCTGTCGATGATGTGATGCTCAGCTTCTCGCAGATCTATCGCAACGGCTACAAGAATAATGCGCTTCCGGCGTCTTCAAGCCGGCCTGATTATAATGAGCGGGTAAAGGCTTATGTCACATATAACCTGTCGGCCGCTATGGACATGAACGATAAACTGCGCCTGACCGCAGGCGTGCGCAACGTGTTCGATACCGATCCGCCATTTGCGATCACTTATGACAGCAACACCGGTTCGGGTTCAAGCTGGGAGCCACGCGTGGCTGATCCACGTGGACGGTCGTTCACGCTGTCGGTGGAAGCGAAGTTCTAAGCTAAAGGATTGCCGGGTATGGATATGAATGCAACTCGGCGTCAGATTATGGCGGGGCTGGCAGCTATGCTGTCGGCCCCGCCGCTTTTCGCAGCAAGCGGCTCTGAAGATAAGGCCGCGCGGAAGCCTTCGCGGCTGCGTGTCGGCGATACCGTTGGTTTGATTGAGCCAGCGTCCGCCAGCGACGATCCCTTTCAAATCCAATTGGTCGAAGAAGCGATTGTCGCCATGGGCCTCAAACCCAAACGCGCTGCGCATTTGCTCGACCGTTATGGCTATCTGGCTGGCCAAGACAAAGACCGAGCATCTGACATCAACGCTATGTTCGCGGACAAAGATGTGAAGGCCATTTTTGCCGTGCGTGGCGGGTGGGGCAGCGCGCGACTTTTGCCTTTTCTCGACTGGAACATCATTCGCGCAAATCCCAAATTATTGACGGGTTTCAGCGATATCACCGCCTTGCATATGGCGATTGCGGCCAAAGGCGGTTTTGTGACTTTGCACGGCCCAAACGCGGGCAGCGCATGGGGCAAGGCATCATGGGACATATATCGCGAGATTGCGTTTGATGCAGGGACGCCGTTGTTTACGAACCCCGTAGGCGACGAAGACCGCATGGCGCAGCGTCGCTGGCGCACGCGGGTGTTGGGCTCGGGCAAGGGCAAGGCACAGGGCAAATTACTCGGCGGAAACCTGACGGTGCTGACTGCGCTGGTCGGCACGCCCTATCTGCCCTGTTTTGACGGCGCGATCCTGTTCCTCGAGGATGTAGACGAGGCGGAATATCGCATTGACCGCATGCTCACGCAATTGGGGCAGGCGGGTGTGCTGAAAAACCTGAAGGGCGTTGTGTTTGGGCAATGCACAGACTGCGTGAACAAAGGCACCAGCTACGGCGCATTTACGTTGAACGATGTGCTGACGCAGCATTTGGGTGGCTTGGGCATCCCCGCCTATCAAGGTGCGTTTTTCGGGCATATTACGGACCAGTTTACGCTGCCTGTCGGCGGCATGGCGGAAATCGATGCCGACGCAGGGACGCTGCGCTTGTTGGAGCCTGTTGTCGTTTAGGCCGTGAACTGCGTCATCACCAATGCAAAGGCGTTGTTGGCCATGTGCAGGATGATGTTGGTGCGCAGCGACCCCGTGCGGTGATATAGATAGCCAAAGGCAATGCTGAGCGACATTAGGCCGGGGATCGCATAAGGTTGCAAATGCACCAATGCGAACAGGAATGAAGATAATATTATCGCGCCCCAAACGGGCACATATTTCGTCAGTGCATTTTGTAGCAAACCACGAAACAGCAGTTCCTCCACCACTGGCGCGGCAATGGCGATGGCAATGAACATAGCCGCCATGTTGAGCGGCGTCCGGGCTATGCCGGCAAGGATTTTGGCCATGTCTGCTTGCATGTCTACGCCCGGAATAACGTAAGTCGCATATACAAAGTTGAAGGCCATCGCGGCGGCCACCAATAATATAGCAAGCCCTGTCGCCTTGTGCAGCGGGATCTTACCAAAATCATGCAGGCCCAATGCCGCCGCTCGCCCGTCTTTGCGCAGATAGTGCCCCATCAGCGACAATTGAATGACGGCAGATACAAATAGTCCCCAGATAATTGAAATAGGCTCTGGTGTGGCCGATTTGCTTTGCGTCGCGGCGATAATGACGGCCGTGCACACCCCTTGCAGGGCGAAGTACAGCAGTATGAATGCAAAGCTGGTCAGCAGACCGGGATAAAAGGATCGTGCGGAAATCACTGAAAGGGCAGGTTCGTCACGTTGCATGTCTTCCCGATCTATCCTGCGCAAAAGTGAAGGCCGGGCGTTCTCGGCCCGACCTTCGCTTATCTTACACATTACAGATTAATAGGCCACCCGTGTTGCGGTAAGACCATAGGCCGGAAGCAAGGTCTGAACGCTTGTCGTGCCGGCCAGATGCCCTGCGCCAACCGCCATGAACGTCACGCCCGGCTTTTTCATTTGCGCAGAAATCCATTTCGCCCAATTGGCATTCCTCTTGGTCAGCAGGGCGTCGTATAATGTCCGGCTGGTCATCCCTTCGTTCATAAGTTGGGCAAGGCTTTCGGTGTCCGCCGATCCCCACATGTTGACCATTTTATCCATCATAGTGTTGGTATCATCAATCATTTTTGCCGTTTCGACCAAGAAGGCGATTTGATCGGCCTCTGGCAGGGTATCAAAAATGCCAAGCTGAAACTCCATGGTTTCAAGTCCAGCGATAGGCTTATTGTTGACCTTCGCCGCCGCGGTCAGTTGCTTTTCAACGCCGCTATTGGGATCAAAGCCTGCCTTCTGCATTGCTAACACGGACATGGTGATCCCCGCCGCCCATGGCTCAAACGGGTCGAAAGCGGGCGCTGGAATGCCAAGCTTGCCCATCGCCGCATCATACACCGCACGGTCCGTGTCATTCATTTTGGAACGCAGGGTCTTACCTTGCTGGTCCATCGCCAGCTTGCCAAACAAAGCTTGGGCCTCTGCTGCGGGCGGCTCGACCAGTTCCAGAACCAATTGGTCCGAACTGTCGAAAGCTGTCTTTACACCATCATCAAACCAACCAAGGCCTGGCTTTAAGATATGGACACTGCCGAACAGGTAAATTGTCGTGTCTTCATCCTTGATCACCCACAAGGCGGGATCGACATCCTTGACGGCAGGCGGTGCCTTGACGGGATCAAGCGCCTCCACCGATGCCGGAGCCTCAGTAGGTGTGTTTTGTGCCGCGACGGGGGCTGCCCATGCCAAGGCGCATGTCGCGGTTGCGGCCAATAAGGACTTTAAAGTAATACGCATCGATATTTTCCTTTTACGCAAGAGAGGGAAGTGTTTGGCGATAATGGACCAGTCGTTATAGGTATTTTTTCCAGAACCAGACAATCAGAGCCACAAATATTGTTATAAAATACAGTGCTATGCCGTCTATCTCGGGCAACATGCCCCCGCGCCACAGAAGCCACCAAACCGGCGCGATGAACCAAAAGGCGTACATCGCGATGAGCGCGCCAAATCGGTAGGCAGCCTCTTCTTGTTCATCGACAAGATTTTTATGCCAGTAGAAAGTGATGGCAGGGACAATGACGCCGAGGGCGATCGAAAGGATGATCGCGAGCATGGGTGACATGGCATCATTGGAAATCAGACCGGCTTCTGTTTCGTCAAAACTACCGGTCATTGCGAGGATAAGGCCGGTGACGCCGCCAAATAAAAAGCTGCCTATTAAGAAACGATTGTAGACCTTTTCACGTTGCGGCACTTTTTGGTCGCTCCGCTTCATTTGGCGAAACAATCTCCAGATGGCGAATGCAAGCACGAGGGTGACGCTTATGAACGCCGCTAAGATAGCATAATCAGTCGTATTTAGCGCGCTACCGTCTTCCTCCATATGTGCAGACAGGAAGCCCGTAATGGCGCCTAAGAGCATGATTATGCCAAAGCCGCACAATATCATCCCCAAAATTCGAAGGGCATTACGGCCAGTATCTTCATCCGCATTAAACATCGCCCACTCCTTCAAATTCGTCATCAAAAATCTGCTCGATGGGTAAGTCGAACAACCGTGAAATCTTGAACGCCAGTGGCAGCGAGGGGTCATATTTGCCCGTTTCAATCGCATTCACCGCTTGGCGCGAGACATCGAGATGCTCGCCCAAATCGGCCTGACTCCAGTTGCGCATCGCACGCAGCACTTTGAGCTGATTTTTCATGTCAGGTTTCGGTGTCTTTGTGTCATGTAAACCTTACTAATCTGATTCGCTGATAATGTCAACTATACCTTACATAATGCTATGCACCACTGACAAAAACCGGCGCACTTATTCATAACCTTGATTTAGCCGCCTATCTCCGCCAATGGCTGGCCATGTCTGACGTTGCTCCACTTAGTTTTCAGGATCTGATCCTCACGCTTCATGATTATTGGGGAAAGCAAGGCTGCGCCATTTTGCAGCCTTATGATATGGAAATGGGCGCAGGCACCTTCCACACGGCCACAACCTTGCGCGCGCTGGGGCCTGACCCATGGAACGCCGCCTTTGTCCAGCCATCGCGCCGACCAACCGATGGCCGCTATGGCGAAAACCCCAACCGGCTGGGCGCTTATTATCAATATCAAGTCATCTTGAAACCAAGTCCGCCCAATTTGCAGGAGCTATATCTCGGCTCGCTGAAAGCCATTGGCATTGATCCTCTGTTGCACGACATCCGTTTCGTCGAAGACGATTGGGAAAGCCCGACGCTGGGCGCATGGGGCCTGGGCTGGGAAGTCTGGTGCGACGGCATGGAGGTGACGCAGTTCACCTATTTTCAGCAGATGGGCGGTTTTGACTGCAAACCCGTTTCGGGCGAGTTGACTTATGGTCTGGAACGTCTGGCGATGTATATTCAGAACAAGGACAGCATTTTTGACCTCGCGTACAACAATGCCACCGCTGATCGTCCGGCGGTGACCTATGGCGACATATTCCGCGAAAACGAACGGCAGATGAGCACCTATCATTTCGAAATTGCCGACACCGACATGTTGTTTGACGCCTTCAAAAAAGCGACGGCAGAATGCGAAAGCTGCCTGCAACATGCTTTGCCCATTCCCGCTTATGAGCAAGCAATTAAGGCGAGCCATATCTTTAACATATTGCAAGCGCGCGGCGTTATTTCTGTGCAGGAACGCGCAAGCTATATGGGCCGCGTCCGCGACCTTGCCAAAGGCAGTTGCCAGGCATGGATGGAAAAGAACGGATGGACGGCATGACCGACTTCCTGCTTGAATTGCGCTCCGAAGAAATCCCTGCGCGGATGCAGGTGAAGGCCAAGGAAGATTTGGCGCGCTTGTTCAACGATGCGCTGGCCAAGGCCGGGCTGGCTGCGGCTTCGGTTGAAACCTTTGCCACACCGCGCCGCTTGGCGTTGATTGCTACGGGGCTGCCGCTGGCGACAGACGCGGTTTCCGAAGAAACCAAAGGCCCAAAAGTCGGCGCGTCGCCGCAGGCGATGGAAGGCTTTCTGCGTAAAGCTGGCCTGTCGCAAGACCAGTTGGTCGAACGCGATGGCGTCTATTATGCGGTAGTTGAAAAGGCAGGGCGTCAGACGGCTGATGTTTTGGCAGAGGCTATCCCCGCGATCATCCGCGCCTTCCCATGGCCGAAATCGCAACGCTGGGGCGCGGCCTCGGTCTCGACCGAGAGCCTGCGCTGGGTACGCCCGTTGCAGGGCATCGTCGCGTTGCTCGGCGATGACGTCGTGCCCTGTGACATTGAAGGCATCGTTAGCGGTGCAGAGACGATGGGGCATCGTTTCCATCACAGCGGCGCCATTACTATCGGTAATGCCGGAGATTACATTGAAAAGCTGCGCGCGGCCCATGTCCTCGTCCATTTTTCCGAACGTTGCCGCATCATCCGGGACGGCGCAAAGGCGGCAGCGGAGGCGGCTGGCCTGCATTTGGTAGAAGATGAAGGTCTAGTGATTGAAAATGCGGGTCTGACCGAATGGCCCGTACCGATGCTTGGCCGCTTCGACCCTGCATTTTTGGATGTGCCGCAAGAGGTCATTCAGTTGACCGCGCGCGTGAACCAGAAATATTTTGTCTGCCATGATGCATCGGGCAAGCTGGCAAACGCCTTTGTTTGCACCGCGAATATCGATGCGCATGACAAAGGGGCGGCGATTGTTGCGGGTAATGAAAAGGTATTGGCCGCGCGTCTGTCTGATGCGAAATTCTTCTGGGAACAGGACCTAAAGGTTGCGCTGGATAGCCAAGCGCAGAAATTGGCGCAGATTACATTCCATGAAAAATTGGGCAGCGTTGCCGATAAGGTTGAGCGGGTTGCGAAGATTGCGCGTTGGTTGGTAACCGAAGGCATCGTCACGGGCGCGACTGCAGACCAAGCCGAACGCGCGGCGCGTTTGTGTAAGGCGGATCTTGTCACCGGCATGGTGGGTGAATTCCCTGAATTGCAGGGCATCATGGGCGGCTATTACGCCCGCGCGCAAGGCGAGAGCGAGGCCGTCGCCGACGCTATCCGCGACCATTATAAACCCGTCGGGCAGGGGGATGATGTTCCCACTGCGCCGGTCACGGTTGCGGTGAGTTTGGCGGATAAGTTGGATACGCTGGCGCAGTTTTTCGCGGCCGGAATGCCGCCTACGGGTTCGAAGGATCCGTTTGCGTTACGCCGCGCTGCGATTGGGTTCTTATCTCTGCTACTTCAGAACGATTTACGCTGTTCGCTGAAGGACATGCTTATTGCGAGCGAAGCAGGAGCCAGCTTCGATACGCTTGAAGAATTTTTGATAGACCGCCTCAAAGTCCAGCAACGCGAAGCGGGTGTGCGGCACGATCTCATCGACGCGGTGTTTAGCCTTGGCGGTGAGGATGATCTTGTCCGGCTGCTAGCGCGGGTGAAGGCGTTGCAGGCCTATATCATGACCGCTGAGGGTGCGAACCTGTTGGCGGCGTATAAGCGTGCGGCGAATATATTGAAGCAGACCGACGGTGGTGAAAAATCGTCCGTCGCCCCAACGCAGGCTGGGGCCCATCACGTATCTCAGTCTGGAACGACAGACGCGATAGGCTCCAGCCTACGCTGGAGCGACGGGGATTTGGGTAGCGAGGAGAGCGCCCTCCGCTCTGCGCTCGACACCGCGGAACCTAAGGCCACCGCCGCTTTGTCTGTCGAAGATTTCGAAGGTGCCATGGCGGCATTGGCGACTTTACGCGCGCCTATTGATGCCTTTTTTGAAGGCGTGATGGTCAATGATCCGGATCCGGCCAAACGGGCGTTTCGTTTAAGCTTACTTGCGCGGTTCCGCGATGCGGTCTGCCGCGTGGCCGATTTTTCGAAGATTGAGGGATAGAGGCGGACGGCACGCTGAACAACATGTTCAGCATGGCGGCGCTTGATCTAAATCATTGCTGGCGGGGCCGAATGGGCGTTTGGGTTGTTTCCTGTTCAAAGGAACATCCCCATGGCCGTCATGCACCGAATCCGTATTTTTCACAGCTTCCTCGCGCTGAGCGTATTGGCCGCTTATTTTTCGGCGGAAATGGGCCTTGTTCATGCCTGGCTTGGCTATGGTGTCGCTGCCCTCATATTGTTCCGGCTGATTTGGGCCTTGAGCGGCGCGCCGCAATTGGGGCTTGCGCGTTTCCACCCCTCGTTCAAGGATTTGCATCTAAAGGGTATCATGACCCATCCGGCCATCAGCCAAGTTCTGCTGGCGGGAATCGCCCTTTCGGTGATTGGTGCCACGGGCACGGGTATCATGATGGACAAGGGACGCGCGTTGCAGCCCAGCGCGCTTAGTTCTTTTTCCCTCTCGGACGAAAATGGACGCGAGCGCCGCGAAGATGAATTCGGCGAATTTAACGAAGAAGCGCATGAATATCTAGCAAATCTGGCGATTGCGCTTGTCGTGCTCCATGTCTTGTATCTGCTGTCTTTCAAGCTGCCCTTGGCGCGCTTTATGTTATTCGCCAACAAATCCGGAAAATAACTGCCCTCCAGACTTGACTCCGATGCGCTGCACTGCACAACGGCGGCCAAGCAATAAAGCCAAGTAAAAGGAATGGCTGCGGGATGACCCAATATGTATATCGGTTCGGTGGCGGTGTTTCGGATGGCGACGAAACCGTTCGCGGCAATAAAAACATTCTTGGCGGCAAAGGCGCGAATTTGGATGGCATGGCCTCGATTGGCCTGCCAGTCCCCCCGGGCTTCACGATTACGACCGAAATGTGCACGGCATATTATGCCAATGGCCAAAGCTTCCCTGACAGTGTCCGCGCCGAAGTCGCCAATGGCCTCGCGCATATTGAGCAGGTAACGGGCAAATCCTTTGGCGATCCGGTCAATCCGTTGCTGGTGTCAGTGCGTTCGGGCGCCCGGGTGTCGATGCCGGGGATGATGGATACCGTGTTAAATCTGGGGCTGAATGACCAGACAGTCGAAGGGCTTGCCGCTTCGTCAGGCGACGCCCGCTTTGCATGGGATAGCTATCGCCGTTTCATCCAAATGTATGCCGATGTGGTGCTGGAGCTCGATCATGGCGCGTTTGAAGAGGCGTTGGAAATCGCCAAAGAAGATCGCGGATTCTATCTCGATACAGAGCTGTCTGCCGATGATTTGAAGGCTTTGGTTGCCGAATATAAGCGCCTTGTCGCCGCCGAATGGGGCAAGCCATTTCCGCAAGATGTGCACGACCAATTATGGGGTGCGGTCGGCGCGGTGTTTGGGTCATGGGAATCGGACCGGGCAAAAGTCTATCGCCGCCTGAATAATATTCCGGGCGACTGGGGCACGGCGGTCAATGTGCAGGCGATGGTCTTTGGCAATATGGGTGAAACGTCGGCGACAGGGGTTGCCTTCACCCGTGATCCGGCAACGGGCGAGAACGCCTTTTACGGCGAATATCTGATCAACGCGCAAGGTGAAGATGTTGTCGCAGGGATCCGCACGCCGCAATATCTGACCAAGGCGGCCCGCGAACGCGCTGGCGCAAAGCCGCTGTCGATGGAAGAAGCCATGCCGACGGTATATGCTGAGTTGGCGCGCGTGTTTGAAATCCTGGAAACACATTATCGCGATATGCAGGATATTGAATTCACCGTTGAGCGGGAAAAATTGTGGATGCTGCAAACCCGTTCGGGCAAGCGCACCGCCAAGGCCGCCTTGAAAATTGCCGTCGATATGGCGCAAGCGGGCATGATTACAACCGATGAGGCGGTTTTGCGCATTGATCCGATGGCGCTCGATCAATTGCTGCACCCGACGCTTGATCCGCAAGCGTCGCGCGACGTTCTGACTTCTGGCCTGCCAGCGTCACCGGGTGCGGCATCGGGTGAGATTGTCTTTGATGCCGATACCGCCGAACGGTTCAACGAATTAGGCAAAGCGGTTATATTGGTCCGTATCGAAACCAGTCCCGAGGATATTCACGGCATGCACGCGGCCAAGGGCATATTGACCGCGCGCGGCGGGATGACCAGCCATGCTGCTGTTGTTGCACGCGGCATGGGCCGTCCTTGCGTATCGGGCGCAGGCAGCTTGCAAATCGATGCCACGGCCAAAGTTTTGCGTATCGCGGGGCGTATGCTGAAAGAGGGCGATATCATTACGCTCGATGGTTCCACCGGCGAGGTAATGGCGGGGGAAGTGCCGACGATCCAGCCCGAATTGGTCGGTGATTTCGGGACATTGATGGTGTGGGCAGATGCGGGTCGCCGGATGAAGGTCCGCGCCAATGCCGAAACCCCGTCCGACGCGCAAACTGCGCGCGATTTCGGTGCAGAAGGCATTGGCCTGTGCCGGACGGAGCATATGTTCTTTGACGCCGCCCGTATCACTGCCGTGCGCCAAATGATCTTGGCCGATGATGAAAAGGGCCGCCGGGTCGCGCTTGACAAATTACTGCCCGAACAGCGTAAGGATTTTGCCGCGATTTTCGAAGTGATGGCTGGCCTTCCCGTTACTATTCGCTTGCTCGACCCGCCCTTGCATGAATTCCTACCGCATCAGGAAAGCGAATTTGCCGAGGTTGCCGAAGCGGCAGGTGTAGGCATTGAAGTGTTGAAACAACGCGCGTCCGAATTGCACGAATTCAACCCGATGCTTGGCCATCGCGGATGCCGTTTGGGCGTGACCTATCCCGAAATTTACGAGATGCAGGCGCGGGCTATTTTTGAGGCCGCGTGCAGCCTTGCCGTAGCGCCCGTGCCCGAAATCATGATCCCGCTGGTCGGCACGCGCCGTGAACTGGAATTGATGAAGGATGTCGTCGACAAGGCTGCCGAAGCGGTCTTTGCCGAAAAGGGCAAGCGGATTGAGTATCTTGTCGGTACGATGATCGAATTACCCCGCGCGGCGTTGATGGCGGATGAAATTGCTGAAGTCGGTAGCTTCTTCAGCTTTGGCACCAACGACCTGACGCAAACCACCTTGGGCGTCAGCCGCGATGACGCGGCCCGCTTCCTGACGCATTATGTCGACAAGGGCATTTACGCCCGCGACCCCTTCGTCAGCCTCGATGTTGAAGGCGTTGGCCAGTTGATTGAGATTGCCGCCAACAAAGGTCGCGCAACGCGTCCCGAGATCAAGCTTGGCATTTGCGGCGAACATGGCGGCGACCCGGCATCGATCACTTTCTGCGAACAGGTTGGCCTCGATTATGTCAGCGCCTCCCCCTATCGCGTACCGATCGCGCGATTGGCAGCAGCGCAGGCGGCACTTGCCAGCACATAATCATTTGTTCTAACCCTCCACTGAGGGAGAGCATTATGAAAAGGTGGCAACGATACGGCATCTGTATCGCATTGGGCTTAGTCGGCGGCGCGGGATATGCCATTTCGCAAGTGCGCGGTGATTACACCGCTAAGCAGATCAGTAATGGCCCCTGGAACGCCAATACCATTCAGGGGACGGAGAAAGCGACCGCGTTGATTCGCGCCAAAGTGGCATTGCACGGAATCATGGCTCTGCCCGCAAAAGAAGCGATGTATTATATCGCCAATACGGACAGCGACGGTGCGCCTCTCAACGGCAAATGCACTTACACCGTGCGTGGCGGGCCATTGGACGCGCGTTGGTGGAGTGTAACGCTGTATCATGGCGAGGGCTGGCTCGTAAAAAATGAGGCCAACCGCTGGTCGGTGCCAGGAAATAAACCAGTCCGCGATAGCGATGGCAACTGGTCATTCACCGTATCGCCTAAAATAGCCAATGGTGTATGGTTGCCGACCGGTAGCATAGACGGTTTCGATCTGACCCTGCGGTTGTATCATGCAAAAGGAAATTTGCTCACTGATCCCGCAAATGCGACATTACCCACGATAAAAAAGGAGAGCTGCGCATGAAAAGAAACTGGCTGCTTCCCATTTTAGTGGGACTAATAACTGCCGGCGCAGCATGGCACGGCACTCTGGTCGCGACACCCTATGCGCTGATGTCAGCCGCTTTGGACAAAATCGCCACTGGGCGGGTAAACACATTCGTTTTTACCCAGCCTTCGACAGCCGATAATCAACCTATCGTCCGGCCCAGTCCGGATTTATCCTATTCAACATGCGTTTTTGATTTGGCCAATGGCCCCGTGTTGCTCGACATTGAACCCGTGCCTGACCATTATTGGTCGATCAGTATATTCGACGCCCGCACCGATGTCGCGGCTGTCCGCAGTGATCGTGATACCGGCGGTAAATCGGCGCGCCTTGCCTTGATTCGAAAGGGTATGGCTGTCCCAAAGGGCTATGAACCCGTGGCGTTGCGTTATGATAAAGGATTAGCTCTCATTCGCATTCTGATGACGGACGCGGCAGACTTTCCAACGATTGATGCCATCCGCAGAAAATCGACCTGCAAGCAGCTTTAAGGTTCAAATTAGCTATTGCACAACTTTGCCAGCGTCCCTAATAGCGGCGCTCCAGTGCACCCGTAGCTCAGCTGGATAGAGCATCAGACTACGAATCTGAGGGCCGGGCGTTCGAATCGCTCCGGGTGCACCACTTTTCTTCTCTCTGAATACAGAGACATCTCGCAATGACCGCAAAATCCAAATCTGCCATCGTTCTGTTGTCCGGTGGCCTCGATTCGATGGTTGTTGCAGGCTTGGCGCGAGAGGCGGGCTATGACGTCATCGCGCTGACCATTGACTATAACCAGCGCCACAGAATTGAGCTCGATAGTGCCGCGACAATCGCCGCGCATTTGGGGACGAAGGAGCATATCCTGTTGCCGCTGGACCTGACGCGCTTTGGCGGGTCGGCGCTGACGGCGGATATTGATGTTCCCAAAGAGGGTGTTGAAGAAAACGCCATACCGATCACCTATGTGCCTGCGCGCAACACCATATTCCTCTCCTTATGCCTTGGCCTTGCCGAAGCACGCGGCGCACGGGATTTGTGGATTGGCGTGAATGCGCTTGATTATTCAGGCTATCCCGACTGCCGCCCGGAATTCATCCGCGCCTTTGAAGGCATGGCCAATTTGGCCACCAAGGCGGGTGTTGAGGGCGATCCTTTCACTATCCACACGCCGTTGTTGCATATGACCAAGGCGGACATTGCGCGCGAAGCCGCAAGGTTGAGCCTCGATGCGGGTATGAGCTGGTCCTGCTATGACCCAAGTCCGGACAATAAAGCCTGTGGTCAGTGCGATGCCTGCCGCCTTCGCGCAAAAGGCTTTGCCGATGCCGGTCTGCCTGACCCTACGATTTACGCATGAGCTACGCGGTTAAAGAGATATTCCTGACGTTGCAGGGGGAGGGCGTACATGCGGGCCGCCGTGCGGTGTTCCTGCGCTTTTCCGGCTGCAATTTATGGACCGGGCGAGAGGTCGACCGCGCCAGTGCGATTTGCCAGTTTTGCGATACCGACTTTGTAGGCACGGATGGCGAAAATGGCGGGCGCTATGATGCTGAGACGCTGGCGGCGAAGGTCGCTGCATTATGGGGCGATGGCACTGACAATCGCTATGTCGTGATAACCGGCGGCGAACCCATGTTGCAGGTGGATGACGGGATTGTTGACGCGCTCCACGCCCAAGCTTTCCAGATCGCGATTGAAAGCAATGGCACAATAGAGGTGCATCCCGGTATTGATTGGGTGTGTATCAGCCCCAAGGCCGGGTCGGACATCGTCCAACTCACAGGCGACGAATTGAAATTGGTCTGGCCACAACCCACAAGTGACCTTGACGCCATGGAGCAATGGCAATTTGCCCATTTCCTTATTCAGCCTATGGATGCCGGCGACGCAGGCGTAAATGCCGCCCATGTCGCGGAGGCAACCCGCTTAGTTATGGAGCGACCAAAATGGCGGCTATCCTTGCAAAACCACAAGATTCTTGGGCTACCTTAGGCGCATATAAATTTGCTTGAAACCTTTTCCCGAAAGTGACAGTCTTGTGACAGGGAAGAGGAGAGAGAAAATGGCAAAAGCCCAAAAAGCGCCCTTGCGCGCCTATAAAAGCTGTTCGAAACGCATGTCTGACCATGTGGCCCTTGCGCTGGTTGTTTACACATTAGCTTTGATTTTTTTGGTGACGCCGACGATTGAATCGACTGGCACATCTATTTTTCCTTATTTTGTCTTGGTCCTTTTGGTTGCTGCCGTCATTCCATTGTGCCGAAATCTCGAGCGACGTTGGCAGGCGCTTAGTGCGACGGCTCATCCAGACGACGTTTTGGAAACGCAATATTCGGTTGACCGATTGAAACTGTGGGTCGCTGCTATTGCCATTCCGGCTGTTCTGGCGGTGCTATTCACGGTTTTTTGAAGGCCGCTTGATTGACGCTGTAACGGCCCGCGCCTAAGCGGGAATCATGCTGACACCACAACACGCGCTTGATCGTGCGCAAAATCTTGTTTCCCAAGCCATGAAGGCAGGCGCTGACGCGGCGGACGCTGTCTATGTCTGCGATGCCTCTACGGAAGTCCAAGTGCGGCTCGGTCATTTGGAAGATGTGGCCCGCTCTGAAGGCGAAGATATTGGCCTGCGTGTGTTTGTCGGCCAACGCTCTGCTACGATTTCATCGTCCAACATGAACCCCGACATTCTGGCAGGGCTGGTCACGCGCGCGATCGATATGGCCAAAGAAGCGCCGGAGGACCAATATGCAGGTCTCGCGCCGCAGGATCGTTTGCTGACGGGGGCAATCCCGGACTTTGATGGCGATGACGGCCTTGACCCTGACCCAGCCCTATTGCGTGCGGCTGCGTTGGAATGTGAAGATGCAGCACGCGCTGTGCCGGGTGTCTCCAACAGCGAAGGCGCGGGCGCTAGCGCCGGACGCAGTATTTTTGCGCTGGCCACCAGCCATGGCTTTGCCGGCGTCAAATCCGGCTCTGGCTATAGCATATCGGCCAGCGTGCTGTCTGGAGATGGCGATGCTAAGGAACGCGATTATGACTGGCATTCGGCACGGCATCTTGCCGACCTCGACAACGCATCCAACATTGGCACCCGCGCAGGGGAGCGCGCGGTCAAACGGTTGAACCCCGGCACGGTCAAAAGCGGCCAGATGCCCGTTGTGTTTGACCCGCGCGTCGGTGGGTCCTTTGTGGGCCATTTGCTCGGTGGTATCAGCGGATCGGCCATCGCGCGCAAGACCAGCTTCTTGCTGGAATCGCTTGGCGCGCAATTGTTAGACAGCAGCATTTCCATTATCGATGACCCGCACCGGATGCGCGGCCTTGGTTCACGCGCCTTTGATGGTGAAGGCCTACCCACCGCGCGCCGTTCGATCATAGACAAGGGCGTATTGACGGGTTGGTTGATGGAAAGCGCATCGGCGCGGCAATTGGGGCTGGAACCCACGGGCCACGCCAGTCGCGGGATTAGCGGTGCCCCGGGCGTCAGCCCATCCAATGTGCATCTGGAGGGCGGCAGCGTTAGCGTCACGGAACTGATCGCCGATATCAAGCATGGCGTGTATATCCATGAGCTCGCAGGGCAGGGCGTGAATCCCGTCACGGGCGATTATAGCCGGGGTGCCGCGGGCTTTCTCATTATCAACGGCGAAATTGCCGGGCCCGTTAGCGAATTTACGATTGCGGGCAATTTGAAGGACATGTTTGCAGCCATGACGGCGGCCAATGACCTCGAATTCATACGCAGCATGAACGTGCCGACATTGCGTATCGACGGCATGATGATCGCAGGTGCCTGAGCGACAGCTTGACCGCGCCGCCGTTGTAGCCGCCACGCAAGAGGCAGCGGCATTGGCCTTTGCCAGTTGGCGTGAAGGCGCGGCGGCCGACACCAAAGTGTGGGACAAGGGCAAGAATAATCCCGTCAGCGACATCGATATGGCGGTTGACGCCTTTCTCACCACAAAGTTGCGGGCCATTTTGCCTGAAGCCGCGTGGTTGTCGGAGGAAACCGTTGATGACCCGTCAAGGTTGAATGCGCGATTATTGTGGTTGGTCGATCCCATTGACGGCACTCGTGATTATGTCCGCGGGCGCAGCGGATGGTGCGTATCTGTGGCCTTAGTGGCCGATGGCTTGCCGGTATTCGCTGTGATGGCCGCGCCGGCGCAAGGCAAAGTCTGGGTTGCGGCGCACGGCGAAGGCGTGACGTGCAATGGAGAGCGGCTTGCGGGCAGCACCCGTTTAGACTTCACCGGATCACGCGTGCCTGCGGATGATTTGCCAAAACTGGATGCAGATCTGGTGACTGTGACCAAGCCCAACAGCATCGCTATGCGTATGACGATGGTCGCCTGCGACCGTGCGGATCTGGTCGCGACATTGCGATGGGGTCATGAATGGGACATCGCGGCGGCGCATCTGGTGGCGCAGGAGGCAGGTGGTGTTGTCACCGACGCCTTGGGGCAACCTATTCGCTATAACAAAGTTGCGCCGCTCGATTTTGGACTAATCTGCTGTGCGCCGGGGATTCACCAAGCGGCGGTTGCAAGGCTTTCGGCGCGGGCGGCACAACTGCTCGCTTCATCCTAACCCCTATAGCTCGTCATCCTGAAACAAGTTCAGGATAACGACACCGCAAGGACTAGCGTGTCCGCGTCCACAGGGCATCGCGGTTCATATCTCGGGGATTGTTGATGACAGCGTCGACAAATGCCTTGCGGACCCATCGAAATTTCTCCGGCCGGCTGGTGAAAATCCGCTGGTCCCAAGCCTGCGCACCGGAGGCGCGCACCTTGCGGGCGATTTCGCCGTAAATCCCAGCGGCTGACAAAACCGCCCAGCGGGCACGCAATGGCAAATGTTTGGCACCAACGCGCGCCGATGCCTCATATTGTTCCGCCTCATCGGCGAGCCAGCGGCCCGCAAGCGCCAATTTTTTGCGGTTATGCGGCTTCATGTGCTCGCCGGGTCCGATATCGAGCATCGCGAGCCAATCGTCGGGCAAATAGCACCGGCCTGCCGCGTCATCCTCCGATATGTCGCGGGCGATATTGGCGAGCTGAAACGCAAGGCCAAGGTCGCAGGCCCTGTCAAGCGTGGCATCGTCATCGGCGGGCACGCCCATGACCACCGCCATCATAACGCCAACGGCGCCTGCGACATGGTAGCAATATTGATACAGGTCGTTTTCACGGCGTGGGTGCCAGTCTGCGGCATCGAGGGCGAAACCTTCGATCACATCCTCTGCCATACGATGCGTGAGGCCACATTCGCGCGCCACAACGCCCAAGCAGTCAAAGGCTGGTTCGCCTGTGGGCGTTCCAGCGAGCGCCATGGCCGTCAGTTCGCGGATCGCTTGCAACCGCGCCTGCGGGTCCGTGACCGCTTCCATCGCGCCGCCATGGTCCTGCCCATCGGCCATGTCGTCACATTTGCGGCACCAAGCATACAATAGCCACACCCGTTCGCGGGTTGTCCTGTCGAACAAGCGGCTGGCAAAGCGAAAGGATTTCGACCCGCGCGAGATGCTGTCTTGCGCAAAGGCGACGAGTGCGGGGCGGTCCATTATCCCATTCCGCTTGTGCGAATGCCAGTCACAGGTCGTCCGCTTTCATCTGAAAAATCGTTTTGTGCGGCACATAGTCGGCCATCTTGTCCAACAAGCCATCCAGATTATTATCTACGATCATAATCCCGGCATGTTGCGGCCGAATGAAACCAACGTCGATCATATTCTGGTTAAACGCGATCAACTGGTCGTAAAACCCGGCCACGTTCAACAGGCCAACGGGCTTTTGATGATAGCCAAGTTGCGACCAGCTAATGGCTTCCCACAATTCATCCATCGTGCCCACGCCGCCGGGAATTGTGATAAAACCGTCGGACAAGTCCGTGAAGCGTTGCTTACGCTCGTGCATACCCGATACCACATGCAGTTCGGTGCAGCCCTGATGCGCGACTTCTGCGCCAACCAAAGCATCAGGGATGATACCGATGACTTCGCCGCCCGTTTCCAGCGCGCTATCGGCGACTGCACCCATCAGGCCGAGCCGTCCGCCACCATACACAACACCAATGCCGCGTTCGGCCAACGCCTTTCCGACGCTGCGCGCAGCTTCGATATAGATCGGGTTTTCAGGCGTCGCTGACCCGCAATAGACCGCAAGGCGTTTCATGATTTTGCGTCCTCTAACATTAATGCCGCCGTTGCTTTTGCGCTCCCCACAACACCGGGTATGCCCGCGCCGGGGTGCGTACCTGCGCCAACAAAATACAGGTTTGAAATCGCGTCATCGCGGTTGTGCGCGCGCAAATAGGCCGATTGCCAGAGGACGGGTTCAAGACTGAACGCGCTACCCAAATGCGCGGATAAGTCGCGGCCAAAATCGGCGGGTGTATAATGAAACTGGGTCATAATTCGGCTACGGATATCGGGAATCAGGCGACGTTCCAGTTCATCCAATATCCGTTCCTTCATCGCCTCACCCACGTCGCCATCCCAATCATGCGGCGCTTTGCCCAAATGGGCGACGGGCGCGAGCACGTAAAAGGTCGAGCAACCTTCGGGCGCAAGACTTGGGTCGGTGACGGTCGGGTGATGCAAATAAAGCGAGAAGTCCTTTGGCACGACACCGTTTTTGAAGATATCGTCCAGCAGCCCCTTATAGCGCGGGCCAAACAATATCATGTGGTGTGGGATCCCCGGCCATGTGCCCTTAATGCCCAAATGCAGCACGAACAAAGACGGCGACCAGCTTTTACGACGCAAGGCATTGGTTGCCCGTTCGCCGCGCTTGTTGCCAGTCAACAAGTCCTTATATGTGTGCATCAAATCGCCATTTGATGCACACATGTCGCAATCCATGCGCCAACCGGACTTCGTGCGTACGCCTATGACCTTGTCACCGCGTGTTTCAATTTCTTCGACTGCATCGTCCAAACGAACGGTACCGCCGAGCCGTTCGAAATGCGTTACCATGGCATTGACGAGGCGGTTCGTGCCGCCCTTGGCAAACCATACGCCGCCTTCTTTTTCGATTGTGTGGATAAGCGCATAGATTGCGCTGGTGCTCATGGGGTTGCCACCGACGAGCAAGGTGTGAAACGACAAAGCTTCGCGCAATTTTTCATCTTTGACGTAGGACGAGACAATCGAATAGACCGAGCGCCATGCCTGATATTTCATTAACGCAGGCGCGGCCTTTATCATGGAGGCAAAGTCGAGAAACGCGACGGAGCCAAGCTTTTGATAGCCTTGTTTGTATACGCCCTTCGAATATTCGAGGAACTTGCGATAGCCCTCAACATCAGCGGGGTTTAATTTCTCGATCTCTGTCTTTAGCCCTGGCGCATCGTTGGAATAATCGAAATTCGTGCCATCTGGCCAGTTGAGGCGGTAAAAAGGGAATACGGGCATCAATTCGATGTCGTCCGCCATTTTATGGCCGGACAGCGCCCATAATTCTTCGAGGCAGGGTGGGTCCGTGATCACGGTGGGGCCACCATCAAAGGTAAAGCCATCCTTCTCCCAATAATAAGCCCGGCCACCGGGCTTGTCCCGCGCTTCGACTATGGTGGTTGATATACCGGACGATTGGAGGCGTATGGCGAGAGCCAGGCCGCCAAACCCAGCACCGATGACCACTGCTTTTTGTGTCATCCCCATCGCCCCAAAAAGTCGTTATCCTGAAATGGTTTCAGGATAACAGGCGATGTTGCTGCGTTATTCCGAAACCAGTTCGGGATGACGAAACGGGGTGGAGTCGTGTTCACTTTTTCTTGCTCCAAATCGCTTTGATCGCTCGTCTTATGGAAATGGGTGGCTTGCCGGATAGGATCCGCGCCATATCCCCCATCGTCGTATTCCCAGCGTAAAAACGTTCGATCAAACCGGGGTCAAGCCTGTAGAAACGTTCCAATATCTTATACCGTTCGGCACCATCCGCGCCGCGGAAGAGCATGCGGTTCAGCATGCGGAAGAATGTGCCCTTACGCCAATGTTTCTCCGCCCGTTGCCGCAGCGCGAGGTTCAGCTTGTCGCCGTCTAAATCAGGCTGCTCGGCAATGAAAATCGCGTTGCGCACGGCATCGGGCAGCGAGTAGCTGGTGACGGGTTGGAAAAAGGCACCCCGCGCGCCGGCCTTTGCGGTCCGGCCACTGCCGCTATTCCAATAGCTTTCGAGATTGCCGCCCATGACAACCGGCAGAACGCCATTTTCCTCCCGCAGAATGCGTTCGACTTGCCAACCTTTTTCGTCAGCATAGGCCGCAAGTCGTTGCCGCAAAATGCGCGGGTCAAGGTGCGGCTTGTCGCTATAATACGTGTCTTCGATAAATAGCTTGTCCATGCCAAAGGGCAGGACGTAGACGAAACGATAGCCATCATGTTGATCCACTGTGGCGTCCATGACGATTGGCTTGGTGAGGTTGTGTGGCTCGGACAATTGCATCAACTGCCCAGTGAATTTTTGCCAACCGCAGTCGAGATGGTTTAAATCGCCAGCACCGCGGGCATCGATAACACCGCCAGCGTTAATCCGCTGCGCGCCGTCGAGTACTACGAGGCGCGGGGAAACGGCTTTCACTTCACGGCCAAGCAGTAGGGACGATGCGGGAAGCTCCTTGCGCAAGACCTGATCCAGGCGTTCAGATTCGATGCTGTAGTAAATATTATCAAGCGACCGGCTGTGCGCGGGAAATTTCACGTCATAACCCGACCAACCATAAGTGACCAAAGGCGCAGTCAGCCAGCGATGCTCCGGCAAAATGTCGCTCGCGAAATAACTCCAGATATGATTGCCACCAAAGCTTTGACCTCGTTCGATGAGAACAATGTTTAACTCGGGTCGCATCTTGGCAAGTGCCAGCGCGATCAGCCCGCCGGCAAGACCGCCGCCAACGATGGCAACGTCGCATTTGATGTTTTTGACAGTCACACCACCGCCCTAGCGCAGGCATTTTGCAAGGGAAAGGGGCCTGCCACCGTAATGCACAGCTTTCTAAGCCATCATTTCATTCCGCAGCGGGATCGCTCCAAATTTTCTACATGCTATTCGGGCATAAGACGGGTAGAACTGAGCCGCAGCGCGCAGCGAATGTGCTGTATAGGGGGAATGAACATGCGGAAAAAATGGCTTTTGGTGGCGCTTGGGTTGGTCGGGCTTGTTGGTGCAATTGTGTATACGCAGCGCGACACAATCGCGATGGCGCTTATTAGTCGTGCCGCAGATGGCGCCATGGCGCGCAACGTTATGGCGGATTTGCCCGCTGACCAACTGCATGTCGGTTTCTGTGGTACGGGATCCCCTTTACCAAGCCGCGATCGCGCTGCCGCCTGCACTGTGGTTATAGCCGACGGTAAGCTGTTCGTGTTCGACATGGGTGAAGGTTCCGGCGAAACGTTGGCGCTGATGGGGATGCCGCTCGATAAAGTACAAGGCGTATGGCTGACGCATTTGCACAGCGACCATTTCGAAGGCCTTGGACCATTTACCTTACAACGCTGGGCTGGAACGAGCGCCAAAACGCCTTTGAAGGTATCCGGCCCCACTGGCGTCACCGAAATTACAGAAGGGTTGAACGCGGCCTATCGCATTGATTCCACCTACCGTATTGCGCATCATGGCGAAGCCGTGGTGTCCCCGTCCGGCTTTGGCATGACAGGGGCGGCTATTGAGCCGGGAACCGTTTATAACGCCGATGGCGTTCGCATAACGGCGTTTGCCGTCGACCATGACCCGATTACGCCTGCATTCGGCTATCGCGTCGATTTTAAGGGCAAAAGCGTCACCATCACCGGCGACACTGCGTTTACTCCAAAGCTTGCGGCTGCAGCCAAGGGATCGGACCTGTTGGTAAGCGAGCTGCTATCCCCGCGTATTGTCGGCGCGCTTGCTAACAGCGCGCAAAAGGCTGGCATGGCAAACCGCGCGAAGATTTTTGATGATATTCAAAACTACCATATCAGCCCCGAATTGGCTGCCGATGTTGCCAAGTCAGCAGATGTGGGCATGCTCGCCTTTACGCATATTGTGCCATCGGTACCCAAGCCGCTCGAATTTGCTTTATTGGGTAAAGCGGGTAACCATTATGACGGGCCAATATCGGTAATGCACGATGGTGACGTTATCAGTATAACCGGTCCGAAAGCCTTCAAAACGCGCAACTTGCTAAAGTAATCGCTAAAAGGCAGGGACCATCACATGGATAGCTTGCTTGTCTTGATGTTGTCTGCTGCAGCGATGACGGCGATTGTGGGAACGCGCTATTTGCTTGTCAGCGGGGCGTTTGCTTGGGCAACCAGAATCCATGCGCCAGGCCTGTACCAAGGTCTCGACCGCCAAATCCGGCGTGAGATCGGTTGGAGCCTCGCCAGTGCTGCTATCTATGGAATTCCTGCGGGCATTGTAGCTTGGGGCTGGGATAGCTTGGGCTGGACGCTAATCTACACCGATGTGAGCGCCTTTCCTTTGTGGTATCTGCCGGTGTCGGTTTTCCTCTATTTGTTTGTGCACGACACTTGGTTTTATTGGACGCACCGCCTGATGCATCGACCATTTTGGTTTAAGGCCGCACATGCCGTCCACCATGAAAGCCGCCCACCTACCGCATGGGCCGCAATGTCGTTTCATCCGTGGGAGGCGTTGTCCGGTGCTTTCGTTATTCCCGTGCTAGTTTTTCTTATCCCCGTTCATGTCGGGGCATTGGGCACTGTGCTAGCTATCATGACGATCATGGGCGTGACCAACCATATGGGGTGGGAATGTTTTCCTAAGTTCATAGTAAACGGCAGATTGGGGCGTTGGTTGATAACGGCGACGCATCACCAAAAGCATCATGAGGCATATCGGGGAAATTATGGTTTATATTTCAGGTTTTGGGACAAAATGTGCGGCACTGATCTTGGGCTCGGCGATTGGAGCCGCCGCCCTCACTAGCGCGGCTTCGGCAACGACGCCCACCGCAAAGCTTGAGGTCAATATTTCTGGCCTGCGCAACATGAAAGGCAATGTTCTGGTCTGCGTTACCGCAAATCCTCGCTTTTTTCCCGACTGCAGCAAAGATCCGAAAAGCTTTCGCGCCACTGTACCCGCGCGCGATTCTGCGCAGATTTCCTTCCGCGGCGTTGCGCAAGGCACTTATGCAATAGCCGTGATCCACGATGAAAATGGGAATGATAAAATGGACATGGCTGTTTTCATTCCAAAAGAAGGCTTCGGCTTTTCCCGCAACCCCGCGATCCGCACTGGACCGCCGAAGTTCAAAGTTGCTGCGTTTGCCATGGATGCTGCTGAAATCAGCCAGCGGATTAAAATGAAATATATGCTTTAACCTGCTTTGCTGTGATATAGACGGAACGTACTGAACATCTGGGGCGTTCCCCTTTCTGGTTCAACAGGGGCATTTCATGAGAATTTTTAAAAGCTGCGCTGCCGCCTTATGTGTCAGTGTCGCGCTTTGCGCACCTGCCTTTGCCCAAGATAGCGAAGCGCCAGCCACCGAACGACCCAATCGCAGCGTATTTGCAGGCGACTGGGTGACGGTCGGCCTTGGTGTAGGCTTTAGCCCCAGCTATGATGGCTCCGACCAATATGACCTTTTCCCCGCGCCGCTTGTTCAAGGCAGCGTTAAAGGCATCGACTTTGGTGCGCGTGGGCCAGGCCTATATGTTGACCTTATCGCCGACGGCAACAGTAATAAGGATGTGAAATTCCTCGCAGGTCCGCTGTTACGTTTCCGCATGGACCGCAACAATGATATAAAGGACCCCGTGGTCGGTTTGCTGGGCAAGGAAGATGTTGCGATTGAGCTTGGTGGCACCATTGGGGTGTCTTTATCCAAAATCTTGCATCCCTTCGATAGCGTGACCATTTCCAATGACATTCAATGGGATATCGCGGGCGCACATAAGGGCCGCATCATCAGCCCAAGCATCGCGTATTCAACGCCATTGTCGATGGCGATATTCACAAGCTTTAGCCTGTCGGCCACGCATGTCGACAGCCATTACGCCGACACCTATTTCAGCATCGATCAGGCGGGCAGCATTGCGAGCGGCCTGCCGGTGTTCGACGCCAATGGCGGTTGGAAAAGCTATGGCGCAAGCCTGCTCGGCGCGGTCGATTTATCGGGTGACGCGCGCGATGGCGGCTGGGGGATCTATGCTTTCGTAAACTATTCGCGGCTCATCAACGATGCTGCACGATCACCCGTCACGTCGCTGCGTGGCGACGCAAGCCAATGGTTTATGGCGGGCGGGATCAGCTATACCTTTTGACCAGATCGGCGAACACAACGCCGCACTAAATCGCGTTTATGGGCAATCTGCTGGACTGACTGCAACACCTCGTCTATTCCCAATGCATCCCCGGGGAGTCGTATGACTGAGAGGCGGTGCTGCAATGCCCGCGACCCGCTGAACCTGATCCCGTTTGCACGGGCGTAGGGAGGTGAGACCGCAGCCAGTCGGGTGGACTGGTGAGGACCAACCCCGGTCTTCAAGCCTATCGCTCTCCTTATGATATTTTGGAGAGACTAAATGGCAGACGTCCAAGCACGCACAGAAATCGGCGTAACCACTGGCCCCATTCGCGGCAGCAAGAAAATCCACGTTGGCCCGTTGAATGTCGCCATGCGCGAAATCCATTTGGAGCCATCGTCGGGCGAACCACCCGTGCGCGTCTATGACACCAGCGGCCCCTATACCGATAGCGATGCCCGCATCGACATCAGCGTTGGCCTCAATGAAATCCGCCGTCCATGGATCATGACGCGCGGCGATGTGATGGAGGTCACGCAGCGCGAAGTAAAGCCTGAGGACAATGGCCAGCTTGGTCCCGACCGCAGCGGCGGCGTCGCGCCTTTCCCCAATGTCCGCCAAAAAGTCCTCCGCGCCAAGCCCGGCATGAACGTCAGCCAGATGCATTATGCGCGCAAGGGTATCATCACCCCTGAAATGGAATATGTCGCGGAGCGCGAAAATCTCGGCCGCGCACGGCTTGCGGAATATAAGCGCGATGGCGAAAGCTTTGGCGCGTCGATCCCCGATTATGTCACGCCCGAATTTGTCCGCGACGAAGTGGCTCGTGGTCGCGCGATCATTCCCAACAATATCAACCACCCTGAATCCGAGCCGATGGCGATTGGTCGCAATTTCCTCGTGAAGATCAACGCCAATATCGGCAACAGCGCGGTTGCGTCCGATGTCGCGACCGAGGTCGACAAGATGGTCTGGTCGATCCGTTGGGGCGCGGACACCGTTATGGATTTGTCCACCGGCCGCAACATCCACGACACCCGCGAATGGATCATCCGCAACTCCCCCGTGCCCATTGGCACCGTGCCCATCTATCAGGCGTTGGAAAAGGTCGGCGGCGTGGCCGAGGACCTGACATGGGAAATCTTCGCCGATACGTTGATTGAACAAGCCGAACAGGGCGTCGATTATTTCACGATCCACGCGGGCGTCCGCCTGCCTTATGTCCCCTTGGCGGCCAAGCGCATGACCGGCATCGTGTCCCGCGGCGGCAGCATCATGGCGAAATGGTGCCTTGCGCATCACAAGGAAAGTTTCTTGTACGAACGCTTCGACGAAATCACCGAGATTATGAAGGCCTATGACGTCGCCTACAGCCTTGGTGACGGCCTTCGCCCCGGCAGCATTTACGACGCCAATGACGAAGCGCAATTTGCCGAACTCTACACGCTGGGCGAGCTGACCAAGCGCGCCTGGGCACAAGATGTGCAGGTGATGATCGAAGGGCCCGGCCATGTGCCGATGCACAAGATCAAAGAGAATATGGAAAAGCAGTTGGAGGCGTGCGGCGAGGCACCTTTCTACACGCTTGGACCGCTCACCACCGACATCGCGCCGGGATATGACCATATCACCAGCGGCATCGGCGCGGCGCAGATCGGTTGGTATGGCACGGCAATGCTTTGCTACGTCACGCCAAAGGAGCATTTGGGCTTGCCCGACCGCGACGATGTGAAGGTCGGCGTTGTCACTTACAAGCTCGCCGCCCATGCTGCCGATTTGGCCAAGGGCCACCCGGCCGCGCAAGTGCGCGACGATGCGCTCAGCAAGGCGCGTTTCGAATTCCGCTGGCGCGACCAATTCAACCTCAGCCTCGACCCCGATACGGCCGAGCAATATCATGACCAGACGCTTCCCGCCGAAGGCGCAAAGTCCGCGCATTTCTGTTCGATGTGCGGGCCTAAGTTTTGCTCAATGAAAATCAGCCAAGAGGTGCGCGAATTTGCCAAGCTGCAAAACCAGCCAGCAGATAGCTTTGTCGCCGCCGAAGAAGCCGAAGCCGGCATGGCGCATATGAGCAAGGTCTATGACGAAACCGGCCGTGAGCTATATATGGGCGCGGGTGATCGGGAGCATGATTGAGCGCGCACACCCCGCCTAACGGGCAATCGCTTCCTCGATCCACAAACGTGCATCGGGGAAGCTGCGTTCTACTTCGGGCAAATCGTTGACGCAGAGGAATTTGATCGCGTCCCATTCACTGCCGCGTAAATAGCCGCTGACATCTTCGGCCGACCACGCATCGGTCGCGCCGACCGCGATGTGCAGATAATCGCGCGTGTCCAAAATCGCGGCGCTGCCGTCGGCCAAGCAGGCATGGTTATGCAGGCTTTGCGGTAGAAACTGCCCTGCATCGCGAAAGCGATAGCTTGCGTTGGCGATAAACGCGTCGTGGAACGTGTCGAACAATTCCGCCATCACCGAACGCAGCATCGGGTGCACGACATGCGCGCTTTCGAACACCTGATCGGCGGTATAGCCAATCATCTGCGCGGCGCTAATCTGGTTAAAATGGTTCAGCAAGCTTGCTTCATCACGGGCTGCGCCGCTTGCGGCAAGGTCTTTATGATCGGTCCATTTGCCACGCAGCACCGGGCCATCGGCGGCAAAGAAATCCGACGGAGTCACTGGCGCGGTTAAAAATACGTCATCGTTGAAATAGAGGAAATGTTCGGCCAACCCCTTTATGCGCCACAGCATCGTTTCGATGGACAGCGAATTGAACGTCGGCAACACATCCTCATATCCTGCAAAAATCTCTTCATGGTCAACAATGCTGATCTTCGCGGAGATTTCGGTGGAAAGCTGCATGATTTCGGGGGTCTGCTTATCGGTCACAATCCAGATCCGCCGTACCCAAGGCGCATGGTTTGCAATGGAGCGCACGCAATAATTCAGCTCATCACTGCACAGCCATCGATGGGGGTTGGTGCCATTGTCGTGCAACGGTGCTTTGGCACCCGCCAAAGCCAGCGCATTGGCCTTTTCGAGGTAATAATCACGGTTCAACTTCAGCGCTGGGTCCGCCCCGTCTACCCAGGTGATAACCGCATCAACTTCAAACATATAAGGCACTCTGCACATATAAGGTGACGCGCCTTAGGAGTGTGTGACGGTTTTGTGAAATGGAAAGTGGGGCAGGGGCGATGTCCTCGTCGCGGTAGTTTCAATTTAAAGCAGCGCGCATCTTCTCGTCATCCTGAACTTGTTTCAGGATGACGAGAAGATGCGTTATCAGGCTGACGAAGGATGAGTTCTCAGCATGACGGCGCGGTATGCGGTGCATAGCCAATAGTTGCCTTGCACGGTGCTTTCTTTTCAACCGCACCGCGTTATTCCTGCGTGACATTTTGGCGGCGCGGGTTAGGGTTGAGGCATGACCGAGACATCGAAAAAGCCCAACTGGTTCGACATCGGCATGGACGCTTGGGCTCTGGCCGCGGAATCGAATCTGGTGATCGCGATGCGCATCGGCAGCTTGGCGCAAGGCGGGCCGGCGGCGGCACAAGAGGCGGGGCGGATGGTGTCGGAGAAGGTCACGGCGAACGTGGCGCTCTGCTGCGACCTGATGACTGGAAAGTTGGGGAGCAGCCCAGAGGCGATTGTCAGCGCCAGCATCGCGCATTATGCCAAAAGCGTGGTCGCCAACCGGAAACGACTAAGCAACACGCTTGCTGCGCAGGTGCCCGAAAGTGGCGGTGAGCGGGAATAAGTCGTTATTTTCGCTTCTAGTTTGCACATTATATAAATCAGGTGTATACAGGTCGAACGCTATCGTCGACCGCGACGGATTTTTGAGGCGCGTCGCTGATCATAAGATCGGAACGGGCAACGTTTTTCCTACCACGACTTGGCTACCCACTTGGCGCTGTTGTCCGGTGGTCACCTGTTTCGTGAAAGGAACATATTATGCCAGTAGGCACCGTAAAATTTTTCAATGCAGACAAAGGCTATGGCTTTATCGCGCCGGATGGCGGTGGTGATGACAGCTTCGTACACATCTCGGCTGTTCAAGCAGCCGGCATGCACACGCTGGATAAAGAGCAGCGCGTGAATTTCGAAGTCGAAATCGGCCGTAACGGTAAGGCTTCGGCCATCAACCTGTCCGCAGCTGATTAATCAGCCGAAAAATTAAAAAAAGGGCTGCCGAGAGGCGGCCCTTTTTTTGTGTCGCGCGCTGATGTTTAGTCGAACAATTCTTCCAGAAACGACTTTCTGCGTTTCTTATACGGGTAGCCGTGACCATAGCCTTGGTGCGGCATAGGATAGCCTTGTGGGGCAAAGCCGCCTTGGGGTGGCGGTGGTGCTTGTGGGGCAGGCGCGGGTTGCGTGGGCATTTCCGCAGCGGCGCTGCGTTCGATAATCTTATCCAGCTCACCGCGATCCAGCCATACGCCGCGACATTGCGGGCAATAATCAATTTCGACACCTTGGCGATCACTCATGACCAACGGTACCTTGCATACAGGGCAAGGCATTCCAACGGCTGCATTCATTTCGGGTCTCCTCTTGAACTCATAAAGCGGTCCGACATCGCCGTCACATGACGACCAGAGGGGCCCGGCCCGCATTTTCCGAACTGGGCATTGCGCCGCCGGATTTCAAGATGGCTACACGCTTACGTGCATCAGCGCTTCCGGACGAACTCGGCGCGCAGCACTAGGCCTTTGATTCCATCAAAGCGGCAGTCAATTTCTTGGGCGTCGCCGGTCAGCCGAATGGATTTAATCAACGTGCCGCGTTTCAACGTCTGGCCAGCGCCCTTGACCGTTAGGTCCTTAATCAACGTTACTTGGTCGCCGTCCGCAAGCAAATTGCCGACTGCGTCGCGGACTTCGACAGTGTCCTTCTGCGCGGTCGCGGCTTTTGCTTCGGCGGCGCTAACCCATTCGCCCGACACTTCGTCATAAACATAATCTTCGTCCATATTGTCGCTCATGAGACCCAATTTCCTTTATGTTAGCCACCGCCGTAGCGGCATTTTTGTGCGCACGAAAGCCAGTTGCAATTTGCAACGATGTCAGTAAGATTTTCTTGTAAAATGGAGAGGCATATGGCGCAGGCTGAGACGACAGTAGATGTATTGATTGTGGGTGCAGGCCTGTCCGGTATTGGCGCTGCGGCGCATCTCACCATGCAATGCCCGAACAAAAGCTACGCAATTGTGGAACAACGCGCCGATATGGGCGGGACTTGGGATCTGTTTCGCTATCCCGGTATTCGGTCGGACTCCGACATGCACACTTTGGGCTATCGTTTCAAACCATGGTTGCATGAAAAAACGATCGCAGATGGCCCGTCCATTCACGAATATGTCCATGAAACCGCCGACGAATATGGCATTTCACCGCATATTCATTTTGGTCACAAGGTTATCTCAGCTAATTGGTCGAGCCCCGATGCGCGTTGGCACATAACGGCCAAGGCTGTGGACGGCGGCGCGGAACGGCATTTTGCCGCGCGGTTCTTGTTCATGTGCGCTGGCTATTATGACTATGATCAAGGCTATAAACCCGATTTTGCGGGCGAAGCCGACTTTGGCGGTCAAATCATCCATCCGCAGCATTGGCCCAAGGATTTGGATTATGCGGGTAAGAAGGTAACGGTCATTGGTTCAGGCGCTACGGCGGTGACGATTGTCCCAGTTATGGCGCAGCAAGGCGCACAAGTGACGATGCTACAACGGTCGCCCACCTACATGGTTTCGCGTCCTGCCATTGACCCGTTTTCGAAATTTGTGCGCAAAATCATGCCGGAAAAGCTGGCCTATGCGTTGACGCGGTGGCGCAATATCAACATGCAGCGTTTCACATATTGGTATGCGCGCCGGAACCCGGCAAAGCTAGGCGAAAGGCTGGTCAATATGGCGCGGGAGGCTTTGCCCGCGTCGGTGGATGTCGACACCCATTTCGTGCCTAAATATGGCCCGTGGGAACAACGCCTGTGCCTCATCCCCGATAGCAACATGTTCACGGCGATTACCGAGGGCAAGGCCGAAGTTGTAACCGATCATATCGATCATTTTACCAAGACAGGCATCCAGTTGAAGTCGGGCAAGCATATCGCATCTGATATCATCATCACCGCGACGGGCCTGAACCTCGTCACGATGGGCAAGACCGCGATCAGCGTCGACGGGAAAGCCGTCAATTTTGGCGAGCATTTCAATTATAAAGGTGTGATGTTCAACGACATTCCGAATTTCGCCAGCGTATTTGGTTATATCAACGCATCTTGGACGCTAAAGACCGATATTGTGGCGGATTATGTGTGTCGCTTATTGTGGAAAATGGATGACAAAAACGCACTGGTGGCAACGCCAGTTCTGGATGATCCTGACATGCCGAAGCTGCCATTTGTGACTGATTTCAGCTCCGGCTATTTCGCGCGCAGTTTTGACACGCTGCCCAAAAATGGCGACCGTCACCCATGGCGTGTTCTGCAAAACTACACGGCAGAGAAGAAAATCCTGACACAGGACCCTGTCGATGATGGCGTCATGGTGTTTTCAGCGCCGCAATATACGAGGACGCATAAAGAAAAAACAGAAACGCTTATCGCCGCGGAATGATGTTTATGGACGGGCGTCGATGGCGCCCGTCAGCTTATCTGATTTCGAATTGTCGCGGCTGTGCGGCGCGCGGGGTGGTAGTGATATCGCATGCAGATAAGAAAAATGTGCATCCTTTCTGAAATTTCTCCCGTTCGCCTGCTATTGCGGCTATCGCAGTGTTTATGCGTTACGATAATCTGATCCAGCCTGATAATGCGCAGGCCGCCACCCTTATTCATGTCACCGACAAAGGTCGTTTTGAAGCCTGGCTTGCGCTGCAATCTGATGCCGCCCGAACGGCTATCAAGGCACAAAAATTTGAAGGAAACGCAAACGATATAGCCATATTGCCCGGAGATAAACCCGGGGAATGGTTTGTCGTTGCCGGCGTATCGGATGCGGCCGTCCCGGGTGTGTGGCATTTGGCTAAAGCAGCAGATAGCCTTCCTGAAGGCACCTATCGCCTTGTCGATTATGATGCGGGCGATGCGATGCTCGGGTGGATATTGGGGCAATATCGCTATCATGAATATCTGAGCGATCCGAAACTTGTCGGCCCAAGGGTCTTGTTGGTGCGAGAGCCTGCCCGCATCCCCGTGGCAGAAATGCAGGCCGCTGCAACCGCTTTGGTCCGCGATCTTGTCAACCGGCCAGCGAGCGACCTTGGCCCACACGCGTTGGAGACTGAGGCAAAGCGCATCGCAAAGTCATATAAAGCGGACGTCACCGTCACCACTGGTGAGGCTCTCGAAACGGGCTATCCGCTCATCCACGCGGTCGGCAAAGCCGCCGCCCGTGCGCATGCGCCGCGTCTGATTGAAATGGAATGGGGCGACCCACGCCACCCGCGTATCGCGATTGTGGGCAAGGGCATTACGTTTGACAGTGGCGGGCTGGATATCAAACCTGCCTCCGGCATGCGGCTAATGAAGAAAGATATGGGCGGCGCAGCTCATGCCTTGGCATTGGCAGAGCTGATTATGGCGGCGCATTTACCCGTGCGGCTGCACATGTTGGTGGCGGCAGCGGAAAACAGCATCGCAGGTGACGCGATGCGGCCAGGCGACATCGTCAAAAGCCGCAAGGGAATTAGCGTAGAAATCGACAATACCGATGCCGAAGGACGTTTGGTGTTGGCAGATGCGCTTACCAAGGCGATAGAGGATAAGGCGGAGTTGATCATTGATTTTGCTACGCTGACCGGTGCGGCACGCGTAGCGCTTGGCCCTGATTTGCCAGCTATGTTCAGCAACGACGAACGGATTGCAAATGACATGCTAGCGGCATCAAAGGCAGCTTCGGACCCGCTCTGGCGCATGCCCTTATGGGCGCCATATATGGAAATGCTCGACAGCGATATCGCCGACATATCGAACAGCGGCGGTGCCTTTGCAGGCGCGGTTACGGCGGCGTTGTTCCTCCAGAAATTCGTCCCCGATGATGTGCCTTGGGTGCATCTGGACACCTTCGCCTGGCGGCCCACCAGCAAGCCCGGCAGGCCAAAGGGCGGAGAGGCGCTTGGATTGCGGGCTGTCTTTCGTTATTTGACGGAAACTTATCCGGTCGGCTAAGGGCTTTAGAAGAAATTTTTCGTCGCACCAGCGCAGGCTGGTGCCTATCTCGCCTGTCGTTCAAAGCCGAGAGACGTAATGGGCCCCAGCCTACGCTGGGGCGACGGGTGTTGGGGGAATGAGTAATTGGGTATCAATAAGCCAATTGGTAGGCCTATTCACAAGCTGACGGGACACAGCCTTGTCGGCGACAAAAGGACAACGCCTATCCGTGGCGACCTTGCCGATATCAGCCTGGCTGGAAAGCTCTTCGCGCCGCATTATGCCGTGCCGATGCTGCGCACCGGTATCGCGCCCGTTACGGAAATCCACGCAGAGGCCCATGCGACATCGATGCCGGTCAGCGCGTTGATGCATGGCGAAGAATTTGCCGTGTTGGATGTCGCAGGTGAATGGGCTTGGGGATATTGCCTGCACGATAATTATTTGGGTTATCTGCGCTTTGCCGAACTGGGTGATGATTTTGCCGCGACGCATATTGTTACGGCGCCGGCGACATTGCTCGTAGCGGCACCGTCGACAAAAGCACCCGTGCTGGCGCGTTATCCTATGGGCGCGCGTTTGCTCTGCGGTGATTTGAGCGCATGTGGTACATATCTGGCGTGCGAAAATGGTTTTGTGCCGCGCACGCATGTGTCTGACATCGGGTGCGTCAATGCGTCGCCCACTGATCTCGCTGAGCAGCTTATCGGCACGCCCTATAGCTGGGGTGGACGCAGCGGCGATGCGCTTGATTGCTCGGGCCTTTTGCAATTGGTCTTTGGCCTAAAAGGCATCATGGCTCCGCGCGACGCCGATATGCAAATGGCCGATTTCGGTACGGCATTGCCCGAAGGCGCTCCGCTGGAACGTGGCGATTTGGTTTTCTTTCCCGGCCATGTCGGCATCATGGCCGATGCTGACAACATCATCCACGCCAATGGCGCGGCAATGGCAGTAAGCGTGGAACCTCTGACGGACGTGGCTGCGCGCTTTGCCGAGCATGAGGTCGCAATTTTGGCACGTAAGCGGGTCGCGCTTTGACTAAAACCATTTTCATCGATGGCGCCGCGGGCACCACTGGGCTTGAGATCGCTGACCGGCTGGCAGGCCGCGCCGAGTTCTCGTTGATCACCTTGGATGATGCCAAACGCAAAGACATGGCCGCGAAACGCGAAGCGTTGAATGATGCCGACTTTGTTATCCTCTGCCTACCAGACGACGCCGCGAAAGAGGCGGTGGCGATGACGACATCCGCCACGACACGCATCATTGACGCGTCCACGGCCTATCGCGTCGACCCAAATTGGGCCTATGGCTTTGCCGAATATCGCGCCGGCCAACGCGAACGTATTGCTTCCGCGCGGTTGGTGAGCAACCCCGGCTGCTACCCCACCGGATTTTTGGGCCTTATCGCGCCTTTGGTCGCCGCTGGTTTGCTCCCAGCCGATTGGCCATACACCGTTAACGCCGTGTCCGGATATTCGGGCGGTGGCAAGGCATTGATACAAAGGTTCGAAGGCGATGGCGCGGATATCGGCTATCGCAGCTACGGCCTTGATCTGGCGCACAAGCATGTGCCCGAAATGCAGGCCCATGCAGGCCTGATCCACCCGCCCATATTCGCCCCCGCCGTCGTCCGCTCCTTTCGCGGGATGGTGGTTGAAGTGCCGTTGCCGCTCTCGGCGATGACGGGGGCAGGTCGTGCCGATGCGTTGCGCGCCGCGCTCGAAACGCATTATGCGGGGTCAATGCTTGTGACGGTGCACAGCGAAGCTGCGCCAAGCGAATTATTGATGCACGCCGACCAAGCGCCATCCGACCGGCTTGATCTTTATGTGCTGGCTTCGCCCGACGGCTTGCAAGTGCGCCTGTTGGCAATGCTTGACAATCTCGGCAAAGGCGCGAGTGGAGCGGCGGTGCAAAACCTAAACATCATGGCCGGCTTGGATGAGACGATTGGGTTGCGGTTGTAATCGTAATTTCGACCAAAATACGTCGTGACCCTGAACTTGGCAACAGCCCTCAATAAGGTGGCTTATCAAAACCTCTGGGGCTTGCCGTAAATATTTCGCAGCCATCGTCAGTAATGCCGATACTGTGTTCGAATTGCGCGCTTAATGAACGGTCCCGGGTTACTGCCGTCCAGCCATCGTCGAGGACCTTGCCTGCGGCCTTGCCGATGTTGATCATTGGCTCGATGGTGAAGATCATGCCGGGCCGTAGCTCTGGCCCCGTGCCGGGGCGGCCGACATGGACGATTTCGGGGGCATCGTGGAACAACTGGCCCAAGCCATGGCCGCAGAAATCGCGGACCACGCCATAGCGGTGCTTTTCGGCGTGGGTTTGGATCGCATAGCCAATGTCGCCGACACGATTGCCGGGCTTTGCGGCCTCGATGCCGAGCATGAGGCATTCATAAGTCACATCGACCAAACGCTTGGCCTTCACCGGCACGTCGCCGACCAAGAACATGCGGCTGGTGTCGCCGTGCCAGCCATCCAGTTGCGGCGTGACGTCGATGTTGACGATGTCGCCATCCTTCAATTTCTTGTCCGATGGAATGCCGTGGCAGATTACGTGGTTGATCGAAATGCAGCAGCTGTGCGTGTACCCGCGATAGCCAAGGGTAGCCGGCACCGCGCCGCCGCGCATCGTCATCTCGCGGACAATGTCGTCGAGTTCTTCGGTTGTCACGCCGGGCACGACATGCGGCACCAAAGCATCGAGGATTTCTGCGGCTAGGCGTCCGGCCTTGCGCATGCCGTCAAAGCCTTCTGCACCATGCAATTTGATCGTCCCGTCGCGGGCCTGCATCGCCTCTTGCGGCGTCACGCTTACATATTGTTCCATGCAAGCGATATAAGGCAATAATCCGCACTTTGCGAGGGGGTGATTTATGCTATCGAGTCCTCATGACAGAATCTCGCATCTACACCGCTGCCCTTGTGATTATTGGCGATGAAATCCTTTCTGGCCGCACACAGGACAAAAATGTAAGCCAAATTGCCCTTTGGCTCAATATTCAGGGCATTCGCCTGCGCGAAGTGCGCGTGGTTGCCGATGACATGGATGCGATAATTGAGGCGGTAAACCTCTTGCGTGCACGCAATGATTATCTGTTCACAACCGGCGGCATTGGCCCAACGCATGATGATATTACGGTCGATGCAATAGCGGCTGCTTTGGGTGTTGAGGTAGTTATCCATCCCGAAGCGAGCGCTGTGCTTCACGCATATTATGAAACACGCGGCGGCATCAATCCGGGCCGTTTGCGCATGGCGCGGGTGCCTGACGGCGCGGACCTGATCCCCAACAAAATGTCGGGCGCGCCGGGTATCCGGCATGGCAATATCTTTATCATGGCCGGTGTTCCGCACATTACCGCAGGTATGTTGGACGCACTCACAGGTACGCTTGAGGGCGGCGCGCCCTTATTATCCCAACAAATCGGATGCTGGGTCGCCGAAAGCGAAGTGGCCAAGCTGCTGGGCGATACGGAAAAGCATCATGAAGGATGCCAGATCGGCAGCTACCCGTTTTTCCGCGAGGGCAAGGTCGGTGCAAACTTCGTTGTCCGCACCACCGATGCGCATAAATTGGCGGAATGCGTTGAGGCGTTGCAACTTGGCCTGCGCGGTTTGGGTTATGACACCGTCGACGGGGGAATTTAGTTACAATGTCCCGAGAAACCCCTCGTCATCCCGAACTTGTTTCGGGATAACAGGCAGGCGGTTGTGCGTCATCCCGAAACAAGTTCGGGATGACGAGCAAGTGATTGAAAGAAGTCGCCGCTTTTTTCGGATCGTTCATGTGCGGTCAAGCTGCACGCCCGTTATGAGGAGTGTAATGCGCAAATTTTCTTATGCTCTCGCTTTGGCAGCGTTGCTGCTCTCCACCAATACTTACGCCCAAACCGCGTCCGTCACGACCGCGTCGGCGAAGACGGGTGCGCAACCTTGGTTGTATGAAGGCAGCGACGTCCCTGTGGATGACACATGGACATTTGGCGTTTTGCCCAATGGTCTGCGCTATGCGGTTAAGAAAAACGACGTTCCAGCGGGGCAGGTTTCCATTCGCGTGCGGATTGATGCGGGCGCATTGCATGAGAATAATGATGAGCAAGGCTTTGCCCATCTCATCGAGCATCTGTCCTTTCGTGGATCAACTTTTGTTCCGGATGGGGAAGCGAAGCGCATCTGGCAAAGGTTTGGCGTAACATTCGGCAGCGATAGCAACGCCCAAACAACGCCTACGCAGACCGTCTATAAACTCGATTTGCCCAATGCGACGCAGGAAAAGCTGGATGAGTCTGTAAAAATCATTTCCGGCATGATCCGTAACCCGCGGATTTCGCCAACCGCGTTAAATGCAGAACGTGCGATTGTTTTGGCCGAATTGCGCGAGAATAGTGGCGCGCAGATGATCTATAGCGATGCCCTGCGCCAACATGCATTTCAGGGGCAGCGCCTTGCAAGCCGATCGACCATTGGAACGCCGGAAACGCTGCAGGCGGCAGATGCCATTCACCTCAGCGCCTTTCATGACCGCTGGTACCGCCCCGAAAATACTGTTGTTGTGATGGCTGGCGATATGGAACCAGCGCAACTTGCCAATCTGGTCCAACGATATTTCAACGACTGGAAAGGTAAAGGCGCACGCGCGCCGGAACCAGATTTTGGCGACCCCAGCCCGCAAGGAACACCTGCGCGTGTGCTGATTGAGCCGACATTGCCACATATGGTCAACATTTCCTATCTGCGGCCCTGGCGCAAAGTGAACGACACGATTGCCTATAATGAACAATTGTTGATCGATGCCTTGGCGATGCAAATCATTAACCGCAGGCTTGAGGTGCAGGCGCGCAATGGCGGCAACTATCTATTTGCGCAGGTTGCGCAGGAGGATATTTCGCGCACCGCCGATGCGACATTGGTTTCGCTGACGCCCGTCGGTGACCAATGGGAAGCCGCAACGCGCGACGTCCGTGCCATAATTGCCGATGCAGTTGCGACGGCGCCTTCGGTTGCGGACATTGATCGGGAAAGGACTTTGTTCGGCAACGCGCTGCGTACGATGCTGGACAGCTATCCGTTCGAAGCCGCTGCCAAGCAGGCGGATGATATCGTCAGCGCCGTGGATATACGCGAAACGGTGGCTGCCCCAAAAACCGTTGTCCAAGTGTATGAAGGCCTGAAGGACAACTTCACCCCCGAACGACTTTTGGAGTCCACACAGAAGCTTTTTAGCGCCGATGTGATCCGGTTGTTGGTCTCTTCGCCGACCTCGATACCCGATGCGGATAATCGCGCTCTCGCGGCTTTAAATGCACCCGTGGCAGCGAACACATCGGCTCGCCTGTCCGAAAATACGCTTGGCTTTGCGGCATTGCCTCAATTGGGTCCGCCGGGAACGCTGGTGGCCGAGGACATTTTATCGCGATGGGACATTAATCGGCTGGAACTGTCCAATGGCGTGCGCGCCTTGCTCTATCCAAATAAAGCCGAAAGCGGTCAGATCCGGCTGCTGGTCCGTTTTGGTCGTGGATATCAGGCCGTAAACCCAGACCAAGGCGGTCTGTTATGGGCAGGGCCATTAGTTCTGTCTGAAAATGGCATCGGCAATATCAAACGCACCGAAATTGATCAGATGGTCAACGGACGGCGTATTGAACTCAACTTTTCGGTCGATGATGACGCCTTCCAATTTGGCGCCAACACCCGGCCCGATGATCTTGCGGATCAGCTTATCTTGATTGCGACGAAGTTGGAGCATCCCGGTTGGGACCCCGCACCTGTGGAACGTGCCAAGGCGTTGGCCACGTCAGGCTATGCTAGCTTTGAAATGTCGGCGATGTCTGTGTTGCAACGTGATCTGGAATATCTGCTGCGCAATAAGGACGCGCGTTGGAAATCGGCGACGCCTGCAGAAGTGGCAAAAATTGATGCTGCGCAGTTTGAAGCTTATTGGCAGCCTTTGATGGCGCAGGGCCCTGTCGAAGTTCTGCTTTTTGGCGATTTTGATAAATCGGAAGCGGTCAAGGCGCTGGAAAAAAGCTTTGGCGCAATGGCACCGCGTGCGCCATTGCCGGTATCAACAGCGGCAAGCGAACTGCGTTTCCCCGCGCCAACGGCCGCGCCGCTTCGTTTGACGCACCGCGGTGCCAGTGATCAAGCGGCAGCCGTCATGGCTTGGCCAACCGGCGGTGGCATCAGCGGCATTACCGAGGGGCGACAGCTGGAAACATTGGCGGCAATCTTCCGTGATCGTTTGTTCGAAAAATTCCGCGCCGAACAAGCCGCGAGTTACAGCCCCGACATGGCCGCCAACTGGCCAATCAACTTTAACAGCGGCGGATATCTGATGGCCTATGCACAGGTTAATCCTGCGGATGTGGACCGTTTCTTTGCTTTTGCAGACGACGTTGCGGCGGACTTAATTGCCAACCCCGTTAGTGCCGACGAACTGCAGCGCGCTGTGGAACCGACCAAGCAAGCCATTGAGCGTGCGGCCTCGGGCAACACATTCTGGCTGAACCAACTGAAAGGGGCAAGCTATCACCCTGAACGCTTTGTTGCATTGGGCAGGCTGTACAGCGATTTCAACGATGTAACGCCCCCAATTTTGCAGTCATTGGCACAGCGCTATTTTATCAAAGACAAGGCGTGGAAGCTCGTCGTTGCGCCGCATTCGGACGATGGAACGGCAACGGCTGCGCGCTGAACCTTATCCCGGGAAGCGTTCAAATGCAGGAAGGGTGTGTGCGTTCGCCATCCAATCAATCCGTTCGGCTGTCTGGATATGGCACTGCAACGGGAACACCGAAGGATCATCAAGCGTAGCCGATTGAATATCGACGATGCCAGGCAACATTTCGGCGTTGCGATAGGCGATACCCGTGCCGCAACTTGGGCAAAAACTGCGTATCGCCATGCCTGATGAATTGAATTCGGTCAGATCACCCTGCAGAAGTTGAAATGCGTTCTCGGAAAAGGCAGCCCAAGCGACGGCAGGTGCACCTGCGCTTTTCCGGCATCCTTCGCAATGGCATAAGGCCACATGCTGGGGCGTTCCTCTGACTTCATACCGCACGGCACCGCATTGGCACCCACCTTGCTGTGACATGTTCCGACTCCAGTTAAGAACTTGGAATCATATCAAAGTTAAGAACTTGGAATCATATCAAAAGTTAGTACTCCGTCAAAGCACATATTTAGACAGGTCGGTGTCCTTGGCGATGCCCGAAAGTTGTTTGCTGACATAAGCGGCGTCAATCTTCAAGGTTTCGCCTTTGCGGTCCTCGGCATCATAACTAATATCTTCAAGAAGCTTTTCCATGACGGTCTGCAAGCGACGTGCGCCGATATTTTCGACCGAAGAATTCACATCCACGGCGATGCGCGCAATGGCATCAATTGCGTCATCGCTGAATTCGAGCGTAACTTCTTCGGTCGCCAGCAATGCCCGATATTGCATCGGCAGATTGGCGCGGGTTTCGGATAGGATCCGAACAAAGTCGGCATGCTCCAACGCGCGCAGTTCGACGCGGATGGGCAAGCGGCCCTGTAATTCGGGCAACATGTCGCTTGGCTTGGAAATGTGGAAAGCACCCGACGCAATGAACAAAACATGGTCGGTTTTCATCGGCCCATATTTGGTCGCGACGGTAGTGCCTTCAATCAATGGCAGTAGGTCGCGCTGAACACCTTCGCGACTGACCGAGCCCCCGCCCCGCGTGTCCGACACTGCAATCTTGTCGATTTCGTCTAAGAATACGATGCCATTGGCCTCGGCATCGGCCAACGCGACCCGGTTCACATCATCTTGGTCTAGGCGCTTTTCAGATTCTTCCTCGACCAGCTTTTTCCAGGCGTCGGGGACTTTCATCTTGCGCCGTTTCAGATTCTCCTTGCCAAAGGCCTTGCCCATCATATCGCCAAGATTAATCATCCCGACATTGCCGCCCATGCCCGGTATTTCCATCGGCATCGTCGGATTGTCGGACACTTCGATTTCAATTTCAACGTCGTCCATATGCCGCTCGCGAATGCGCTGGCGGAATGCTTCGCGCGTGGCTTCGCTTGCCGTGTCGCCAGCCAGCGTTTTCAATATCCGCTCCATTGCGGCTGTCTCCGCAGCTTCGCGCACATGTTCGCGGCGGCGCTCTTTTTCCAGACGTACGGCTTCCTCAGCCAAATCGCGGGCAATTTGTTCTACGTCGCGACCGACATAGCCAACTTCAGTGAATTTGGTGGCCTCAACCTTGATGAACGGCGCATCGGCTAACTTGGCCAAGCGGCGTGAAATCTCGGTCTTGCCGCAACCCGTCGGGCCAATCATCAATATGTTTTTGGGCGTCACCTCGTCGCGTAAATCTGCGCCGAGGCGCTGACGACGCCAACGGTTGCGCAAGGCAACGGCCACGGCCCGCTTTGCATCGGCTTGGCCAATGATATGTTCGTCGAGAGCAGCCACAATGGCTTTTGGGGTCAGTGCGTTTTTCATTACGACCTACATGGGAAGTTGCGAACGGCGTTCAAGTGAAGCGGGCCAGCGACGGTTGTTTACTGGGCGCTATCCAAGGTTTCGACCGTTAGATGATCATTGGTATAAACGCAGATTTCGGCGGCAATTTTCATGGCATGTCGCGCCATTTTTTCAGCGTCCGTCTCATAATCGGCAAGCGCACGGGCCGCCGATAAAGCGTAATTCCCGCCTGAGCCAATTGCCGCAATGCCGTCATTCGGCTCCAGCACATCACCATTTCCCGTCAGGATTAAGGTTACATCCTTATCCGCGACAATCATCATCGCTTCCAAATTACGCAGATATTTGTCGGTCCGCCAATCTTTGGCCAATTCGACCGCCGCGCGCATCAATTGCCCGCGATGTTGCTCAAGCTTACGCTCTAACCTTTCGAAAAGGGTGAATGCATCGGCGGTTGCCCCTGCGAACCCGCCAATGACGGAACCATCATGCAATTGCCGCACTTTCTTCGCATTGGGCTTCATCACTGTCTGGCCCATCGACACTTGGCCATCGCCAGCGATCACCACTTTGCCATTTTTGCGGACGGATAAAATGGTGGTGCCGTACCATGTCACCGGATTTGCGTGCGATTGTGTTTCCATGCCGCAGATATGGGAAACATCCGCCGAAAGCGCAAGTCAGCGATTATTTGCCCTGAATATTGTCAGTCACGCGTACGTTGAGCTGCTGCGTCATATTGTTTTCGCTTGATCAACGATTTTCGGAGCGTTGCATATATCTTGCAATGTTGTTTGCGCAGTGAAATGAATGCCAGCTAGCAACGTTGTTTTCCACTTAGTGAATATCTATCAGGTTTTTATGCGCATAGCCTTGCATCAGATGACCAGTTGCATTGATCCGATGCGCAACGCTTCGGACATGGAAGGCGCTATTGCCAAAGCCGCCGAAAACGGCGCGTTGATGTATTTTGCGCCAGAAATGGCGCTAATAGTTGATCGTGACCGGGCCCGCGCCCGCAAACATATGGTGGGCGAATCCCACAGCATTGCGCTGCAAAGGCTGATCGCTGCGGCGGCCCGACATGGGATGTGGGTGCATATCGGCTCCATGCCCATACTGGAGGACGGCGCGGAGAAGTTAGCCAATCGCAGTATCATAATCTCTCCAAACGGCGCAATTGCCGCCCGTTACGACAAAATGCATCTCTTTGATGTTGATTTGGCGTCGGGTGAAACTTGGCGTGAGTCATCGGCTTATGTCGGCGGAGAGCAGCCAGTGGTGGTTCAAACGCCCCTGGGCCTGATGGGCCTCGCGATTTGCTATGATATGCGCTTTCCCGATATGTTCAGCGCTTATGCCAAATCGGGCGTTGATATCATTACGCTGCCGTCTGCCTTTACGGTTCCAACAGGTGAGGCGCATTGGCACACGCTTTTGCGCGCACGGGCGATTGAAAGCGCGGCATTCGTAATTGCTGCGGCGCAATGCGGTGTTCATGAAGATGGCCGGCAGACCTATGGGCACTCGCTTGTTGTTGATCCCTGGGGCACAATATTGCTCGATATGGGCAGCTTGCCGGGACTTGCCTACGTCGATCTCGATCTCGACACCATAATGCAGGTGCGAAAACAGATTCCCGTTCACGCAAACCGGCGGAACATTCCTTCACCCTTTATTGCCTGATAAAGCTGGATTAAGGGCAATCCTATGCATGCGTTTGAGCAATTTATTTGGCAAGATCATCTGTGGGCGGTTTCATCTGTGATGTCTGCTTTCGTGGTGTTGGTCAGCAGTCTGGCGGATCGCCGCCGTCATAATCGTGCCAATATTGACGATGTGGGGTTCATGCCATGGACGGCCATTACCGTGTTTTCGGTACTCGCGACCGTTTTGTCTGCGGCGCTGGCGATTAAAGGCCTTTAACTGGCCTTTAGCCTTACCCAACGGTTTTGCAAAAGCCGCTGATCAAGGCGAGAAATTTGCGTCATTTTGAACAGATATTGCGCGACGATTGCGTTGCTTTCCATTCCGAATAAAGCGGATTAAGGCGGCACATCTATTGGGGAAATTTTGTGACATCATCCTCGGTCCGGTCGGGCCTGTTATACGCCTTGTGCGGCTTTGCACTTTTGTCGATTGGCGATGCGGTCATTAAATCTATCGCAGGGGCTTGGCCAGGCACCGCTGTGGCTTCGCTGCGCTATTCGATTGGTGCCATAGGGCTTGGCACTTTGTTGTTCCTGAAGGAAGGGTGGCGGGGCTTTGCAATGCCCATGCCCAAATTGCAGTGGTTACGCGGATTTTCGGTGGCTGTGGCGACCATCTGTTTCTTCTCGTCGATTTTCCTAATGCCTTTGGCTGACGCGACAGCCATCGGCTTTACCAGCCCCATGATAACAGCGATTTTTAGCGCAATCTTCCTCCACGAACGTATCCACGCCACGAAATGGGTTGCCATTTTTGTGGCCTTTGGCGGCGTGCTGTTGATCATGCGTCCTAATGTGACAGAGCTGGGCTGGGTCGCATTACTGCCGCTAGTAGCTGCAATGAGCATGGCGTTCATGATGATCGGCAACCGCGCCGTGGCTGGGACTGGTTCGCCATTGCTCATGCAATTTTTGGTGGCGTCACTTGCGGTGCCCTTCATCCTCAGCGCTGCCTTTATTGGCCATTTTTCTGGCGTCGAGGCGCTGCATGTCGGTGTTCCCGATTGGACAATTATCGCGCGCTGCACGTTGGTTGCCGTCACCGCAAGTTTTGGACATTGGTTGATATACATGGCCACGACGCGCGCATCCGCCGCAGAAATTGCGCCCATGACATATGTTCAACTGTTGATAGCCGTCGGGTTGGGGATTCTATTATTTGGCGACTGGCCTGACCTGACGTCACTCGCGGGGGCGGGTATCATCGTGGCAAGCGGGTTAATTTTGTGGCGCGGGTCCCGATAAAATTTGGTACAATGCTACAGCGGTAAATTAGCAAAAGACTTGGCCAAAACGGGCTGCTATCGCTGCATTATGTCTGACCAAAAGCATCTCTACCTCGTTGACGGCTCCGCTTATATTTTTCGGGCCTATCACCGGCTGCCGCCGCTTACTAACAAGCATGGCGAACCGGTTGGCGCTGTCTATGGTTATACAACGATGCTGTGGAAGCTGGCGGACGATTTGAATCAGGCCGATGGCCCGACGCATATGGCCGTGGTGTTGGATAAGTCCAGTCAGACATTCCGCAACCGGATTTATGACCAATATAAGGCGCATCGCCCCGACCCGCCCGAAGACCTGAGGCCCCAATTTCCGATGATCCGCGATGCGACGCGCGCATTTTCGCTGCCATTGATTGAAGAAGAAGATGTCGAAGCCGACGACATGATCGCAAGCTATGCCAAGGCGGCTAGCGCGGCTGGTTGGCATGTCACCATCGTCAGCAGCGACAAGGACCTGATGCAGCTTGTCGAACCGTCTATCGACATGTTCGACACGATGAAAAACGAACGCATCCGTTCAGAAGAAGTATTCGAGAAATTTGGTGTCGGTCCTGACAAAGTCGGCGATGTGCTCGCCTTGATGGGCGACAGCGTCGACAATGTCCCCGGTGTTCCGGGCGTCGGCCCAAAGACCGCAACCAAGCTGATCCAAGAATTTGGCGACCTTGAAAGCGTATTGGCGGCGGCGCCCGATATGAAGCCATCAAAAATGCGCGACAATTTGATCGAGCATGCGGATAAGGCACGATTGTCGAAGGTGCTGGTAACGTTAAAGGAAGATTGCCCGTTGCCAATTGCCATGGAAGACATGGTGCTCGGTGCTATCCCCGAAGAACCTTTGACCGAATTTCTGCAGCATCACGGTTTTAATTCGCTGTTGAAGCGTATTGGGCATGTCGCTGACACCGCGGCTGCCAATAAGGCGATTGCGGGCAACCCCAAGGCCATGCACGCAGGCGACGGAGCAGAACGCGCGCCGGTATCTGGGGCGTCCGCCGCCCCAGCGCCAATGCCGAAAATTGATACCTCCAGTTATGAATGTGTCACGGACATCGCCCGGTTGGACCATTGGATTGCGCGCGCGCGCGAAACCGGTACCTTGGGTTTTGACACCGAAACCGACAGTCTGCAGGCCGCGAGCGCAAACCTTGTGGGCTTCAGCCTTGCGGTCGCCCCCGGTGAGGCATGCTATGTGCCGTTGACGCATGGCGGCACCGACATGTTTGCGGAACGCCCTACGCAAATTCCAATGGACGCCGCGCTGGCCAAGTTACGCCCTTTGCTCTGTGACCCAAGCGTCCTCAAAATCGGCCAGAATTTGAAATATGACATGTCAGTGCTTGCCCGGCACAATGTCCCCATCACGCCATATGACGACACGATGGTGATGAGCTTTGCCTTGGACGCAGGGCGTCAGGCGCATGGTATGGATGAGTTATCCAAGACCCATCTGGGGCATGAATGCATATCGTACAAAAGCGTGACGGGCACGGGCAAAAGCCAGATTGGTTTTGCCGCCGTGCCTCTGTCCGACGCGACACGTTATGCAGCGGAGGACGCCGATGTGACGTTGCGTCTATGGCACCATCTGAAATTGCGCCTAAGCCCCGAAAAAGCGACCAGCGTCTATGAACTCGTAGACCGTCCCTTGGTGCCCGTGCTTTCCAAAATGGAATGTCTGGGCATCAAGGTGGACCGCGCCGCGCTAGCGCGCCTGTCGTCTGAGTTTGCCGGTCAAATGGAATTGCTCGAAAAGGAAATTCACGGCCTTGCGGGGCAAGCTTTTACAATTGGCAGTCCACAGCAATTGGGCGAAATTCTGTTTGGTAAAATGGGTTATAAGGGCGGAAAAAAGGGCAAGTCGGGGCAGTATTCAACCGATGTGACGGTGTTGGAGGATCTTGCGGGGCAGGGCATCGAGATCGCGCACAAAGTGCTCGAGTGGCGGCAATTGGCGAAGCTAAAATCCACCTACACCGACAGCCTGCAACAGCAGATTGACCCCAAAACCGGGCGTGTGCACACAAGCTACAGCCTTGTTGGCGCACAAACCGGGCGATTGTCGTCGACCGACCCCAATTTGCAGAACATCCCGATCCGCACCGAAACGGGGCGTCAAATCAGGGACGCATTTGTCGCGGAACCCGGCAACGTCATTTTGTCCGCTGACTATAGCCAGATCGAACTGCGTTTGGCGGCGCATTTTGCCGATGTCGAACCGTTGCGGGACGCCTTTGAAAAGGGCGAGGATATCCACGCCCGCACGGCGCTTGAGCTATTTGGTGAAGTCAATCGCGACACACGCGGACGCGCCAAAACGATCAACTTCTCCATCCTCTATGGCATTTCGCGCTGGGGCCTTTCTAAACGGTTGGAATCCTCCCCAGAAGAGGCGCAGTCGCTCATCGACGCTTACTTCAAACGCTTCCCCGGCATTTCCAATTATATTCAGGAAACGATGGCAACCGTGCGCGAATGTGGTCATTCGACCACCCTCTTTGGCCGCAAAACATGGTTTCCGCGGATTACATCACCCAATCAAGCCGAACGACAGGGCAGCGAACGCGCCGCGATCAACGCGCCGATCCAAGGAACGAGTGCCGACATCATTAAGCGCGCGATGGTGCAAATGGGGCCAGCGTTGGGCGCCGCTGGGCTGGGCCATGTGAAGATGCTGCTGCAGGTGCACGATGAACTGGTGTTCGAATTGCCAGAGGCGGACGTCGCCGCTGCCAGCGAGGTCATTCGCAACGTCATGGCCAATGCAGCGGAACCGCTGGTAAAGCTCACGGTTCCCCTGGGCATTGAAATCGGCACGGGTGTAAGCTGGGGGGCGGCGCACTAAGTAAGGCTGCCTTAACCCCGTTCGCGGGTTTGCATATAGGTCCCGAGTAAGCGGACCGAGTTGCAGTGGAAGCGTAGTTCCTCCAATGCGCGGTCCACGGCAGGGTCACCGGGTGCGCCTTCGATATCGGCGAAGAATTCGGTCGCGGCGAAGCTTGCGCCATTTTGATAGCTTTCCAATTTTGTCATATTGACGCCATTGGTCGCAAAGCCACCCATCGCCTTGTACAAAGCCGCAGGGATGTTCTTCACCTCAAAAATGAGCGTGGTCATTAACGTGCCGGTCAGGCTGCTTCGCTCGGCCGGGGCGCGCGAAAGGACAACGAAGCGAGTGGTGTTGCTGTCATCGTCCTGCACGGCGCTGTTAATTGCGACAAGGCCATATAAATCAGCAGCAATCGGTGGCGCAATGGCCGCAGCCGACGGGTCGTCATTGGCAGCGACAAATGCCGCTGCCGCCGCGGTATCTGCATATGCGACAGGGATAATCCCATTTGCGCGTAAAAAATGCCGGCATTGACCAAGCGCTTGCGGATGGCTCATGGCGGTTTTGAGCGCGGCATCTGCCGATTTTGCCATAAGGCAATGGCGGATCTTCATAAAATGCTCGGCAATGATGCTGAGGCCTGATTCTGGTAGCAGAAAGTGGATGTCTGCAACGCGGCCATGTAGCGAATTTTCGATAGGTATAATCGCGCACGCGGCCTTTCCGTCCTTGACCGCATCAATGGCGTCTTCGAACGAGAAACAGGGCAGCGGTAAGCAATCGGCGTCATATTCCAGCGCCGCCAAATGCGAGTTCGCCCCAGGCGCGCCTTGAAAGGCAATCGCTTTTGCAGGATGTTTATGTGCAGCAAGCGTCATGTCTTTGACGATTGCCAGTGCGGGCGCGGGATAACTGTTCATGCGCCAATCGCGATAGGATAGGCAGACTTATCGAGCAAGTGTGGATTTGGGCACTTGCACGGCGTTGCACTCGCCATTAGAGGGGCCAATCAGACCGGCCGTCATTCTACGCCGGTGTTTTAACGCACTTTCAAGGCTGATAAACAATGGATGATCGTAGTAACACAATTGCAGGCTGGGTTTTAGCAGGCGGCATCGTTGCGCTGGGGCTAAGCATCGTCACGGGAATGTATTTCCACCCAGAGGCACCCGAGAAAGAGGGCTTTGCCGTTGTGGCTGAGGCGGCGGGCGAAGCGGGCGGCGCCGCTGCGGTGCCAATCGCGACGTTGCTTGCGACAGCTGATATTGCCAAAGGCGAAGCTGCGTTCAAAAAATGTGCGGCATGTCACACCATTGCACAAGGCGGCGCAAACGGGATCGGTCCTAATCTTTGGGCATCAATGGGTAAGGCGCATGGCCATGTGGCTGGCTTTGCTTATTCCGACGCGCTGAAAAGCATTCCAGGTAACTGGGATTGGGAAGGCATGGACAAATGGTTGGCCAACCCTAAGAAATATGCGCCGGGCACCAAGATGACTTTCGCTGGTTTGGGTAACCCAGAAGAACGCGCTAACCTGATCTTGTATCTGAACGCCCAGGGTTCAAACTTGCCATTGCCAACGCCGCCTGCGGCAGAAGTCCCTGCCGCTGATGCGGCAGCCGACGCCGCAACGGGTGAAGCTGGCGCAGCGCCAGCAACCGATGCTGCAGCAGCACCAGCAGCTGCGAAATAATCCAGTTAGGCCTTCGGCCTAGTTCAATGTGACACTTCGTAGAAATCGCAGATGGCACCCCATGCCTCTTCTGCGGTTTCTACGAACTGGAATAGCTCCAGATCACGCGGGCTGATAACGCCCTCGAGCATAAGCTCCTCAAAATTCACGACGCGGTTCCAAAATTCGCGCCCGAATAAAAGGATCGGCATCTTCTTGATCTTGCCGGTCTGTATGAGCGTCAGCAGCTCAAAAAATTCATCAAATGTGCCAAAACCACCGGGGAACACCGCGACGGCGCGTGCGCGCAACAAGAAGTGCATTTTGCGCAACGCGAAATAATGGAATTGAAAACTCAACCGCGGTGTCACGAACAGGTTCGGGGCTTGCTCATGCGGAAGTACGATGTTCAGGCCAACCGATTCTGCGCCCACATCATGTGCGCCGCGATTAGCCGCCTCCATGATCGATGGACCACCGCCGGAGCAAACGACAAAGTGGCGACGACCTTCTTCATCGGTAACATTGGCTTTTCCGGCCAATTGCGCCAAATGGCGCGCTTCGGCGTAGAAACGTGACTTTTCCTGCAAACGCTCGGCGATGATCGTTGCGCGCTCCCCTTCGGCAGCGGCGAGTATCGCGTCGGCGGCATCTGGTTCTGGAATACGCGCGGAGCCATAGATGACCAACATGGAACCGATATTCGCCTCATCAAGCAACATTTCGGTTTTAAGCAGTTCGAGCTGAAAACGAACAGGGCGCAGGTCTTCGCGCAGCAGGAAGTCCGTATCCTGAAAGGCCAGTCGATACGACTTGCTTTGCGTTTGCGGAGTGGAGAGTTGCTGTTCGGCAAAATCCGCTTCTTGCTGTGCTTTGTAGAAGCGGCGATCGTTAATTTTTGTGTCTGTCATTATCCTGCATGTAGGGAGTAAACATCGCTTTTGCCAACTTTATCGGCAATAAGCAGTGCCATTGCTCGTCGACTTGGCCATGTCGAAATGGAAATGGTTTGCATGCGCGGCGTTATAATCGGGACCAAGAACAGTGCCAAAGCGCTTGCATGCGGATTGGTGTAAGCGGCGTAAAAATGCCCGTTCTTCTGATGATCCGCGCCAACCGTTCAGCACGGAGACACGCCGTCCATCGCGCAGAACAAAGGCGGATACATCAACGGCATTCGCAAATGCATGTTCGGACAATTTGCCAGACCTGCTGCCGTTGACAGCACGGCAGTTGAATGTGCCCATAGTTTCAATCTTCACAACCTCACTGCCCAGATAGAGCTTGGCCGCGGGCGCAACGCCATAACGCGCCCAATCGGTAAAGCTTGAGGCAAGAGGGCAGGTCATTGCCCCCAAATTTGTTGTGGGCGTGCCAAAGTCCATCAACTTGATGGTGTCGATCATGCGGCATCCGCCGTCAAAGCTTTTGCTAGGTAATCCTGCAAATCGCACCGATTTGGACTTGAGGCCAGCCAGGCACTGGCGCGCGCTTTGCGATGTCATGTTGTCGCCGGAACGCGACGATTGCGGCTTTTCCCGTCCACCGCACGACGCTAGCGCAAAGACGCCAGCGATCAGCAGAAATCTTTGAAGCAAGGCCAACGACATGAAAGCGTCTTAACGTAAAATATAGTCTGCGCAGGCATAAAATATCTCCACATCCCCTAAATCCATAGAAATTTGAAGGGTTCAGATAAAAATTGCGCGTTGCATAGCGGGCGTCAGACGCTTATCCCGCATGCATGTTGCGAATCATTCTTAATAAGAAGCCAACATTCTGGGCGCTTTTGTGCTTGCCAGCGATATTGATGATGCGCCCTTATGTTTTCGGCGATGTGATCGCGATGGATATGTTGCACCCAACGGGTGAATGGTCGGCCCGCTTGATGATTGCCGCGATGGTGCTTAGTCCCTTATTGTCGCTCATTGGACCGCGGCCATGGTTGAGCTGGCTCATCCAGCGCCGCCGGGCATTGGGCGTTGCGGCCTTTGGCTATGCTATTTTGCATCTCATTTTCTACATCATCGATATGGGAAACCTTGATGATATGCTCGCTGAGTTTTTGGCGCTTGGTATCTGGACTGGTTGGGCTGCGATGCTGCTGTTTGTGCCGTTGGCTGTGACCAGCAATGATGCGTCCATGCGAATGCTAAAGGCTGGCTGGAAACGTCTTCAGCGCTTGGTTTATCCCGCGGCTGTGCTTGTTCTTGTCCATTGGATATTCATCCACAATAATTTAGGACCAGCGCTCGTCCACTTCATCCCACTCGTGCTTCTCGTTGCAGCACGATATTTCCGCACCAACAGACCCAATTTTAAAGGAGCATGAATATGCGTTTATGGACACCTCTTTCACTGGCCGCTGTGGCCGCTATCGCCTTTGCATCGGTTCCGGCTTCGGCCACGGGCGCAATCACCTGCAAGTCAGGACCAGTATCCGGCTGGAAAAGTCAAAAGGCGCTGACCGACAAGCTCACTAAAGACGGCTGGACGGTGCGTAAGTCGAAAGTCGATGGCGGCTGCTATGAAGTGTATGGCACCACGCCTGAAGGCGACCGTGTGGAAGCTTATTTCCATCCCGTAACCCTCGAAAAATTATATGTCAGCCGCCGCGGTGAAATATTGTTTCGCAAGGTGGGTTATTGATAACTTTTTATAATAGTCATTGACAAAACCGGGGCTGCGCCTAAATGCGGCCTCGGGCCACGCGGTCCCAACGCCGCGCTGCTCTCTGCAAGGAGAAGCTTACATGACTATAGTACCCCCCGCCGTTAAAGCGGCGCGTCCATTTTTTTCATCCGGTCCTTGTGCGAAACCGCCAGGCTGGAGCCCCGAAAAACTTCAAACCGAATCGCTTGGCCGATCGCATCGCGCGAAAATCGGTAAATCACGCCTGCAGTTGGCCATCGATTTGATGCGCGAAGTGCTTCAGGTTCCTGATACCCATCGCATTGGCATTGTCCCCGGTTCCGACACTGGCGCGATTGAAATGGCGATGTGGACCATGCTCGGCGCGCGCCCCGTCACGATGATGGCGTGGGAAAGCTTCGGCGAAGGCTGGGTCACGGATGTAAACAAGCAGTTGAAGCTGAGCGCCAATGTCATGAACGCGCCTTATGGCGAAATTCCGGATTTGAGCGCGGTCGATTTTACCCATGATGTGGTCTTCACATGGAATGGCACAACCTCTGGCGCGCGCGTTCCCAATGGTGATTGGATCGCCGATGACCGCGAAGGCCTGACCTTCAACGACGCCACATCAGCGGTATTTGCTTATGATATGCCTTGGGACAAGCTCGATGTAACAACATTTAGCTGGCAGAAGGTGTTAGGCGGCGAAGGCGCGCATGGCGTGCTTATTCTAGGGCCGCGTGCTGTTGCGCGGTTGGAAAGCTACACTCCAGCTTGGCCACTGCCAAAAGTGTTCCGTTTGATGTCCAAAGGCGCGCTCGCCGAAGGTATCTTCAAGGGGGAGACGATCAACACGCCGTCAATGCTCGCCGTTGAGGACGTGATATTTGCGCTGGAGTGGGCAAAGACCGTTGGTGGATTGCAGGGCCTGATGGCACGCAGCAACGCCAATGCGGCGGCGCTTGGCGATATCGTTGCGGCAAGCGACTATCTTGGATTTCTGGCTACTGACCCTGCTATCCGGTCGAAAACTTCGGTTTGTTTGACGGTAAAGGGTGCGGACGAAGCGATGATCAAGAAAATGGTATCTTTGCTTGAGGCAGAGGATGCCGCCTATGACATCGCCGGATATCGCGACGCGCCACCGGGCCTGCGCATTTGGTGCGGCGCAACCGTGGACACCGCAGATATTCAGGCGCTCGGGCCTTGGCTCGATTGGGCTTACCACAGCGCAAAACCATAACACCGTCGCGCCAGCACAGGCTGGCGCCCATCACGTCTCTCGTTTGTCATGGACAGGCGAGATAGGCACCAGCCTTCGCTAGGGCGAGGACCCAAAAGGATAAAACAATGACCAAACCACGCGTACTTATTTCCGACAAAATGGATCCCAACGCCGCCAAGATTTTCGCTGAACGCGGTTGTGATGTGGATGTCATCACCGACAAAACGCCTGATGAACTGGCTGCGATCATTGGCGATTATGATGGCCTTGCCATCCGTTCGTCGACAAAGGTGACGAAACAGATTTTGGACGCCGCGACGAACCTGAAGGTTATTGGCCGCGCCGGCATTGGCGTGGACAATGTCGATATCCCGAATGCCTCGGCCAAGGGTGTTGTCGTCATGAACACGCCTTTTGGCAATTCCATCACCACGGCCGAACATGCCATCGCCTTGATGTTCGCGCTTGCGCGTCAATTGCCAGAGGCGAATGCGCAAACGCAAGCTGGGCACTGGCCGAAAAACGATTTCATGGGCGTTGAAGTTACCGGCAAGACGCTTGGCTTGATCGGCGCGGGCAATATCGGATCGATTGTCGCGAGTCGCGCGCTTGGGTTGCGGATGAAAGTCGTGGCCTTTGACCCCTTCCTCACCGCCGATCGTGCGATTGAGATGGGCGTTGAAAAAGCCGATTTGGATACGTTGCTCGCCAAGGCAGATTTTATCACCTTGCACACGCCGCTAACCGATCAGACGCGTAACGTCCTATCGAGAGAAAATCTTGCAAAGACCAAAAAAGGTGTCCGCATCATCAACTGTGCACGGGGTGGGTTGATCGACGAAGAGGCGCTGAAAGAGGCGTTGGACAGCGGCCAAGTCGCCGGGGCTGCTTTGGACGTTTTTGCGACCGAGCCAGCGAAGGAATCGCCCTTGTTCGGTACGCCAAACTTCATCTGCACGCCGCATCTGGGCGCCTCGACCAATGAGGCACAGGTGAATGTCGCGCTGCAGGTTGCCGAACAAATGGCGGATTATTTGGTGAATGGCGGCGTTACCAATGCGCTGAATATGCCAAGCCTCTCCGCGGAAGAAGCGCCGAAGCTGAAGCCATATACGACCCTTGCGCAAAAATTGGGTTCGCTTGTTGGCCAATTGGCGCATGACAATCTCGACAATATCGCGATTGAGGTTGAAGGCGCTGCGGCAGAGCTGAACATCAAGCCGATTACTGCTGCGGTTCTCGCTGGCTTCATGCGACGTTTTTCCGATGCGGTGAATATGGTTAACGCCCCGTTCTTGGCGAAAGAGCGCGGTTTCGACATTCGCGAAGTCCGCCATGATAAGACAGGCGCTTATCACACATTGGTGCGCGTGACGGTCAATACTGCCCAAGGCCCACGTTCGGTTGCAGGTACATTGTTTGCCAATAGCGAAGCGCGGCTTGTCGAGATTTTCGGCATCAGCCTTGAGGCGGAACTTGAAGGCAATATGCTCTATATCGTCAATGAAGATGCGCCCGGCTTTATCGGCCGTGTTGGCACGACCTTAGGTGAGGCCGGATTGAACATCGGCACATTCCATCTGGGCCGTCGCAGTGCCGGTGGTGAGGCCGTCTTGTTGCTTTCAATGGACGCGGCGATTCCTGAATCTGTCCTGAAACAGCTTGGTACGCTTCCCGGCGTAAAAACCGTGAAGGCGCTGAAGTTTTAAGCGGGGCTTCCCCGCGAGAAGTTTTCGCGTAAAGAGTGCGCATGAATATTCCACCTGATTTGCTGCCCGAAGGGTATCGCGACCGCCTTCCTCCCCAAGCGGAGGTTGCGGCGCGGGTATCACGGGCGATGATCGACGTGCTGGCAAGCTATGGCTATGCGCGCGTCGCACCGGCGATGGCGGAATTTGAATCGGTGCTTGCTAAGCATAGTGGCGATGCCAACCGTAATCAGCATTTGCGCTTCACCGACCCTGTGTCGGGCCATACGCTGGCGCTACGCGGTGATATCACTGTGCAGGTCGGACGGATTGCGACGACACGCCTAAAGGACGCGCCGCGACCACTGCGTTTGGCCTATCATGGACAAGTGTTGCGACTGCGCGCCAAGCAATTACGCCCTGAACGAGAATTGACCCAATTGGGCGCAGAATTGGTCGGCAATGACAGCGTTGCGGCCGCATGCGAAATTGTTGGCGTGGCCATTGATGCGCTTGAGGCGGCGGGTGTTAAAGACATCACCATCGACTTCACCTTACCTGATCTTGTGGAACAGCTGGCGGAAAAGGCGCTGCCTTTGGCGGCGGACAAGATTGATGCCGTTCGGTCCGAGCTGGATATGAAGGATGCAGGCGGGCTTAGCGCGCTGGGTGCCGACGCCTATTTGCCTTTGCTGGCGGCGACCGGCCCATTTGCCGAAGCGGTGGAAAAATTGCGCGCGATTGATGCTGGCGGGGCGTTGGCATCGCGCATTCGTGCCTTGGAAGCCATTGCCAGCACCGTTGCGGGCCGTGCCAATGTGACGCTTGACCCCACCGAGCGGCATGGCTTTGAATATCAAAGCTGGTTCGGCTTCACGATTTTTGCCAAGGGTTACAGTGCGGCACTTGGGCGCGGTGGGACTTATTATATTGACCGTGCCGATGGGCCACCGGAACCGGCAACTGGCTTCTCGCTGTACCCCGACCCATTGATTGATCTGGCGGACGAAAGCATCGTCCGGCGGCTCTTCTTGCCACTTGGCACCGATGCAGCGACGGGCGCAAAACTGCGCCATGAGGGTTGGGTGACAGTAGCGGCATTGGATGAAAATGACAGCGCCGCTGTGCTGGGCTGCACCCATATTTGGGTAAACGGACAAGCCGTTCCCGTCTGAAATCGTCTCGTACGTAGCTTTTGGGTGGACGCCAGCCTCGCATAATCATAACGGAGCCTACGGCGAATCCCTTCGCAGGAAAAACCTCCTGCGCAGAAAAAGGCCCCAGAGCTATCTGGCTTTGACAGGGAATATCTGATGGCGAATGTAACCGTAATTGGCGCACAATGGGGCGACGAAGGTAAAGGCAAGATTGTCGACTGGCTGGCGGAACGCGCCGACGCCGTCGTCCGCTTTCAAGGCGGGCATAATGCTGGTCACACATTGGTCGTTGGCGACAATGTCTATAAATTATCGTTGCTGCCGTCGGGCATTGTCACGGGCACTTTGTCGATTATCGGCAATGGTGTGGTTCTTGACCCATGGGCGTTGCGCGACGAAATGGCGAAGCTGCGCGGGCAGGGCGTTAGTATTACGACTGAAAATTTTGCGTTGGCCGATAACTGCGCCTTGATCTTGCCGATTCATCGCGACTTGGATGGTTTGCGTGAAGCTGCGGCGGGTTCAGGCAAAATCGGCACCACAGGCCGCGGCATTGGCCCTGCCTATGAAGACAAGGTGGGCCGCCGTGCAATCCGTGTGTGTGATCTGGCGCATCTTGATGCATTGGATGCGCAGCTTGACCGCCTCTGCGCGCATCATGATGCCTTGCGCGCCGGATTTGGCGAGCCGCCGGTTGATCGTGCGCGCTTGATATCTGATCTGAAAGAAATCGCACCCTTCGTCCTCGAATATGCGCAGCCAGTGTGGAAGCGTTTGAACAATGTCCGCAAGGCAGGCGCGCGGATCTTGTTTGAAGGTGCGCAGGGCGTATTGCTCGACGTTGATCATGGCACTTATCCATTCGTAACCTCGTCCAACACGGTCTCAGGTACAGCCGCCTCCGGTTCCGGCCTTGGGCCAAGTGCGGCGGGCTTTGTCTTGGGTATCGTCAAGGCTTACACCACGCGGGTTGGGTCAGGGCCTTTCCCGACCGAGCTTGAGGATGAAACCGGCCAAAGATTGGGCGAACGCGGCCATGAATTTGGCACCGTAACGGGACGCAAACGCCGCTGTGGATGGTTTGACGCCGTCATCGTGCGCCAAAGCTGCGCCGTGTCCGGCGTGACCGGCATTGCGCTGACCAAGCTCGATGTGCTTGACGGCTTTGACACGATCAAGATCTGCACTGGGTATCGTTTGAACGGCAAGGTCTATGATTATCTGCCCGCGCATGCGGCAGAGCAAGCCGCCGTGGAACCCATCTACGAAGAAATGCCGGGTTGGCAGGAAACAACCGCCGGCGCGCGCAGCTGGGCCGACCTTCCGGCACAAGCGATCAAATATATCACGCGTGTGCAGGAATTGATCGAAACGCCCGTTGCCTTGGTATCCACATCGCCGCAGCGCGAGGATACGATCTTGGTGCGCGATCCCTTTGCCGATTAACCTGTTTTGAGTTCGGCCTTCAGCCGCAAGCTCGCGCGCCAGAAGAAGAAGGCGGGGATGAGGCCAAGCCACGCGGCGCCATAGAGCACCCATCGGACGCTTTCATCGCCTGCAAGCGGTTTGAACGCGTCTGACATCATGCCGAACAACAATGGTCCAAGACCAAGACCGATCAGGTTTTGCGCGAACAGCATGAAGGCGGCGGCGACGGCGCGGGCCTCCGGCTTTACCAAGCCTTGCACACAAGCATAAGTCGGGCCGTAATAAGCCGCGTTCAATGCCGATGGCACAAATAATAAGATAATCGCCACGCGCCAGTCGGTGGCGAAATAGCCCAAGAATAAAATGGGGGTGGCAATGACCATGCCCAAGGCTGGGGTGGTCAACAAATGACGTTTATCAATCTTGCCGAACTTGTCGGCCATCATGCCGCCGAGCCATGTGCCGGCCATACCTGCCACACCCAAGACAAGGCCCAGCAAAAGGCCGGTTTCGCCAGGGCTCAGGCCATGTGAGCGGATGAATAAGATGACCGCCCAAACGCTTTTGCCGTAGGACAGAAATGCCGTGAACGATGCCGCAATGGCCAGCAGCACAAAAGCGCGCGAGCTAAACACTTCTTTGAGCGCGTCCTTGGTGGAAAGAACGTCACGTGCCTTTTCGCCTGATAATGCGCGCGCGGCGGCCTCAGCCTTGCGTGGCTCGCGCAATATGAAGGGCAGAAAAGCGGCCAATATCAAACCAGGAATAGCGACGGCCATGAAGGCCACGCGCCAGCCATATATGTCGTTCAATGCGCCGCCGATAACAAGGCCTAACAAGCTGCCAATCGGAATGCCAAGGCCGTAAAAAGCAATGGCCGATGATCTTTTTTCCGCCGGAACGCTGTCGGTAATGAGCGAGTGGGCGGCAGGTGTGCAGCCAGCTTCACCTACGCCAACGCCCACACGGGCGAGTGCGAGTTGTGCGAAATTCTGCGCCAACCCGCATAAGGCCGTCATGGCGGACCAGACCGCTAAGGATATCGAAATCAGGCCAACGCGGTTGGTGCTGCTGTTATCTGCATAACGCGCGATGGGGATGCCCAACAATGTATAGAAAAGCGCAAAGGCAAGGCCCGTAAGCAAGCCAATTTGGGTATCTGAAAGGTTGAGATCCCTGCTGATTGGTTCAGCCAAAATGTTGACAATCTGTCGGTCGAGGAAGTTCAATACATAGACAATCATCAATATCCACAACAGCAATTTGGGATTTGTGATCGAAGGTTTTGCAGCCGTTGCAGCTTGGCCATTGTCCATGAATATCTCCTCTTCCTGCAAAATGTTATGGGATGTTTTTCGGTATTGTCAAAGCCTTGAAACATGCGTTCGACGCGCCTTGTAAACGGGGCGTCGCGCCATGAGAGGAGATAATCAGATAAGCCGGTCACTCTTTGATTGACTGTTGTCCGCTTCACGGGTCTTGGGGCGAGATGACAACACGCGAAACGACGGCGTATATGCCTCTCCATGATTTGGACCTTAAACTGTCGTTGGGCGATCGTTTCATGGTCATGGCCTATGGCGCCATTCAATGGCCTTGGTTGCTGCGTAGCCTCGATGGCGGGCGCAAAAAAGACAAGGCTGATCTGCTTGCCTATCTCGGCCTACCGCTGGATTCCTTACCTAATTTGGGCAGTTGGAAAGCCGACACTCATTTTTTGTGGCATATAGTATCAACAATCGAAGAAATGCGTCCGGCACAGGTTGTTGAACTTGGCTGCGGGGCTTCCACTTTTGTCGCTGCCCGCGCATTGCAGCTTTTTGGTGGCGGAAAAATTGTCAGCTTTGACCAACATGCTGCGTTCGTGGAAACGACTCAAGACTGGGTCCATGACAATGATATGGACGCAGACATCCGGCACGCCCCATTAGGCGCGCCGCCATCTGGCTGGCCGGGGCACTGGTATCAACTGTCTGATGTTCCCAAAGAGATCGACTTGCTTATCGTGGATGGCCCGCCTTGGGCTATCCATCCACATGTGCGCGGTGCGGCTGCAAGCCTGTTCCAGCTTATCCGTCCCGGCGGCAAGGTGCTGATGGATGACGCCGCACGGCCCGGCGAGCGTGTTGTGGCGTGGCGCTGGCGCAAAGAGCATAAGAATATGGAATTCAAGCTCGACAACCAAGGTGCCAAAGGCACCTTGGTTGGATACAAAAACACTACCTAAACTTTGCTCGAAGGCTTTTTGGCTACCTTGTTCTCAGCGAGATCGAGGCCGGCCTTTCCACCTGCTGCTGTATGCGCAGGGGCATGGGGTGCTTCGGTATATTCCGGCTGCTCCACCTCAAGCATCCCCTCCCATTTGGTGATGACAGACGTTGCAACTGCATTGCCAACAACGTTCGTTGCGGTGCGGCCCATATCGAGGAATTGGTCAATCGCCAGGATCAGCGCGACGCCCTCGACCGGCAGGTCGAACATCGCCAATGTACCCGTGATGACCACCAACGAAGCCCGCGGTACAGCGGCCACGCCCTTGGAGGAAATCATAAGGGTAAGCAGGATAAGGATCTGCGTGCCGATGGATAGGTCAATGCCATAAGCTTGCGCGATAAAGATGGTCGCGAAGCTCATATACATCATCGAACCATCTAGGTTGAAGCTGTAGCCTAATGGCAGCATGAAGCCCGAAATACGGCGTGGGACACCAAAACGATCTAGCTGTTCAAACAATTTTGGCAGGGCCGCTTCGCTGGATGCGGTCGAGAAAGCGATGAGCATTGGTTCGCGAATGTAACGGATGAGCGTCCAAATCCGTCGACCTAGAAAGATCGCGCCGATGGATAAGAGAATGGTCCACAATAACGCCAGCGACAAATAAAACTCCGTCACCAATTCCAAATAGGTTGCAAGAATTGCGAGGCCGCTTTTTGAAACTACGGCGGCTAAGGCACCGAAAACGGCAACAGGCGCATAACGCATGACATAATGCGTGATCTGCAGCATCATTTCGGCAAGAGACTCTGCGCCCCGCACCAAAGGCGCGCCCTTTTCACCTAAGGCCGAAAGCGCAATGCCTGCGAACAAAGAGAACACCAAAATCTGCAAGATGTTATTGGTCGCCATCGCTTCAAAAGCGTTTTTGGGGAAAATCGAAAGAATGAATTCCCAAAAGTCTAGCTTCTTGACCTCGCCAATCGTTGATGCCGCATTGGCGACCATGTCAACTGGCGCACCGATTCCTGGTTGAAAAAAGTTCACCATCAACAAGCCAAGGCCGATCGAGATGAAGCTGGCGATGATAAACCATGTAATGGCGCGGAAACCGATGCGACCGAGCGCAGAGCTATCGCCCATATGCGCTATGCCAACGACGATGGTTGACAGAATAAGGGGTGCAACCAACAATTTGATTAGGTTCAGAAATATATCAGAAAGGAGTTTGAACGTCTTTGTTATATACGCAAACTGCGTGCTGTCCTGCGCGAAATTAACATGGACTGCGTAGCCGACTGCCACGCCCAAGATCATTCCTGCCAGTATCCACAATGTAAGCCGTTTATCCACGCAACCCTCCGAATATGCTTTGTTTCGCATGACGCTACACAGGAGCAGTTGCTGTCGCAACAAGTTACAGACGTGACTTGTTTAAACGTGAGAAGCACGCCATAAGTCTTGTAATAAAATTACAACGCACTTTGTCGTTGAAGATGGCACATAACCAGATGCTTGCGCGCTCGGGAGATCATTTCATGGCAGCCGCCAAACTTGTTAAAAATAGCGGAAAAATCGACAAAACCCTTTTGAAGGATATGGTCTCGGCCTTTGCCGAGAGTGCTTTGCCGGGCGAAAATGAAGGTTTCGATAGCAAAGCGGCGGAGGATGCCGCGCGCTTCACCATCGAAACCGGCCTGCATCGCAAGGCGGGCAGTGCGGCCATTGCACTGGATAGCTTTACCGATGCACATGGTCGCTTGATGATGCGCATATCGCTGAACAATGACGACATGCCCTTTTTGGTGGATTCGGTCTCAGCGGCAGTCGCCGCCTACGGCATATCTGTGAATCGCATCATTCACCCAGTAATGAGTGTAGCCCGTGATGACGCTAATATGCTTTCATCCATCAGCCGGAAACGGCGCGATGGGTTGCCGCGCGAATCTTTCATTTACCTCGAAACAGCGCGCGTCGATGCCAAGGAGCGCCGTCTGCTTGAGGCGCATTTGGCGGCTGTTCTCGCTGATGTTCGCGGTGCGGTGACCGATTGGCAAGACATGCTTTCGGCTTTGTCCGCAGACGCTGACAGTCTGCCGGATAGCGAAGGCACCGCGCTTATCCGCTGGTTCCATCAGAACAACATGACGATTTTGGCGCATGAACGGATCAGCAGCGATGGCACACGTGCCAGCCGCTTGGGATTGTCGCGGGTCAGCGACGCACTTGTGCTTTCGGAAGATAGCGTCAGCCTTGCCATAAACTGGTTTGAAACAGGGGGCGTTGCGCCTTTGGTGCTGAAATCCAACCGTGTTTCAACGGTGCACCGCAATGTGCAATTGGACCTGATCGTCATTCCGGTAAAAACGGGCGATAGGGTAACGGGTTTATCTGTCTCTGCAGGGCTTTGGACCAGTGCGGCGCTTGCCACTGCTCCGGAAGCCATACCTGTGCTTAGAACGCATCTGGCGACGCTGATGGCGCGTTATGGCTTTGAGTCATCGGGGCATGCGGGCAAGGCGATGGCCCACGCGCTCACGGCGCTACCGCATGATCTTTTGGTGGCGCTCACGCTCGATGATCTGGAACGCGTTACGCTGACCGCCATGTCGCTGACCGACCGACCGCGGCCGAAACTGATTGCGCTCCGGTCGCCACTGGGGCGTCATTTGTATATCTTTGTATGGTTGCCACGCGATGACGTATCGACGGGCATCCGTAAGCAGATTCAGGCGATGCTGATGGATGCCACCGGCGGTTCCTTACTGGGCTGGACCATCGGTTTGGAAGACGGCGGCGTAGCCTTGCTGCGATATACGCTAGATTTGCCAGACCGCGCACAGAAAGTGGACGAAGCCAGCCTGGATGCAAAGCTTGAGCTGATGGTCCGTGGGTGGGAGCCCGCAGTTGAGGCGGCATTGGCGCAACTGACCGATGAAAAGCGTGCGGCTGCCATGCTTGTGCGCTACGGTGCTGGCTTCCCAGCCAATTACCGCAGTAGTTATTCGACTGATGAAGCTGCGCGGGATATGATTGGTTTGCTCGCCATGGAGCGTGACCATAGTAAGATTACGCGATTGTTCGAGGAAGATGGCAAACTTCGGCTGAAAATCTACAGTTATGGCGGTGCTTTACCGTTGAGCGATGTCGTGCCCGCGCTCGAGAATTTCGGTTTTGATGTTCTGGAGGAATCGCCGACTGCATTGGCGGATGGTCATTATATCCATGATTTTCATCTGGCCCTGCGTGGCGGCAATATTGCAGCCTTGTTAGAAAAGCGGCAGGTCGTTGAAGCTGCGTTGAGCCAAGTATTGGATGGCAGTTTTGAAAATGATGTGTTCAACCAACTCGTCACCATTGGCGGGCTCGCGCCGCAATCGGTCATCTGGTTGCGCGCATATTACCGCTATTTGCGTCAAACGGGCGTGACTTATGGCATGCCAACAGTGGTGTCAGCCTTGGCCAAAAACGCCAATGTGACGCGGTCCATCATTGCCTTGTTCGATGCCTTGCATAATCCCGCAAATGACGGAAATCGGGACAAGGAAGCCGTCAAATTTGAAAAGGCGATTACCTTAGATTTGGCGGCGGTTTCGGCGATTGACGAAGATCGCATATTGCGCAGGTTTTTGGCGGTGGTCCTTGCAACGTTGCGTACAAACGCGTTTTCCGCAGCGGCGGGGGAAGCATTGGCATTCAAACTGGATTGCGCGAAAGTCCCCGGCCTGCCTGCGCCTTTGCCGTGGCGGGAGGTGTTCGTCTATTCACCCCGCGTGGAGGGCATTCACTTACGTGCCGGACCTGTCGCGCGTGGTGGCCTGCGCTGGTCCGACCGACGCGATGACTTCCGGACCGAGGTTTTGGGCCTGATGAAGGCGCAACGCGTTAAAAATGCGGTAATCGTTCCGACAGGTGCCAAAGGCGGCTTCTACCCCAAGCGCCTGCCCGATATGCGGATTGACCGGGATGCATGGTTTGCCGAAGGCACAGAGGCGTATAAAATCTTCATCCGGACGTTGCTGTCGATCACTGATAACATCGTGAATGACCGGATCGTGCATCCCGATAATGTTGTCATTCACGACGGTGAGGACCCCTATTTCGTTGTCGCGGCTGACAAGGGCACGGCGACATTTTCCGACACTGCGAACGCCATCGCGCTGGAGCGCAATTTCTGGCTTGGTGATGCGTTTGCGAGCGGTGGTTCGGTTGGTTATGACCATAAGGCGATGGGCATCACCGCAAAGGGCGGCTGGCTATCAGTGCAGCGCCATTTTGCCGAAATGGGCATTGACGTCCAAAAGGAACCGGTCACGGTTGCGGGCGTTGGCGACATGTCGGGCGACGTTTTCGGCAATGGCATGTTGCTTTCAAAGACGCTGAAGATTGTTGCTGCGTTCGACCATCGTCACATCTTCCTCGATCCCAATCCCGACCCCGCGACCAGCTGGAAAGAACGTCAACGTTTGTTCAACCTGCCGCGTTCCAGCTGGCTCGATTATGATGCGAAGCTGATTTCAAAGGGCGGCGGCGTGTTTGCCCGTACGGATAAAATCATCAAAACAACATCTGAAATCAGAAGCTTGCTTGGCATTGATGCGAAGGAAATTGAACCATCTGCACTGATGACCGCGATATTAAAAGCGCCGGTCCAATTGATGTGGTTCGGCGGCATAGGGACTTATATCAAGGACCGGAGCGAAAGCCATTTGGACGTCGGCGACCCCGGCAATGATTTCATTCGTGTCAACGGCGCAGACGTGCAGGCCCAAGTCATTGGCGAGGGTGCAAACCTTGGCGTGACGCAGGCGGGGCGCATTGGCTTTGCCTTGCGCGGTGGCCGCATCAATACAGACTTCATTGACAACAGCGCAGGTGTCGATTGTTCCGACAATGAAGTGAACATCAAAATCGCCCTGAATGCGCAGATGCGTGCAGGCAAGTTGAAGGAGCCCGCCCGTAATGTCCTGCTGGCGGAGATGACCGACGCTGTGGCGCATTTGGTGTTGGAGGATAACCGTCTGCAGACGCTGGCCTTGTCGATCGCGGAAACCGGCGGCGCAGGGGATTTGCCAGCCTATGTGCGGCTTATCGAGATTTTTGAAGGTGCTGGTCGATTGGACCGTGTGGTCGAGGGCCTTGCGCCCAATGAGGAACTGTTCCGGCGTGCCAGCGAAGGGCGCGGACTCACGCGGCCTGAATTGGCGATATTGCTCTCCACAGCGAAGCTTGCAGCGCAGGATGGGGTTGAGGAAGCACCTTTGGCGCAGGACCGGTCGATGGACGGTGAGCTTCTGGCGGCATTCCCGAACGCGATGGTCAAATCGCATAAATCGGCGATTTTGGCACACCGGCTGCGCAAGGAAATCATTGCCACAAAATTGGCCAACCGCATGATCAACCGGCTGGGCATGTTGCACCCATTTGAATTGGCGGAGGAAGAAGGCTGCAGTCTTGGCGATGTTGCGGCGGCCTTTGCCATAGCTGAGAGCATTTATGATCTGCCGGCTTTGTGGCATGCGATGGATACAACAGCGATGTCGGAATCGACGCGGCTGATGCTATTCAATCAAGCAGCCCTAGAAGTGCGCGCGCAAATGGCCGATATCATCCGCAATGCCCATGAAGGTCGAGATGTCGCGGCCGCGACGGCGGTGTACGCGCCAGTGGTGCAAAAGCTAACGGCGGCATTGGACGGGCTTGTGCCCCATGACGTCCGGCTTCAGACCGAACGCTTTGGCGCGCGGTTGACCGAAAATGGCGCGCCACGCAAAATTGCGGACCGTCTGGTGCAATTGGCGCAGTTGGACGGCGCTATCGGTCTGGCGGCGCTTTCATCCACGCAAAAGGGCGATGTAACCGCGCTAACGCGGGCCTTCACCGCGCTAGGTGAGGCGCTGGGTTTAAGCTGGGCACAGGGAACCGCCATGCAGGTTGACCCGCAGGATCCGTGGGAGCGGTTGTTGGTCGCCGGATTGGCACGCGACTTCCAAACCATGCGTCTTGACTTTTTGCGGCGTCGGGCTGCGAAGAAACCGCTTGAGGATACGCAAGACTGGCTGGCGACAAACGCCGTGCGTGTGCGGGCATTCAAGGCGATGGTTGACCGTGCCCGTATGGCAGGTGCGCCGACCCCCGCCATGTTGGCACAAGTCGCGGGGCAGGCACGCGTATTGCTAGGGCGTTAACGCAAAGCACCTAATCAAAAAACTTTGTCGCTCCAGCGGAGGCTGGAGCCTATCGCGCCTATCGTGCAAGACTGAGGCACGTAATGGGCCCCAGCCTGCGCTGGGGCGACGGGGTTGGCGTAGGGGCTTTCGCAGCGTTTAAGCGACTGCCTCTGCCGCGCGCTTGTAGATGCTATTCAGCGGGCTGCGGAAAAGCTTCATCACCATCGGTTCGAAAAATGAGAGCGGGAGCGTGTCATAATTCGGATCAAAGGATGGGCAGTCATATTTGTCGATAAACTCTTCGGTATCGGCAAACCACTCATGCCCACGAAACTGCTCGCGCATGTCGCGGTCAAGGCCCAGATGGTGGAAGAAATTATGCCCCTGAAAAATGCCATGATTCTGCACAATCCAAAGAATTTTTTCCGACACGAACGGTTTCAATATGGCCGCAGCAATGTCAGGATGGTTGGCGGCGCCCAGCGTATCACCAATATCGTGCAACAACGCCATCACCACATATTCCTCATCCCGGCCATCGCGATGTGCGCGCGTCGCGGTTTGTAAGGAATGCGTCAGCCGGTCGACGGCAAAGCCGCCAAAATCTCCATCAAGCAATTTCAGATGGTCCAAAATCCGGCGTCCGCCATCTTGCGAAAACGGGATATTGTGCCGCATGATGATCTGCCAATCCTCTTGCGTGCTTTGTGCCATATCATGAAAATTGGCGCGATCTTCGTGGTTGTCCATTGGCCTATCCTCTCCGCTATGATGCTTAACATTGTTGGCACACGAAACAAGGGCTTCATGCGCGCGCGAAATACGGCTAGACCAAAAATATGGCGGTATTAGAGCTTACAGATAAACCTTTCTTTGCGGACAAGAACCGCGCTTTTTGGAACTTGCACTCGGCCGGTTGGGCAGGCGCGGTCATATTGCGCGCCGCATCCGGCATCGCGCAGGGGCAGCCTGTCAGCTTCTTGGTGCCAATCCTGATTTCTGCGGTGACGGGCTATTCGATCACGCTGCTTTTGTCGGTGATATACCGGTTCTTGATTGATCAACGGCCGGTTATCACATGGAGCCTGACCTTCGTGTCTGTGTCGCTCGCGACGCTTGGCTATGCCTATTTGGACGTCTGGGTGCTGCAAACCATTCGTGATGGCGTCGATGAAACGCCCTTTGCGCAGTTATGGCTGGCCGCGATTTACATTAACTCGGTGCTGCTCGCGGCGTGGTCCGCATTATATTACGCAATCAATTATTTTGTCCGCGCAGAAGAGCAAGCGGACCAGATGATGCGGCTGGAGGCACAAGCGACCAGCGCGCAACTTACGATGCTGCGTTATCAGCTAAACCCCCATTTCCTTTTCAATACATTGAATAGCATTTCGACTTTAGTTCTGTTGAAACAGACGGAACAAGCTAATGCCATGCTTTCACGGCTATCGTCTTTCCTGCGCTTTACGCTGATCAACGAAGCGGCTGCAAAAGTACCGCTGACACAGGAAATTGAGACATTAAAATTGTATCTCGATATTGAAAAAATGCGGTTTGAAGAACGGTTGCGGACATATTTCACCATCGAATCCTCGGTCGAAAACGCTTTGGTTCCATCTTTGTTGCTTCAGCCTTTGGTGGAAAATGCGATCAAATACGCAGTGACGCCCAAAGAAGAGGGCGCCGATATTTCTGTGACCGCGCAACTTGTCGGCCAAAGGGTGCGGATCATCGTTTCGGATACCGGCCCGGGCTTGCAGCCGGGGCAGCAAGACCAAAGCCTCTCTACAGGTGTTGGCATGGCGAACACGCGGGAGCGTTTGTCGCAAGCTTATGGCGAGGACCAACGCTTTGAACATTATGTCAAAGCTGACGGAGGATTTGAGGTGTTGTTGGAAATACCTTATCAAAGCCGGATTATCGCAGGGGAAGACAATCAAGCGGGGGCGCAACAGCAAGGAAAAATATCCGCATGAGTATTCGTACAATATTGGTCGACGATGAAAAGCTGGCTATTCAAGGTCTCGAACTACGCCTTCAACCTTTTGATGATATCGAAATTGTGGCCACTTGCCACAATGGGCGTGAGGCCATTCGCAAGATCAAGACATTAAAGCCGGACTTGGTCTTCCTCGATATTCAAATGCCGGGATTTGACGGCTTTTCGGTTGTGCAAGGCGTGATGGACATTGACCCGCCTTTGTTCGTTTTTGTGACCGCTTATTCCGAACATGCCATTAAGGCATTTGAGGCGCAGGCTATCGATTATTTGATGAAACCAGTGGAGCCGGAGCGGCTTGCCGATACAATGGACCGCGTGCGGAGCCGGCTGTCCGAAAAGCGGGCATCGGAAGAACTCGACCGGCTGCGTACCGTCATCAACGAAGTTGCGCCAGATGCGGCGGACAATTTGGGTTCCGTGGAGGATGATTTGGCATCCACCCGCTTTGAAAAGCTAATTAACGTCAAGGATCGCGGCCAGATTTTCCGCGTCGAGGTTGCGAGCATTGAACGCATTGATGCGGCGGGTGATTATATGTGTATTTACACCGCCGACAACTCGCTGATCCTGCGCGAGACTATGAAAGATCTAGAAAAACGGCTCGATCCCCGCACCTTCCAACGTGTGCATCGTTCAACGATTGTCAATTTGGATCAGGTACGCCAAGTGAAACCCCATACCAATGGCGAATGCTTTTTGGTGCTGGAATCGGGCGCTCAGGTAAAAGTCAGCCGGTCCTATCGTGACGTCGTTGCCCGTTTCGTCCATTAAGGAAATAGGCATGAAGCCAGCCAATTAGACAAGTAGCGGGGGCAGATCTGTCTTGGGCTCGAACGCTGGCATTTATTGACGAAAACCTGCGTTAACGGCGCTCGGCAAAGAAATTTTTGAGCAAGGCGGCAGATTCCTCTGCGGCGATACCGGCATATACCTCCGGCCTGTGGTGCAGGGTCGATTGTTCAAATAAACGGGGGCCATGCGCCACAGCGCCGCCTTTGGCATCGTCAGCGCCATAATAAAGGCGCGCGATGCGGGCATGGGCAATTGCGCCTGCACACATCGCACAGGGCTCCAGCGTTACCCAAAGATCGCATCCGGTCAGGCGGTCATTGCCTAGAAACGCTGCTGCCTCTCGAATGGCGATGATTTCGGCATGCGCGGTGGGGTCATGGCTTTCCATCGGGCGGTTGGCACCGCGCCCGATAATGACCCCGTCCTTGACGACGATCGCGCCAACGGGCACTTCGCCTTGCACGGCCGCCGTCCGCGCCAGATTGAGCGCTTCATGCATCATTTCGCGGGCTTTGGTCAGGGACATAGCATTTTGCTAGCGCAGTTTCCCGCTTTTGGCCACACATCGGCTTGACCTTTTCGGCGTGGAGGGTTAGGGGCAGCGACTTTCGCGGGTCAGTGATTCCGCATACACTTATTTTATACAGGACATATATCATGGCGCGCATCTGCGAACTCACCGGTAAAGGCCGTCTGGTCGGCAACAATGTGAGCCACGCCAACAACAAGACAAAGCGCACATTCCTGCCAAATCTGCAGAATGTCACGTTGTTGTCGGACGCACTTGAGCAAGGCTACAAGTTCCGCGTTTCGACCCACGGTCTGCGTTCGGTTGAGCATGTTGGTGGTCTCGACAATTGGTTGTTGAAGACTTCGGACGAGAAACTTTCGACCAATGCGCGCAAAGTTAAAAAAGAAATCGCCAAGAAGCAAAAAGCTGCGGCGTAATGCTTTAGGCTGCTGACGCAGCCTCTTGCTAAAGCGAATCATAAGCCGGGGGCAGTAATGCCTCCGGCTTTTTCGTTACAACTGAAACTTGTCTGTTCTGGCTTTATCCGGCAAGGCACCCGCATGAATGCATCTCTCGAATCCGCGCGCGCGTCCATCCGGCCATATCATCGGAAGTCAGAACCAGAAGTGCTGGCACCACTGGTCGTATCTGCCACGGTCGATGGGGCAATGCGGGGCGATATTGTACGCAGCGCGCGCAGCCTGCTCGATGATTTGCGGGACGCGCAGGCCGATGGCTGGGTAAACTCGTTTTTGCAGCAATACCGGCTTGGCACCGAAGAGGGCACGGCGTTACTATCGCTGGCCGAGGCGTTTTTGCGGGTGCCCGACCCGCAGACGGCGGATTTATTGATAGCAGACAAGCTGACAGACGCCGATTGGAGCGATCACAAGGGGCAATCCTCCAGCATGCTGGTCAACAGCGCCACTTGGGGCTTAGTGCTTGGTAAGGCCGTTCTGGGCGACAGCACGAGCACATTGAAACGCCTGATTGCAAAAGCAGGCGAACCTTTTGTCCGTCAGGCAGTGGGCGCGGCAATGCGATTAATGGGTCAAGTCTTTGTCATGGGCCGAGACATTGACGAAGCGATGAAGCGCATGGAGACGAAAGACAATCGCGGCTTTACCGCGAGCTTCGACATGCTGGGCGAGGCGGCGCGGACCAAATCGGATGCCGAACGCTATTTTCAATCCTATGCCGCCGCGGTCGATGCTGTGGGCCGCAACCCCGCTCGTGGGCATAGCGTTTCGGTCAAATTATCCGCCCTCCACCCGCGCTACGAAACCGCGCAAAGCGCTAATTGCGTGCCGGAACTGGCCGCTATGGTCCGCGAACTGGCGCGTTCTGCGGCGTCATTGGGTGTCCAATTGACGATCGATGCCGAGGAGGCTGCACGGCTGGAGATGAGCCTCGACATCATTGAAAGGGTCGCGCGTGATCCGGCCTTATCGGGCTGGGATGGGCTTGGTATGGCGGTGCAAGCTTATTCCAAACGGGCCCGTCCCGTTCTCGCCTGGGCCGATGCCCTGGGTCGCGACACATCGCGCATCCTGCAAGTGCGCTTGGTAAAGGGCGCTTATTGGGACAGCGAAATCAAACATGCGCAGGAGCGCGGCCTGAGTGACTTTCCATTGTTCACGCGCAAGGCTGCAACCGATGTGTCCTATCTTGCTTGCGCTAAGGATATGCTCACCGCACCCAATATCCGTCCGGCATTCGCGACGCACAATGCCTTAACGGTCGCGACTATCCTCCAATGGACCGACAAGCAGCGCGATTTTGAATTTCAGCGGCTTCACGGTATGGGGGAGGGGCTGTTTGACCGCCTTGTGCGCGAGGACGGCTATAATTGCCGCACATATGCGCCGGTTGGCGGACACCGCGACTTGTTGGCCTATCTTGTCCGCCGCTTGTTGGAAAATGGCGCGAACAGCAGCTTTGTACATCAATTGGCGGATCAATCGATCAGCGAAGACGAATTGCTGGCGGATCCGGTGGAAAAAATCATGTCGGTTGGTGGCACGCGCCATCCCGCAATTGCCGCGCCGGCGGATCTTTATCAGCCAGAGCGGCTGAACAGCAGCGGCCTTGATCTGGATGACGCCGTTATATTGCAAGAAACCGCTGCCGAAATCGCAAAGCCATTGAACTTGCAGGATGATGCGCGCGTTGGTGCGGCAGAGGCTGTGACAGTCGCGCTTGCGGCTTATCCTGAATGGTCCGGAACCTCCGTTGAGGCCCGCGCCGATTGCCTGGATCGGCTTGCAGATTTATTGGAGGAAAACTGCAGCCAGTTGATGGCCATTGCGGTGCAAGAGGCGCGCAAAACGATACCCGACGCGCTTTCCGAAGTCCGTGAGGCAATTGATTTTTGTCGCTATTACGCCGCGCGCGCACGCTCCGACTTGATCCCGATGGAATTGCCGGGGCCAACAGGTGAACGCAATGTCCTGCGCCATGAGGGCCGGGGCGTGTGGATTGCGATTGCCCCGTGGAATTTCCCACTCGCCATTTTCCTTGGTCAGGTCGCGGCCGCGTTGGTTGCTGGCAATACGGTGGTAGCTAAACCCGCCCCGCAAACGCCCGCAATCGGCATGTTCGCGGTGGCATTGGCCCATAAGGCTGGCGTGCCAAAGGGCGCGTTGCAGATTGTCACGGGCGCAGGCGATGTGGGCGCGGCGCTTACTGCGGATACCCGCATAGCGGGCGTGGTGTTTACCGGATCCGTGCCGACCGCAAAGGCGATTGCGCGCAATTTGCTGGCCGACGATGACCGGCCCTTGGTGCCTTTGATCGCTGAAACGGGCGGATTGAACGCGATGATTGTCGATTCAACGGCCTTGTCCGAACAAGTTGTGCGCGATGTTATCGTGTCGGGCTTTCAATCCGCTGGCCAACGTTGTTCGGCCTTGCGATTGTTGCTGCTGCAAGAAGATATTGCGGAGCATACGCTGGAAATGCTGCGCGGGGCGATGGATGTGCTCCAAGTGGGCGACCCTGCGGATCCGGCCACGGATATTGGTCCGGTGATTGATCAGGCGGCATATGATGAATTGATGGCATATCGTGCCAGCGTGAAAGACCGGATCATCCACGAAACAGCTGTTCCAAAAAATGGCCTGTTCGTGCCACCGACAGTCATCCAATTAGACGATATAAGCGCGTTAAACCGGGAATTTTTCGGTCCATTGGTTCATGTGGCAACCTGGAAAGCGGGCAGGTTGGAAGCAACCATTGCCCAAGTTAACGATAAGGGTTTTGGCTTAACCATGGGACTACACAGCCGTATTGCAGGCAGCAGCCTATTGGTCGAACAATTGGTGCGCGTCGGCAACCTGTATATCAACCGATCCATGATTGGCGCAGTCGTTGGCAGCCAGCCATTTGGTGGCGAGGGTCTGTCCGGCACAGGTCCCAAGGCCGGCGGGCCGCATTATCTGTATCGTTTCTGCGCAGAACGTACGACAAGCACCGATACGACAAGCGCAGGCGGCAATGCCTCCTTACTGTCATTGGATGACAGTTAGGTCCTGACCTTAAACATCGCGCTTGCTTGGGCGTTACAGTTGGTGGCAAAGGGGCAATATGTCGGAAACAGAAAACAGCCCGCCCCGCCTTGCCGGCGGCATCTTCATTGCCTTTGGGCTTTTAATCGGTGCCATAATTGGCATTGCTATGGATCAACCGTCTGCGGGAACAGTTATAGGCATGGCCATCGGCACCGTTATTGCGGTGGTGATCTGGATCGTGGATCGCAAGCGTCGTTAAGGGAGCGAGTAAAATGTGGAAGCATGTGCGCAATATCGTTTTGATCGTCATTGTTCTGGCGCTTGCTGGCATTTGGTACATCACCCGGCCGGATGTTGCTAAGCTTCCGCTTGATGCAGTTACCGGCGCTTCGCCTGAGATTACCGCGCCCCGCCCGGAGATTTTCCCGACCATAAAAGTGGCGGACGTAGATCGCTGGCAAGCTGGTGAGGCGCCCATTGCTGCGCCCGGCCTGATTGTCGAACGCTTTGCCGAAGGGCTCGACCATCCCCGTAATTTATATATGCTGCCCAATGGCGACATTTTGGTCGCCGAAACAAACTCGCCGCCGCGCGACCTTGGCGGCGTTGAAGGCTTCGTGATGAAATGGCTGATGGGCAAGGCGGGTGCCGGTGTCCCTTCGGCTAACCGCATCACCTTGTTGCGTGATGCCGATGGTGATGGAAAGGCGGAACTCAAAACGCCATTTCTGACAGGACTGAATTCGCCGTTCGGCATGGTCTTGATTGGCGAGAAGCTCTATGTCGCCAACACCGATGGTTTGGTCGTTTTCCCATATAAAAAGGGCGATACGAAAATCACCGCCAAAGGTAAGGAGCTGACAAAGTTCAACGCCATGGCCCCTAATAATCATTGGACGCGCAACCTTGCGGCGTCGCCAGATGGCAAGAAAATTTACATCGCCGTGGGTTCAAATAGCAACATTGGCGAGCATGGAATGGAGACCGAAAATGGTCGTGCCATGGTGTTGGAATATGACATCGCGAAGGACAAGAAAATTCCTTACGCCATTGGCATGCGCAATCCCGTCGGTCTTGATTGGGACAAAAAGGGTCGTTTGTGGACTGTCGTGAACGAACGCGACATGCTGGGTTCCGATATGGTGCCGGATTATCTGGCGCTTGTGGAATTTGGCGCCGATTATGGTTGGCCGCAACATTATTGGGGTGGGTTTACCGACGCCCGTGTTTCACCGCCAAAGCCCGCAAAGCGTGAATATGAGCGCCGTCCCGATTACGCCTTGGGCGCGCATACAGCGCCGCTGGGCCTTGCCTTTGGCTATAATGGTAAATTGGGGGCAGGCCTAAGCGAAGGGGCGTTTGTTGCGCGTCATGGTTCTTGGAACCGCAAGCCTGTGTCGGGCTATGATGTGATCTTCGTACCCTTTGCCAAGGGCGAACCCTCTGGCAAGCCCATCAATGTCCTAACAGGCTTTTTGGACAAGGACGGTAATGCACAAGGACGCCCAACGATGCTTGCGATGGCAAAGGATGGATCCTTGTTGGTCAGCGATGACGTCGGCAACATCATTTGGCGTGTGCGGGCGAAGAAATAGTGTTCTTGCTCTAAATTTTCCGTCCCGCGCGGCCAGCAAGCTCCACGGTATAATGCCACGCAATCCGACCTGAACGACCGCCGCGTCCTTGGGCAAAACCCAGCGCGTCGGCTTCGTCCCAGTCCAAGTCGAAATGGCTGGCATAGCTGCTGACCATGCGCAAATACGCATCCTGATCAGGATATTGAAAGCCCAATTTCAGGCCAAATCGGTCGGCCAAGGCAAGACTATCGTCGATTGCATCGCGCGCGTTCATGGCGTCTGCCTGCTCATTATTGTCGCGCTCAACGATGTTCCGGCGGTTTGAGGTAACGCAAAGCCGGACATTGTTCGGACGCGCCTCGACCCCTCCCTCTAGCAATGACCGCAACAGGCGCGCATTTTGGTCGTGCGGCTCGAACGAGATATCGTCGATGAACAATAGATAACGCCGACCTGACGCCCCAAGCTCCTCAAACAAGGCTGGCAGGCTGGTCAAATGACTTGAGGCCGCTTCGACCAAAGCAATGAAGAAACCATCTTCCTGCAGGGCGGCCACCACAGATTTGACCAAGGCAGATTTCCCCATGCCGCGTGCGCCCCATAACAGGACATCATGCGCCGCTGCACCCGAGGCGTGTCGCCGGCAATTTTCGTACAGATCGGCCTTTTGCCGGTCGACCCCGACGATCAGGTCAATGGGCAGTGGTTTGAAACCTTGCACCGCTGCCAAGGTCGCACTGTTCCAATGATAAGCGGGCGACGACGACAGATCGATTGGCGGCGCTGGTAGCGGTGACAGCCGCTCCAGCGCTTCGGCGATCCGTTTGAGCGTCTGCTCGTTCAAGCAGCCATCTCCTCCGCATCAAGGGTGTAGAGTAATTCTGATCCCGATATTGCGGTCCCTTTATAGGCCAAAGCCTCTGGTACCATGACGTCCAGATAATAACGGCAGGCCGCGACCTTACTGCGCAAAAATGCACTGGTGTCACCATTGGCGATCTCGGCTTGCGCGGCGCGCAGTTGCTTCAACATCAACCAACCTGATGTGACTACCGCCATCATATTGGTATAGGCGTAGCTGCCTGCCAAACGATCATCAACCTGCGCATCCAGCATATATTCGGTCACTTCAGCGGTTGCCGCGCACAGCGTAGACAGGCCGGAATGATCCGCCGCGTCCGCAGCAATGGCGGCAAGATGATTGCGAATGAAATCGCCGCCTTGCATCGCCAGCTTGCGGCCAACCAAGTCTGCCGCCTGAATACCATTGGTGCCTTCGTAAATCGCTGCAATGCGAATATCGCGATAATATTGGGCGGCCCCTGTTTCCTCGACAAAGCCCATGCCGCCATGCACTTGAATGCCAAGCGAAGCAATTTCGCTACCCATGTCGGTGCCGTAGGTTTTGGCCAGCGGCGTCAACAAATCGACCATCTCTTTCGCGCCTGCCTCACCAATTGTGGCGCGATCCACATAGCCGGAGGCGAGATACAATAAGGCGCGGATTGCCTGCGTGCCTGCTTTCATCCGCATCAACATGCGGCGTACATCAGGATGTTCGACAATCGCGACAGGCGCGCGCGATGGTCCGCTTGCTTTGGCCGATTGCACCCGCTCGCGTGCGAACCAGATTGCCTTTTGCGTGGCGGCCTCGGCAATTTGTACACCTTGCAGGCCGACATTAAGCCGCGCGTTATTCATCATCGTGAACATCGCCCGCATGCCGCCAAATTCAGGGCCAATGAGTTCGCCAATACATTCGCCTTCTTCGCCAAAGGCCAAGACGCAGGTGGGCGAGGCGTTAATACCCATCTTATGTTCGATCGATACGACCTTGATATCATTAGCGTTGCCGATGCTGCCATCTGCATGAACTTGATATTTGGGCACCAGAAACAGCGAAATGCCCTTTGTCCCGGCAGGGCCATCGGGGGTGCGGGCGAGGACCAAATGGACAATGTTTTCTGCCATGTCATGGTCGCCAAAGCTGATGTAAATTTTCGTACCTTTGATCTGGTATGTGCCATCGCCGCGGGGGGTGGCGGTGGACTTTAGTGCGCCGACGTCGGAACCGGCCTGCGGTTCGGTCAGGTTCATTGTGCCTGAATAGGCGCCCGTTGAAAGCTTCGGCAGAAACAATTCTTTCTGCCGGTCGGTGCCATGATGGTTGATCGCTTCAATCGCGCCCACCGACAAAATGGGGCAAAGCGCAAAGGCCATATTCGCCCCGCCAAGCGAATCCAGCGCGACTGTCGCCAGTGAGAAAGGCAAACCTTGACCGCCAAATTCCGCAGGCGCGTTGATCGAACCCCAGCCATTGGCCACATAAGATTTATACGCCGCGACAAAACCCTCGGGCATCACCACTTTGCCATTCACAAGCCGCGCACCAACGGTGTCGCCAATCCGATTAAGCGGGGCAAATTCCCCTTCGGCAAAGGCGCCAATGCCCTCGATTATGGCCTGTGCCATATCGGGCGTCGCATCGGCGAAACGCGCATGCTGCGCCAATGCATCAATGCCGACGATATGCTTGAGGACAAAGTTCTGTTCTGCGACGGGTGCTGAAAACGCCATGTTGAATAAATATTCCTGTTAAAGCGGGTCTGCATCCGCCTATAGCCGTTAATGATGTTTGGCTCAAATACCTTGGGGAATGGCTGGGTTGTACCCGCTGATGATGCTTCGATTGCGGCGGCGGCGCAGCTGCTTCACGCCGGACAGATTGTAGCGATTCCCACAGAGACGGTATACGGCCTTGCGGCAGACGCGCAAAATGCAGAAGCGGTTGCGCATATTTATGCGGCAAAGGGGCGACCGGATTTTAATCCCCTTATCGTACATGTTCGTGATCGGAAAGCCGCAGAAAAGCTTGGCCTGTTCAACGCTACTGCGCAGGCACTGGCGGAGGCGTTCTGGCCGGGGCCGTTGACGCTGGTTTTGCCGCTAAAACAGGGCGCTCCTGTCGCCCGCGCGGTAACGGCGGGTCTGCCCACCATAGCCATTCGCTGCCCGAACCATCCGGTGATGCAGGCATTGCTCCTAAAAAGCGATTTAAGCCTCGCTGCGCCCTCTGCAAACCGGAGTGGGGCAATCAGCCCGACGCGGGCGGATCATGTCTTAAAAGGGCTTGGCGGGGCTGTACCGATGATTTTAGACGGGGGGCCTTGCTCGGCAGGTTTGGAATCGACGATTGTTGCTGTGCGCGATGACGGTTGGCAGGTGTTACGTCCGGGGCCAGTCACTTCCCGGGAAATTGAGCAGACGCTCGGATGCCCGCCATTGTCCTTACCCACTGCGTCAATTGAGGCACCGGGGCAAATGGCTAGCCATTATGCGCCATCCAAGCCCGTCCGCCTGAACGTCACGGTCCCAGAAAAGGGCGAATATCTTATTGGTTTTGGTGCAATTTCGGGCGACGACAATCTGTCGGCAACGGGCGATTTGGCGCAGGCCGCCGCACATTTGTTTGAGGCGCTTCATAACGCGGATGCCAGTTTGGCCCGTGCAATTGCCGTCGCGCCCATTCCGGATGAGGGCATAGGCATTGCTATTAATGACCGGCTATCGAGAGCAGCTGCTTGATGGGGATTGCTGTGTCGGCACCACCGATTTTTGAACCAATCAAACTGTAAAATAAGTTGCATATTAAAACGCTATTTCATCCTGTGGATTATTCAACTATCAGGTGCAGTGGAACCGCGCAGGGGAGGGCCGTTTGCCAGTATCTTCAAAATTTCTGACCGGCCTATCGTTGCTCATTGCGCTTGCTGGCTGCAGCGACAGTGCAAGTGAGAGCAAGGTCGCGCCTAAGTCTGCCTTACCCGTCGAGATATTCACCGTAAGCGCACAGAGCCTGCAACGGGAAATCAATGCCGTTGGCACGGTACGCTATCGCCGCGAAACGCCTTTAGGTTTTACAACCGCAGGCAAGGTCGCTGTGGTACGTTTTGAAGAAGGTGACGTTGTAAAACGCGGCGCGTTGTTGGCTGCGCTCGATACGACAAATGTAGGCGCGGATATGAGTGTCGCGACTGCCGAGCGTGATCGCGTTCGGGCGGAGTTTGACCGTGTCCGCGCGCTTTACGCCGATGGTTGGATAACCAAAGCGCGGTTTGAGTCGGCTGAAGCGACATTAAAGGGTGCAGAGGCACGCGTGCGGCAGGCCGGTTTTGCTAGCAACACCGCGCAGCTTTATGCCCCATCCAGCGGCGTGGTGCTGATGCGTAATGTGCAGGCGGGGCAAGTCATCGCTGCCGGAACGCCCGCGCTTATATTGGGTGAGGCTGATGACGGCTTTGTCTTCCGCGTTCCCATAGTTGACCGCGACGCTTCGAAATTACGCGTGGGCATGACCGCAGATATTTCGATTGAATCCGCAGGTGAAGCACCACTGACAGCGACGATATCGGAAATTGACGGTCGTGCTAATGCGGGAACGGGCGCGTTTTCCGTGCAGTTCCGGCTTCCCAACCTATCGACATTGCGGTCGGGGCAAATCGGAACAGCGACCATCACCTTGCCAGCGTCGGAGATGGGCGATCAATTGCAAATTCCGGCAAGTGCTTTGTTCGGCGTGCGCACCGGTGAAGGCCTTGTCTATGTCGTAGACACCAAGAACCGCGTAGAAATCCGCAATGTCATTATACAGCGGGTCACCGACAAATTTGTGCTTGTATCGGGCGGCATACGACCGGGTGACAAGATCGTGACGTCCGGTTTGGAAAAACTGCGCACCGGGTCAGCTGTTCGTATCGTTAAGGGATTGCGTTAGTCCATGCATATCGCGGAGTTGGCAATTCGAAGATGGCAGCTTACGCTTGTGCTATTTACGCTGCTCTGCGCGTTGGGCTTTTCTGCATTTCAACAAGTTCCGCGGGCGGTTGACCCGCATTTTTCGATGCCTGTCGTGTCAATTGTGGCATCGCAACCTGGCGCCGATGCGGCGGAGATTGAGCAAACCATTACCAAGCCGATTGAAGAATTGGTTCAGGGTCTTGAGGACGTCCAAAGTGTCGTATCTTCTAGCAGTGACGGTAATGCGGTCATTCGGGCAGAGTTTGATTGGTCTGGCGATCCGGATCAATATTTCAACGACACTGTGCGCGAAGTTACGGCCATCCGTAACCAGCTTCCGTCAGATATTCAGGCGCTGCAGTTCGAAAAAATCCGAACGACAAATGCGTCCATTCTCCAAATAGCACTGCTAAGCGATAGTGCGAGCTGGTACCGGATGGAGAAATATGCCCGCGATGTCAGCGAGGCTTTGGGGCGGTATAAGGAAGTCCGTCAGGCAGAAATTTACGGACTGCCACAAACGGAAATCAGCGTTGCAATCAATTCGGGCAGGTTAGCCGAATTGCGTTTGCCCGCCAGTGTTGTGGTCGATGCGATCCGTGTTGGCGGCGCGGATGTGCCTGCTGGTGCCGTCATCAGCGGCGCACGCAGATTCAATGTGGAAACAGGCGGTGCGTTTCGCGATATTGATAAAATTCGCAATCTTCCAATCCGGACCAACGATGGGTCGATAATCCGTGTCGGAGATGTCGCCGATGTGAAAATTAGTGCGGCGGAACAGCGCACGAAGGTCAGCCACAACGGCAAGCGTGCTGTCTTCATTAGCGCCAATCAGAAACAGGGTACCGATGCGACCAAATTGCGGAACCAGTTGGTCGAAGAGCTTACAAGACAACAGGAGTTGTTGCCGCCCGACATAGAGGCTGTCGTCCAGTTTGACCAAAGCAAGGATATTCGGAAACGCTTGAACGAGCTTGCGCGCGACTTTGCAATTGCACTGTTTCTCGTGCTGATCACTTTGCTGCCTTTGGGGTGGCGGGCATCGATTATCGTAATGATTTCTATCCCGCTCTCAATTGCATCGGGTTTGCTCGCCATATCGGCTTATGGTTTCAATCTAAGCCAGCTGGTGGTTGCGGGCTTCATCCTGACATTGGGATTATTAGTTGATGACTCGATTGTTGTGGTCGAAAATATCGCCCGGCATTTACGTATGGGGAAAAGCCGAAGCGAAGCGGCGATCGACGGCACCAAAGAGATTACAATGGCAGTGTTGGGGTCGACCGGCGTATTGGTGTTCGCATTTTTGCCCTTATTCTTTTTGCCCGAAGGTGCAGGCAAATTCACGCAAAGCTTCATTGGGACCATTGTCGCGACGATCACGGCGTCGATGATTGTATCGCTGACCATCGTACCGTTTCTGGCGAGCCGAATTTTGAAACGCGATGAGTCGGAGGAGGGTAGTCCGTTATTGCAATGGTTGATGCGCAAGATTGACCGTTTTTATCACCCGATGCTCCATTGGGCGCTGGATCGGCCTCGCCGCTCCGTATGGGGGGCTTTGATTGTTACAACTGCTGCATTCGCGCTTGTGCCGGTACTTGGGTTCAGCCTGTTTCCAAATGCCGATACATCTTATTTCCGCGTTACGGTCGAGGCCGAGCAGGGCGCGAGCGTTGCTGAAACGGGCCGCATTGTCGCCCAAGTGTCTGCGATCTTGAAAACCGAACCTGCGATCAAAGTGCGTGCAGAAAATGTCGGTAGCTACAATCCGCCAGTTTTCTACAATGTATTTCAGCGCGGAGAAAACCCAACCTATGGAGAAATCCTTGCCATCATGGACAATTGGCAAGGCGCTAAATCGCGGGCGATGGTGGACAGGTTACGCGCACAATTGGACCAGATATCTGGCGCGCGTATCAAGCTGGTGCTGTTTCAGAATGGCGCGCCCATCAACGCCCCTGTCGAATTTCGCGTTTATGGTCCCGATCAGGACGAGTTGAAACGCCTTGCCGGCCAAATGGAGCAAGTTTTGCGCGAAACCCCCGGCACGAGAGACATTAACAACCCTGTTGCGTTCGATAAGGTCGATTTGGACGTACGCGTTGATGATGCCAAAGCGGCGTTGTTAGATGTACCTGCGGGTGCCGCGCGGCGAGCGATAAGGCTTGCGCTCAGTGGCGAGCGCGCCGGTACCTATCGTGACACAGAAGGGGACAGCTACCCCGTTATCGTCCGCTTGCCGCTTGCAGAGACGCAGCCGGTTTCGGCACTGGAATCGATCTACGTGTCGAACCGCAGCGGTCAAGCGGTGCAATTGGCAGAGATTTCAAACCCGACCCTGGAGTCCACGCCTGCCGCCATTTATCGATATAATCTACAGCGCTATGTTGGCGTCACAGCCCAAATCACCAATGATGCTGTCGTGTCCAAGGTGAATGTGGATGCGCAAAAACGTATGGAGCAGATACCTCTCAAACCGGGCTATTCCATTGCGGTCGGCGGTGAAGCTGAGAAAATCAATGATACCTTCGCGGGCTTCGGCCCAGTCGTAGTGGTGGCCTTGTTTAGCATATTCGCGATTTTGGTAGCGGAATTTGGCCGATTTAAGGAAGCTTTGGTTGTCGCTGGGGTTATTCCTTTGGGCACCTTTGGCGGCCTTATCGCATTGCTGGTCACGGGCAATAATCTGTCCTTCCTTGCAATTATTGGATTTATTGCGCTGGTCGGGATCGAGATTAAAAACTCCATATTGTTGGTCGATTTCACCACGCAGTTGCGCCAGCGCGGCCTTGGCTTGCGTGAAGCGATTGAGAAAGCTGGCGAAGTGCGCTTCCTTCCCGTTTTGCTGACGTCCGTGACCGCCATTGGCGGCCTTATGCCACTCGCCTTATTCGGTGGTAGCCTTTATGGACCCTTGGCAATCGTGTTGATTGGGGGGTTGATTTCGTCCACTTTCCTATCACGTATTGTTACACCGGCGATGTACCTACTGGTGGTGCGCGGGGATGCGGCGAAGGCCGCAGATGCTGCCCAAGTTTAAGGATAGATTATGCCGCAAGAAGAAGCCATTTTTGCCGGAGGTTGTTTCTGGTGCACCGAAGCCGTCTTTGGCCAACTGAACGGCGTGAGCGGCGTAGTGAGCGGCTATATTGGCGGACATACCGTCGATCCGACCTATAAAGACGTGTGCGGCGGAAATACCGGTCATGCCGAGGCAATCCGCATCGCCTTTGATGCGGACGTTATCAGCTATGCCGATTTGCTCGAAATATTCTTTGCCACGCATGATCCGACGCAACTCAATCGGCAGGGTAATGACATTGGGACCCAATATCGTTCGGCCATATTTCCCCTGTCCGATGAACAGCGCGCACAGGCCGAAGCAGGCATAGAAAAGGCCGCTGGCGATTGGCCCGCACCTATTGTGACGACAATCGAAGGATCCGCCACTTGGTATCCGGCAGAGGATTATCACCAAGAATATTGGGATGGCGAGGGACAGCGCAATCCTTATTGCCTGGCAGTCATTCCGCCAAAATTGGCGAAACTGAAAAAGGGATTTGCCGCGCGGATAGCCAACTCTGCATAGACTTTATTGCGTCGGACGTTAAGCAGATATCATGACACATAAACCTGTTCGTAAAGCCGTTTTTCCTGTTGCTGGATTGGGAACCCGTTTCCTGCCTGCGACCAAAGCTATTCCAAAAGAAATGCTGCCGATTGTCGACAGCCCGCTCATTCAATATGCGGTGAATGAAGCGCGTGAGGCCGGCATAGAGCAGATGATTTTCGTCACCGGTCGCGGCAAAAGCGTCATTGAGGATCATTTCGACATCGCGTTTGAGCTTGAGCATACCATGACGTCGCGCGGGAAAGACGTTTCGGTTTTGGCGAACACGCGGCTTAGTCCGGGCAATTGTGTATATGTTCGGCAGCAAGAGCCCCTGGGGCTTGGCCACGCCATCTGGTGTGCGCGTGATATCATCGGCGATGAACCCTTTGCCATTTTCCTACCCGACGAGTTTATGCACGGATCGCCGGGTTGTATGAAGCAGATGGTTGATGCGTATCACCAGATTGGCGGGAACATTATCAGCGTGCTTGAGGTGCCACGCAATGATGTTTCCAGCTATGGTGTGATTGCGCCAGGCGCAGCGCATGGCGCTGTGACCGAAGTGTTGGGCTTAGTTGAAAAGCCAAAGGTTGAGGATGCGCCGTCGAACTTAATCGTATCTGGGCGCTATATCCTTCAGCCGGAGGTTATGCGCATACTTGAAGGACAGGAAAAAGGCGCAGGTGGAGAAATCCAGCTAACTGACGCCATGGCGCAGATGATCGGACGGCAACCGTTTAATGCCGTCACATTTAACGGCAAACGCTATGACTGCGGGTCAAAAGTGGGATATATTGAAGCAAATTTAGCACTCGCTTTACAACGACCAGATATGGCAGAGCAGGTACGCGCAATTGCATTGAATTTGCTCAAGTAAATTGTTTCTGGAAGGATATATTTTGGGACGGAATGTGCGTTTGGTATTGGCGATTGCGCCCATGATCTTGTTGCAAGGGTGCGTGGCGTCCGTGGTCACAGGCGTTGTCACGGATGTTGTTGGGGCACCTGTGAAGATCGTGTCCAAGACCGCCGACGTCCTGACGACCAGCCAGTCTGAAGCCGATGAAAAACGCGGGCGCGAAATGCGCAAGAATGAAGAGAAGATAGGGAAACTTTCCCGGCAGCTGAAAAAAGCTCAAAAGCGCTGCGCCGATGGCGACAGAGATGGCTGCAAAAAAGCTAAAAACATTCGCGATGAAATCGAGGATGAGCGGCGCGGCGGTTAATAACCCCGCTCTTCCGCTAAACTGATAGAAGTTATGCGCCGGAAACCGACATTGCGGGGTTTCGACGTAACCATTTCATCTACGCAGGGACATGTATTGGGCGCCCATAGGCAGTTTGTGAGCCGTAAGCGCAGCTTGCAACTCTCGATGTCGTGTAAATTTTAGGCCTCTACATCCACATTATTGGGGGCAGATCGAGCCAACAAAAAACCCGCCGGAATTGCGTCCGGCGGGTTTTTTTGTTTGTCTTAAAAGCGAAGTTTATTCTTCTTCGCTCGTGTCAATGACATCGTCGATAGCGGCGTCGGTGGTGGTCAGGTCATCTGCGATGACCTTAGCCAACACATCGTCACCAATCGCGGCTTCAGCACCCTGAGCCAGTTCGGCAGCATGCTCTTCAGCCGCTGTCTCTGGCGCAATCAGGCTTTCCTGCAGCTTCTTGTAGCTTGCACGAAGCGCAACGTCGCGGCTTGTCGCGGCAATCCGCATGCGGTTCATGGCAGAGCCCGTACCCGCAGGGATGAGGCGACCAACGATGACGTTTTCCTTCAGGCCGGTCAGAATGTCCTTCTTACCTTCCACAGCGGCCTGCGTGAGGACGCGTGTGGTTTCTTGGAAGGATGCTGCCGAGATGAACGAGCGTGTCTGCAACGAAGCCTTGGTGATGCCCAACAGAACCGGGTTACCGGTTGCAGGCGCCTGACCCTTGGTCAGCTTCGCATTGATCGCGTCCATTTCTTCGCGGTCAACCTGTTCGCCGGGAAGCAAGGTTGTGTCGCCACCGAATGTGATTTCAACCTTTTGCAACATCTGACGAACGATCGTTTCGATGTGCTTGTCGTTGATCTTCACGCCCTGCAAACGATACACTTCCTGAATTTCCGCAACCAGATATTCAGCCAATGCTTCGATGCCCATAACTTCAAGGATGTCATGCGGGTTCGGCGAACCAGCAATCAGGTTATCGCCCTTACGGACGAAATCGCCTTCCTGAACATCAAGTACCTTCGACTTCTGGATCAGATACTCGATACGATCGCCTTCTTCCGGAACAATCGCGATCTTGCGCTTCGCCTTATAGTCACGGACGAATTCAACGCGGCCCGAAATCTTCGCAATGATTGCGTTGTCCTTCGGAATACGTGCTTCGAACAATTCGGCAACGCGTGGCAGACCACCGGTGATGTCGCGGGTCTT
>NZ_JBIICD010000005.1:0-117672 GCF_044239045.1 Sphingorhabdus sp.
CCCGAGAGCTTGAGGAAGAAACTGGCTATCGTGCCGACCATTTGGAAATCATGGGCGAGTATTTCTCGTCACCCGGCATGGTTAGCGAGAGCTTCTCGCTCGTCCGCGCGCATGGCCTGACAAAAGTAAGTGACGGCGGCGGTGTTGATGGCGAAAATATCATCGTCCACCGCATTGCTTTGGCAGATTTGTCGCATTTTGTTCAGGAAAAGCGCGCTGAAGGTTGCGTCATAGACGTCAAGCTGCTGATGCTGCCTGGAATGATCGCTTAACGGAAGTTATCCGCATAGGTCTGAAGCTTCAGCGTTTTAGGCGGTGTTGGAATAAAGGTCGCCGTTATTCCTTTCTTCTCCGCAAAAGCCCGCGCGGCATCAAGACTTGGGAAGGTCAATTGCACTTGCGATTGCGTATCGCCAGAGCCCGCCCAACCCATCAAAGGGTCCGCTTTTCGGGGCTCTGCCGGCACATATTCCAGCACCCATTCACGGCGTCCACTGCCTGACTGCATAGCATTTTTGGGGCGTTGAAAAATACGGGCGGACATATTGCGTTTCCTGACGGTTAATTCGGCAACGCCTTGCCCGAACAGCATCTGAGTCGTCAAGCGTTGCGGGGCGTATCGCGCGCTTGTGCTTTTTTCGTCTTAAGGCTGGCGACGCCCTCCCATGGCGCGTCGGGCCAGCTATGCTTTGGATAACGGCCGCGCATTTCTTTGGCGACATCCCGCCAGCTTCCGCGCCAAAATTCGGGCAGATTGCGTGTGGTCTGGATAGGACGACCTGCCGGCGAGGTTAGGCTGAGAACGAGCGGTATGCGCTCAACGCCCACCACCGGGTGCGTATCAAGCCCAAACAAAGCCTGGACCCGCAGTTCCACCGTTGGGCCGGCTTCGGCTGCATAATCGATATCATGTTCGGTTCCGGCGGGACTTTTGAAGGACGCGGGTGCAATTTGATCGATACGAGACCGCACATCCCATCCCAGCAAATTGTCCAGAGCTTGTGCCAAACCCGATGGCGCAACGTCACGCAAGCGGTTCACCTTCCCAAGCAAAGGCAAAAGCCATTGTTCGGCGCTTTGCGCCAAAGCATCGTCGCCGAGCACGGCAATACCGGCAAAGAGCGCACGTTCCCGAAGCGCGCGGGCCGAAACCGACCAAGGCAGAACATCGATCCCCATGTCTTGCACGGCGGCTAACAATGCATTGGCAACGGCCTGAGGGTCCGGTTTTTCAATGCGTCCCTCGCTCAGCACAATCGCACCAAGCCGCCGCTGCACCCGTGCCTCCACGCGGTCAGCATTTTTGTCGTAAGACAATATTTCCTGACCGATAATGCGATGCCCAAATCGACCGATAAGTTCCGGCTCGGTCAATGCCGCCGCCGACAAGATCCGCGCGCCGGATGCTGCGCCTTGCACATCGGCCACGGCAAGCCACTCCTCCCGCGCGAGCGGTGAAGCAGCGTCAAGCTGCAGCCCGCGCCCCATTGCGCTGATCCATTTCTCGCCCTTGGAATCGCGCCGTTTCGCAATACGCTCTGGAAATGCTGTGGCGATCAGACCGCCGATACTCAAAGGCGCGCCTCGGCCTTTATCGTCACAAAGCCGCGCAATGCGTTTTGCTAACTTGCGGGCAGCTTCTGCCTTAGGACCGCTTTCGCGCGTGAAGCGTTCAAAGCGTGCGTCAATGTCCTCACTTTGTCCGCCCAAGCCGCGCTCTTGCAGCAGAACCGCCAAGATCGCTGCGTCCTCCGCTTGCCCGCTATGGGCGGCGGTCGCGACCATATGCGCAAGGTTCGGCGGTAGTGGCAGGTTGGCAAGCGCGGTTCCGTGCGGCGTGATCCGGCCTTGCGCATCGAGCGCACCAACCGACAAAAGCAACTTGCGCGCTTGCTGCACCGCGGCAGCAGGTGGCGGATCAAGCCAACGGAGTTTCGCCGGGTCGTTCTCGCCCCAACGCGCGCAATCGAGCAACAAAGGCGCAAGGTCGCTCTCAAGAATCTCCGGCGGGTCGAACGGCGGCAGTCCCCCATTTCCCGCTTCCTCCCAAAGTCGATAGGCTATCCCCGCCTCTTGCCGCGCGGCACGCCCAGCGCGCTGTGTTGCGGCGGACAGGCTTGCGCGCTCGGTTACCAACCGCGTGACGCCAGCCGCTTGGTCAAAGCGCGCGCGTCGTGCAAGGCCGCTGTCGACCACGACACGCACTCCGTCGATGGTCAGGCTGGTTTCCGCAATGTTTGTAGCAAAAATGACCTTGCGGCGTCCTTGCGCGTCACGGCGGACCGCAAGCCGCTGTGCCACTGGGTCAATCTGACCATGCAGCTTGTGCACCACGATATCAGCACCGCAATCGCCCAAAGCGTCAAAGGCACGATCAATCTCACGCACGCCGGGCAGGAATGCCAATATGTCGCCCTGCTGCTCCGACAGCGCCTGACGCAATATGCGTACCATATCGGTCTCAATCGGCAGTTCGGTCCTGCGGCCAACATAAAGATATTCCAAAGGCCATCTTTTGCCTTCACTTTCCAGTACAGGCGCGTTGTCCATCAACGTGGAAAAACGAGATCCATCGAGCGTAGCCGACATTGCCACCACGCGCAGATCAGGCCGAAAGGCCGCTTGCGCCTCTAGCGCGAGTGCCAGACCAAAATCGCTATCGATGCTGCGTTCGTGGACTTCATCAAATAACACAGCCGATATGCCTGACAGCTCAGGATCACTGATAATCCGATTGCGAAAAATGCCCTCGGTCATCACCAATATACGGGTATTTGAGCCATGCTTGCTATCCAGCCGTGTCGCGTAACCGACGCGTCCGCCGACTGTTTCGCCCAAATTTTCTGCTATCCGTTCCGCCGCCATGCGCGCGGCCAAGCGGCGCGGCGACAGCAACAGGATCTGGCCATTACAATAAGGCTCATCCAACAAGGCAGGCGCAACCATACTGGTTTTACCCGCACCCGGCGGAGCAATAAGAACAGCATTGGGCGCCGCGCGCAAAGATGACAGCAAATCGGGCATAACCGCCATGACGGGCAATGCTTCGGTCATGTTCAGCGCGGACGGCACCGCTTCGCCCATCAATATGCGCGGGCTATTGCGAATTCTACTGCCTCAGTCAGCGCAGATTTGGCTTCGCCTGCCGGGAAATGCGCAATCGCATCAATCGCCCGCTGACCATAATGCCGCGCCCGATCCAAGGTATCGTCAATGGCACGATGCGCACGCAACAATGTGCAGGCGTGCGCCAAATCGGCGTCGCTCACCCGGTTGCCAAGCATCGCATCGCGCCAGAATTTCTGCTCTTCGGCATTGCCACGGCAATGCGCGAGGATGACGGGCAGTGTAACCTTGCCATCGCGGAAATCGTCGCCACTGTCCTTGCCCATAGTCGCGCCATCGGAGACATAGTCGATGGTATCATCCACCAACTGAAACGCAATGCCAAGATTGCGGCCATATGCATCCAGCGCCATTTCCTGTGCTTCGCCGCTTTCGGCGACAACAGCGGATATCCGGCACGCAGCAGCAAACAATGCCGCCGTTTTCGAACCAATGATGTCGAGATATTTTTCCTCTGTCGTCGAAATCTGCCGCTGTGCGGTCAACTGGTTGACTTCGCCCTCTGCGATAACTGCCGATGCGTTCGATAGGATTTTAAGAACCTTAAGCGAACCATCCTCAACCATCAGCTCAAACGAACGGCTGAACAGAAAGTCGCCGACGAGTACAGCCGCTGGGTTACCAAAGATCAGGTTCGCAGCAGTCTTGCCACGTCGCATATCGCTGCCGTCGACAACATCATCATGCAGCAAGGTTGCGGTGTGAATAAACTCTACAGCGGCGGCCAATTTGTGATGACGTTCGCCAGGATAATCTAGCAACTGCGCACAGGCCAAAGTGAGCATAGGCCGCATACGTTTGCCGCCGCCAGCAATCAAATGACCAGCCAGTTCGGGAATAAGAGGAATTTCGGACTGCATTCGGTCCAGAATGACCGTGTTGACCTTATTCATGCCCGGCGCGACCAATTTTAAGATTGGATCGAGCGAGGGCGCCTGATGTCCGCCGATTTTGTGGATAGTTGCCGTCATAATCTGATCGCTGTGACGCGCACAGCGAGGATAGGCAAGTGCAAATGGCGTATTTTCCCTTGTCCGTTGCGGTCAATATCGGCACAGATGGCATCAATGAACGACGCAGACACTCTCGCCCGCTATCGCGACAGCATCGATAACATTGATGCTGCGCTGGTTTTTATGCTCGCCGAACGGTTCAAAATAACGCAGGCGGTGGGCGAGTTTAAAGCGAAGTCATCACTGCCACCTGCAGACCCAGCACGTGAAGAACGGCAGATACAGCGGCTTCGGCAATTGGCACGCGACGCGAAACTTGACCCTGATTTCACCGAGAAATTTCTGCGTTTCATCATTGATGAAGTCATCCGCCACCACCAGCAAATCCGCGACGAAAACTAATCAGCTTATTGCTTTTGGTAAGCGTAGTCTGACCAAAAGTCCGCCGAGATCCTCGCTTTTTTCCAGCGTGATAACCCCGCCATAAATTTCGACAACATCGCGGACAATCGCAAGGCCAAGACCTGTGCCGGGCTTGCCGGTATCCAACCGCGCACCGCGATCAAACAATTGCTCACGCTCACCTTCTGGGATGCCTTGTCCGTCATCCTCAATGACCATTTCCACAAAATCACCTGCATCCTCGACCGTTACAAACACGCTGCCACCGCCATATTTGGCGGCGTTTTCGATCAGGTTACCAAGCATTTCATCAAGATCCTGCCGCTCCACCCGTGCTGCAATTGCCTTATCTCCGGCCATATCGAGTCGGACATGCGCATAGAGACGGCCTACCGCGCGTTCGACCGATTCCAAACTGCCCCAGACCGCCGCACGGCTTTGGCTGTGGCCTAGGCGGCCAACGGCGCGGGCGCGGGCCAAATGGTGATCCACCTGACGCCGCATCGTTGTGGCTTCGCGAATAACAGTTTCCGATATATCGGGGGCTTTCGCGGTCGCGCTATTCATGATGACCGTTAACGGCGTCTTCAGCGCATGCGCGAGGTTGCCCGCATGACGGCGCGATTCCTCCGCCTGTTTCTCATTATGGTCGAGCAAGGCGTTCAGTTCATTGACCATCGGCATCACTTCATCGGGCAAGGCATCGGTCACCCGGCTTTCCTTACCGCTGCGCATCTGCGCAATCGCCATGCGCACCGCGCGCAGCGGCCATAGCCCATAAAATGTCTGCAACGCCGCCAAAATGATGAGGCCAAGTGCCAACAGAAGGAAGCTTGTTACCAATACCGACCGCAATTCTTGGATCTGCCCATCAAGGCTATTGCGGCTTTGCGCGACCATGAATGTCCAAGCGACATCGGAGTCCGGAAGTTTTATCGAGCGCTCTGCGATGCGCAGCGGCTCGTCGGGAAATTCATTACTGTTGCGAAAATGAACCGCCTGATCCTTGTGGTGAGCGGGCGGATTAAGCGCGCGGTCCCACAAAGAGCGAGAGGGGAATGGCGTCGTGTTTTTGCCGGTAATCTGCCAGTAAAGTCCGCTGTTCGGCTCCAAAAATCGTTGGTCGCCCAAAGGCCGGTTCATCCGGATTTCACCATCCGGGCCGATTTCCGCCGAGGCAATCATCGCGGTCAGGACATATTCGAGCTGGGTATCAAAATTCTGTTCAACCGAATTGGTCAACACGCGGTCCAGTGCCGCGCCCCCGCCGATCAGCAAAATCGTAATCCAAGCAGCCGCCGTCAGGATCATCCGGCGGGTAAGCGATCCAGTGCTTTGGAATTGGCTGCGCCACGTTGGCTGCTTTGGTAAGGACATAATCGCGACTGGCAGCCTCAGCTCACCGGTTCCTCTAGGCTGTAACCAAGGCCTCTAATCGTCGAAATAACGCCCTGCCCCAGTTTCTTGCGAATACGGGTCACGAAAACTTCAATGGTGTTAGAATCGCGGTCGAAATCCTGATCATAAATATGTTCGATCAGTTCCGTCCGTGAGACAACCTTGCCCTTGTGGTGCATCAGGTAGGACAGCAGCTTATATTCTTGCGCCGTCAGCTTCACAGGTTGACCATCAAGCGTCACACGGCCCGAACGCGTATCCAACCGAACATCGCCGACATTCAACTCGCTCGACGCATTACCCGACGCGCGGCGGATCAGCGCGCGCAACCGTGCAATCAATTCTTCGGTCTGGAACGGCTTGGCGAGATAATCATCGGCGCCCGCATCAAGGCCAGCGACCTTGTCCGACCAGCTATCTCGGGCCGTCAGCACCAACACGGGGAATTTCCTGCCTTCTTTGCGCCAGCGATCAAGAACGGTTAGCCCATCAATTTCAGGTAAACCCAAATCAAGAATGACGGCGTCATAATTTTCGTTGGAGCCCATATAATGGCCATCCTCACCGTCAACTGAGAGATCAACGGCGTAGCCAGCGCCTTCAAGCGTTGACTTGAGCTGCTTGCCCAAATTGGGCTCGTCTTCCACGATCAATATGCGCATGCCGTTCCCTTATAATGTCAATAATTGTATCCCGATGTGGCTAGCAGATTTGTATGCCGCCACAAAATCCTATCACCGCTGCCGCAGCACACTTCCCGTCCGTCCATCGACATCGACGAAGATGACGCGGTCACGGTCAATAAACTTCAGCCGATATACTTGAGCCGTCGGGTCGTATTCTGGACCCAGATATTGCATCCCGCGCATACGCGGCACAATATTTGCCTCAATCTCCCGCAAGGATTTGACCTTGCCAGCCCGCATATCCTGCCGTGCCTCATTCTGCTCCCCCCGACGCGGATCGGCCGCAACGGGGCTAAGCAAAGCGATACTTACAAGCATAGAGATAAAGACAGGACGGTTGATCATCATCGCCCCCTAAGCGTGCAGCATTGAACGCACAGTGAATGGCGCGCCGAGGTTGCGCGTCCGGTGACATGCAAAATCCATTATTTCACCATTTCAAATGTAAACGACATGCTTGCCGCAACGCTAAGTTCGCCCGGCGAAATCGGCGTTGTTTTTTCCGCCGCTACGTCCATTGAACGCACAGCCATGGGCACTGGCATAAAGCCCCGCCCTTGATCATTTTCTTCGACGCGCAACACGCGAACGTCTGTGTAGCCAGCCTTGCGCGCCAGGCTCCGCGCACGGGTCATGGCCGTGGCCCATACCTTATCTCGCGCTGCTTCCTGAAAACTGCTGTCGTCATCGATACCAAATAATGGCCCATTGAAACTGGTCGCGCCATCAACCGCAAGCGCGTCAAGGAACGCGCCTAGCTTCTTTAAGTCGCGTAACTTGGCATTGACCATGTTCGACGCCTGATAGCCCTTAAAAACCTGCTGTCCGTCGCGATAGTCAAATTGCTGGTTCAGACTAATTTGTGTGGTCTGGATGTCACGATTCGCAATGCCAAGCATCTTCAGCCGCGCAACCACCGACGCCATTTGCATATTATTGGCGCGGACCGCGGCGCTTGCCGTTGGCGCCATTGTTTGAACGCCGGTTGAAAAAGTGGCAATGTCCGGCGGGGTTTCAACCGTTTCTGAAATTGTCAGGTCAATAACCGGGTTGGCGGTGGTAACATGCACCTCAGTTGCCATCGCGCCGCTGGGCGTCATCCCGTTCGTTGCTAAAAATGCTGCAAAAATCAATTTACGCATGTCAAACTCCCGTTCTACGCCAACTGCTTAGATTGCAGTACGGCGGGCCCAATCGATATAGGCACGGCGAAGCTGAACGGTTGCCGAACCGGGTTGGCCGTTGCCGATTATTTGTCCATTAATCTGCACCACGGGCATCACAAAGCCTGAGGCCGACGACACAAAGGCTTCAGCAGCTTGCTCGGCCTCGCTTATGGAAAAGGGCCGCTCTTCTATGCGTTGCGCGACAAGCGGAAGCACGGAAGCGCGGGTAATGCCGTGTAAAATTTCACGGTTAAGTGGGTGCGTGATCAGAATCCCATCATGCGTGATGATATGTGCGTTTTGCGCGCTGCCTTCGGTGATCCAGCCATTGCGCTCCATCCAAGCATCGTCCGCGCCGCGCGCTATCGCCTCGTTTTTCATCATGGAAGCATACAGCAGCTGCGTCGTTTTGATGTCCGCCCTGCCCCATCGCAAATCTGGCATCGTGATCACCCGAATGCCACGTTGTGCCGATGGGTTGTCAGCGAGTGCACGGGATTGGGTGAAGGCAAGGACCGTGGGCGGCGTTTCGGCGGAAGGAAATATAAAGTCGCGGTCTTCGGGTGCCCCGCGTGTAACCTGCCAATAGATCATGCCTTCTTCGAGGTTGTTGCGCGCAACAAGTTCGCGGCAAATTGCAAGCCAGCCATCCGCATCAGGCGCGCCGTTTATGCCAATTTCACCAAGTGAGCGGGCAAGGCGCTGCACATGGCCGCCAAAATCAACGAGTTTGCCGTCCAGTACGGACACAACCTCGTAAACAGCATCCGAAAACAGAAAGCCTCGGTCGAATACCGACACTTTGCCTTCAGTTTCAGGGGTATATTTTCCGTTCAGGTATATTATGCGCATAAGAGGGCTTTGCTTGAAGCTTCTCCCATCGTCAACATCCACATTGTCATGCCCGCGAAAGTGGCAATGACAAAAGACGGCAGATCGACAATCTGGCTTGCCCCTGCCCTTGCTACCCCCTATCCGCCAGCCCATATGTCGCAACCTCCAATCTTCGCCTTCGAAAATCTCGCGCTCCAGCAAGGTGGCGGCTGGCTGTTTCAAGATATTGATTTGTTCATCGGCGCGCGCGATCGGTTGGCGCTGATTGGTCGCAATGGAGCTGGCAAAACGACGTTGATGAAGCTGGTGGCGGGAACCGTCGAAGCGGACAAGGGCAACCGCGTCGTTGTGCCTGGCACCAACATCGTGATGCTCGAACAAGACCCTGACGTCAGCGCTTATGACCGGCTGGTCGATTTCGCCATTCATGGTGCAAAAGGTCCGCCCGAATATGCGGTGCGGGCGATTGCTGACCAATTGGGTATAAATTTGGACCGTGAGGCCAAAACCGCAAGCGGTGGCGAGAAACGCCGCGCCGCCATCTGCCGCGCGCTGGCAAGTGAGCCTGACCTGTTGCTGCTCGACGAACCAACCAATCATCTGGATCTTGCTGCGATTGAATGGCTGGAGGAATGGTTGACGCGCTATCGCGGGGCATTCATGGTAATCAGCCATGACCGGACGTTTTTGACGCGGCTAACGCGGCAGACATTCTGGCTGGATCGCGGACTGCTGCGCCGCAATGAAATCGGCTTTGGCGGTTATGACGCATGGACCGAACGCGTCTTTGCCGAGGATGCGCGCAATGCCGACCGCCTAGATGCCAAGTTAAAGATTGAGGCGCATTGGCTGGAACGCGGCGTCACTGCGCGCCGCAAGCGTAACCAGGGCCGATTGGCCAAGCTCTGGGAAATGCGCGCCGCCCGTGCCGCGATGATTGGCCCGCAAGGGACAGCCAAGCTCGCTGCCGCCAGCGACGACAGCAAAACCAAAACAGTCATCAGCGCGCTAAATGTCGGCAAAAGCTTTGGCGACCGGACGATCATTAAGGATTTCACGCTCCGCATTCAACGCGGTGACCGTATTGGCATAGTCGGCGCAAATGGCACGGGCAAAACAACGCTTATCCGCATGCTGACGGGCGAGACTGAACCCGACACTGGCAGCATCACTTTGTCACCGACGCTAACGGGCATCGTCATTGACCAGCAACGCAAATTGCTCACGCCCGAAAAACGCGTGCGCGATGTGTTGGCCGATGGCAGCGACTGGATTGATGTGCGCGGCGTGCGCAAACATGTGCAGGGTTATCTCAAGGAATTCCTATTCGATCCCGCGTTGATTGAGGCGCGGATTGGTTCCTTATCTGGAGGCGAGCAATCGCGCATTTTGCTCGCGCGCGAATTTGCGCGCGAGGCCAATTTGCTGGTGCTGGACGAACCGACCAACGACCTTGATCTGGAAACGCTTGATCTGCTGCAGGAGGTTATCGCCGATTATGACGGCACGGTTTTGATCGTCAGCCACGACCGTGATTTTCTCGACCGAACGGTCAATTTGACGCTAGGTTTGGACGGTTCAGGCCATGTCGATATCATCGCCGGCGGATATGCCGACTGGGAAGAAAAACGCGACAAGCGAGACAAGCCTGCCGTCAAGAAGGTGGAAAAAACCGTTTCAACAGAGCCCGTCTCTGCGGCCCCATCAGCGCCCAAGAAGGTCAAGCTAACCTACAAAGACCAGCGCGACTATGACCTTCTGCCATCGCGCATCACAGAAATTGACGCCGAAATTGCGGCGGCAGAGAAGGAAATGAGCGACCCGGCTTTGTACACACAAAAACCTGCACGCTTTGCCGAACTAACCACCAAGACCGAAAGTCTACGCGCCGAAAAGGATGCCGCAGAGGAACGCTGGTTAGAATTGGCGATGATGGTCGAAGATTCCGTATCCTAGCCGGGGATGCGGTAAAATGCCGCGAGTCGATCCAGCGCAATTTTTAGCACGATCTTGCCTGACCGCACAGGCCATGACATCTCGCGCTCCGCAGCGGGAATGCTTTCCCCAACACAAATGACGCGCCAAGCAATATCCGACAAATCAGGCCCAAGCGCGATCAGCGCGCTGTCAAAGCGGTGCTTGGCCTGCATCATCCGTTCCGTGCGGTTCAGCCCCGATGGCGCGCTGCGTTTTTGACGGCTAGGCGGGATATTCTCCCACGACATTGTCACATGCGGTCCAAGTGCGGCGGATTCATAATCCCCGCGCAATGTCTCGCCTGCCAACATTTGTCGGTTCGACAAATGGCCCCGCGCGTGCAGCCAGGACAAAGGTGATTCCGATAGGTTAATCGTCACGCTGCGGTGGGTAGCAAGACTTTCTGCCACTGGATGTTCAACCAGCATGCGTGGATCGTGAAATTTTCGGTTCGAATGGGATTTGGCGGGCATCTTCAATCTCCTTGGATTGTTCGAATCACCCTTGCCATGTGGTAAATATTGTAGGATAGAAAAAACCTATTTGGTAATGGAGTGTTCCGTGCAAAGTCGAATTCGCGATGTCCGAAGGGCCAAGGGCCTAACACTTGCCGATGTGGCCGAACGCTGCAATCCACCGACAACGGCACAAACCATCGGCCGCCTCGAAACAGGCATGCGGGTGTTGTCGCTCATCTGGATTAACCGCATTGCCGATGCTTTGGGTGTGGATTCGAGCGATCTTGTTGCCCTGCCTGACCAACAATATCTGCCCGTCGCGGCTGTGCTGCATGAAGATGGAACTTATGCGCCGACACAGGAGGAACGCATCATGGTTCCGAATATCGGCGGCAGCATGGTCGGACTTCGGATTGCGGCGGCAATAGGGGAATATCGGCGCGGTGATGAATTATGGCTTGAACAGCTTCAACCCGACGATTTTACCTCTGCGCTGAATTTGGACGTCCTTGTGCCAAGACCCGGTGGACGGTTCATATTTGGCCGCTTGCTTGGCCGGGATGCAGGCAAACTACATCTTCTGCCTTTAGAGGCAGGCGCACGTCAGCAGGTCGTGGCCGACCCAGCCTGGATTGCCAAAGCCGTCCGGCTCGTCCGCAAATTATAACCGTTAAGGCTGCGCGCCGAAGTCTGCGCCTATCCGCTCCGCCTTCGACCCTGTGCCTTCGTCGGTTGGGACGAAGCTATGTGATCCAACTTTGAGCCAAATCAGGATCGGTGCCGCCTGATAGATGGACGAGTAAGTTCCAACGACAATGCCAAATGCCATTGCCATGCTGAAACCAAAGATGACGTCAGGTCCAAACAGCACCAGCACGATCAGCGGCAGCGAAATGGATACGCTGGTCATCACTGTGCGGGACAAGGTTTCATTGACTGAAAGATTGAGCAGCGACGCCATTTCCATTTTGCGGAACTTCATCAGGTTTTCGCGGATTCGATCGTAAATCACGACGGTATCATTCAAGGAATAGCCGATGATGGTCAGCAACGCCGCAATGATGTTCAGGTCAAACTCCCACCCCGTAAGTGAAAATAGCCCGAAGGTAAGCGTTACGTCGTGAACCAGCGACCAGATTGCGCCGACACCAAACTGCCATTCGAAGCGGAACCAGATATAGATCGAAACCCCCGCCATTGCCGCCAAAAGTGCCAATATACCCTTGCCGAATAATTCCTCTGAAACCTTGCCGGATACCGAGTCCACGCCGTCAATCCGAACGTCCGAGTGATCGGCCTTCAACTTGCTGGTGATTTTCTCCGCCATCGCATTGGCTAGCTCCGGGTTCTTATCCGCACCTTCTGGCAATTTCATGCGGATTGAAACCTGATTTTCAGCGCCGAAACGCTGAATTGTCGGATCGCCGTAACCAAGGCTACCTACTGACTCGCGCAACTCGGTCACAGGCGCCGTGGCGCTTTGCGTGAACGTTGCGCGGATCATCTGGCCACCAATAAAATCGACGCCAAAATTAAGGCCCTTCGTTGCGACCAAGCCTACCGATGCCGCCATCAGAACCAAGCTGATCGCAAAGGCCCATACGCGCCATTTGAGAAAATCGATGTTGGTGTCATCACGAACGAGTTTGAGCAGTTTCATGGCAATATCCTCAAATCGTCAATTCAGTGGGGCGCGTGCGCTTCACCCAGAGCGATACCCACATGCGGGTGATCGTAACGGCGGTAAACACGGATGTAACGATGCCGATCATCAAAACCACGGCAAATCCGCGAATAGGCCCCGACCCGAAAATGAAAAGCAAAACCGCAGCGATAACGTTAGTGCTGTTTGCGTCGAAAATCGCACGGCTCGCTTCTTTGTACCCAAACTCGATCGCCTGCACCACACGGCGGCCACGTTTCAGTTCTTCGCGGATGCGTTCGTTAATCAGCACGTTCGCGTCAACCGCCGCACCAATCGTCAGAACAAAGCCCGCAATCCCCGGCAAAGTCAGCGTGGCGTTCGCAACGCCCATAACGCCCAAGATCATCAAAATGTTGATGACCAACGCAATATTAGCATACATGCCGAAACGGCCGTAAACGAGGAACATCAGCACCAGAATAGCGGTTGTACCGATGACCGCGGCTAGCACCCCGCGGCGGATGGAGTCAGCGCCAAGGTCTGGACCGACCGAACGTTCCTCGACGATGGTCAAATCCACCGGCAATGCACCCGAGCGCAGCGAGATCGATAAGGCGTTAGCGCTTTCGGTCGTGAAGCTGCCCGAAATCTGAGAAACGCCGCCGAAAATCGGTTCCCGAATTTGCGGTGCGGAGATGACTTGGCCGTCGAGCACAATCGCGAACAATTTGTTCACATTTTGCTGTGTCATACGGGCAAATTTCTGTCCGCCCTCGGAATCAAACTGGATGGTCACGGCAGGCTCATTGGTCTGCGGATCAAATGTTGGGTCAGCCTTAACCAATTTGTCGCCCGATATCCCGCCCAAGCGGCGCACCGCGATATACGGCAATCCCGTTGGATTGTCTGGATAGGGCAGAACTTGGCTACCAACGCGAGCTTTGCCTTGCGCGGTTTGATCGGGGTCAGCTTGTTCATCGACCAGCTTGAATTCAAGCTTAGCTGTCTTACCAATCAAAGCCTTCAACGCTTCTGGATCCTCCAACCCAGGAACCTGAACGACGATGCGGTTCTCACCCTGACGAATGATCGTCGGCTCCAACGTGCCAAGCGCGTTAATACGGCGGTCAATGACGTCCTTGGCCGTATCCATGGCTTGATCAAGCGCTGTTTCGTCGCCAGAGCTTGCTGGTGACAGAATAATGCGATTGCCATTGTTTACGCCGATATTCCAATCTCGCGTTCCCGTAGCATTGCTGATGAGCGGCAAGATCACTTCACGCGCAGCGTCCACCTTGGACATGTCAGTGACATTAAAACTCAATTCGCCTTCACTGCGCGAGACATCCGCAATCGCGATTTGCGGATTGGCGCGGCGTAGCGCTGTGCGAACGCTGTCCTCCAAAGCCTCAAGCCGTGCCTCTGCAAGTTGCGACGTGTCTGCCTCAAGCAAGATGTGACTACCGCCGGCAAGGTCGAGACCCAGGTTGATCGTCGGGGTCGGCACAAATTGTGCAAGCTGCGCGCGCATTGCTGTCGGCAGCAGGCTAGGAATGGCAAAGGCCACTCCGACGATAATCAAGGTGTTGAGCATCCATACGCGCCAACGGGGAAAATCAAGCATAGATTGGTTCCGAACGAACTATGAAGGCAATATCTGGGATAAGCGGCAGAGCCGTTCAAGCCCGACGGTTAATCATTCGCGGCTTTCGCATTGCGCGGCTGCACGTTGGCAATGGTCGATTTAACCGCCTTCACCCGCACATTTGGCGCAATTTCAACTTCAACATATTCGTCGGCTACTTTGGTCACTTTACCCATCAGGCCGCCAGCAGTTACGACTTCGTCATTCTTCTGCACAGCAGCGATTTTAGCTTCATGTGCCTTTGCGCGCTTTTGCTGCGGACGGATGAGGAAGAGATAGAAAACGACGAAGATGAGCAGGAGCGGGAACAACTGCACGAAAAATGCAGAACCACCAGCACCGCCAGCGGCAGCAATTAAGATAACAGACTCCATGAAAAAACCTCGCACTAATGAAATCGAGCGCCCACTTGCGGCACCATCTGGAAACAATCGGGTGCGATTATCACCTGCACCCTGCCGACGCAACGTCAAAGCTTCTACAGCGCGCTTGCTTTTCCAAAACCACCGCCATATAGGCGCGCTTCCATTGGCCTCGGCGAGGTCATTGGCGGTCGGGACGTAGCGCAGCCTGGTAGCGCATCACACTGGGGGTGTGGGGGTCGCAGGTTCGAATCCTGTCGTCCCGACCAATAATTCACCATAAAATTTCATCGCAAACAACGCGCAAGCGCGCGCTGGCCGTGCGTTTAGCACATTTTACTTTCCTGCAAATAACCTATTTGGTTATTATTTGTTCGAAAGTGAGGGTGTGCCGATGCGTAACAATATTGACGGACTGATTGACGAGCTGATTGCACGTGAGGGCGGCTTTATCGATCATCCTGCCGACAAGGGCGGACCAACGCGCTGGGGCATTACCCAAGCCGTCGCCCGTCGGCATGGCTATATGGGGCAGATGGTAAATCTGCCGCAAAACGTTGCGGCGTTGATTTACAAAAAGCAATATTGGCATGCACCTGCCTTGGATAAAGTGGCAAAGATCGCACCGAGATTAGCAGCAGAGCTATTTGACACTGGCGTCAATATGGGCGTCGGCACAGCAATCGCATTTTTGCAACGCGCGCTAAATGCGCTGAACCGCAATGGCGCGGATTATCCAGACATCGCCGTAGACCGTGGAATCGGCCCCGATACCTTGCGCGCGCTGGAGGCATTTTTGGCCAAGCGCGGGCCAGCAGCAGAGGGCGTTCTAACCAAAGCAATCGATGCATTGCAAGGCGCGCATTATGTCCAATTGGCCGAAGCACGCCCTGCGCAAGAGGCGTTTCTTTATGGCTGGATTAAAAACCGTATTGGTTAATCATTACAAGGAGCATGCCATGTCACTCATCGAAGGTATCATCGGCCCGATTGCGAAGCTGATCGACAAAATCATTCCCGACCCGAAAGCCAGAGATGCGGCAAAGCTCGAACTGATCAAGCTGCAGGGCAGTCAGGAGATGGACGCATTGCGCACCCAATTGTCCGCCGTGTTGGCGGAAGCGCAATCCGCCGACCCATGGACAAGCCGCGCACGGCCAAGTTTCCTCTATGTCATGTATGCGATGCTGCTGTGGGCGATCCCTATGGGGTTAATTGCCGCCATTCAACCGGAGGCAGCGGCCAATATAGCGCGCGGCATGAACGCCTATCTGAACGGCCTGCCAGAGCCTTTATACGCCTTGTTTGGCACTGGCTATCTCGGTTACACTGTTGCCCGCCAATGGGGCATTTCACGCGGGCTGGAAAAATAGTTGCGTAAAGCCAATAACATCCGTTAACTCTATACACCCGTGAGGGTTTTTAGGGACTTAGGAGAACCAAGATGAAGAAATTAGTCGCAACTGTTGCTGCTCTTGCATTTGCAGCATCGCTAACCGCATGTGGCGAAGCTGGTGAAAAGGCTGCCGAAGAAACCGCTGAAGCTGCCGACGCAACTGGCGAAGCTATGGAAGCCGGTGCCGAGAACGCCATGACTGCCGCCGAAGGCGCAGCCGACGCAACCGCAGAGGCCACTGCTGATGCAACCGCCGAAGCTGGCGCAGCTGTTGAAGAAGCTGGCAAGGACATGCAAAAAGCCGCCGAATAATCGGTCGGATTTCCGCATAGAATATCAGCCCGCCCTGCCCACGCGCAGCGGCGGGCTTTTTCGTCGTCGTATACAAGCCTTTGCTGTCATGCCGTCTAAGGGCCAGCGGCACGATGACGGAACAGTCCACAAAAAAGGCGGGGCAACGCACCCCGCCTTTTATTCTCATATTCTCAGTAAACCGCGATAATGCGCGGCTCCACTTTACTCCGCTGGTGCCGCTGCCGCTTTTGGCAGATTGACCGTATCACCCGGATATAACCGCATTGGGTCAGACAATTGCGGATTTGCGGCAATCATCGATTCAACGGCGATACCCTTTCTGATCGCTATTCTGGAAAGGCTGTCACCTTCGGCCACAATGATTTGCTGCGGCGCAACGACAGCGGCTGCAGGTGCCTGTGTAGCGACTGCCGCTGTTGGTGCCGATTGCGTTTTTGGCGCAGCGGCAGGTGCCACAACGGCAACAGGAGCGACCGTTGGCGGCGTGGCGGCACTACCCGAAGCAAGCGATATGACGGCCGCCGATAGTCCTGCGAGAGCCCCAATAACGGCGAAGGCAAGCGCCAGCCGTCCAAATACCGGCAACACCCCGTGTTGGGCAATCGACAGATCCTTACGCAACGAGTCGAGTTGCTCAACAAACCGGCCGCCCTTGTCGTCGATAGCAGTGGCGAGACGCCCTTCAGCTTCCGACACTAATTTCAACTGCTGCGTATTACGTTCGGCCTGCGCACCTACCGTATTCACGGTGTCCACAAGCTGGTGATTTATGTGGGTCGCCACATTGGCCAGCTGATCAAACCGTTTGGAGAAGCTTTGCTCCCAATGAATGAACAGATCGCGCATCGCCTTATGTTCTTGGCTAATCATTGTATGCAATGCCGCCGATTGTTCAGGGGAGAACGCACCGCGTGGCCCTGCATCAGCAGCCGCAGCGGTCCAGCCCGCCACCGAAGCACCACCTGCTGGGTAGAGTTCTTCATTCACAAATTCCCGCACGTCGCGGAACAGACGTTCCCCAGCCGATTTCACGCTGCTGACGGTCAGACCAATGACGAGCGAACCCAACAAACCATAAAGCGACGCCACGAATGCGGTGCCCATGCCCTGCATCGGGCCTTGCAGCTTCACAATCATCGTCGAGAACATCGCGCCGGAATCGCTGCCCGAACCGCCGCCAAGCGCGGCAAACACGCCGGACAATTCGTCCAGCGTTTGCAGCAGACCGATAAACGTTCCGACGAGACCAAGGCCGACATTTCTCTCCGCATCCCATTTGCAAAGATTTACATAACAAGGCGTTTGTCAGGTACCAAATGCATTCTGCGAAAAAACGAAATTATTACATGTAGTTACAAAATCTTACTGCCATAAAGACCGCCTCCGGCGCTTGAAAAAAACCTCTGTGTTGGGCGCACAAGGCAGCCAGCGTCGCCAAGCGGCCACTTCAAACATGGCCTTCGTATTGCGTATCAATAAAAGACGCGTTGAAATTTGGTGCACCCAACTGGATTCGAACCAGTGGCCCCCAGATTAGGAATCTGATGCTCTATCCTGCTGAGCTATGGGTGCATAGGAAATGGCCATAGCTGCGCGCAATAAGACGGTCAATTTTTTGCAGAGGGCGGGACAACCGGAAACAACAAAGGCGCAACGTCAATGCCTTCTTCGACCAAAGCCTTTGCCTCATCACGGCTGGTTTCGCCGTGAATCAGGCGGTCGGGTTCTTCGCCATAATGGATCGCGCGCGCGGTTTCGGCGAAGTTGCCACCCACCCATTGCGACTTATCCAGCATTTCAGATTGCGCACGGGCCAATTTTTGGACCAACTCCGCCACAATAGCGGGAGGAATTTCGGTTGCCGGTGCATCTGTGCTCGTTTCGGCCGCTTCGGGAACAACCGAAGGCAGGCTGACGGCCCGTTGGTTGCCCTTGCGCGGAACATTGGGCACGGACAGCGCCTTTTGAATCACGTCGTCTTGGCAGGTTGGGCAAGTGAGCAGGCCGCTAGATTTCTGTGTCTCAAAATCGGCAGAGGACGCGAACCACCCTTCGAACTGGTGTCCGTTGCTGCAATTCAGGTCAAATGTGATCATGCTGCGCCGCTGGCTCCCAGCATGCTATCCAGCTTTCCTTGGACATCGAGCGCGCGCAAGTCGTCCGACCCGCCAATAGCGATATCATTGATGAAAATCTGCGGCACCGTTTGGGCGCCTGGCGCACGCGCGACCATTTCGGCACGCTTTGCGCCGCCCATCGACACGTCATATTCGGTATAATTGACGCCTTTGCTGTCCAAAAGATGCTTGGCCCGCACGCAATAAGGGCAGGCAAATTTGGTGTAGATTTCAACTTTTGCGGTCATAAAACTGAAATGGTATTCCCAGTCCAGCAAGTCAAGCGTCGAACGATATCGTTGCGTCCGTTTGCGCCCCGCCGCCACGCAAGGCTCGCGCCCAGCAGAATATCTGCACCCAATCTGCGCCGCCGCGCTTCAGCATCGCGACACAGCCGTCGCTGGTTGCGCCCGTGGTCAGGACATCGTCGATCAGGATGATGCGTCGCCCTTTCAACTTGCCCTTATATTTTGGATGCAGGGCAAAGGCGTTTCCTACGGCCTGTCTGCGGCGTTTGTGATCCAACCCCCGCATGCTCGGCGTGCGTTTATGCCGGACCAATATATCAGGCACAAAGGAGATGCCGCTCATGGCTGCAAGCTGCTTGCCGATCAACGCCGACTGGTTGAAGCTGCGCGACCAAATCCGCGTCCAATGCAATGGCACTGGCGTGATGAGCAATTGCTCTTGCCCTTCGGGCAAATGGCGCAGCATTTGTTGCGCAATCACCCGGGCCAGGCCGATTTTACCGCCATATTTTAACCGAAGCGCAACTTGCGCCGATACATCATCATATTTTACCGCCGCACGGATGCCGTCATGTCGGGGCGGATGTGCGATGCAGGATGCACAATATGCGTCCGCGCCACGGTCAAATTCAAAGGGGGCTGCGCATCCCCGACACCAAGGTGGTCCCAGAAATTCCAACTTTTGCCAGCAGGACACACAGAACGGTCCGCCCGCAGCGGTAATTGCACCGCAACAGGGGCAGCGTTCGGGCAATACCCAATTCAACATACTATGGAAAATGTGGCGGCCTTTTGCCATATCGCACTTGTCGAACAAAGCATGGGGCGGCACAAGGGCACAAATGCATAATGAATTGAATCCACCGGAAATTTTTGACCGCCGCCGCCGTCATGCCCTGCGCGCGCGGGCCGCTGGGCGTTCGGGTGATGATTTCCTATGGCACCACATCGCGCAGGATATGACGGAACGGCTGTCTGCTGTTACACGCACGTTCGAACATGCCCTTATCATCGGGCCTATCGGACGATGGCAGACGGAGATTCTGCCGCCAAATGTCCCCTGCACCCTTGCCCCTCTCCGCGACACAGGAGCTGGGACAGGGACGGCGAGTGATACGTCCGTGGCCTTGGAAGAAGACCGCCTGCCCTTCACGCCCGGCAGCTTTGATCTCGTGATTTCGGCGGGAACGCTGGATAGCGTAAATGACTTGCCCGGTGCGCTGATTCAAATCCGCCGGCTCTTGCGGCCCGACGGCTTATTCCTTGGCCATATGTTTGGCGCGGGAACACTGGGTACACTTAAGGCGATGTTGGTGGAGGCGGATGCAGATCGCGTTACCCCGCATATTCACCCGCAAATTGACCTGCGCAGCGCGGCAGACCTCATTGTGCGTGCTGGTTTCACTTTGCCTGTCGCGGATCAGGACATGTCGGCGGTGCGTTATGGTAACTGGCGCTCCATCGTGTCAGACATACGGGACGCTGGACTAGGCAATGCGCTTGCCGGACCGCGCAGCTATCTGGGCAAAGACATCGCCGCCCGGCTGGACCATGCGTTCGCTGCGCGTGCCGATGCGCAGGGCAAGGTGACCGAAGGCTTTGCGCATATTTACTTAAGCGGATGGGCACCGTCCGAAAACCAACCCCGACCCGCCAAGAGGGGAAGTGGGCAGGTGTCTCTCGCGGACATATTGTCCAAGGATCAATCGGGTTAAATACCCTGAAGCTTACGAACCAAGGGATAATCGGCGGGGGGCATCGGCAAATCCGCCATATCTTGTGGCAATGCCCAACGGATATCGGAGGCGTAAATCGCCGTCGGCATACCCGACCATTTTGTACAGCGATAGAGTAGCAATACCAGATTGCGGTCACCCAATGGTTCGCTGGCAAAGGTTTCGGGCACCAAATCCTGCGCCGCGACGATAATGCCTAGTTCCTCCTCAAGCTCTCGCACCAGCGCCGCTTCAGGAGATTCGCCGAGGTCGACCTTGCCCCCGGGGAACTCCCACAGGCCGCCCATTTGAGCGCCTTTAGGCCGCTGTTGCAGGAGGATTTCCCCCTTATCATTGGTCAATGCGGCGGCAACCACGAACAATATCGTCGGACTGTTTTCCATATTCTCATCACATCGCAAGGTTTTGACAGGCTGTGTGGGATTTTGATGCGCCTCGCAACACGGGAATGCGGCCGCACATCCCTTTTTCGTTCAGTAGGTGACGATCTTCAGCTTCTGCCCCGCGCGAACGGTCGCGTTGGATGACAGCCCGTTCAGCGCCCTAAATCGTTCAGTCCGCAAGGCCGGATATGCCATGCGCGCCGCAAGCGATGCGACATTATCTTGCGGTCCTGCGGTGACAACGCGCAGCTTGCGTGGCTTTACTGCCGATGCTTGCGTGGCGGTCAGGCGCGACATGCTGGCAAACATGCGATCAAAGGTGTTGGCATTGCTGGCCGTAATCGTCACAAAATGATAGGCGATGTCCGGTGCCCATTCATACGCGAACACCGTAACAACGCGTTGCCCCTGCTGCGTGTTAACAACAGAATTGCTGTAAAAAGCGGGGATATCGTTCACCGTTGTTCGCCGGATTTCTCCCGCCGGAATGGTTGCATTGTCGCCCGACACCGCCTTCAACGCTTTGGCGATGTAGCTGCTGCGATTGCCATCAAATGCGCCGCCCGTGAATATCGCCTTCCCACTATTGCCGTTAATCGCGACGGAATCGCTGCTGTTTTGCATGCCAAAGCCATAAGGCGCGGCGAACTGCAACTTCAGTATCGGATGCAGGAAATTTTGCCCTTCGACCACACCTTGCGCAGGGTCATCGCCATATAGCATGCCGTCAATGGCCGCCAAATGCGCGTCCGCATTGCGCAATGTGTTGGCGGGATAGCTTTTGGAGCGCGATGCCGCCCGCGAAACGCGGCGGGCAGGATCAGGGTGGGTACTTGCCCACTCCGGAACCCGGTTATCAGCCAAGCCAGCAACTTGCGTATCCACGCTGGTCTGCAACGCCAATGAATACAGCATCGATGCCAAGGCGCTTGGGTCATATCCGGCTTTGCTCAAATAGCGGATGCCGTAATCATCGGCTTCCTCTTCTTGCGTGCGCGAATATTTTAGCGTGAAGACCTGCGCCAATGGACCTGCATATTGCTGCAATCCGCCGCCCAGCGCGCCCAATAAGCCGCCAGAATTACCGAGCACGGCCCCCAAGATGCTGCCGCCCATCCCCAAAAGATCGGCAAGCGTCGCGTTATTCTTGCGCTTTTCGCTATGCCGGGCTGCGGTGTGCCCGACCTCATGCCCAAGCACGCCTGCCATTTCGGCTTCGCTGTTGGTCAGGGCAACCAATTGCCGCGTGATATAGATATAACCGCCGGGCAGCGCGAATGCGTTGTTCACCGATGAATTGAGCAACGTCACGTTAAAGTCACTTTGCGCGTTTCCAAGCCCGGACTGCATGGCAATATTTTTGCCGATACGCACGACATAGGCCGTCTGCGGACTTTGCATCGGTCCGCCAAATTCTTTCAAAATTTCTGTGTGATATTTGGCGCCCTCATTTTTTTCTTGGGCGGTGAAGGGCTTGGGCGCCACTGGGCCTGCGGTTCGGGACTGTGCGTCGGCGGGAATAGGACCGCCAATCAACGCTAGTCCGAAAATTGCGGCACTGGTAAAAAGATACAGCTTCGAAAAATGCATCAACATCCTCCCCAAAACCGGGCAACGCTACTTGGAATCTGCCGTTTCACTGCCGCACATAAGAACGGCCATGGGGTGTTTACATCCGGTACAGTTTAGGCCCCCATGGACAAGAATTTCGCGCGGCGCTGTTGCAGCAATTCCTTAGACGAGAACCCTGACAATGCAGCCAACTCCTCGTCGATGGCGGTCGCAAGCGCGGCAGCAGCCATGCCATGGTCGCGATGCGCGCCACCAATCGGTTCGGCAACAATCCGGTCAATGATGCGCAGCGCTTTCAGATCGTCTGCCGTCATCTTCATAGCTTGCGCGGCATCCGCCGCTTTGTCGCCCGTGCGCCACAAAATCGAGGCGCAACCTTCGGGCGATATCACCGAATAGACGGCATATTGAAACATCAATATCCGGTCAGCAGCGGCCAGTGCAACAGCACCGCCCGAACCGCCCTCACCCACGATGCAGGCAATCATCGGCACGCCCAACGCCAGGCATTTCTCGGTGGAACGGGCAATCGCCTCTGCCTGTCCGCGCTCTTCGGCCTGAATGCCTGGAAAAGCGCCCGACGTATCGACCAAGCTTACGACCGGGATACCGAACCGATCCGCAAGTTCCATCAGGCGAATGGCTTTGCGATAGCCCTCGGGTTTGCCCATGCCAAAATTATGGCGCAGGCGGCTTTGCGTATCGTCGCCTTTTTCATGCCCAATGACCATCACGCGGCGGCCATTGAGGCGGCCAAGGCCACCAATAATCGCTTGATCGTCGCCAAAGGCGCGGTCCCCTGCCAAAGGCATGAAATCTTCAAACATCGCTTCGATATAATGTTTGAAATGTGGACGTTCCGGGTGCCGTGCGACCTGCGTTTTCTGCCATGCCGTCAGATTGGCATAGGTATCCTTCAACTGCTTGTCCGCCTTGGCGCGCAATTTGGTGATTTCGGCGCCCGCATCAACGTCGCTATCACGCGCGGCATCTTGCAGTTCAAGGATGCGCGCCTCGAGCGCGGCAACCGGCTTTTCAAAATCGAGATATACCATCATGCCTGCGGGTTAGAGCCTCATGTGCGACGGGTCAATGTGCGCGTTGCCAATGGGTGACGTCGATTGACCAGTTCGACGAGCTTGCTGCTGTCGACATGCGTGTAAATCTGCGTCGTCGCGATGTCCGCATGCCCCAACATGGACTGCAGCGCCCGCAGGTTCGCGCCGCCCGCCAACAGATGCGTGGCAAAGGCATGCCGCAAGACATGGGGGCTGACCTTTGCGGGATCCAGCCCCGCATGCGCGGCAAGATCCTTAATGATCTGGAACAAGCGAATGCGGCTAATATGTCCCTCGCGCGACGGAAAAAGAAACCGCGATTTTTCAGGTACAAAGTCCAACCAAGCACTAACCGCTTGGCGTGCACGGTTGGAAATGGGGATTAATCGTTCCTTATCGCCTTTGCCCTTTATGATGATGAATGGCCGATCAGAAACGACCGCATTGCGAGGCAGGGCAACCAACTCGGTCGCACGCAGTCCGGAGCCGTATAGCAGCTCGATAAGCGCCGACAGCCGGTAATCATTGGCTATGGGATGTGCCTGTAAGAGCTTTGCTTCAATGACCGCGAACAATGTGTCCACTTCGTCTTTATCCAATATTTTGGGCAAGGGGCGCATCTGCGCTGGCTTTGGCAGCGCTGCAGATGGGTTGTCGGCGCGAAAGCCCTCCTCATGCAGAAAGGCAAAAAAACGCCGCAATGCCGACGCCTTGCGCGCTACGGAGCTGTTGGCAAGGTCGCGCCATTGGCGGGCGAGCTCGACAAGTGCGTCAGGCCCCGCCATCGTCAGTTTACCATGCAAAAGGCTGGACGCCGACATCAAGTCGCTTTGATACGCCAAAAGCGTGTTCTTAGCGACACCTTGCTCTGCCGCCAGCATTTCCAGAAAACGGGCAATCAGATCACGGTCAGGCAAACTCATTGTCGGCTGACGATCGTCATTGCCATATTGTCAGGCAAAAGTAACGGCTTCCGCAGCGATCATCCGGGCTTCCGCCTCCAAACCGACCTGACGCAAGGAACGAACGATATAATAAAGATGATTGGCAGGCACAGCCGACCATGAAGGGGCCTGAAGTGCCGCCATCGCCATCAACGCGACCGTGCCCTGCTCGCCACGTTCGGCGGCGGCGCTAATCGCCTTTGACCATGCCGTCTGCCGGGCAATATTGATTTTGAGATCACTTGCAAAATCCGCGCGCGCGTCGCTTTCAATTCGGCCAAGCCCGTACAGACCAGCAAGCAAAAGCCGCGATTTATGTCCGTCGGTGCTGTCATCATTGCCGAAAAAATCATCCAGGCTGCCATAATCTGCGGCCGTTACCCGCCCTGGCGCCGCCAATGTCAGAAGCGCCCAACCCAGCGATCCATCCGCCACAACATCAATCCATCGCGCCGCGGATCGGTCAAGGCCAGCCGTCAGCATCGACGCAATCAGCTGGTCGGCCTCTGCCTGATGATCGCGGTCGGGCGCAATCAGCGCTGCTGCCCGCGCGGTCATCACCAATGACGCCTGATAGTCAGCACCTGCAGCCGCCGTCGTCCATAAGGATGTCATAGCCGCAACCTTGGCATCTGCATCAGAAGCGCTGTACGCATTTCCAAGGCTTTCTGCCTGTGCCCGCGCGGCGTCGGGCGCATCGGGATCCGCCAGGACCTGCGCATAGAGATCCACGATGTTACGGTTCGACAATATGCCGAGCGCCGCGGCATTGGATGCATATTTGACCCGGATCGTCGGCGTAAACATCGGCAACTGGACCCGCCAACCGTCGATCTGACGCCCCGTGCTGGCAAATAGGCTTTCGGGAGGTTCAAGGCCGACAGCAGCCGAAAGACCGAAGCGCCAAGGGTTCATACCCTCCACATTTTCCCACTCAATTGTGACCGAGCGCCGCCCGTTCATGCCGGCCCCAACCGCTTTTTCGGCCAGAAGATAATCGACGCCACGGACCCAGCCTTGATAGCGACCCTGATTTATCAGCGCCGTCGCATTGCCTTGCTCACCTGCTAAGGACGCACAGATAGCGCGGGTCATTTTCCAGCGGCCATTGTTCACAAGGCGCGCACCGCTCTCGCTAATGGGGCACATGCCCGCTAAATCACCATTGGCCAAATAGGCCTGCATCGCGACCTCGTGCAGGCGCTTTGTGTAATCTGCGCCATCAACCTGCTGCACAAGATTACGCGCCACAACCGAATCGCCCATGCGCAGCAACAACCACGCACGTTCCGCTGTCCAATCCGCGCCGTTAACACCGGCTGGCGTGTTGGTGCGGCTGGCAAGCAAGCGCCGCGCCATAATGGTCCCCCAGCGCGAGGCAATCGGTCCTGTCGTCCGCTTTAAAATTTGGTTCAGGAAAGCACCGTCCAACCTACCAAAAGAGTTCGCAGGAAATCCGCCGGAGGCTTCCGATAAAATCCCGATATCGTTCAACGACTGGCGCGCCGAAGGTGGCACATCAAAACGGATGGCCAATTCTGGCTCTTCTGCATCCTCTTCGTCCGTCGCGCTTTCGTCCTCCGTCACAGATGTCGCGGAGGTTGCGCCAAGGGGCGATCCGGTGCCATTCGGGGCTGGTCGGCCCGTTACGGGTGTCGGCGGAGGGGCAGGATCGCCAAAGCCTTCAGGAAGCAAGGATTCAGGTCCCTGCTGCCCGAGCGCAGGCAAAGAAAATACCAAGACCAGAGCACTGGCAACCAAAAGGCCGCTTTTTGAAATCTTGTCAGTCAATGATGCGAACCTGTTCCCATATCTGCGAGCAACAATGCGGTATGCCCCATTATCATCCGTTGCCATTGCCGCAACCCTCACCAGAGAATAGCAAGCCTATGCCCCGTGCGGCAACCGATAGAAACCGCAAAAACGGAATTTCACGCAACTATGCGGCTTTGTTCAACTTATTATCCTGTATTTACCACGAAAAATCCTAAAGTGGCAAACTGCTTTCGGCTGACGCCAAGGCGAGATATAGGCCATTTTGTTATGGCTGAACTTCACCCACCCAAAAATCGAAAAAATGACATGCAAGCGGCATTGGTCATTAACCGTCCGGTGGTGCTTGTCGGCATGATGGGTGTCGGCAAAACTAGCATCGGAAAGCGGCTTGCTGCCCGTCTGGGCACACCCTTTGTCGATGCCGATGACGAAATTGAAAAGGCAGCGGGCCTTTCAATTACAGAAATATTCGCGAAATTTGGCGAAGACTATTTTCGGGATGGTGAGCGCCGCGTCATTGCCCGGCTCATCGAAGGCGAGCCGAAGGTCATTGCGACAGGCGGCGGCGCTTTCGTTAACGACGATACCCGCGCACTGATCTTGGAACGCGCAACGTCGATATGGCTTAATGCCGATGTGCAGGTACTTGCCGACCGTGTGTCGCGGCGTAGCCACCGCCCTTTATTGAAGGGTAAGGATCCAGTGGCTGTACTGACCGAGCTTGGCAAGGTGCGTAACCCCTTATATGCCGCTGCCAATCTCCATATTCGCAGCGACACGTCGCCGCATGTGCGGACCGTTGAAAACATATTAAAGGCCCTCGCCGCATGACCGTGATATCCGTCGATCTGTCCAACCGCCCTTATGACATTCATGTCCGCGCCGGGTTACTGGGCGATGTCGGCGCCATCTTAAAGCCTTATGCCCGCGACAGCCGCGTGCTTGTGGTAACCGACGAAAATGTTGCGCAAGCCGTATTGCCGCAATTTGAAGCCACATTGCACAGCGCGGGAATTTCATGCGCGACCTTCACGTTACCAGCAGGCGAAGCAGGAAAAAGCTGGACGCAGCTGGAGCAGCTCACCGATTGGTTGTTGGAACAGCATGTCGAACGCAGCGACCATATCATCGCGCTGGGCGGCGGCGTGGTTGGGGATATTACGGGCTTTGCCGCGCATATCATCAAACGCGGCTGCGCCTTTGTGCAGATACCTACGACCCTACTTGCCCAAGTCGACAGCAGCGTTGGCGGCAAGACCGCCATTAATAGCGCAGCAGGCAAAAATCTGGTCGGGGCATTTCATCAGCCGGCTTTGGTGCTCATCGACCCGGAGTTGCTTTCAACCCTGCCCACCCGCCAACTTGCGGCGGGTTTTGCCGAGGTGGTTAAATATGGCCTGATCGATGACAGGGCATTTTTTGACTTTTGCGCGGATAATCTCGACAGCTTTTTTGACGGTGACCCTGATATCCGCGCGCAGGCCATCATCCGGTCTGTACAATCCAAAGCGCGGATTGTCGCCGCCGACGAAACCGAACGCACCGGCACCCGGGCATTGTTGAACTTGGGCCACACTTTTGGCCATGCGCTAGAGGCCGACACAGGTTTTTCCGACCGACTATTTCATGGCGAAGCAGTCGCCGCTGGCATGGCCTTGGCGTTTCGATACTCGGTGCGGCTGGGCCTTTGCCCCGCAGAAGATGCGCAACATGTCACACAACTTCTGCAACGTGCTGGACTGCCTACGACTTTATCCGAAGCGGGTGTCACCGCCAATGGCGCGGCTTTGGTCGACTATATGCGGCATGATAAGAAAATGAGCGCGGGTACACTGCCCTTCTTGCTCGCGCGCGGTATCGGGCAGACATTTTTGTCCAAAGATGTCGCACTGGACGACGTCGCCGCATTCCTCGACAGCGAAGTTTAGGGTCAGGGCTTAATCGTCCGCAATCGGGAAATCGTCGGAGCCATCGCCACCGAAGCTATGGCGCCTTCCGGCATGCATGTCCCCGCTGGTGAACTGCGCTTTCATCCGGCTGCGATCACGCCGCCGGAACTCCAAAATAATGTCATGAATTTTTGCGCGATCGGTACCAAAATATTTCAGCGCGTCCGCAGACATCCGGATGGAAGATTCAAACACTTCACGCATGATGCTGATGCCCTCATCCTGCATCAACAACAAAGCTTGCTGCCGGTCGTAAGCCCGCACAAACAATTTTGTGCGCGGGAATGTTTCGCGCACAGGCATTAATGATTCTGCGGTCAGATACCGGTCGTCAATGCAGAAGAATATTGCCTGCGCCTCTTCGCCCCCTGCCCGCTGGAGCAAGTCAACGCGGGTGCCATCGCCATAAAAAACCTTGAAGCCAAAGTCACCGCTGCGGTCGATGGTCTGCGGGTTGATATCAATTAACGTTACTGAGCGCCCTGCAGCCTGCATGATCTGCGATACTTGTTGCCCGAAACGCCCATGTCCGACAATTATGACATTGGCTTGCGACGCCAATGCCGGGTCATCCAACTGGACATCGCCCTTGACCTTTCGCGCCGCAAGCTTGCCCGCAAAAATCATAAGGAACGGCGTGGTGGCCATGGACAGGGTTACGACTGCGCCAAAAAGGCTCGCGGCTTCGGGTTCAATCAACAGGGCACCTTGCGCCGCGGCAAATAGCACAAAGGCAAACTCACCACCTTGGCTCAACAGCATCGCCATGATGAACGACGGCTTGTTTTGGAGACCAAAAAACCGACCAAGCGCGAAGATAATCGCAATCTTGACCGCAACCAATGCCAGCGCAAGACCTGCCACAAAAAAGGGCTGCGACAAGATGACATCGACGTCCAGCAACATGCCGACCGCCAAGAAAAACAACCCCAGCAAGATCGATCGAAATGGATCAATGTCGGCCTCCAACTCATGCCGATAGGGGGATTCCGCCAACATAACGCCAGCGACAAATGCACCCAAGGCGGGTGACACGCCAATCGCCTGCATCACCGCGGCGCTGACGCAGACGGTGAAAAGGCCCGTGACGATGAACAATTCACGCTCTGATATCTTGCCAACCAAGCGCAAAAGCGGCGACAGCAGATAGCGTCCGGCCAGCACCAACCCTGCAATCGCCAGCACCGCGTAAAGCACGAGAGACCAGCCCTCAATCGCGCCATCCTCCGCCGGTGCGCGCGACAAGGCGGCGACGATAGTCAACAAGGGAACAATGGAGATGTCCTGAAACAATAAAATGGAGAAGCTTTTCTCGCCATAATCGGTCTTCATGCGACCGCGAGATTGCAGCAATGGCAAAACCTGCGCGGTGGAAGACAAGGCCAGTGGAAGCCCGAGGACCAATGCCGCTTGCCAGCTAAAGCTTGGCATCGCGAAATGAATTATCGCAAACATGCCGAGGCCGCACAAAATGACCTGCAACGGCCCGAAAAGCAGAATGTCGCGCCGCAACAGCCACAGCCTGCTGGGCGATAGCTCGAGCCCGACGAGGAACAACAACAAGATGATGCCGATTTCGGAATAGGCCAAAATCGTCTCTGGTGAGTCAATCAACGCAAGGCCATCGGGACCAATGGCAATACCGGCCACTAGATACCCAAGAACGGCACCAAGGCCCAGACGCCTAAAAATCAGCACCGCCAAAAGCGCCGCGCCGAGCAGCACCACCCCGCCTAGCATCACATCAGCGACGAGATGGTGGGATGTTTCTTCCATCAGACTTTCTCTTTAGCCTGCGCGGCGGCGGCGAGGATCGCGTCATAAGGCAATAAGATCGCGGCATGGCGTGACGGATAATCACAGGCCGCAGCCAGTAAGGCGAGCTCCGGCCAGCAGCTTGGCATTTCACCCGCCCGCTGTAACGCCTGCGCCACGCCATCGCGCAATGTGGCGACCTCAGCCATGGCAGTTCCAAGCGCGTTTTGCGCCAAAATAGCCGCAGAAGCCTGCCCAAGCGCGCAGGCATTGGCGCGCAGGGCAAGGTCACGCAATATGCCCGCCGCGTCCATCACAACATCTGCTTGAATGCGGCTACCGCATAAGGGCGAACGCACTTCGGCGCTGCCGTCGGGGTCTGCAAGGCGATCGCCCGCGACCAAAGACGTTGCCAATCTCAATATGTCCCGATTGTAGAGCGCCGAGTCCATCAGCGCGCGGCTTCCGCATCGCTATCGGCAGCGAGGCGTTGTTCCCGGACAAATTCGGACATGGCGTCACCGCTCGCATTGAGCAAAGGATAAGTGCGCGAACTGGTCATCCACTCGGGCCGCCCTGCGTCCGCGCCATAGACCAAATCATATCCCATCACGAACAATAGGAAAATAAGGGTCGCGATAATCAGGCCTTTGAGCATACCGAAGCCGAACCCAAGGACGCGATCAATCGGGCCAAGCAACGACTTGCGCGATTTGGCGCCAATCGATTTAGCAATCCATTTACCCACGGCAAAGATCACGATGACAAGCGCCAAAAAGGCGAGCACGGCCGCGCCGGAATCCGAACCCACAGCCTCGGCCAAAGCTGCCGTCGCTGGGGTATGAAACATGTAAACGGCCAAGATGATCAGCACCCATGCGATCATCGACAAAGCCTCTTGCACAAAGCCGCGTAGGAAACCGAATACGGCCCCGCTACCCAGCAAGAACAGGACAATGATATCAAGTGCTGTCATCTAATCCTGTTGCCCTCATTACTCAAACGCGTCGCAATCAAAATGCGGCACGCGTCTTATGATCATGCCCCTATAAGCGTTAAAGAAAGATTTAGGAGCGTCCCAGCATATGGTCAACGAGATTGGCAAGCGTGCGGAACTCTTGCGTTGAAATGCCCGCCTGCCCCTTCACTGACGGCGGGACCAATGCGCGGCTAAAGCCAAGCTTCGCCGATTCCTTCAGTCGCAACGCGCCATGCGCGACGGGACGGATTTCGCCGGACAAAGCGACTTCACCAAACAGCACCGCATCGGATGGCAATGGCCGTTCGGAAAGCGCCGAAACCAACGCCGCCGCCACTGCAAGATCAGCAGCGGGATCGGAAATGCGATAGCCACCCGCAATATTGAGATAGACCTCAGCAGTTGAAAAACTGAGGCCACATCGCGCCTCTAGCACCGCCAATATCATCGCGAGCCGACCGCTGTCCCAGCCGACAACGGCGCGGCGCGGTGTGGCGCCACTAGATAGCCGCACGGTCAGCGCCTGAATTTCCACCAGCACCGGCCGAGTCCCCTCCAACGCCGGAAACACTGTTGCGCCGGTAACCTGTTCGGCCCGATCGGTCAGGAATAATGCGCTGGGGTTGCCAACCTCGGTCAGGCCTTCTTCCACCATCGCAAAAACGCCGATTTCGTCCGTCCCGCCAAAGCGATTTTTGGACGCGCGCAAGATGCGATATTGGTGGCTGCGCTCGCCTTCGAACGACAAGACGGTGTCGACCATATGTTCCAGCACGCGGGGTCCGGCGATCGTCCCATCCTTGGTAACATGGCCGACGAGCATCAACGCCGTGCCGCGTTCCTTGGCAAAGCGGATCAACTCTTGGGCGGATGCGCGGACTTGGCTGACCGTACCCGGCGCACCTTCGATAAGGTCGCTGTGCATCGTCTGAATGGAATCGATAACCAATAAAGCGGGCGGCGCGCTTTGGGCCATCGTCGTCAATATGTCGCGCACAGATGTCGCAGCAGCAAGCTGCACCGGCGCATCGCCAAGGCCAAGCCGACGGGCCCGCAGACGCACTTGGTCGACCGCTTCTTCGCCGGAAATATAAGCAACCGATAGGCCGCGCCGCGCGAGGTTTGCGGCGGCTTGCAGCAATAATGTCGACTTACCAATGCCCGGATCCCCGCCCAGTAAGGTCGCCGAACCGGGCACAAGGCCGCCACCCAAGGCGCGGTCAAATTCGGCTATGCCTGTTGAGGCACGTTCCGGCAGTTTGATGTCGGTGTTCAATCCAGACAATTCGACCGCACGGCCGCCAGAATGCAAATGATGCTTCAGCTCAAAAACCGTTGCTTTGGCTTCTTCCGCCAAGCTGTTCCATTCACCGCAATCGTCGCACTGCCCCTGCCAGCGGTTGGATTCAGACCCGCATGCCTGACACACATATTTGCGCTTTGCTTTTGCCATGCCCTATAAATAACAGAACAAATCAAGAACTCAAGACATAAGTGCGCCGGATGAGCGCTTGCGTAAGGCGCAGCCTAATGCCACATCATGGACATGCGCGAAAAAGAACTCAGGCTGGCGCTCATTTGTTATGGCGGGGTGAGCCTTGCCATTTACATGCATGGCGTCACGCGTGAGATTTGGCACATGGTCCGCGCGAGCCGCGCTTTTCATGACGGCACACCGCCCACCCGGCGTAGCGAAATTGTCTATCACGACCTGCTCACGGAAATGTCGCAGGTTAGTGGCGTGAAGCTGCGGGTTTTGACGGACATCATTGCGGGGTCAAGCGCAGGCGGCATCAACGGCATTTTCCTGTCGCAAGCTATCGTCACCGGCCAATCTTTGGAGCCGTTGACCGACATGTGGCTGGACATGGCAGACGTCGATGTGTTGCTGGATCCGGACGCCCGCCCGCTGTCGCGCTTCACCAAATTTTGGGCGACGCCCATTGCGTGGATGATCTTGCGTCGGCGCGGTGGCGCAGTTGAACGAACCGTTGCGAAGGAAGCGCAAGCGGAGGTTGCCGCCAAGCTGTCGCGCTTTATCCGCGCCCGCTGGTTTGCGCCACCATTTGGCGGGAATGTGTTTTCGAAATTGCTGCTCGACGCGTTGAACATTATGGCCAAGAGCGTAATAGAGCCGCCGCTTTTACCCGAAAACCAGCCGCTGGACCTGTTTGTAACGGTCACCGATTATTATGGCCATGATCGGGTGCTGCGGCTCAACAGCCCGGAAGAAGTCACCGAGTCCGAACATCGCATCACCGTCGATTTTTCAACGCGCGGACGAACGGGGCTTGCCGACATTCCCGAGCTGATATTTGCGGCGCGCGCGACGGCCAGTTTTCCGGGCGCCTTCCCGCCATTTTCGGTGCGTGAACTGGATCGCTTGCTGGCGCGGGAAAATGTCCCATGGCTTGGCCGAAATGCATTTTTGAAATGCATATTGCCGCAGCAATTTGCCGCCAATGCCGCCGAAGATACGATGCTAATTGATGGATCGGTTCTGGCCAATGCGCCGTTTAACCAAGCAATTTCCGCCTTGCGCAACCGGCCAGCGCGGCGTGAAGTAGACCGCCGCTTTGTCTATATCGACCCAAAACCGGGGCACCCCAGTTTCCGATTTGGTAAACTCAATGCGGACGGCACTGCTGATGTATCCCGCAAGCCACCGGGGTTTTTCTTGACGATATTGGGGGCGACCTCCAACATTCCGCGGGCGCAGCCCATTCGCGACAGCCTTGAGAAAATCACCGGCCGTTCGGAACGTATTGAACGAATGCAACGCGTCATCGACAGCTTGCGGAATGAGGTGGAAGATACCGTCGAGGCGCTGCTGGGCAAGACGTGGTTCCTAACCCAGCCAACCGCCAGCCGTATGCAAAAATGGCGGAATTCGGCGCAAGAAAAGGCAATTGTTGCCGCCGGGTTCGGCTATCGTGCCTATAATCATCTCAAAATCGCTGGCGTTGTTGATGATATTGTCGCCACCGCGCGCCGCAGCTTGCCCGACGCATCTAACGCGTTTTTCCGTGACATTCGCGCCGCGCTTTGGACCGAAATCGGCGCCCGTGACATCGACCATATGTCACCGCATAAAGGCAAAGCCACTGCGCGCCAAATTGTCTTTTTCCGCGCACATGACCTGCGTTTCCGCATCCGACGCTTGCGCTTTCTGGCTCGGCATCTGACCGAACAGGTCGAAAATGCCATCGACATGCCGGATGATGATTTCGCCAAGATGCGCGATGCCATTTACAATTGCCTCGCTTTGTTTCTCGATCTGGAAACGGCGGAGTTTTTAGGCGCAGATTTCGCGCTGGCCGTCAAAGCTGGCATTGACGATCCCGCAGGCTTGATCGACCATCTCGCGGTACAGCGCGATCTGGTGCGCACCGATGCCAAGGTTGATAAAATATTGTGCGATGCCATGCTGACGCTGCCCGTTGCGGCACGCCGGACCATGCTGCTCGGCTATTTGGGCTATCCGCTTTATGACATCGCCACCTTGCCCTTGTTGCAGGATGAGGGCTTTGACGAATTTGACCCTGTTAAGGTCGACCGCATATCCCCCGACGACTGCGTATCCATCCGCACTGGCGGTACGGCCGCGACATTAAAGGGCATAGAGTTCAACAATTTCGGGGCGTTTTTTAGCCGCGCCTATCGGGAAAACGACTATCTATGGGGCCGTTTGCATGGCGCGGAACGGATGATCGATATTCTGATATCGTCCCTGCCACCCGGCCATGCATTTTCGGCGGCGCGCGCGCAAAGTTACAAAAAGCGGGCGTTCCACGCGATATTGGATGAGGAACAGGATCGGCTGACGCATATCCAGCCCCTCATCATGTCCTTACGGGCCGAGATCGACCAGATTCAGAGCTAATCCCCTCCCGCACCCGAACTTAATCGGTGATGTCGTCCCAAATGCTTTTCAGCTTGTCAAAAAAGCCGGTGGATTGCGGACATTCTGCCCCGGTTTCGGTTTCGCGGAACTCGCGCAAAATTTCCTTCTGCCGCGAAGACAGCTTTGACGGCGTTTCGACATCGATTTGAATAACCATATCACCGCGGCCCCGCCCTTGCAGCACGGGCATCCCTGCCCCGCGCTGGCGAAGCTGTTTGCCCGACTGTATGCCCTCTGGAACGACGATAATATGTTCAGCACCATCCAGACCCGGGATACGGATTTCGCCACCCAGCGCGGCTGTGGTGAAGCTTACGGGCACACGGCAGAATAATGTCGTGCCGTCGCGTTCGAACACCTTGTGGCGCGACAAATGGATGAAGATGTATAGATCACCTGCCGCTGCGCCATTCGGCCCAGCCTCGCCCCGGCCAGCAACGCGAATACGCGTGCCTTCGTCCACGCCAGGCGGAACATTAACGGCGATGGTCTTGCGTTCGTCCGCCCGCCCTTCACCACCGCAAGCACGGCATGGAGACTCAATTACTTCGCCGCGACCGTGACAAGTCGGGCAGGTGCGCTCGACCACAAAGAAACCTTGCTGTGCGCGCACCTTGCCATGACCAGCGCACAGGTTGCAGCGACGTTTGCCTGACCCCGGCGTCGCGCCCGTGCCTTCACAGGTGCCGCAAGCCGTCGCGACATCGATGGTGATTTCCGCATCCTTGCCGTGGAAAGCCTCATCGAGCGAGATTTCAAGGTCATAGCGTAAATCTGCACCCCGCGCGGGGCCACGCTGGCGCCCACCAAAGGCGTCGCCAAAAAAGCTTTCGAAAATATCTGAGAAATCACCAAAGCCAGCGCCACCTTGGCCCCCGCCGCCGCCCATGCCGCCATTTTCAAACGCTTCTTTGCCGAACCGGTCATAAGCTGCGCGTTTTTGCGGGTCTTTCAGGACGTCATAAGCCTGACTAATCGCCTTAAACTTAGCTTCGGATTTGTCGCAACCAGGGTTGCGGTCGGGATGGCATTCCATCGCGATCCGGCGATACGCGGTTTTCAGCGTCTTCTCATCCGCTGTCCGCTCGACTTCTAACAATTCATAATAATCAATGTCGAGATTCATGACGTGCCCAGACGTAATGATTTTTGATCGCACATATTCTCGTCATCCCGAACTTGGTTCGGGATAGCAAACGACGGCCGTGCGTTATCCTGAAACAAGTTCAGGATGACGACGTTGTTGCGTGTCGCCATGACGAACATATTGCTTGTTAACATTGAAACCCCCCGGTCTTTCCGACCGTCGCGGCGTTTCTGCTGCGACGGTCGGAAATATTCAACATCAGTCTTTCTTGTCGTCTTCGACTTCGGAGAATTCGGCATCCACGACATTATCGTCGGCTGGCGCTTCGTCCGAGGCGGCATCCGCCGATGCACCGGCGGCTTGCTCTTCCTTGTAGATCGCTTCGCCAAGCTTCATCGCGATTTGGGCCAAGGCACCTGCCTTTTCCTTCATCGCTTCTGCGTCGCCGCCTTCGATAGCAGTCTTAGTTTCCGCTACAGCCGCTTCGATTTCGCCCTTCAACGCGGCGTCAATCTTGTCGCCATGCTCTTCCAACTGCTTCTCGGTGGAGTGGACAAGGCTTTCTGCGTTATTCTTGGCTTCAGCCGATTCACGACGCTTCTTGTCTTCTTCGGCAAAGGCTTCGGCGTCGCGGACCATCTGTTCAATATCCGCATCGGACAAGCCGCCAGATGCCTGAATTTTGATCTGCTGTTCCTTGCCTGTGCCCTTGTCCTTGGCGGTCACGCTGACAAGGCCGTTGGCGTCAATGTCAAACGTCACTTCAACCTGCGGCACGCCGCGCGGTGCAGGCGGAATGCCGACGAGGTCGAAATTGCCAAGCAGCTTGTTATCCGCCGCCATTTCACGCTCACCTTGGAACACGCGGATGGTCACGGCATTCTGATTGTCTTCAGCCGTCGAATATACCTGGCTCTTTTTCGTCGGGATCGTCGTGTTACGGTCAATCATGCGCGTAAATACGCCGCCGAGCGTTTCGATGCCCAAGGACAATGGCGTTACGTCGAGCAACAACACGTCCTTCACGTCGCCCTGCAAAACGCCGGCCTGAATGGCCGCGCCCATGGCAACAACTTCATCCGGGTTCACGCCGGTATGTGGTTCCTTGCCAAAGAAATTCTTCACGACGTCGCGTACCTTGGGCATGCGGGTCATGCCGCCGACCATCACGACTTCATCAATGCCATCGGCCTTGATACCCGCATCGGCCAAAGCCTTTTTGCAAGGCTCCAACGTGCGCTTGATCAGGTCATCGACCAGCTTCTCAAGGTCTGCACGGGTGATGGTTTTCACAAGGTGCTTTGGACCATTTTGGTCCGCAGTAATGAACGGCAAGTTGACTTCGGTTGTCTGTGTGGACGACAATTCGATCTTCGCCTTTTCCGCCGCTTCCTTCAAACGCTGCAGCGCAAGCTTGTCCTTAGTCAAGTCAATGCCTTCGGCCTTGTTGAAATCGGCTGCCAGATGCTCGACGAGCACGCTGTCGAAATCTTCACCGCCCAAGAATGTATCACCATTGGTGGACTTCACTTCGAACACGCCGTCGCCGACTTCGAGGATCGAAATATCGAACGTGCCGCCGCCAAGGTCATAAACCGCGATGGTTTTATTCTCATCCTTGTCCATGCCATAAGCAAGCGCCGCAGCGGTTGGCTCGTTAATGATACGCAGCACTTCAAGGCCCGCAATCTGGCCAGCATCTTTCGTGGCCTGACGCTGGGCATCATTGAAATAAGCGGGAACGGTGATGACCGCTTGCGTAACGGTTTCGCCCAAATAAGCTTCCGCCGTTTCCTTCATCTTTTGCAAGGTGAAGGCCGAAATTTGCGATGGCGAATATTCTTCACCGCCTGCCTTAACCCATGCATCGCCGGTCTTGCCCTTGACGATGCTATAAGGAACGAGGCCCATATCTTTCTTGGTCAATGGATCATCGAAGCGGCGGCCGATAAGGCGCTTCACCGCATAAATGGTGCTTTCCGGATTGGTGACAGCCTGACGCTTGGCTGGCTGGCCGATAAGGCGCTCGCCGTCCTTAGCAAAGGCCACGATCGATGGCGTTGTCCGTGCGCCTTCTGCATTTTCGATGACCTTGGGCTTGCCGCCGTCCATTACCGCAACGCAGCTGTTTGTCGTGCCCAAGTCGATACCAATAACTTTAGCCATAAAAACTTACCCCGAAATTTTAAAAATTGAACTTTACCCTGTCCCGTTTCGCACCAGCCCTATCAGGCACTGGGGTTCCGCATAACGTGACGTTGTAGCGGCGATATAGGTGCCAATTCTCTTGGCACAAGACTTCGGCGTTCCTAGATAGGGAAAAAGTTAAGTGAAAACTCTGTATAGGATGAGCGCACCAGAGCGCACAGCTATCAGCAAAAGGAGCATGTTATGAACCGACGTATATTCACATTCAGCGCCGCTGCGGCGGCCCTTTTGCTCAGCGGATGCGGCCCTACTCCGCAGTTAAAGGTGAAGGAAGCGGTGCTGACCTTATCACCCGTCGACAATAACCCGTCGGTCATGCATTTCAATGTCTATGGCGGGCCGGAGGATGTGCATTTGCTGCGCGTCAGTTCACCATCGGCGGTTCGCGTTGAAATGCACGATGTCACAGTAGATGCAAAAACCGGCGCTGTGACCATGGCGCCTATGGACCGCGTCCTCATCCCAGCTGGGGAGAAAATCGCCTTCAAAAAAGGTGGCAAGCATGTGATGATGTGGGGCATCAACCTCATCCCCCGCCGCTTGGGTGTGATTGAAACCGAATTTCTGTTTTCGAACAATGTCCGCATATTGGTAAAGGCGCGCGTACAGGAAATCGATGGCAGCGACCCGGACGAGAAAAAAGCAATCGACGGCTAGGGGATGTCTTTTCCCATTATTGTCGTCATCCCGAACTTGTTTCGGGATAACAAACAACGGTGGCCCGTTATCCTGAAACAAGTTCAGGATAACGAAACGGAGTTTGAAACGATCTGCGAACGGGCGTTGGCGTAACGGTGCAAAGGTCGCAGGGGCGCCGCCGTTATAGCAGTATGACGGTATATTAAACTTCTGAAGGCAGCAACCCAAGACGCGCGCGCATTGACCAACGCACGAGCATCAGCACGGCGACAATGCCTAGCCCGGTCGCCAAGCCAACCCAGATGCCAACGCCGTTCCACCCTTGGTAAAATGCCAGCCACGCGCCAACACCAATGCCCACTACCCAATAACCGAAGGCCGCGAATAGCATGGGCACGGTGGTATCATGTAATCCACGCAGCATGCCCGCGCCGACGACCTGCGCGCCATCGACAATCTGGAACAAGGCCGCAATGGCAAGGAAGCTGACGGCCAGTCGTACGACCTCCGCATTGATTGCGGCATCACGGTCAATGAACAGCGCAATCAACAAATCTGGTGACAGCCATATCAGCATGGCCATCGCCGCCATGAAACCCGTTCCCATGACAAAGCTGGTCCAACCGGCGCGGCGGATAAGCGCAAGATCGCGCCGGCCATAGCCAATACCCACGCGCACCGTTGCGGCCTGCGCAAGGCCCATCGGCACCATGAAAGTGATGCTTGCGACCTGCAGCGCAATGGCATGTGCCGCGACCGAAGCGGTGTCGATCAACCCCATGAGCATGACCGCAACGCCAAAAACGCCGCCTTCCAAGCCCATGGTCACACCAATCGGCAGCCCCAATTTCCACAGCGCCCGAAACCGCAGCCAATCGCTGCGCCACCAACGCCCGAACAGATGATAGCGCCTAAATTTGGGATGGTAAGTGATGACCGCGACCATGCCCAAAAACATGAACACATTCGCCAAGATACTGCCAATACCAGCGCCGACTATGCCTAAGGCAGGCACGCCGAGCTTCCCGAAAATCAGGACATAGTTGAATGCCGCATTGGCAAAAACGCCCAATATACCGATGACCAGCGACCATAAGGGCTGCTCCAGCGCCGACAAGAAATTACGCGCGATAATCAGCCACAAAAATGGCAGAATCGACCACATATAGGCGCGGACATAGCTTTGCGCCTTGACCGCAAGTTCGGCTTGCTGACCAAGCGTCAGCAATATGGCCTCCGTCTGCCACAAGGTCAGCCAGATCGGTATCATGATCGCCACCGCGACCCAAAGCCCTTGCCGGAATGTGCGGCGGATATCGCGCACAGAATGTGCCTTTGCCCCGCGCTCGCTCGCCATCATCGGCGCCGTCGCGGTGACGAGGCCCATGCAGAAAATCGCCGCCGTCATGCATAGATTGAACCCAAGCGATGCAGCCGCCAACTCGGTTGGCCCGAGCCAACCCACCATCACCACATCAGTCGCGCCAATCAAGGACATCGACAGATTGGTTAGGATCAACGGCCAGGCAAGCGACAAGGTCGCACGAAGTTCATCGCGCCAAGGGGACTGATGGCCCTTGGAAACTGCCGCTGAGGTCATATAACGCGATCGATAGCCGAGCGCGTTGCGTTAGACCACCCCCGGCGTGATGGTCATGATGCCGGCGAACTTACTCGGCGGCCTTTGCCACCCCAACTAAAGCAGGGCGCAGCAATCGGTCCTTGATCATATACCCTGCCTGCATTTCGGCGACGATGGTGCCGGGTTCGGCATCCGCGCTGGGAATTTCAACCATCGCCTGATGCTGATTGGGATCTAACGGCATGCCCATTGCGGCAATGCGGGTGATGCCATTTTTGGCAAAGACACTGTCCAACTCGCGGCCAGTCGCTTCAAGGCCGATGACGAGCGGCTTCATTGCCTCACTCTCACGCATTTCGGCGGGAATTGCTTCCAATGCGCGCGACAAATTGTCGGACACCGACAGCACATCGCGGGCAAAACCTGTCGCGGCATAAGCGCGCGCGTCCAGCGCCTCTTTCTCCATACGGCGGCGCACATTCTGCGTTTCGGCCTGCGCGTATAAAACGTCTTTCTGCGCAGCGGCGAGCGCGTCTTCCAGCGCCGCAATCTGCGCATTGGCAGTATCGGTCGCTTCTGGCGTATCGTTCTTCATATGCTCTGGCACGCCTTCAAGTTCTTTTTCTACAGCAGGATCGGCTGCGGCTGATTTCTTCTCTGTCATAAACCTGATTAACCCAATTACGTTGCGACTGCGTGGTCGGTTGTTGCTGCTTGCATATAGAAAGCAATTTTATTTCATCAACCCGCGCATCATTTAAGCCGGTCGAATTAAACGGCTCAGCGCTTGCGCGGTAAAGTCCACCATCGGCACAATGCGCGCATAATTAAGGCGCGTTGGGCCAATCACACCGATCACGCCAACGACCTTACCCCCAGCCTCCCGATAGGGCGCGGCGATGACCGACGATCCCGAAAGCGAGAATAGATTATTTTCCGAACCAATGAATATCCGCGTTGATTGCGCCTCACGCGCGCTGTCAACCAGTCGAGCGATTTCCTCTTTGCTCTCAAGCTCATCCAGCAATTGCCGGACACGGTCGAGGTCGGCTGCGGCAGCTTCGTCGATCAGGTTCGATTGCCCACGCACGATAAGCACTGGCCGGTCATTCGCATCGAGCGACCAGATCGCCAGCCCATCGCGCACCAGTTTTTGGCTGGCGACGTCAAGCTCCGCTTTCTCGGCGCGAATTTCGCTGTCGAGCCTTTCCAAAGCTTCGGAAAGCGTCAATCCCGACAGGCGCGCCGAAATATAATTCGCGGCCTCCAATAACATGAATTCGCTAATCGCCGGGTCAATCGACACCAATCGGTTTTCAACGCTGTTGTCCGAACCCACCATGATTGCGAGCACTTGGGATGGGGACAGGCGCGCAAAGCTAAATGCCTTTAGGACTGCGTCCCGCTTTGGCACCAACACGATACCGGCGCAGGCAGATAGACCCGACAAAACCGACGTTGCCGCCGCCAGCGCCTCTTCAATCGGCCCGTCGCCCCGAATTTGCGATTCAATCGCGCGTTGTTCCTCAACCGATGGCGCCGCCGACTGCATCATGCCGTCCACGAACAGACGCAGGCCGCTTTCGGTTGGCACCCGCCCGGCGCTGGTATGCGGAGAGGCGAGATAACCCGCTTCCTCCAAATCCTGCATGACATTGCGGATCGACGCGGGCGACAGGTTTAACCCGGCAAATTTGGAGACGGTCCGCGACCCGACCGGCGCGCCATTGTCGAGATAGCTTTCCACCACCATCCGGAAAATGATGCGTGTCCGGTCATTTAATTCATGGATAGGTGTTTGGCTCACCGCGACCGTGTAGCGCACCGCGCACTTGCAAAGCAAGCGGGGCAGGCTATGGCAGCCACTTACCCATTATCAGGAGACTATCATGCGTCCATCCGGCCGTGCGCCAGACGAAATGCGGGCCATTTCGATTGAAACCCATTTCACCAAACATGCCGAAGGCAGCTGCCTTATCGGTTTTGGCGACACCCGCGTGCTGGTCACCGCCAGTGTCGAAGATCGCATTCCGCCATGGTTGCGCGGCAAGGGTGAAGGCTGGGTCACGGCGGAATATTCCATGCTCCCCCGCGCCACGCATACGCGCAGCCAGCGTGAAGCCGCCAAGGGCAAGCAATCCGGACGGACACAGGAAATTCAGCGTCTTATCGGTCGTTCTTTGCGCTCCGTCGTTGATTTAAAGAAATTGGGCGAAAACCAAATCACCGTCGATTGCGACGTGTTGCAAGCCGATGGCGGCACACGCACCGCCGCGATTTCCGGCGCATGGGTTGCCTTGCGGCTTGCCGTCAATGGCTTGCTGGCGTCGGGTGCGATCAAGGAAGACCCCATTAACGGCCGTGTTGCAGCGGTAAGCTGCGGCATTTTTAAAGGCACGCCTGTGTTGGACTTGGATTATATCGAGGATTCCGACGCTGATGCTGATGCGAATTTCGTTCTGATCGAAGGTGGCCAGATTGCCGAAGTGCAAGCCACCGCCGAAGGCGCGACCTATGACGAAGAAGGCCTGCTCCGTTTGCTCCGCCTTGCGCGCATGGGAACCGACCGGATTTTCGCCGCGCAGGCCGACGCGGTTAAGTAAGGGATCGTCGCTCCAGCTTAGGCTGGAGCCTATCGCGCAACTCGCGGGAGACTGACAGACGTGATGGACCCCAGCCTTCGCTGGGGTGACGTGGGATGTGAAGTGGATATGGATGTAAATCCTAACCGTCGCTCCAGCGAAGGCTGGAGCCTATCGCGCTTGTCGTTCTACCCCGACAGACGTAATGAACCCCAGCCTCAGTTGGGGCGACGGGTTTTTAATTGAGGCAAGCGTTTATGAACCACCGCAAACTCGAACCTGGTAGGCTAGTCATCGCCAGCCATAACTCTGGCAAAGTCCGCGAAATCCGGGCCTTGCTTGCGCCTTTTGGTATCGAACCCGTTTCCGCTGGCGAACTTGGCCTACCTGAACCCGAAGAGACCGGCACGAGCTTTGCCGAAAATGCTTTGCTGAAGGCCCATGCGTCGGCGCAAGGTTCCGGCCTTCCTGCCCTTGCTGATGACAGCGGCCTGTGTGTTGCTGCCTTGGGCGGTGCACCGGGGGTTTACACTGCCGACTGGGCGGAAAAGCAGGCTTTCGAAGGCGGGCCGGGGCGCGACTGGTATATGGCGATGGGCAAGGTTGAGGGCAAGCTGTGCGAACTTGGCCCCGATGCCAACCGAAGCGCCTATTTCATCTGCACCTTGGCGCTCGCATGGCCCGACGGGCATCAAGAGATTTTCGAAGGCCGTGTGCAGGGCAGCCTGACTTGGCCGCCACGCGGGTTGCTGGGCTTTGGCTATGACCCTGTGTTTGTACCCGAAGGCCGCAGCGAGACCTTTGCCGAACTCGACCCGCAAGAGAAACATGCGATGAGCCACAGGGCGGACGCGTTCCGTCAACTGGTCGCGGCTGTATTCTCCTAACGCGAGGAGATTTGGTGGCCGCCCCCCTCGCCCTTTACATCCATTGGCCATTTTGCGTTTCCAAATGTCCTTATTGTGATTTCAATAGCCATGTCCGCGACACGGTGGACGACGCGGCGTGGTGTGCGGCGTTGCTGGCGGATATGGCGTATGAGGCGGCGCTGACGCCGGGGCGTAAGCTTACCTCCATATTCTTCGGCGGGGGCACGCCATCGTTGATGCCGCCATCCACCATCGCCGCGCTGATTGACGCCGCGGAACGGCATTGGGGTTTTGCGGACAATATTGAGATCACTTTGGAAGCGAACCCATCTTCGGTGGAGGCGGCGCGCTTCGCAGACCTCGCGGCCACAGGCGTCAACCGCGTATCGCTTGGGCTTCAGTCGTTGGATGATGCCGCGCTGACCTTTCTGGGGCGTGCACATTCGGTTGCAGAAAGCCTGGACGCGCTGACCATTGCGCAACGTCATTTCACCCGCGTGAATATCGACCTGATTTATGCGCGGCCTGACCAGACCGCTGTCCAATGGGAAGCGGAACTGCAGCGTGCCCTTTCCTTCGGCACCGACCATATGTCGCTCTACCAGCTTACCATTGAACCGGGCACGCGCTTTGAAACTTTGGTGCGCACGGGCCATTTCATGCCCGCCGATGATGATGATGCCGCGACATTATATGAATTGACCGGACAGATGACATCGGCCGCCGGTATCCCGGCCTATGAAATCAGCAACCATGCCCGTCCCGGTAACGAAAGCCGCCATAATTTAAGCTATTGGCGCTATGATGATTATATCGGCATTGGCCCTGGCGCCCATGGGCGGCGGCTGAACGCCGCAACGCAGCGCCATAAAAAGCCGGAGAACTTCCTGTCCGCCGTTGAACGCAATATGCATGGCATCAGCAGCGAAGAATATCTTGATGCGGCGACGCGCGCGACCGAAAGCTTGCTTATGGGTTTACGGCTAGCGGAAGGAATTGACCTCAGCCGTCTGTCGCAACGGACGGGCATCGCCGCTGCCGACTTGTTGGATATGGATGCCGTGGGCAAAATTGCGCAGCTTGGCCTGATCGCGCGCGACGGAGACCATGTGACGGTCACGCCCCAAGGCATGCCATTGCTCGACGCCATATTGCCGCAAATAGTAAACATTGAGGCAAATGCCTCCGCCTGATAGCGTGGTGCATATGGCGTCTTTGCTCAACGAATATCTCGCGTTCCTGACCGACAACCGCAGGATGTCGCCGCATAGCGTGCGCGCCTATCACGCGACGGCAGACCGGCTGACCGGGTTCCTGCAACTCCATTGGGGTAATGATGTTACCCGCGCGACGCTGCACAAGATTTCATCGGCGGACATGCGCGCATTTTTGGCCGACCGGCGTGGCGACGGGCTCACTAATCGCTCAACAGCGCGCGAATTGTCCGCTGTACGGCATTTTTTGCGCTTTGCCTTGGGCGATGATGTGACTTTGCCGGTGATGAAAGGGCCGCGTGTACCGCGCAGCCTGCCGCGTCCGGTAAACCCTGATGATGTGCTGGCCCTTGCCGATGACGTCGCCGAAAATGCCAAGGATGGCTGGATCGGCGCGCGCGATTGGGCGTTGCTTTTGCTGCTATATGGCAGCGGCTTGCGCGTCAGTGAGGCAACCGGCCTGATGGGCGACATATTGCCGCTTGGCACTACGTTGCGCGTCACGGGCAAGCGCAACAAGACGCGCATCGTGCCCTTGCTGGAGCAAGTCCGGACCGCCATGCAGGCATATCTCGTTTTGTGCCCTTATGCGGCCAGTGCCGACCAGCCATTGTTTCGCGGCGCGCAAGGCGGGCCCTTATCGCCCGCTTTGGTGCGCCGCGCGGTGCAGGGCGCACGCACGCGATTGGGCCTATCCGACCGGACAACGCCGCACGCCCTGCGCCACAGCTTTGCCACGCATTTGCTGGCGGGCGGCGCGGACTTGCGCAGTCTGCAGGAATTATTGGGCCATGCCAGCCTGTCGTCGACGCAGGTCTATACGGCTGTCGATACCGCTATGCTTTTGGATGAGTATCAGAACGCCCATCCACGGGCTTAGGGCTTAGGCTTCCAGCGCAATAATCGCCAAACATAAGTCAGGACGATAGCTGCGATCACTAAGGTCGAAACGGGCCCAAGCCATTTTTCAACGTCTTTGAACTGCGACCCTAAGAAATAGCCCGCACAGGCCAAGGCCCCGGTCCATCCGGCGGTGCCAATCGTCGAGAAGATCATGAAGCGGCGAAACGTCATGCCGAATAAGCCAGCCGGTATTGAGATCAACGACCGTAATGTCGGCAACATGCGCGCAATCAGGACGATGATTGATCCATGCGTACGGAACAGCCTTTGGCCGCGCTCCACCTCATCCCAATCGAGCGTCAACCAGCGGCTGTAGCGGTCGATGAAGACTTGCATCCGTTTTTCGCCAAATTTGACCGCCACCCGATACCAGATCCAATTGCCCAGCATCGCGCCAGCCGTGCCCGCCGCAATGGTGCCGGCAAGGTTCATCGTGCCGCGCGCAGAAGAAACGCCCGCCACCGTCATGATGACTTCGGACGGTATCGGCGGGAATATCGTTTCGAGCAGCATCAGAAGCGCCACGCCCCAATAATGGCCCCATTCGACCAGCCGAATGATCCAATCTTCCATTAGTTCTTCTCCGACAATCTGCGTTCAATCGCGTCAAGAATGCGCGCGGGTGTATCCGTGCCGTTGAAACGATCAATCGCGACAATACCCGTGGGCGATGTCACATTGATTTCGGTCAGCCATTGTCCGCCAATGACGTCGATGCCGACGAAGATCAGGCCAAGCTCTTTCAAACGTGGCCCCATCGCGGCGCAAATTTCGCTTTCACGCGCCGTCAGCTCGGTCGACTCCGCGCTGCCGCCAACGGCCAAGTTGGACCGGAACTCGCCTTCGCCCGGACGCCGGTTGATCGCGCCGGTCACTTCGCCGTCGATCATAACGATACGTTTGTCACCCAATGCCACATCGGGCAGGAATGGCTGCACCATATGCGGTTCGGGCCAAGTATTGTTGAACACCTCAAACAAAGCGCCCAGATTGCTTCCGTCTGCATCAATGCGGAAAATGGCTTTGCCGCCATTGCCGTGCAGCGGCTTTACAACAACGGCGCCATGTATTTTTTGGAAGTCGCGCACTTCGTCTGCCGAACGGGTGATGATCGTCGGCGGCATAAATTGCCGATAATCGAGCACCATCACTTTTTCCGGCGCGTTGCGGACGCTGGCGGGGTTGTTGACCACTAATGTTTCATGATCGATCCGCTCAAGCAAATGGGTGGCGGTGATATAACCGACATGAAAGGGCGGGTCCTGCCGCATCAGCACCACGTCGATATCCGCGCCTAAATCTATCTTCTTCGGCGCGCCAAAACGGTAATGCGCGCCTTCAACGCGTTGCAGGTCATGCACCGGATGCGCCCACGCCGTAAGCCGATCATTGGCATCAAGCGTCAGCGTACCGACATCATAATGCCAAATATCATAACCGCGCGCTTGGCCTGCCAACATCAGTGCAAAGCTGGAATCGCCAGTGATATTGATACCGTCCATAGGGTCCATCTGGACCGCCATTTTGATTGTCATTTCGTGCGTTCCTATCCGTGCCAGACATTTGGCAAATGCTTAGGGAAACGCCAAGGCGCAACCATAATCACATCAATCTGCATATTTTCACACTCTTTGCCATATTTGGGCAAGAGGATTTCCGCCGCCGCGGCCACACGGCGCAACCGACTGGCATCAATCGCCGTGGCAAGGTCAACGGCTTTCGTCCGCGCCTTCACCTCAACAAAGGCAATGCTCTTTCCGCGCCGTGCGATGATATCCACCTCACCACGCGGGGTTTTCACGCGCATGCCCACAATCCGCCATCCTTTCAGGCGCAGGAACCAAGCGGCAAGCGCCTCCCCGCGCCGTCCACGTTGTTCGGCGGCACGGCGGTTCACTTTGCCTTCAATTCCGTAGCGCGGGCATAGACGGCATTGCGCTCCAGCCCGAAGCGTTTGGCAATCGCGCCTGCGGCCTTAGCGGCGGACATCGTTTCCAGCGCCTGTTTCAGCGCCGTATCGACATCCCCCGTTTCCGCCGCCAACGCGTCGGCGGGCGGGCCGATGATGAGGACGATTTCGCCTTTCGGTTCCTGCGCAGCATAACGCGCCGCCAATTCTGACGCCGTTCCAGTGACGACCTCTTCAAACTTCTTGGTCAGCTCGCGCGCCACGGCAACTTCGCGATCGCCATAAGTGTCGGCGATAGCAGCCAAGCTTGCGGCCAAACGCGGGCCAGCTTCATAGAATACCAATGTCGCTTTGACTTGCCCCAGTTCGGTCAATGTCTCGACCCGCGCTTTGGCCTTATTGGGTAAAAAGCCTGCAAATAAAAACCGGTCTGTCGGCAGGCCGCAGATCGATAAAGCCGCTGTCACGGCGCTTGCACCCGGAATGGTAAATACCGGCACGCCCGCCGCCCGTGCGGATCGGACAAGCTTATATCCAGGGTCGGAGATTAATGGCGTGCCAGCGTCCGACACTAAGGCAATCACGCCCCCACGCGCCGCGGCGACCAAGGACTCCCGCTCAACGTCCCCACTATGGTCGTTGTAGCGGCGCATTTTCTTTTTAATGCCCAAATGATGCAGCAATTTGCCCGTCACACGGCTGTCTTCAACCGCGACTATGTCTGCGGCCTTCAAAAGGTCGATCGCCCTTTGTGACATATCTGCAAGGTTGCCGATGGGGGTCGCAACGACATATAAGCCTGATTCGAAAGTCATCGGAATATGCAGCTTTTTCCCAAGGAACCTAAAATGAGTGCATCCATTGCCGCAACGCGCGCGCAGCCGCAAGCTTTAGCAGGCCAAATCAAAAAGCTGCTGGTCTTGGCGTCGGTTGTCCTGCTGGCTGCATGTAGCACGGTCCCGCGCAGCAAAGCGCCTTTGGCAGTGGAACCGTCCGACGGCATGCACCGTGTCGCGCTCTTGTTGCCGGTAACTGGCCCTGACGCCGATGTGGGGCAATCGATTGCCAATGCGACAGCGCTGGCGCTGGCCGATACCAAAGTCACCAACATCCGCATGGTCACCTATGACACCGGCCTTGGTGTAGCAGCCGCGACACAGCGCGCGATTGCGGATGGAAATAAGCTTATCTTGGGCCCGTTACGCGGTGACAATGTGATTGAGGTCGCACAAATCGCACGTCCAGCAGGCGTTCCCATCATCAGCTTCTCCAACGATGTCGGCGTGGCCGGACAAAATGTGTTCTTGCTTGGCCATTTACCGAACCAAGCCATTGAACGCGTGGTGCTTCATGCCAAGTCAAAGGGCATGAACCGCTTTGCAGGCGTCGTTGCATCCAATGTCTACGGACAGCGTGCGCAATCGAATTTAACGACAGCCGTGCGCGCAGCCGGCGGCGTGTTGGTGGGTATTCAGGAAACAAACGGAACGGCTGCGTCCGCTGAAGCCGCCGCCCGACGCCTGACACAAATGGGCGCTATTGACGCCATCTTGGTTGCCGACAGCGGTCGTGCGGCCATCACAACCGTGCCTGCCCTGCGCCGCGGCGGACTTCGTACAGCCAAAATCTTGGGTACAGATTTGTGGAATATCGAAGGCACGCTAGCGAGCAGCTCGCCTATATATGGCGCGTGGTTCGCAAGTGTATCGGACACGCTCTATACGCAATATGCGACCAAATATCGTGCCCGTTTCGGCAAGGCACCTTTGCGCCTTTCGAGCCTTGGTTATGACTCGGTGCTGTTGGTGGCGCGCGTCGCGCGTGATTGGCGTCCGGGGACGCGCTTTCCCGTGGCGCAGTTGACCGATCCGCAGGGCTTCATCGGTGTTGACGGGGCGTTTCGTTTCAACCCCAATGGCCTGACCGACCGTATGCTGGAGGTGCAGGAAGTTCAGGCTGGCAAATTCGTCACCGTCAGCCCGGCGCCGTCACAATTTGCGAAATAAACGAAAGCGTTAGGAACCCCGCCTCGTGCGGGGGTTCAAAATAGCGGATCAGTGGCTGCAATTCGGGCCATGCACATGGCCGCCGCCCATTTTGCGGGCCTTTTCGATCTTCTTCAACACCATCTGACGCTTTAGCCGCGACAGATGGTCGATGAACAATATGCCTTCCAGATGGTCCATTTCATGCTGCAAACATGTCGCCATCAGGCCAGTCATGACCTCTTCATGCACCTTGCCATCTAAGTCCTGCCAACGGGCACGGATTTGGGCAGGGCGCTCCACCTCGGCATATTGGTCGGGGACGGACAAGCAACCTTCATTATACAGGCTATGCTCGTTGGACGGGTCCAGAATTTCGGGGTTCACAAAAACGCGCGGATTGCGCAAGGGCTCCTCGCCTTCCGCTTCCTCTTCTTGCAAATCGATGACCAACAAGCGCTGAGGCACACCCACTTGTATCGCCGCCAGGCCAATGCCGGGCGCAGCATACATTGTTTCGATCATGTCATTGACGAGCATTTTCAAATCCCCGTCGAAGTTCTCAACAGGTTTCGAAATGGTTTTCAGCCGCGGATCGGGCACTTCAAGAATAGGTAATATGGCCATGGGTCGCAAATAGGGACGGTCTTTGGATAAATCAACCGACAGGGCGTCTGGCGCGCAAGGCCTGCGCCAAAGTGCCGTCGTCGAGATAATCCAGCTCCCCGCCCACCGGCACGCCATGCGCCAATTGCGTGAGGCGGATAGGAAATTGTTCCAACCGCTCGGCCAGATAATGCGCGGTTGTCTGCCCCTCAAGCGTGGCGTTCATCGCCAGCACCACCTCGTCAACCCCGCCCATCGCAATGCGACTGACCAATCCGTCGATGTTCAAATCTTCGGGCCGAACACCATCCAATGCCGACAAGCGGCCGCCCAGAACATGATATTTGCCCGGAAAAAGCCGCGAGCGGTCCAGCGCCCAAAGGTCGGATACATCCTCGACCACACAGATGGACCGGATGTCGCGGCGCGGATCAACGCAAATGCCACATGGGTTGCCAGTGTCGATATTCCCACAGGTGCTGCACACCACAAGCCTTTGTTCCACATTCTGCAAGGCGCGCAAAAGCGGCTGCAAAACGCTCTCCCGCTTTTTCATGAGATGCAGCACGACGCGCCGTGCCGACCGTGGGCCAAGCCCCGGTAGCTTCGACAATGCTTGTGCGAGTGCGTCTATTTCTTGCGATGCCATGCGCCGGGTCTTAGGGGGCTTTTGAACAAAGGAAAAGTGACGATGCGTCTTGCCTTCATGGGAACACCCGAATTTGCAGTGCCGACGCTCGATGCGTTGGTGGCGGCTGGGCATGACGTGGCCGCTGTCTACACGCAGCCGCCGCGCCCCGCCAATCGCGGCAAGAAGCTGACCCCGTCTGCGGTCCATCAACGCGCGGAGGAACTGGGACTACTGGTACGATCACCCCTGTCGCTGCGTCAGGAGGACGCACAGGCTGATTTCGCTGCGCTGGGTCTCGATGTAGCCATCGTCGCTGCCTATGGCCTCATACTGCCTCCAGCGGTCTTAAACGCGCCCATGCATGGTTGCTTAAATGTCCATGGATCATTGCTGCCCCGCTGGCGAGGTGCCGCGCCTGTGCAGCGTGCGATATTGGCGGGCGATTCCACCACCGGCGTCATGGTCATGCAGATGGAGGCTGGTTTGGATACGGGCCCCGTCCGCGCCACGACGGAAATCGAAATCCGCGACAAGACGACGGGTCAACTTACCCAAGAGCTGGCGGAGCTTGGCGCGGAGCTGATGGTCCGGACTTTAGCCGATTTGGAGGCGTTCCCGTGCGTGGCGCAACCGGAAGACGGCGTTACCTACGCCGCTAAAATCGACAAAGCCGAAACGAAGTTGAATTTTTCTGTGTCCGCCGAAGCCGTCGAACGCCAGATCCGTGCGTTCAGCCCCGCACCCGGCGCATGGTTCGAATTTGAAGGCGAGCGGTATCGGATATTGGCGGCCGACATCGTCACAGCCCATGGCGCGACAGGTACGATTATGGACGACCAACTCACCATCGCCTGCAACACCAACGCAATCCGCCCAACGCGCATCCAACGCGCCGGCAAACCGGCCATGCCCACCGCCGACCTCTTGCGCGGCAAGGCCATTCCCGCTGGTAGTATTTTGTCATGACTCGCTTTGCGCTCACCATCGAATTTGACGGCGGCCCTTATATGGGCTGGCAATGGCAAGACCATGGCCCCTCAGTCCAAGGCGCGATCGAAGAGGCAATATTCAAAACCACTGGCGAAAAAACTTTGGTCTACAGCGCTGGCCGCACCGACGCAGGTGTCCATGCGCTTGGCATGCGCGCGCATGTCGATGTTGAAAAAGGCCTTTCGGCCTTCCGCTTGATGGAGGCCGTCAACGCCCATTTGCGTCCGCACCCCATCGCGATACTGGCATGCGAAGAGGTCGCGGATGATTGGCATGCGCGTTATAGCTGCATTGGCCGGTCTTATGAATATCGCATCCTCAACCGCCGTGCCTCCCTAACTTTGGAAAAGGGTCGCGTTTGGCGCGTCGGGCCGGAACTGGATGCCGATGCGATGCATGACGCGGCGCAGATTCTTGTTGGCCTGCATGATTTCACCACCTTCCGCTCCACCGCGTGCCAATCCGCCAGCCCCGTCAAAACGCTCGATCGCCTAAACGTCAGGCGAGAGGGTCAGCATGTGATTATCGAGGCAGCGGCTTTGTCCTTCCTGCATCATCAAGTCCGCTCCATGGTCGGATGTCTTGTCGCCGTCGGGCTTGGGCGCTGGACAGCTGCAGATCTAAAGGCGGCGCTGGAGGCAGCCGACCGCTCGGCTCTGGCGGAAAATGCGCCCCCCGAAGGGCTTTATTTTGTGCGCGCTCTATATCCTTAAATATGGGTTCCCGGCCTAAGCGGAAAACAGACCGCCTTGCCCGCTTTCCCACGCAAGCAAACGGCGCTTGCGTTCCAACCCATAAGCATAGCCGCCAAGGCCGCCATCTGACCGGATGACGCGATGGCAGGGAATAAGCACCGACACATGGTTCGCGCCATTGGCCGAACCTGTCGCGCGCACCGCATCGGGCTTTCCAACCGCCGCAGCGATTTCGGCATAATTGCGGGTTTCGCCAGCGGGTATTTCAAGCAATGCCTGCCACACCGCCATTTGGAAATCAGTGCCGCCGACATCCAAGGGCAATTGGGGCATCTGCCTTGGGTTTTGAACGGCGAAGACCGCGCCGTCGATCAGCGCCGAGAGTGAACCGCCCTTACCCAACAGGGTCGCATTCGGAAAGCGGCGCTTTAGCGTGCTTTCATTTTCGTCAAACGACAGGCGGCAAATACCCTTGTCTGTTGCGGCCAGCAACATCGGGCCAAGCGCGGTTTCCGCCACCGCCCAATATATGGACACGCCAGCTCCGCCGTTAATCCAAGCACTTGGTGCCATAGCCGCCGTTATCCACCACACGCTTGAAACAGCGCAAGCGTCCGTTCTCGTGCCAAATCGGCACTTGGTTCATGATAATCTTTACGCCGGTCGGAATTGAACCCGTGATTGGCGTCATAAACAAATATCTGCGCGGTCGGATGGGCTTTGTCGATGAGCGCTTCAACACCCTCCATCGGTATGCCCGCGTCATAGCGTCCGAAATGCGCAATAGTCGCGCATTTCGGGGTTTGATCAGCATAGACCGTCGGAATGAGGCTGCCATAATAGCAACTGGCGGCTGCGAGGTCTTCGCTGATCCCAGCAACAGCCCACGCGACTGAGCCGCCATAGCAATAGCCCGTGATGAACACCGGCCCTGCGTCTTTCAGCGCATCGATACAGACCTGCGCATCATCGAGCGACTGCACGAACGGGTGCAGTTCGCGCGCCAACTGGACGGCTCGATTATAATCAGGCCCGGTATAATCGGCCTCAAACCCCGGATGCTCGCGGTCGAAAATGGCGGGAGACAGCACCTCAAATCCATCGGCGGCATATTCATCGCACAATTCGCGGATATGGTCAGTTACGCCAAATATCTCCTGCACGAGCACAAGCCCACCGCGACGTTCACCCACGGCTTGGGCGTGGTAAACCGCGATTTCCGCGCCATCCGACATCGTCATGCGAATCATTTTGCCCATTGCACTCTCCCTTATGACATCCTGAACCTGTCTTCAAAAAACGTCCTACGGCAGTTTGTTATCCTGAAACAAGTTCAGGATGACGATTAGGTTGAAACAAGCAACAATCGCCATCTTGCATCGCAGCAAAACCCCTGCTAGGCGCGGCGCGACGCCACCAAGGGGCAACCCTCCGGTGCAGTCGGCAAGTAATTCAGTCTCACAATTTAGGAATTCGACGCGTGGATCATTCCGGCGGCACAAGCGCTAATATTCAAGCCAGTCTTGCTGGCCGTTACGCGACGGCATTGTTCGAACTGGCCCGCGACGCGAAGGCGATCGATGCCGTTGAAAAGAGCATGCGGGCGATTGCCCAAGCCGTGAGCGAATCGGCTGACCTGAAAGCACTCACCAGCAACCCAGTGCTCAGCCGTAGCGATGCGAAGAAAGCCATTGCCGCTGTTGCAAAAGCTATGAAGCTTGACGCACTGACGGCAAAGACATTGGGCGTGCTCGCCGACAACCGCCGCTTGAACGAAACGGCTGCTGTTGCCCGTGCGTTTTCAACGCTTGCCGCGGCCCATCGCGGCGAAGTCACCGCCGAAGTAACCTCCGCCCACGCACTCAGCGCAGCGCAGACTAAGGCATTATTGGCATCCCTTAAAACGCGCGTCGGCAGCACCGTCGCCATCCAGACCAAAGTCGATCCGTCACTTCTTGGCGGGCTTACTGTTAAAATCGGTAGCCAGATGATCGACAATTCCATCAAAACTCGTTTGAACACCCTCGCTAACGCGATGAAAGGCTAAGTAGCAACATGGATATCCGCGCCGCAGAAATTTCCAAGGTCATCAAGGACCAGATCGCCAATTTCGGCACCGAAGCTCAGGTTTCGGAAGTCGGCAGCGTATTGTCGGTTGGTGACGGTATCGCCCGTATTCACGGCCTCGACAATGTGCAGGCTGGTGAAATGGTCGAATTCGCCAATGGTATTCAGGGCATGGCGCTGAACCTGGAAGCGGACAATGTCGGCGTTGTTATCTTCGGTTCCGACAGTGAAATCCGTGAAGGCGACGTTGTAAAGCGTACTGGCACGATTGTGGACGTTCCTGTCGGCAAGGAATTGCTGGGCCGCGTTGTGGACGGTCTTGGTAACCCTATCGATGGCAAGGGCCCATTGAAAACCACGCAACGCAGCCGCGTTGAAGTAAAAGCGCCGGGCATCATCCCGCGCCAATCAGTTTCGGAGCCTGTGCAAACTGGCCTTAAGGCGCTTGACGCCCTCGTGCCCGTTGGCCGTGGCCAGCGCGAATTGATCATCGGCGACCGTCAGACAGGTAAGACCGCAGTCGCCATCGACACCTTCATCAACCAGAAGGAAGTCAACAAGGGCACCGACGAATCGAAGAAGCTTTACTGCATCTATGTCGCCGTCGGTCAGAAGCGTTCGACCGTTGCGCAGATCGTTCGTGCGCTCGAAGAGCAAGGCGCAATGGAATATTCCATCGTTGTCGCCGCAACCGCTTCCGAGCCTGCACCGCTGCAATATCTCGCGCCTTACACGGGTGTTGCGATGGGTGAATATTTCCGCGACAACGGCATGCACGCCGTCATCGTATATGACGATTTGTCGAAGCAAGCTGTGGCCTATCGCCAGATGTCCTTGCTGCTGCGTCGTCCTCCAGGTCGTGAAGCCTATCCTGGTGACGTTTTCTATCTGCACAGCCGCTTGTTGGAGCGCGCCGCGAAGATGTCCGACGCCAATGGCGGTGGTTCATTGACCGCATTGCCGATCATCGAAACACAGGCTGGTGACGTTTCGGCTTACATTCCAACCAACGTGATTTCGATCACCGACGGTCAGATCTTCTTAGAAACCGACCTGTTCTTCCAAGGTATCCGCCCTGCGATTAACGTGGGTCTGTCGGTTAGCCGCGTGGGTTCGGCAGCACAGACAAAGGCAATGAAGAAGGTGTCGGGCTCGATTAAGCTTGAGCTTGCCCAATATCGCGAAATGGCTGCGTTCGCGCAGTTCGGTTCCGACCTTGATGCCTCAACGCAAAAGCTTTTGAACCGTGGCGCACGTTTGACCGAATTGTTGAAGCAGAAGCAATTCTCGCCGCTGCCGTTTGAAGAGCAAACTGCGTCGATCTTTGCGGGCACCAACGGTTATCTCGATGGCATTCCAGTTACCGATGTGACCCGCTACGAAGAATCGATGCTTGCCGACTTGCGCGCCAACCATGCTGGTATCTTGAAGACCATTCGCGACAGCCGCGACTTCAGCGACGACAGCAAAAAGGCTCTGATGGCAGCTCTCGACAAGTTCACGAAGAATTTCGCTTAACAATCACCCGTCATGCTGAATTTGTTTCAGCATTTTATTTAAGACCCTGAAATGAAATGACCGACGGTCAAACAAGTTCAGGGTGACGGCAAAGGGAAGAATAGATGGCGTCTCTTAAGGCCCTCAAAATGCGGATCAACTCGGTCAAGTCGACCCAGAAGATCACCAAGGCGATGAAAATGGTCGCCGCTGCGAAGCTGCGTCGGGCGACCGAAGCGGCAGAAGCATCGCGTCCTTATGCCGAGCGGCTTGAGGCAGTGGTGTCAAGCATCGCGTCCAAGGTCTCTGTTGGCCCGCAATCGCCAAAATTGCTTGCAGGCTCTGGCAAGAGCGACGTGCATTTGTTCGTTGTCGCAACCAGCGACAAGGGCCTTGCCGGCGCGTTCAACACCAACATCGTCCGTCTCGCCCGCCGTCAGGCAGAAGCGTTGAAGGCTGAGGGCAAGACCGTCAAATTTTATACCATAGGAAAGAAGGGCCGCGATCAGCTGAGCCGGACTTTCCGTGGCGATATCATCCACAGCATTGAACCAGGTGACCTGGGCAAGCTGAGCTTTGCCGATGTGCAAACATGGGGCGAAGATCTGACCGCGCGCTTTGAAGCTGGCGAATTTGACGTCGCGCATCTGTTTTTCAGCAAATTTGTTACCGTGCTGACGCAAGAACCAACGCAGATCCAATTGATGCCCGTCGCGGTGACCGCTGGCGAAGGCGACGCTGTTGGCCTGTCGGCAACGGTCGAATATGAACCCGACGAAGAAGAAATTATCGCCGAATTGTTGCCGCGTAATGTGGCCGTTCAGTTGCTGCGCGCGAACCGCGAAAATGCGGCGTCGGAGCAAGGTTCAAAAATGACAGCTATGGATAATGCGACGCGCAACGCGGGTGACATGATCAACAAGCTGACCATTCAATATAACCGCACGCGTCAGGCGGCGATTACCACCGAACTTATCGAAATTATTGCGGGCGCCGAAGCGCTCTAACGACATCCAAAGGCAAGGAAGAAACACATGGCTACCGCCCCTAAAAAGACCGCCGCTCCAAAGGCTGCTGCTGCCCCTAAGGCTAAAGCGCCCGCACGCAAGGCCCCTGCCCCTAAGGCGGGTTCCGGCCAGACCGCAACCAATGTCGTTGGCGCAACTGGCCGCATCAGCCAGATCATCGGCGCTGTTGTCGACGTAACTTTCACAGGCCAACTGCCATCGATTTTGTCGGCGCTTGAAACCGACAATAACGGCAACCGCTTGGTCCTCGAAGTCGCGCAGCATCTCGGCGAGAACACCGTCCGCACCATCGCCATGGACGCGACCGAAGGCTTGACCCGTGGTCAGCCTGTTCGCGACACCGGCGCGCAGATTTCGGTTCCAGTTGGCCCAATGACCCTTGGCCGCATCATGAACGTTATCGGCGAGCCCATCGACGAGCGCGGCCCCGTTGGCGCTGCAAAGTCCAACCCGATCCACGCAGAAGCGCCTTTGTTCACCGACCAGTCGACAGAGGCAGAAATTCTCGTCACCGGTATTAAGGTTATCGATCTTCTCGCACCATATGCAAAGGGCGGCAAAATCGGTCTGTTCGGCGGCGCGGGCGTTGGCAAAACCGTTCTTATTCAAGAACTGATCAACAACATCGCAAAGGGCCATGGCGGCGTTTCGGTGTTTGCTGGCGTGGGTGAGCGTACCCGCGAAGGTAACGATCTCTATCACGAATTCCTCGACGCTGGCGTTATCGCCAAGGACGCCGACGGCAACCCAACCCCAGACGGTTCAAAGGTTGCGTTGGTCTTCGGTCAAATGAACGAGCCTCCCGGTGCCCGTGCCCGTGTGGCTTTGTCGGGTCTGACCATGGCGGAATATTTCCGCGATGAAGAAGGCCAGGACGTTCTGTTCTTCGTCGACAACATCTTCCGCTTCACACAGGCCGGTTCCGAAGTGTCCGCACTTTTGGGCCGTATTCCTTCGGCTGTGGGTTATCAGCCAACATTGGCAACTGACATGGGTCAGTTGCAAGAGCGTATTACCTCGACCACAAAGGGTTCGATTACCTCGGTTCAGGCCATTTACGTTCCCGCAGATGACTTGACCGACCCTGCGCCAGCCACGTCATTTGCCCACTTGGATGCAACGACCACGTTGAACCGCGCCATTTCGGAGCTTGGCATTTATCCAGCCGTTGACCCGCTGGACTCGGTCAGCCGCGTTTTGACGCCAGCGGTTGTCGGCCAAGAGCATTATGACACCGCCCGCCGCGTTCAAGAAACGCTGCAAAAGTATAAGTCGCTGCAAGACATCATCGCGATTTTGGGCATGGACGAATTGTCGGAAGACGACAAATTGACCGTGACCCGCGCACGTAAGATCCAGCGTTTCTTGTCACAGCCTTTCCATGTTGCGGAAGTCTTCACCGGCATCTCCGGCAAGTTCGTCCAGGTCGAAGACACCGTGAAGTCGTTTAAGGCGGTCGTCGATGGCGAATATGACCATCTTCCAGAAGCCGCTTTCTACATGGTCGGCGGGATCGAAGAAGCGGTTGCAAAGGCAGCCAAAATGGCTGCGGAAGCGGCGTAAGCCATTATGCCGCTGCACTTCGAACTCGTAACCCCTGAGAAGCTCTATCGCTCGGACGACGTCTATATGGTCGTCGTTCCGGGTACTGAGGGCGATTTCGGCGTGTTGGAGGGCCATAGCCCGATGATGAGCACGTTGCGCAACGACGCGGCGCTGGAGATTTATAAGTCGCAAGGTGCAACGCCGGAGCGTCTGATGATCGCAGGTGGTTTTGCCGAAGTAAACGCAGCCGGCCTCACTGTATTAGCAGAACGCGTCGAAGCTTAACCTTCGCGCGTTTGCGGCGCTTTTTTAAAGCGCCTCATCGCCCCAGATACGAGACCTTTCGATATAGCCGTACCGACCATTGGTTTCAAAACGGCAATATCCCTTTTCGCATTCGTCAATGACTCCGACAACGCCGGGTTCAACGCGCCATGAAATATGCGCATTGGCTTGCGGCGAGTCCCGCAATGTGCCGATGCCTTTACCAATAACAATGGCTGTCTGCGTGGGGCTTAACAGCCGAACGTGCAGCCAGCCTTGGTCACCATCAGGGTCTTGGACCTTGCGCCAGACGCTGTGGACCGCGACTACCTTCACCGGCAAATTCTGCCTTTTGTAAACCCATGTAACTGGAAACTCAGTGCTGGGCCCTGTGCGCATGCGGGCTTCAGGCTTCTCAATAGACGCCCAATAAGGCGGCGTGCGCTGCGTCTGTGCTGTGGCAGATGCCGCACCCAAAAGCGCGAGCACCAAGGCACCGAACCACACTATCGATTTGTTCTGATGAGCCATATTCTTTACCATCGTTTTCATCTTATACGGCAAGCGTTGCGACGAGCGCAACCATCCTGTCTTGACCTAGCCGCGAATTCCGCTTTAGTCAGCCTATGCCAGAACTTAGCCGCATCGAACGTCCGTCCATCCGCGTCACACGCAGCTTGCTGCCTGCGGTTGAAAAACGCATGGCGGAGTTGTTCGACGCAAAATTCAATGCCGACGACACCCCATTAAGCCGTGACGCATTGGTGGCTGCCATGGCCGATTGCGACGTGCTTGTGCCAACGGTCACCGACAGTATCGATGCAGATATCATCGCCGCCGCCCCGCTGCGGCTCAAACTCATCGCCAGCTATGGCGCGGGTGTGAACCATATCAATTTGGCCGCTGCGAAGGCGAAAGGCATCATGGTCACGAACACACCCGGCGTGTTCACGAACGATACTGCCGACCTGACGATGGCTCTCATCCTCAACGTCCCTCGCCGCCTTGGCGAAGGACATCGTTCTATGCGCAACGGCGAATGGCGCGGCTGGAGCCCCACTGGGATGCTCGGCCACCGGATTGGCGGCAAGACTTTGGGTATCATAGGACTTGGCCGGATTGGTGAAGCCGTGGCAATGCGGGCTAAGGCTTTTGGCCTGAACATCATCTACAATAAACGCCACCGCTTGCCCGCGAGCGTCGAGGATGAGCTGGGCATCATTTTCGAGCCTGACATTGACCGGCTCGTGGCGCGGTCGGACATTATCAGCCTGCATTGCCCGTTAACGGCAGAAACCGACAAGATCATCAACGCCGACCGCATCGCGCAGATGAAAGCGGATGCCTATATCATCAATAGCTCGCGTGGGGAGTTGATCGACGAGGACGCGTTGATTGACGCGTTGGAAACGGGTCGTATCGCCGGTGCCGGGTTGGACGTCTATACGCATGAGCCAGCGGTAGATTCGCGACTGTTTAACATTCCCAATGTTGTGTTGCTTCCCCATTTGGGCAGCGCAACCTTTGAGGGCAGAGAAGCCTCGGGCGAACGCGTCATTACCAATATCCGCATGTGGGCAGACGGACATAGACCGCCCGATCAAGTCCTTGAAGGCTGGCAATAAACGGGGGTAGATGCCAAGCATTCTTGCCCCCTTTGCCGCAAGGCTATGCGCGCAACCTCCACATTCAGTAACCGCAAAATGGCGTCAGTCACCCGTTAAAAGTCGATCCATCAACTGCTGCACTGTTGGGACAAAGCCGTTCGAATAAAACGGGTCTTTCCCGAACAAATAAGCGCTGTGTCCGGCAAACATCAGATTTTCATCAATGGGTGCGCCATGCGCGATGTTCTGCAGCGCCTTTTGAATACAAAAGCTGCGCGGGTCGGCAAGGCGGCCAGTGGAGTTATTGTCATGGTCCTTCCATGAGGAAAAGCCGCAATGCGACAAGCATCCCATGCAGTCCTTTTGATCCTTCCGGATAACTTCCCCCGATGACGGTGTTACAAACACAAGCGAGTTGTCGGGCGTTTTCAGCGCAACGGTAAACCCGCGCGCATCCCATTCACGTGCTTTCATCAGGTCGGCTTGGGTAACCCAGAAATTCTTACCCTTCACCCCGACATCCAATTGCGCTGTGTGTTCCGCGTCGGCGGCCTGCACAAAGGGAATCTGACGTTCCGAACGGGCTTGAAGCTCCAAAAGAAACGGATTGATCACCGCGCTGGAGTAAAAGCCCGTGGGCGAAAATTGATGCAGCAAAACGCCGTCTTCCGGAATTTTCGTAAGCGCGTCTTTCCAACCCGCTGGAATTGGGCTTTCTTGTGTCAGCAGTGGGCGTGTACCCAATTGGAACGCAATCTGACCCAATTCGGGATTATCAATCCAGTCGTTCCAGTCGCGCAAGAACCAGACGCCGCCTGCCATAACGATCGGCACGTCATCCGAAATGCCTTCAACGCGCATGACATCGCGCAAGGCTTTTACGCGGGGATAAGGGTCTTCAGGGCTGCGCGGGTCTTCGGCATTGGACAAACCATTGTGTCCACCTGCAAGCCATGGATCTTCATAGACAACCGCACCGAGCCATTCAGGCACTTTGTGATAGGCACGTTTCCACAAAGCGCGGAAAGCACGGGCGGAGCTGACGATGGGCAGATAATAGACGCCATATTGGGCAGCGATTTCGGAAAGCTTGTACGGCATGCCCGCGCCGCAGGTGACGCCCGTGACCATACCTTTGGTCGCTTCAAGGATGCCATGCAAGATGCGCTGGGCACCGCCCATTTCCCAAAGCACGTTGATGTTAATCGCGCCGCGCCCATTCGACATTTCATGCGCAAGCTTCACCTGCGCAATGCCGCCACGAATGCCATATTCGACGAGTTCCTCATGCCGCTCGGCACGCGTTTTACCCAAGAATACTTGCGGGATCATGTCACCATTTTCATCATAGCTGTCGGCATTTACCGCCGAGACTGTGCCGATGCCGCCGGCCGCAGCCCACGCGCCAGAACTTGCATGATTGGTGGCCGCAACGCCCTTACCGCCTTCGACCAATGGCCATACTTCACGGCCACCATAGATAATGGGTTTTAGACCCTTGAACACAAATACTACCCCCAAAAATCTTGCTTAAAGCACCGTGTAGCGCGCTTCTAACGGTCGGCGCTATCGCAAATGTTCAGCTTTGTCGCGCAAAATCGGCACGTTTCATGGCAGAGCCATAAAGCTGTCGATAGCGTGCAAACATCGTGTCCTCATCATATTGAGAACAGGCCAAAATACGGTTTGCAGCAGCCAATGTTGCACGAAGCGCCGCATCTTTTGCCAAGCTAGCGATAGCCGAAGCCAGCGCGTCCTCATCATCGCGTGCAACGATAAATGGCCGGTTCTCCCGCGACACGATAGTACGCACATCGCCCACATCCGTAGACACAATGGGCAGCGCGCTGGTCATCGCTTCAACCAATGAAATGGGATATTGTTCGCTATCCGACGACAAAGCAAAAATGTCGAACAGCCGAATGTAGCGGGCTGGGTCACGCAAATATCCAGGCATCATGACGCGGTCAGCGATACCGAGCCGTGCAGCCTCTGATATGATGACGTCGCGGTCTGGCCCGTCACCGACAATTGCAAGCCGGATATTCGCATCCACCGCCGCAACCGCGCGCAATAGCCGGGGTAAATTCTTGACGCTGCGCAAGTCGGCAATCGTACCAACGACAATTTCTCCATCCCGTTTCTGGAAACCCGGGAAAGACCCACGCTGCGGACGGCGGTTATAATGTACGGTATCAATTCCGTTAGGAAAACGCGCGATTTTCTCCAGCGGCTGATGCCAAACGCTACGCGCAATCTGCTCGAGCGATTTGGATGGCACGACAAGCGTGTCCGACCGTTGCAACGCAATGGTGCGGAACCAATTGCGGTGCCACTTGAGCTTATCAACTTCATCCTGCTCAAATCCGTCCTCATGATGGATCAACGGCGGCAATTTCATGCTGCGCGTAAACAAGGTATGCGCCATGACCCCGTCCATCGCGCCAAAATTATAACTCAGCACGAGATGAAATTTCTGCATATAGGTCGCCAAACGGCGATAGCGGCCCATGCCTGGCATTCCGGTGAGCGCAGGCGCTGCGTCTTTGGGAAAGCTGACCTTCACCCGACGGTCTAAGGCGTCCGCCGCACCAAAGGCATTGCGAGCAGCAGACAAAACCGTATGTTCGGCTTGCCCGCCAAAATGGTTCATTAAGCGAACAGTGCGCGATTGCTGATCACCTAAATCAAAGCTGCTATGCAAATGCAGGATGCGAACCGCCGCCATACTTGCCTTTCTCTTTTGCACCGCCCAGATGCTTTAGGGTCAGGAGCTATTAAATCCACCTTCGCGGCGTCAAAATGGCAAAGATATCGAAGTGAAATGTCCGCCGCAGGCAGTCATTCTGCCTGCAAAGGCATTTTGCTTTGAGATCGAAGCCATTTTGGCGTCCTTCGGATTTGACCCATTTTGTCCATTGCCACGTTGGCAAGCTTGGACTTAGAACCACTAAGCCCGGCGCTTACCGCCTTGCACTGAACAAAATGGCCTCAAACCGCGAAGATGGATTTAATAGCTCCTGACCCTAGATGAATATGAAACCCTTCCCTTCCCCCTACCGCGCAGATCCACAAATCGCCAGTCTTGGTGTGAAAATTGGTGACGCCGTCCGGCCTGCAAACTTTCCGAAGACAATTTTGCGCTTTCGTAATGATCGTTGGGCGGCGACAGTCGGCCTCGCGGACTATGACAACGCCGCATGGGTCCGCCACTTTGGCCGCTTTGAACCGCTGCCTGACAACATGCCGGAGCCGCTGGCTTTGCGCTATCATGGGCACCAGTTTCGCGCGTATAATCCCAACATTGGCGATGGTCGTGGCTTCTTGTTTGCCCAGATGCGGGATGGCGATGGTCGCCTGCTGGATCTAGCAACCAAGGGGTCGGGCACCACGCCTCATAGCCGCCGTGGCGACGGCCGCTTGACGCTAAAAGGAGGCGTGCGCGAGATATTAGCCACGGAGATGCTGGAGGCTTTGGGCGTCAACACTTCGAAGACATTTTCGATCATTGAAACCGGCGAAGAATTGATCCGCGGCGATGAACCGTCCCCCACAAGGTCGGCGGTGATGGTCCGGTTAAGCCATAGCCATATCCGTATTGGCAGTTTCCAGCGTGTCGCCGCTGAAGGCGACGCCGAATTCATGCAGCAACTCATCGCTTATTGCCTAACCCAGCTTTATGATGTTGCCCCGACGGAAAATCCTGCGGCCCAGTTGCTTGGGCTGGCGGTGGAACGGGTCGCTGACCTTGCCGCATCTTATATGGTCGCGGGCTTTGTCCATGGCGTGCTGAATACGGACAATATCAATATCACCGGCGAAAGCTTTGATTATGGGCCTTGGCGCTTCACCGAATATTGGGACCCGCAATTCACGGCGGCTTATTTCGATGAATCCGGCCTTTACGCGTTCGGCAGACAGGCCGAAGCACTGCATTGGAATTTGGGGCAGTTGGCGGTGGCGCTGCGCCTATTATCGGACGCGCCGCCGTTGATCGCGGCGCTCGAGCGTTTCCCGGACCTGTATCAGCAGGCGGTCATCCGGCGTTTTCTCTGGCGCTTGGGCGTTGCATCGCGCGGAGAGGAACTGGACAGGCAATTGGTCGAAGCCGCAGAACGCACCATGTCGCGGGAGAAAATTGCAATCGATCAATTCTTCTATCTTTATCGCCATGGCAACGCGGACGCGGGCGAAACTTCCGGCGAATATCAGTTGGCCTTTGCCACTTTGCTGCGTGATTATGCGGCAATCGAAGGAGACCGCCACGATTATTGGACCAATGGCGCGATTTGTTCGATGTTGATCCACGAGGTAGAAGATATCTGGCAGGCCATATCCGAAAGCGACGACTGGGAACCGCTACAGCGCAAAATCTATGCAATTCGCGAGATGGGGCAAGCCCATCTTACACAAAGCTGATGGCCGCAGGGTAATGGGCTAAAGTTCTTCTAGCCCATGGCCAACTTATCCTGATTTGATGCTGGCGGCGCCAATGCCCATCATGGCAGGATGAATAAAGCATGTGTGTATTTGGTGGGCGCAGGTCCGGGTGACCCAGAACTACTGACGGTCAAGGCTGTCCGGTTGATTTCGAGCGCGGACGTTGTGGTGCATGACGGCCTTGTGGATGACGCGATTATGGCGCTCATCAACCCCGCCGCACGCCTAATTTCCGTTGCTAAAAGCCGCTCACGCCATTCGGTGCCGCAAGACGGTATCAACGACATACTCATCCGCGAGGCGCTTGCTGGCCATATGGTCGTGCGGTTAAAAGGCGGCGATCCGTTCATCTTTGGGCGCGGCGGCGAAGAGGCCGAGGCCGTCCGTGATGCAGGCATCGATGTGGAGGTTGTCCCAGGTATCTCTGCCGCGATGGGCGGGGCAGCAGCGACAATGTTGCCGCTAACCCATCGTGATGCCGCCAGCGCCGTGACCTTCGTCGCGGGTCAGTGCAAGGGTCTGACCGACCAGAATTGGGCGGGCCTAGCAGGTAAAGACCGCACATTGGTTATTTACATGGGCATCGCAACTGCGGCGGACATTACCGAAAAGCTTATTAGCGATGGCCTATCACCCGACACGCCTGTCGCAGTATTGGAGCGCGCCACACGGCCCGATGCCCGCGCCATGCGCACGATTTTAACAGATCTTGGCGATATGATCGCACGCGAAGGCGTTGTTTCGCCAGCAATCATAATCGTCGGCGATGTCGTCCTGAAATCCGATGCCGAAGACCGGCTGTTCCATTTTGCCAAGCAGGCGGAGAAAATTGCGTGAAATTACTAACGGGAAATGATTTGGCGTCTGGCGCCGTAACATGGTGGACGGGCAATGGCTGGTCCATCCATGTCGAAGATGCCGCCGATGTTGGCGAACATGGCGAGGCGATACTTCACGCCGAAGAAGGCGCGCGCCGCGTCAACGCGCCCTACATCATTGACGCGCTGCCAACTGAAGATGGCCCACGCCCCGCACATATTAAGGACCGTATTCGCGCGCTTGGGCCAACCGTCCGCACTGATCTCACACTCAAGCCTGCCGATCCTACGGCTGGCGACTGGATAATCTGACATGTATAAATATGACAATTATGACCAAGCCATGGTTGACGCACGGGTCGCCGAGTTCCGTGACCAAATTAATCGCCGTATTGCAGGCGAAATTACCGAGGATCAGTTCAAACCCCTGCGGTTGATGAACGGCCTCTATCTTCAATTGCACGCCTATATGCTGCGCGTTGCCATTCCTTATGGCACGCTCGATTCACGGCAAATGCGTATGCTGGCGCATATCGCACGCAAATATGACCGCGATTACGGCCATTTCACCACGCGCCAGAATATCCAGTATAACTGGATCAAGCTGGAGGACTGTGCCGATATTCTAGAAGAGCTGGCCACCGTCGAAATGCATGCCATTCAGACGAGCGGCAATTGCATCCGTAACATTTCGTCCGACCAATATGCGGGCGCTGCAGCTGATGAGGTCACCGACCCGCGTCCTTGGGCCGAATTGCTGCGCCAATGGTCAACCTTCCATCCGGAATTCAGCTATCTGCCCCGCAAGTTCAAGATCGCTGTAATTGCGTCGTCTGAGGACCGCGCAGCCATGCGCCTGCACGACATCGGGCTGGAACTTGTTCGTAAAGATGGCGAACTGGGCGCGCGGGTTTTTGTTGGCGGCGGCATGGGCCGCACACCGATGATCGCGCCTGAAATCAACCCATTCGTCAAAGCGGACGACCTGTTGAGCTATTTGGAGGCCTGTCTACGCGTCTACAACCGCTACGGACGGCGCGACAATATGTACAAAGCGCGGATTAAGATCCTGATCCATGAAATCGGCGCGGATGAATATCGTCGTCAGGTCGCAGAAGAATTTGCGCATGTCAAAACCTTGGGTATCGACCCGCCTTTGGCAGAGTTGGAACGCATCAGCGCCTTTTTTGCGCCGCCTGCTTATAATGCCGCAAATGTCGAACCGGACCGCAATGATCCTGATTTTGCCGTGTGGCTCGATCAGAATGTAAAGCCACATAAGCAAGCGGGCTATGCCATCGTCAATATTAGCTTGAAGCCTATTGGCGGCATTCCGGGTGACGCGACATCAAAGCAGATTGACGTCATGGCGGACCTTGCCGAAAAATACAGCTTTGACGAATTACGCGTCACCCATGCACAGAATATCGTCCTGCCATATGTGGCAAAGCGCGATCTCTATGCCGTATGGCAGGCTTTGCGTGATGCCGAATTGGCCGACGCCAATCTTGACCTGATCAGCGATATCATCGCCTGCCCCGGCCTTGATTATTGCAGCCTTGCCAACGCCCGTTCAATCCCTGTCGCGCAGAAAATTGCGACGCGTTTTGCCGACATGGACCGGCAACGCGATTTAGGCGAGCTGAAGCTTAAAATTTCAGGCTGCATCAACGCCTGCGGACATCATCATGCCGGGCATATCGGCATATTGGGCGTCGATAAAAAAGGCGTGGAAAATTACCAGCTAACCTTTGGTGGATCTGGCGCCGAAGACGTCAGCATCGGCAAGATTATTGGCCCCGGCTTTGACGAAGATGGCGTGGTCGATGCGGTGGAAAAGGCGACCGAGGTCTATAAGGCATTGCGGAAGGGCGATGAACGTTTCGTCGACACCTATCGCCGTGTCGGCCTCGAACCTTTTAAGGAGGCGATTTATGGTTGAGTTTCGTTATCGCACCGATGAAGTCACGGAACAGCCGTCAGTGACGCTGGATGCGTTTCTGGATCAGTCCAACGCAACCGCCGTCCGTCTGGAACCGGATGATGATGCACGCGCATTAATCCCTTTCCTTGACCGGCTGACCCTGATCGAAGTGGCCTTTCCCAAATTTCGCGATGGCAGGGGCTATAGCGCCGCACGCATATTGCGGGAGGCCGGGTATCAGGGGGAATTGCGCGCGCAAGGCGATGTGCTGGTCGACCAGATTGCGTATATGCGCCGTTGCGGCTTTGACAGTTTCGCGCCCGAAGCCTCGTTAAACCCCGATGCTGTGGCACGTGCGCTCGCTTATTATGACCATGCATATCAAGGGGCCGCCGATAGCGCCGTGCCTATTTGGAAGCTACGGCATGGCTAATAAGGTCCGCATCGCAGATCGTATCCACACCGCCCCGCGTTATACAGACGGCGATGCTGTCCGCCTGAATAATATGTTCCGGGGCCGCGATACGATTGAGATGCTGACCATCTTGTTGCGCGAAAATATGTTGGGCGATGCGGCCGTGGTCTCTAGCTTCGGCGCCGAGAGCGCGGTCTTGCTGCACCTCATTGCAAGCATCGATCCGACGATACCCGTCTTGTTCTTGGAAACGGGCAAGCATTTCCCTGAGACTATAACCTATCGGGAAGAGCTCCGGTCCAAGCTCGGCCTGTTGGATTTACGCATCCTGACACCTGACCCCAAATTGCTCCAGCAAAAAGACGAAACAGGGCTGCGTTGGTCCTATGACCCCGATGGCTGCTGCGAAATCCGCAAAGTGCTGCCGCTCAATGCCGCTTTGGCGAGCTTTGATGCCCAATTTACGGGGCGCAAAGCGTTCCAGTCATCTACCCGCCGCGCACTGCCCCAGTTTGAAATCGAAAATGGCCGTTTGAAAGTCAATCCGCTCGCCGATTGGGACCAAGCCAAAATCGACGCCTATATGGCCGCGCATGCCTTGCCAGCGCATCCCTTGGTAGAGCTTGGCTATCCATCCATCGGTTGTTCGCCCTGCACCACCAAAGTTGCGCCAGGCGAAGACCCGCGCTCGGGCCGATGGAAGGGCTGGGACAAGATGGAATGTGGGATACACAATGCTGTGACGCCAATTGGCGATGGTTCCGACGACCCTATTTTTTGACGAGCGACCCCATTGGCTTGCGTTTCTCTAAACGCGGCACGCCAATCTTGTATCAATCCCGACTAAAAAAATACGCCTGAACATCGGCTGCAATGCGCGCAGGCCGCTGCGTTTTTGCATCAATGCAGCACCAGCTGGACTTTACCTCTGCAAGAACGTCCTCGCCACGCTTGATCACCGTATCGTAAAATGACCGGGCCCCTTGCACTTTTTCAAGCACAACTGATGCGATCACTTCATCATTGAGGAATGCCGGCCTGCGATATGTAATCTCATGCTTGAGCGCGACCCAAAGATATTTCGCCGCTGTCTCCGGCGGGGCAAGCTTGTTCCAATGCGCTAGGACGGCATCTTGCACCCAATTCAAGTAGCGCGCGTTGTTCACATGCCCCATGAAATCAATGTCCGAAGGCAGCACGCCAATGCGGTGAAGATGAAGGAGAGCAGTTGTCATGAGACTTTCATCATAAACGGTAAGAAACGGCGATACTGCTGTATTGCGGCAAAACCATGAATAAATGCTGACGATAATGGATAATGGTAAAGATTTTATACATCTGCGAAAACTGTTTGGTGCTGACATGAACTTGCAACGCTCGATCCTTAATCCCACATGACCAATATGCACCCCTCGAAGCGAAAAAACTGGATCGAAACGCCTGCCTATCGCTTGTCGATGGTCATTTTGGGTTGGGCGCTGATCGTTGCGGCACCACTTGTCAGCTGGCTTCCGGGTCCAGGCGGACTAATGCTGTTTATCATCGGGCTCGGCGTGATCCTAAAACATTCGCGTTGGGCAAAGAAGCGATATTCCAGGCTTTCAAAGCAACATCCCGAATATGCCCGTTGGGCAAATTGGGCACTGCGGCGCAACAAGGTCACAGGGCGCCCGCCCTTTCCCGATGTCAAACGCGACATCATGCACCTGTTCCGGCGCGACGACTTTGACATGAAAATGCCCTGACCCGTGTTGACTTTTCGCCATGCTGACCGTATCGGCCACTGCAACAGAAAAGGTCGCTGCGCAGATTCGGCGACCATTTTCATTTCAAGACGCAAAAAATTTAAGGATTACAGTCATGAAGCGCACTTTTCAGCCGAGCAATCTCGTGCGTGCCCGTCGCCACGGTTTTCGTCTTCGTATGTCAACCGCCGCTGGCCGCAATATCCTGAACGCACGTCGCGCACGCGGCCGCAAGAAGCTGTCGGCTTAATTACCGAGCAGGCGGACCGCGACATGCGCGGTTACAGCATCATCAAAAAAAGGTCAGATTTTCTGGCTGCCAACCGGGGGAAGCGATATGCAACTCCCGGTTTTGTTTTGCTTGTGAAAGACAGGCAGGATGAAAGCACCGACATTCGCTTGGGCATTACCATTACCAAGAAGGTCGGCAACGCGGTGGTCCGCAACCGCATGCGCCGACGCTTTCGCGCGCTCGCGCAGGAAATGCTCGGGCAAAATGGCCAACCCGGCGCTGACCATATCCTGATTGGCCGTGACACTGGGATCGAACGGGACTTTGGCGCATTGCGCAGCGATATGATCAAGGCGTTGGGCAAATTATGCGGCTGACGAACAATAACCCAATTCTCCTCAACGACTTGCGATGGGGAGATAGCCCATGATCGCAAAGCTCTTCATTCTGGTCGCACGGGCCTGGCAGATCGGCCCATCGCGTATTTTGCCGCCGACCTGCAGATATAGCCCAAGCTGTTCGGCATATGCGATTAGTGCGCTGCAAAAATATGGCGCAATTAAGGGTGGCTGGCTGGCCATCAAACGGCTATTGCGCTGCCAACCTTGGGGTGGGCACGGATATGATCCCGTGCCATGATGCTCCATTTACGGATTAACGGGGAATTTTAGACGTGGACGATAAACGCAACCTGATATTTGCAGTATTGCTGACGGGTCTCATCCTGTTCGGTTGGCCCTATGTCGCCAGCTATTTCTTCCCGACACCAGCGCCAGTCGCCAGCACAGCGGCATCTTCCGCGACGCCAGCAGGCAGCGCAACGTCCGATATTCAAGTCGAAGCCGCTCCTGCCAAGGTTCAGGCTGTTCCGCTCGCTAACGCGCTTCAGTCGTCCGCGCGCATCATGGTCGAAACGCCAAAGCTGAAAGGTTCGATCAATCTTGAGGGCGCGAAAATCGACGACCTCGTGTTGTTGACCCACCGTACCGAGTTAGCCAAGGATTCGGCGCCCGTTCGCCTTTTTGCGCCGTCTGGTACCCAAAATGCTTATTTCGCCCGCTTCGGTTGGGCCGGCAGTGGCATCATAGCGCCAGACGACAAGACCGTGTGGACACCCAGCGGCAACAAGCTGACGCCGTCCACGCCCGTGACCTTAAGCTGGACCAATGCGCAAAGTCAGAAGTTTGAAATTGCGCTGTCGATTGATGAGAATTTCATGATCACGGCAAAGCAGCGTTTCACCAATGGTAGCACGGCGCCTGCCGAAATAGCTAACTTCGCGTTGCTCAGCCGCACCGGCAAGCCCGCCGACGCGACCTCAGGTGGCTCGATATTCACGCATATCCATATCGGCCCTATGGGCGTTTTTGATGACCAACCCAATTATGATTGGGGCTATGTCGATGTCGCAGAAAATAAGGGTGAAGCAGCCTTCACCAGCACCGGCGGCTGGCTTGGTTTTACCGACAAATATTGGCTGGGCGCGCTGATTCCAGATCAGAAAACACCGGTATCGGCGAAGTTCCGCGCAAGCGGCGACGTCTATCAAGCGCAAGTCATCCCAACGCGTTACAATAATGTCGCCGCTGGAGCCACATATGACAGCAGCTCACGCCTATTTGCTGGCGCCAAGGAAATGGCTGTCCTCAACGCTTATTCCCAAGATTTGGGCATTCCTTATTTGGACTATGCCATTGACTGGGGCTGGTTCTGGTTCATCGCTATTCCGTTCTTCTGGATCCTCCACTGGCTGTTTGGCGTATTCGGCAATTTTGGTGTCGCCATCATTGGCCTGACCATCATTGTCCGTTTGTTCATGTATCCGGTCGCACAAAAGCAATTTGCGTCTATGGCGCAGATGCGTGCGGTGCAACCCAAGCTCAAGGCGCTTCAAGACCGCTGGAAAGACGACAAGCCGCGCCTGCAGCAAGAAATGATGCAGCTCTATAAGGAAGAAAAAGTAAACCCGCTCGCGGGCTGCCTTCCGATCTTGCTACAAATTCCGATCTTCTTCGCGCTTTACAAGATTTTGCTGCTGTCGATTGAAATGCGTCATCAGCCCTTTGTCTTGTGGTTGAAGGATTTGTCTGCACCGGACCCGTTGACGCCCATAAACCTGTTTGGATTACTGCCGTTCGATCCGCCATCTTTCATCGCCATTGGCATATTGCCGATCTTGCTGGGCGTGACGATGTGGCTGATGCAGCGCCTGAATCCGCAACCCATGGACGAAGTGCAAAAGCAGGTCTTTGCCGTCATGCCTTGGTTCCTGATGTTCATCATGGCACCATTTGCCGCTGGTCTTCAGTTGTATTGGGTGATGTCCAACCTCGTGTCGATTGCCCAACAAAAATGGCTGTATTCGCGCCACCCCATTTTGCGCGAGCAAATGGCCCGTGAAGCCCAAGAAAAGGCGCAGGCGAAAGCGAATGCCAAGGCGTGACCGAGACGACGACTAAAATCTTTTCAGGTCCCATCAGCTTCCTGAAATCCGCGCCAAAGCTCGAATTTCTGCCCGAACCAACGGTGCCGGAAATCGCGTTTGCGGGTCGGTCGAATGTCGGCAAGTCGAGCCTGATCAACGCGCTCGTTAACCGTAACAATCTGGCGCGTGCATCGAATACGCCGGGTCGCACACAGGAATTGAACTTCTTTGATGTGGGCGACCCTGCGGCATTTCGTATCGTCGATATGCCGGGCTATGGGTACGCTAAGGCCCCCATCAAGACAGTGCAGCAATGGCGTTACCTGATTAACGATTATTTGCGCGGCCGCGTGGTGTTAAAACGTGTGTTTGTCCTTATCGACAGCCGCCACGGCATTAAAGAGGTCGACCATGACATCATGTCGATGCTCGATAGCGCAGCCATCAGCTACCGTATTGTGCTGACCAAGACCGACAAGACCAAGGCGAGCGACTTAGCCGCGGTCGAAACCGACACGATGGCAAAACTGCGCAAGCATGTTGCGGCGTATCCTGACCTGTCGGTGACCTCCGCTGAAAAGCGCGGCGGGATTGAAGATCTGCGGGCTGCCGTATTGGAAGCTGTGGCGTCGTAAAAAGTGCTTAGGCTATCCGCCTCTGCCCTCTCGACAGAAAAGCAAACAACGGCCATGTAAGGTCGCATGTCCTTGAAACTGATCATTGGAAACAAAGCCTATTCAAGCTGGTCGCTGCGCGGCTGGCTGGCGGCGAAACAATCCGGCCTGCATTTTGAAGAGATCCTTGTTCCGTTGTTTGACCAGGACTGGGAACAGCGCAAGCGTCAGGCAGATCTTGCGCCATCGTCGGGCAAGGTGCCGACCTTGTGGGATGGAGAGGCGGTGGTCTGGGACAGCCTCGCGATCATAGATTATCTCGCCGACAAGGTCGGGCGCGACCGTTATTGGCCGAAGGATCATGTCGCGCGCGGACTGGCGCGTTCGATGGTGGCGGAAATGCATTCCGGCTATCTGTCCTTGCGCCGCGAATGCCCCATGAACACACGCAGGACTGTTACCAACGTGAAGCTGTCCGACGAAACAAACGCTGACGCGCTCCGCATTTTGCAAAACTGGGCAGAGGCGCGTTCGCGCTTTGGCCAATATGGACCCTATCTGTTTGGTACTTTCAGCGCGGCCGACATCATGTTCGCGCCAGTGGTCACGCGCTTTGTGACCTATGGCTTCACCCTGCCCGGCTTTGCCCAAGCCTATGCAGACGCCATCATGGCACATCCGTGGATGGAACAATGGTATGCCGCCGCTGCGCAAGAGCCATGGACGATAGAACGGATCGAACGCGCTTTTACTTAAGGAAGGCACTCAAGACAGAATCGTCATCCCGAACTTGTTTCGGGATGACAAACCACGTTGCGCGTTATCCTGAAACAAGTTCAGGATGACGATGGGTTAAATGGAGACGATGCGTTAAATGGTGACGATGGTTGGATCGGCGACGATGGTTTCATTTATCGGGACATGCCTGTTTGCAACCGCCTAGCCGCATTGTGCGCGGTGCAGCAGCTTCTGATCCGCCAGCACCAGCGCCATCATCGCCGCGACCACGGGTGCGCCCCTTATGCCTACGCACGGGTCGTGGCGGCCCTTGGTGACTATGTCCGTGGCGGTCCCGTCGCTTGTGACGGTTTCAACTGGCGTAAGGATGGAAGATGTCGGCTTAAATGCAACACGCACCATCACCGGCTGCCCTGTGGAAATGCCACCCGCGATACCGCCTGCATTATTCGCTAGAAATTCGGGATGGTTTGATCCCTCGCTGGCGGGTCGCATCCGGTCGGCATTTTCTTCGCCGCGCAAACGCGCTGCGCCAAAGCCTGCGCCAATCTCCACACCTTTGACGGCATTTATACTCATCATCGCCGACGCCAGCTCGCTGTCGAGCTTGGCATAAAGCGGTGCGCCCCAACCGGGAGGGACGCCCGTGGCAACACATTCAATGACTGCGCCAAGCGAGGATCCCGCCTTGCGCGCTTCATCGACCAATTTTTCCCAGCGCCCCGCCGCCGCTTCATCAGGGCAGAAAAACGGGTTTTTATCAATTTGTGATGCTTCGAAATTATCGCGATTAATCGCATCACCACCGATTTCGGCGACATAGGCCATGATTTCGACATCCGGAATGACGGCGCGGGCAACTGCGCCTGCCGCCACGCGCGCGGCGGTTTCGCGGGCACTGGACCGGCCACCGCCGCGATAGTCGCGAAAGCCATATTTGGCGTCATAGCTGTAATCGGCATGGCCGGGTCGATAGGCCTTAGCAACGTCGGAATAATCTTTGGACCTTTGGTCGACATTTTCGATCATCAGCGAAATCGGCGTACCTGTCGTGCGGCCTTCAAATACGCCCGACAATATCCGCACGGCATCGGGTTCCTGCCGCTGCGTTGTAAAGCGCGAGGTGCCGGGACGCCTTTGGTCCAAAAATGGCTGAATATCCGCCTCAGACAAAGCAAGGCCTGGAGGGCACCCATCCACCAAAGCGCCAAGCGCCGGACCATGGGATTCGCCCCATGTCGAAAAACGGAACACGCGGCCAAAGGTATTAAAGCTCATTTGCTGTTTCCGTTTTCTTCAATTGTCCCGACCGATAGCGAACTTGCTCCTTGCCGATCCATGTCCGGATTGCACGAAAAATGATCAGCGCGATGGCGACACCTATCACACGGGCGGCGTGGGGATGGCCGTAGGTCGTGCCGATACGTCCTGCCCATACAAATGCGCCAATGATGCCTATAAAGCCTGCCATTGAAACAAAGGCGTCCAACAACGGCGGCAGCCCCTCCCAATAGCGACGCGCGTGCCAATAGCCATGCGCGCCAACGAGCACAGCACATCCTGCCAGAAGAAGAACTAGCGCGTCGCTATGCCCCGCGAACATCAGAGTGTGCTAATATCAGGAGCATCCTCCTGTTTCATGCCGACGGTGTGATAGCCTGCGTCAACATGGTGGGTTTCGCCCGTTACCCCTGCCGCGAGATCGGACAGGAAGTAGAGCGCCGAGGAGCCGACATCATCAATCGTCACATTGCGGCGCAGCGGTGTGTTCAGCTCATTCCATTTCAATATATAGCGGAAATCGCCAATGCCTGATGCCGCCAGCGTCTTGATCGGGCCCGCCGAAATGGCGTTCACGCGAATGCCCTGCGGCCCAACGTCATTGGCCAGATATTTGACCGAAGTTTCCAACGCAGCCTTTGCCACGCCCATGACGTTATAATGCGGCATAACCTTTTCCGCGCCATAATAGCTCAATGTCAGCATGGACCCGCCACCTTCGCCGGTTTCGGGATCAAGCGGCTTCATCATCGCTGCGGCACGCTTGGCAACGGCGGTAAAGCTGTAGACGCTGACATTCATGGTCAACAAAAAGTCTTCTAAGCCGACATCATAATATTTGCCGCGCAACGCCTCTTTATTGGTGAAACCAATGGCGTGCACGACGAAGTCGATGGTTGGCCATTTTTCCGCCAGCGTTTCAAACGCGCGGTCGAGATTGGCCATATCCGCGACATCGCAGTCGATCAGAAAATCACAACCCAACTGCGCCGCCAAGGGCCGCACGCGCTTTTCCATAACTTCGCCCTGATAGCTAAAGGCCAATTCGGCACCTTCGGCATGCAAGCGCTTTGCGATACCCCATGCGAGCGACTTGTCATTGGCAAGCCCCATAATCAGTCCGCGTTTACCAGCCATCAATCCGGTCATAATATCCTCATTCGTCCGCTATATTTGCTTTGATGTACCTTAGTCCATTTTCATGGGCGTTGGCCAGCGCCGCGTTCAACTGCGCCCCTGTTACCAAGCCAAGGCCTATCAGGTAAAAGAAAATCAGCGCCAACATCACCCCTGCCAGACTGCCATAAGCCAGATCATAATTGCTCACACTGGATAGGAAGATGGGGAGTAACGCGGTTAACCCAAGCCACCAAAGGCTAACAAAGGCGGCCCCCGGCCATTTTGGAAAATCCGAAGATCGATATTTGGCTGGCGTCAGCCCTGCGAAAATGACGTAAATCGCAGCAAACAGGGTGACAAAGGGTATGATGCGGCCCCAAGCAAAATAGCTCGCCACTGTCTGCGCTGTGGGAATGAAGCGGTAGACAAAATCCTCCGCCGCGGTGACCAACACTTGCGCGGAGAACGCGACCATCGCCAGAACCACCGAAGCGATAATCGCACCCAGCGAACTCAGCCGGTAATGCCAAAATGCGCGGCTGGGTGTTGCGCCATATGCGCGATGCAAAACGTCGCGAAAGGTTTCGATAAGGCTGGCGGCCGTCCACAGGCTGACACCCGCACTCAACCACAATAAAGGGCCGGAGCGCGCGGTCATGGCGGACTGGATGGGTCCTTGCAGCGCGCTGGCGACGCTTGGCGGTACCGTTTTAAAAAAAGCTTCGATTAACGCGAGGCCAGACTCGGTTTGGCCAAATGCCCCTGCAATTGCCGCCGCCACGACGCAAAAGGCAAAGAGCGATACCAACGACAGATAAGCAAAATTGCCCGCATGAATGAAGCCGTCACTATACACGCCCATGCCAACGCGCTTGACCACTTCTACGACCTGCCCCGGAAGGCTAAGCCGTGCAAACCATGTGGCCTCGCTTTCATCCGCATGCGTTGTCGCCGGAAGGTGCGCCCGTGCCTCCGGTGACAAAGGCGAAATTTCAGACACCCATATTCTCCCGGACTGAACTGTCCGAGAGAACGTCACTTATCCGTGCAAGTTCCGCTGGGTCCGTCGGTAGATGGATCATCAATGTCACCAGCTGATCCCCGCGGATGCCGGCTTTGGCGGTAAAGCCGCGTCCCTTGATCCGCAGCACTGCGCCAGAATTGGTGCGTGGCGGGACGGTCAGCAGGACTGCGCCATCGACCGTCGGTACCTTGACCTTGCCGCCTGCCACCGCCTCTTGCAACGAAATCGGCAGATCGATGCGGATATTGTCGCCATCGCGCACCAAATGCGGATGCTTGCCAATCTTTAGCGTCACCATCGCGTCACCATGGCCGCCGGGGCCAGGCTGCCCCTTGCCGGGAATACGGATTTGCTGCCCCGCAACTATGCCCGCGGGCAATTTGAATTCTACCGTCTTGCCATCACCCAACATGATGCGTTGCGGCGCAAGCGTGGCGGCGTCGGTGAACGACACCAAATGCGCATAGGCAATATTCGCACCTTTTGGCGGGGCTTGCTGCGGCCGTGGGCCGGGCCCGCCACCTGGGCGCCCACCGCCCCCGCCACCAAACAGACCGTCAAATATGTCACCCAAGTCAATCCCGCCACCGCCGAAATTGCCGCCCGCCGGGCCGCCTTGGGAATAGCCGCCGCCAAAAGGATTGCCCGAAAAGCGCGGCTGCCCGTTTTCGTCAATCTCGCCGCGATCATATTGACCGCGCTTTTTCGGGTCCGACAATAGATCATAGGCTTGCGTCACTTCGCTAAACCGTTCCGATGCCTTCGGATTGTCCTTGTTCTTGTCGGGGTGCAACTCCTTCGCCAGCTTACGATAGGCGACCTTGATCGCTTTATCGTCCGCCCCTTTGGACACACCTAATATGGAATAAGGATCTGCCATTCTTGTCCCTGTTACTGTCTCGTGGGTCTTAGATTGGTATTACAGCGCCGGGATTCAACTTGGGAGCACGGCGTGATTGGGTTTTTCACCCATGAACATGCGTAGCAGAAGATACAGCAGCAAGCCAAGCAAAGCCCATATATTGGCTAGCCCAAATATCATGTCCCATCTCATTTTATCGTCTTGCCCCTTTTAACCCGTAGCAGTCTAGCCTATCGGTGAATTATGGAAAGACCCAATCCCTTTAGCTTGTTCGACACATGGTTTGCCGAAGCACGGGCGAGCGAAATCAATGACTCCAACGCGATGGCATTGGCGACCACGGGCGTGGATGGCCAACCTTCAGTGCGGATGGTCTTGTTGAAAGGCCATGGCCGGGATCTGGGTACGCATGGCGGATTCATATTCTACACCAATTTCGAAAGCCGCAAAGCCACGCAATTGTCGGCCAATAAGCATGTCGCCTTGCTATTTCACTGGAAATCCTTGCGCCGGCAAATTCGGATTGAGGGCGCGGCAGGCCCCGTCGACGATGCGACCGCTGACGCCTATTTCGCAACCCGCTCCCGCAATTCGCAGCTCGGTGCATGGGCATCCGATCAGTCCCGCCCGCTCGCCGATCGCGCAACCTTTGAAGCGCGCTTTGCCGAGGTGGAGGCCCGTTTTGAAGGCCAAGACGTGCCACGTCCACCACATTGGTCCGGCTGGATGGTGACCCCGAACCGCATCGAATTCTGGCAAGACCGCGAATTCCGCCTGCACGAACGCTGGCTGTATGAACGCCATGGGAACGGCTGGACAAGCGGCATGCTTTTCCCGTGACGTATAGACCATGAGCCTTGCCCATAATCACCATCATCATGCGCATAGCGACCTAACCAACCGCGCGGCTATCGCCAGCGTGACAATGGCCTTATTCCTGCTCGCGCTGAAGATTTTTGCTGCAGCTGAAACCGGCTCCGTCGCTTTATTGGCGTCTTTGGCGGATACGGGCTTTGACGTTCTGGCATCGGTGCTCACTTTATTCAGCGTCCGATACGCCGCAATGCCCGCCGATGATGACCACCGTTTCGGCCATGGCAAGGCAGAGGCGCTGTCTGCGCTTTTTCAGGTCGTGTTGATCACCGTATCGGCCATATTGATCGCATGGCGGGCCATCATACGCTTAGGCGCGCAGGAACAGACCGCGCACCCCGAATATGGCATTGGCGTTTCGGTCATTGCCATCGTCGCCACCTTAGGTTTGCTGGCCTATCAACGGCATGTGGTCCGCAAAACCGGATCGGTCGCGATCCAAGCTGACCATGTGCATTATCAAAGCGACCTTTTGCTCAACATCGCGGTGATCGTTGCAATACTGCTCGACACCATGTTGAATGTGGGCGGTGCCGACCCGTTATTCGGAATGGCGATTGCCGCATGGTTGTTATGGGGTGCATATCGCGCCGCGCGCTTGGCGCTGGACCAGTTGCTGGACCGTGAATGGCCGGAGGAAAAACGGCAACGGTTTATCGAAGTTGCGCTGCGCCATCCTGAATTGCGCGGCATCCATGACATGCGCACCCGTTCCAGCGGCGCACATGATTTCTGCCAGTTCCATGCCTGGGTTGACCCGAATATGACGGTCGCGGCGGCACATGATATCATGGATGAGGTGGAGCAAGCGTTGATGGACGCATTTCCCGGCGTCGAAATCCTCATCCACCCTGACCCCGAAGGCCATAAGGATGAGATGGGATATATCCCGTCAAAAACAATTGAGCACGACAAGGATTCCCATGACTGATCTGCCTTATTTTCATGTAGACGCCTTTGCGAATCGCCCCTTCACCGGCAATCAGGCGGCCGTGATGCCGCTGACAGAATATTTGGATGACGCCGTACTTCAGGCGATTGCGGAAGAAAATAACTTTGCGGAAACCGCCTTTTATGTGCCCGATGCAACAGGTGCGGCGGATTATGAACTGCGCTGGTTTACACCAACTGTAGAAATTCGCCTCTGTGGCCATGCGACATTGGCAAGCGGGCACATCATTTTGAGCCAAAATCCCGAGCTGGACCGCGTGACATTGCGCACGCGCAAAGCGGGAATATTGGAAGTGCGCCGCGAAGGTGATGCGTATGCTGTCGCCTTGCCCGCCATTCCTACAGAGGAAGTCGACAATCCGGACATGATGGCCGCGATGGGTGGCAAGCCTTTGTCGATGCGCAGCAACCCCGACAGTTATAATATGTTCGTCTATGCGACCGCTGCCGAAATTTTGGCGCTCAAGCCCGATATGAAGGCGTTGGCAACATTGGGCGATGACAGCTTCACCGCTACCGCGCGCGGTGATGACACTGACATCGTCAGCCGCGTATTCGTACCCGGTGCAGGCGTTGATGAAGACAGCGTCACCGGCAGCGCTCATGCGGTGATTGCACCATATTGGGCATCCGTCCTCGGTCGCGACAGCTTCACCGCGTACCAAGCATCTGCCCGCGGCGGATATTTGGGCTGCCAATTAGAGGACGACAAAGTTTGGTTGTCAGGCCATTGTTTTACGGTAGTAAAGGGAATGTTCAGCTTGCGCTGACCATCAACGACATTCCATTGTTCAAAGGATCATTCATGCTGAAGTCATTCGCCGTCTTGTCGGCACTCCTGCTTTCACCCGCCGTCATGGCGCAAGATGCCCCGCCGGCTCCGCCAAGTGGTGGCGCGCCACAGCCAGAGCAGATTTTCGCCTTTCTCGATGCCAATAAGGACGGCTTCATTGCCAAGGATGAGGCCCAAGGCCCATTGGTTCAGTATTTCGCGAATATTGATACGGATAAGGACGATAAGATTTCAATGGCCGAGTTGAAAGCCGCGATGGCGGCGATGCGTCCGCCAGAGGCTGCACAAGGCGGCAACGACTAATCACTGCCTGATTTGTAAAAAACAAAACGCGCGGGAAGCCAATGTGCCTCCCGCGCGTTTTTGATACTGTTTTGATTATTAAGCGACGGTTGCCTTGCGGATAACGCCAGGATTCGCAGGTGGCTCACCCTTTGGCAAAGCGTCGATATGCTCCATGCCGCTGATTACTTGGCCCCAGACAGTGTACTGACGGTCCAAGAAGCTGGCATCGTCAAAGCAGATGAAAAACTGGCTGTTGGCGGTGTTCGGATCATTAGTCCGCGCCATAGAGCAAACGCCGCGCACATGTGGCTCTGCGTTAAATTCCTGCTTCAGATTTGGCTTGGAAGAACCGCCCATGCCTGTGCCATTGGGGCAGCCGCCCTGCGCCATGAAGCCAGGAATTACGCGGTGAAACTTTACGCCATCGTAAAAGCCTTCGCTGGCAAGTTCGGTGATGCGAGCGACGTGATTGGGCGCCAGATCAGGACGCAGCTTGATTACAACGTCGCCGCTGTCGAGCGAAAAGGTAAGTGTTTGATCGGCCATATTGAGATTCCTTTAGGCGTGTAAATTCGATGTCGGCTGCCCTAGGGGAAGCATCGCAGAGGTGCAAAGCCAAAATCATTGCATTTTCACGCCGCCTGCTTAGGAGGGGCGAATTCATACTAAAACGTCTCAGATGGAAAAACGGGAGGCACGCAATTGACCAGCGACATCGCCAACCCGAACGTCCTTGACCCCGAAATCGTGGAAACGCTGGACGAAGACAATCGCCTGACGCGCGATTATGTAGACCGTGTTCTCGACGCTGCCGACGAAGGCGATCTGGACGAAGTTTACCGGCTTGTGGAACCCCTGCACGAAGCCGACATTGCTGACCTTCTCGAACTAACCCCATCCGAACGACGTGGTCTGCTGGCCATCAGCCTTGGCGACCTCATGAGCGCCGAGGTGTTGGCTGAGGTCAATGATTATGTCCGTGAAGACATTATCGATGTCCTGCCTGCGTCCCAAGTGGCGGGGCTTGCCGGACAATTGGATACCGATGACGCTGTTGCGATTATCGAGGATATGGAGGCGGAGGATCAGCAAGCCGTTTTGGCCGAGCTGGATCCCGAAGACCGCGCCGTTATTGAAAATGCGCTCTCTTATCCCGACGAGTCTGCTGGCCGTATCATGCAACGCGAATTGGTCGCGGTGCCGGAACATATGACTGTCGGACAGCTTATCGATTATCTGCGCGATCACCAAGATTTGACCACCGAGTTTTGGGAAATTTTCGTCGTCGATCCGCAGCATAAGCCCGTGGGCACATGCAAATTGAGCTGGATCATGCGCAGTCAGCGCAAGGTTCCGGTTAGCGAAATCATGATGCATGAACAGACGCTCATCCCGGTCGATATGGATCAGGAAGAGGTCGCGTTACGTTTCCAGAAATATGCTTTGATTTCCGCGGCAGTTGTCGATGGTTCTGGCCGGTTGGTGGGTGTCATCACCGCCGATGACATCGTCCATATCATTCAGGAAGAAGCGGACGAGGATATTTTGCGCCTGTCGGGTGCCGGCGAAGGCGACATTAACGAGCCTATTTCGGACAGCTACAAAGCGCGCGTGCGCTGGCTGATTGCCAATTTGGGCACGGCTATGGTCGCAAGTTTCATCATTGCGCAATTTGGCGCAGCGATTGAAACGATGGTGGCGCTCGCCGTCCTGATGCCCATAGTCGCCTCCATTGGCGGCAATGCAGGGACGCAGACGCTTGCGGTGACGGTGCGCGCATTGGCTACCAATCAGCTGACCCAATCCAACACGATGCGCTCGATTTGGCGCGAGATACGGGTTGCCCTGCTTATCGGTGCAACCATTGCGGTGATTGCAGGTCTCGGCGCGGGCCTGATTTTTGAGAATTGGCGGCTCGCATCCGTGATTGCGGTGGCGATATTGTGCAACATCTCACTGGCCGGATTGTCCGGCGTTGCAATTCCCGTGTTGCTGGACCGACTGGATCAAGACCCTGCGGTTTCAAGCTCCATCTTTGTAACAATGATTACCGATTCGATGGGCTTCCTCATCTTTCTGGGCCTTGCGGTCTTCAGCGGCCTTGCCGGTTAACCGCATAATTCCCAAATCGCTCCCATGCCCTTAAACATGACCAAAATCGCCTTTGGCGCGGAAAGCCCGCAGCATTTGCGCGAGCGCCTTACGGCTTATGCCCAAGACGGTGAAGTCCGCTTAACCACACGCTATTTGCCCAAGCGCGTCGACGAAATGGCGGGTGGTTCACTTTATTGGATTCATGCACATACGATCATCGGCAGAAGCCCCATCATTGGCTTCATGGAAAATGGCGCGGGCAGGCATTGGATCCGCATTGTACCCCAGCTCATCGCCGTCCGCTCCACACCCAAGCGCGCGCATCAGGGCTGGCGCTATCTCGAAGACGCCAACGCCCCGCCTGATCTGGATTCGGTCGAAACCGATGGCCGCGACGAAATGTCTCCGAAGATGCTGAATGAACTGATGAAGATGGGGTTGGTTTAGGCAGCCGCGCGCTTAGTCAGCACCTTGTTAATCACATCGGCGAATGTTTCGGCGCTTTGCGCGCCAGGGACCATATATTTTTGATCAAAGATGATCGCAGGCACGCCCGTAATATTCTGGTCGGTCCAATGCGCCATTTCGGCCCGTACGCTGGTCGTGAGCGCGGCATCGTTAATCCATGCCAAAGCCACGGCGCGGTCCATGCCTTGCGCCTCCGCAATATCGCACAGAACGTCGAAATTGCTCACATCGCGGCGGTCCTGAAAATAAGAGGTAAACAAAGCCATTTTCAACGCCGTCTGCGCGCGCCAACCCCGCTCGCTGCCAAATATGGTCAGCAATTTATGCGCGTTGAACGTGTTATAAATACGCATGCCCTCGCCATAATTAAACGCGAAGCCGACGCTGTTGCCGATGTCGGCCAGCCTGCTCCGATTAATGCGGCTCTGTTCGGGCGTGCTGCCATATTTGCGCGCGATATGCTCTGCGGTATCTTCGCCTTCGGGCGCCATGTTCGGGTTGAGTTCGAACGGATGCCAATAGGTTTCGGCGGCAATGTCTTGGCCAACAAGTGTCAGCGCTTTCTCCACCTGTTTCAGACCAATGATGCACCAAGGGCATACCACATCCGAGACGATGTCGATGCGCAACGGCACCGCGCCAGCCGTCATTGCGACACCCAATGGCGTAGCAAGCTATGCGCAATCGCAAAGGGTGGCGGCGCATTGAAACGACGGTCGGTCTCGCCCTTCAGCGCGGCGATCGCTTCCTCCTTCGTCACCCACATCGCATCTTCAATCTCGTCGGTGTCGAGCGTGAGTGCATCGTCCAACGCATCGGCGGTACAGGCAATCATCAATTGCGAACCGCCAAAGGGCCAAGGCTGGCTGGTTACATACCGCACCGCGCAACAAGTTACGCCCGCTTCTTCATGAATTTCGCGGCGAACGGCCTCTTCAATGCATTCGCCGGGTTCCAAAAAGCCCGCCAGCGCCGAATAATTGCCCGGCGGAAAGCGGGATTGCCGTCCGACCAGTGCCTTGCCTTCAAATTCGGCGAGCATTATGACCACAGGGTCGGTGCGCGGGAAATGTTCTTTCTGGCAATTACCGCATTTGCGGCCCCAGCCTGCGCGAAACAGCACAGTCGCCGCGCCGCAACGTCCGCAGAAACGATGGCCATTATGCCATTCGATCAGGCTGCGCGCGGTGCCGTAAATAGCGGCATCCTCGGCAGGCAGCATCGACAAAGCACGCCAGATAGCAGGCGAACGAAACGCGTCCCCCGCGGCATCGACCAACGCCACAAAATGCGGCTTACCATCGGACAGACCAAGCAGGATGAGTTCTTCTGAACCCTCTAGCTCGGCCAAAGAATGCCAGTGCAAGCCGCCTGCGTCGCTGACCCGCGGGTCAAGCCCATCAAGTCCTAACACCCGCGCGCGCCAGTCCCCCAGCAGCAAGCCATAAGCCTCTGCATCATTGCGGACGCGGTCAGCGCGGTCGAGCGGTGAGCCCGTAAAACCTGGAGCCATCATGGTTTTAAGCGGGCAAACCTAGGTCCTTCTGGACCCATTTGGCGAAGTCTGCGTGGAACGGATAAACATTGCTCGGCATATATTGCGCCATACAGACGGCGCGCAATTTGCTTCTTGGATCGACGAAAGCCACTGTGCCCGCGGCACCACCCCAGCCGAACACGCCCGCATTCACGCCCTTGCCGACCCGGCCACCCGCACCAAAGCCAGCGCCTTCGGCGAACGTGCCATCTGTTGTAACAGCGGACGGTAGCAAATCGGACATGGCGAGTTTGGCAGCTGCCGTTGACATGATGCGGACGCCATCCAATTCGCCATAATTAGCCAACATGTTGAGGAATCGGTCATAATCGCGCGCGGACGACACCATGCCAGCGCCGCCAAAGGCAAAGGCTGGTTTATCGAGGTAAATGCTGGTCGACGCGGGATCGATCGGGAACAACACGCCGTTAACCGGCGCGTAATTGGACACGAAACGCTTGGTTTCCGACTTCGGCACTTGGAAATAGCTGCTGGTCATTTTCAACGGCTCAAAAATGCGTGTCTTCAAAAAGGCTTCAAAATCCATGCCGCTGGCAACTTCAATCACGCGGCCAAGCAAATCGAGAGAGATAGAATAGCTCCATTTTGTGCCCGGCTCGGCAATCAATGGCAGCTTGGCCAGCCGTTCGGAAAATGTCTTGAGATCTGGGGTCGGCGCACTTGCTGTCTGACCAGGAATAGGAAAGCGGCTGACGATGCCCGGCGTGATACCATTGTCGAGATAGGCCTGCAGCAATGGGCCTTTGGTAATGATGGAATATCCAAGTCCAGCGGTATGGGTCAGCAAATGGCGAAGTGTAATCTGCGTCTTGGCGGGCACCGCGTTCAGATTATTGTCCGGATCGGTCAGCACGGTCATATTGGCAAATTCTGGCAGGAAATCCGCAATCGGCTGATCGAGCTTCATCTTGCCTTCGTCCACAAGGATCATCGCGGCGATGCCGGTGACAGGCTTTGTCATTGAATAAATGCGCCACAATGTGTCGATATTCACAGGCGTGGTTTCGCCCAGCCCTTGCGTGCCAACGGCAACCACATCGGGCATTCCGGCTGCACGACCAATGGTGGCGAGAACACCGGGGAGTTTGCCCGAAGAGACATAGCTTTCAAACTGCGTCCGGATCGTCGGATATAAATCGGCCGCCTGCGCCCAAGCGCGCGCAGGGACAAATGCACCAACGGCACCCGCCGCTGCCAATTGGCCGCCCCATGTCAAAAACCCGCGCCGACCGATCATGGCCTGCCTATTACCTTGCATATTCATACTTTCCCCCTGCGTCTAACACCGCCTCTGCTGCTTTTCTGAATAGGGTCGGCAGACCGGCCTTGTCGAGCGATTTTAGCGGCCACCATTCGCCATCACCGGGTCCATCTGCGTCTGCTGGCCATGACGTAACGGCAATATCGAGCCGAAGCGAAAAATGGGTGAAAACATGCGCCACATGCACCGGCAAATTTTGCCAATTGGCAGGCGCAGGGGGCGTGGCATGGCCATCCAATCGCGCGGTCCATTGATCGTCCGGCAACGCGCGCATGCCCGCCAAAAGGCCTTTCTCATCGCGGCGCACCAGCCAGACATGTTCGTCCCGCGCGATCCAGTACACATGGCCTGTGCGCTGTGGTTTGGCGGCCTTGGGCATTTTGGCGGGATAGATTTCCGGATTACCCAAACGCGCAGCATCGCAGGCAAAAGCAAGAGGACAAATGAGACAAGAGGGTGCGCGTACCGAACATATGCCGGCCCCTAAATCCATCATAGCCTGCGCAAAATCGCCCGCGCGGCCATCGGGTGTAATACGGTCAGTCGCCGCGCGAATAAGAGGCTTTGATTGCGGCAAAGGCGTGGAAATAGCAAACAGCCGCGACACGACACGTTCGACATTCGCATCAACGACGACCGCCCTTTGCCCGAATGCAATCGCGGCGATGGCAGCGGCGGTATAGGGCCCAATGCCCGGCAGTTTCAGCAACGCCGCCTCGGTCTCCGGCAAACGGCCTGCATGTTCCGCCACGACCACCCGCGCGCATTTCAATAAATTGCGTGCGCGGGCATAATAGCCAAGGCCGGCCCATGCCGCCATGACATCGGCATCATTGGCCGCCGCCAGTGCCGCAAAGTCGGGCCAAATCTGCGTAAACTTCTGAAAATAGGCCCCCACCGCCGCAACCGTCGTCTGCTGCAGCATGATTTCCGAAAGCCAGACATGATAAGGATTAGCAAAGTTCTGACCCGGCGGCGCGCGCCAAGGCAGCGTCCGCGCATGCACGTCATAATGCGCGAGCAAGGCCTGCGCGATATCCCCAGATTTATGGATGGCTTGTTGGACGCCTGACATGAAAAATGGCATGGAACAGGGGATGGACAAAGGCAAGTCACCACCACCGCCAAAAGGCACCAAAAAGGCACTGACGCCCAAAACATTTCAGCGCCCACGCGGCGGCGAGGCGAAGTCTGTATCCGCGCTCATGCCCGATATCGGCCGTGCCGCCTTTCGGAAATTCGGTTTCGTGCAAAGCTCTGTCGTGAGCCGCTGGGACGAAATCGTTGGCGCGCGCTATGCCGCCGTGTCTGCGCCGGAGGCCATCCGCTTTCCGATTGGCAAGAAATCCGACGGCACGCTGGAACTGACGGTCGAAGGTGCACATGCCACGATGATTCAGCATGTGCTTCCCGAAATCATCGACCGAGTGAACCGCTTTTTTGGATATGGAGCCGTGGCACGGGTTAAAGTCCGCCAAGGGCCTGTTGCCAAGCCAAAACTGCGTCCACCAACCGCTGCGCCCATGTTGAAGCCAGTGCCGATGGAATTAGGCGAATCCTTGCGCGAAATCGGTGATCCAGAGCTTTTCGCCGTCCTCGAAAGCCTCGCAAAAAGCCTTGCCAAAGACGGCGAGTGATACCAGATGCGCAAGATAAAGTTCGAAGTAAAAGGGCCATCCATATGTCGCATATGAAAAAATATCTGGGCGCCGTTTTGGTGGGCGCACTGGCGCTCTCGACCACGCTTGTTGCCGCACCCGCACCAAGCAAATGGCTTTCGACCGTGACGGTCACGGACAAGGGCGCGCATGTCCTCGGCAATCCGGCCGCACCAAACAAAGTGGTCGAATATCTCAGCTACACATGCGGGCATTGCGCGGATTTTGAAATGAAGGAGGCGCCGGCATTCAAAACGCAATTTGTCGCCACCGGCAAGGCCAGCCTCGAAATTCGTAACATGGTGCTCAACCCGGTTGATTTGACTGCTGCCATGTTGGCCCGTTGCGGCGGTAAGGCAAAGTTCTTCGGCAATCAGCGGCATCTGCTCTCAACGCAAGCCACCTGGTCAGGGAAAACCAAGAATATCAGCGCCGCCACGCGCGACAAGTTGAAGACGCAAGATTATACTGGGTTCATGGTCGGTACCTTTGACGAAATCGGCTTAGGCCCCATCATGCAACAACGCGGGATTACGCCAGCGCAGGCGAAAAGCTGCTTAGCTGACAAGGCTGCATTTAATGCTATTATTGGCATGACGGAAGCAGGATCAGCGCTTGGTGTGCGCGGCACTCCGTCATTTTTGGTCAACGGCGTTTTGCAGGATCACATCCATAATGTTGCCGAATTAAAGGCGGCAATGAAGTAAACTAAGATAACAGAGATAAGGCCAGACAGAAGGATATCACATGCGTATCAAGACATTCATTTTGACAACTGCCGCGGCGTTTGCACTTGCCGCATGTGGCGGTGCCGACACGGCTGGCGCACCAAAAGGTGAACCGCTGGCAAAGGTTGCTGCCCCTGCGGATAAAGCTTGGGTCGATGTTGTCACCAAAACCGAATTTGGTGGCTATCAAATGGGCAACCCCGATGCAAAATTGAAGCTGGTCGAATATGGTGCAATCACCTGCCCCGGCTGTGCGCAATTTGCGGCACAATCGACAGAGGAATTGCACAAGCTGGTTAATGACGGCACCGTGTCCATGGAATTCCGTCCGTTCCTCGTCCATGGCATTCAAGACGTCCCGGGCTTCCTTTTGGCGCAATGTAGCGGTCCGGAGGCATTCTTCCCCCTTACCGATCAACTCTATGCCGAGCAGCCTTCATGGCTCGGTAAAATCAGCACCGTGACCGAGGCTGACCAGCAAGCGATGCAGAAAATGTCGCCGGAACAGATTGCAACCTTGCTCGGCACCAAAATGGGCTTGATCGAATTTGTAAAATCACGTGGCATTAGCGAAGACCAAGCCAAAGCGTGCTTGTCGGACAAGGCCGCGATTGATGCCCTGATCAAAACTACGGAACGCGGGACGAAGGAAGATGAAGTCTCTGGTACGCCATTCTTCTTGCTCAACGGCGCTAAGCTGGACGCCAGTTCCTGGGTGCAGGTGAAAAGCAAGCTGGTCGAGGCCGGCGCACGCTAAATATGGCTCTGGCGGGCCATGACATCGCTATTGCCGCAACGGGGTGCGCCCCTTGCGGATAAAGAAGCTGAAACTTGTCGGCTTCAAAAGCTTTGTCGAGCCCGCTGAACTCCGGATCGAAAGCGGGCTGACCGGCATTGTCGGGCCAAATGGCTGCGGCAAATCCAACCTATTGGAAGCCATACGCTGGGTGATGGGGGAAAGCAGCGCCAAGTCTATGCGCGGCGCGGGCATGGAAGATGTGATTTTCGCCGGAACCGCGTCGCGCCCGCCCCGCGATTTCGCGGAAGTTACCATATTGGCCGAACGCAGCGATGATAATGCCGACGGCGACACAGACGAAGAATTGGAAGTCACCCGCCGGATCGAACGGGGGGCAGGCTCTGCCTATCGGTCCAATGGCCGCGATGTGCGGGCGAAGGATGTCGCGCTTATCTTCGCTGACGCGGCAACAGGCGCGCATTCCCCTGCTTTGGTCAGCCAAGGCCGCATTGGCGCTATCATCTCGGCCAAGCCACAGGAACGCCGCCAAATGCTGGAGGAAGCGGCTGGTATCTCGGGGCTGCACGTCCGGCGCAAGGATGCCGAACAAAAGCTGCGCGCGGCGGAAAGCAATCTGGCGCGGCTGGCAACCATTCTTGCCGACATGGACGCGCGCGCGCGCCAGTTACGCCGCCAAGCCAAGCAAGCCGAACGCTATCGCACCCTGACCAAAGACATATTGCAAGCAGAAGCGCGTTTGATTTTCGTCCGCTGGCGTGAGGCCAAGCTAGCAGCAGATGTCGCGCGGGCCGACGCCAATATAGCGGCTAAAGCGGTTGAGGACGCCGCCGTTGCCCAGCGCGTCCTCACCGAAAAGCAGCAAGAGGCTGTGCGACAGCTTGCTGACGCACGGGCACTGGCGATGGCGGCGCGCGATGCCGCCAGCGACCTGTCCAACAAGCTTGTCCAGCTGACGGGTGAGCATGAACGGATCATCCAACGCCAATCCGACCTCGCAGCGCAAGCCGCCCGTATGGCCGATGATGGCGCGCGCGAAGGTAAGCTGACGCATGATGCGGCAGATGCACTCGCCCGTTTGCAGACGGAAAGCGGCAAGCTGGCCGACCAGATTAAAGCGCAAGAGGAAGAGCGCCCTGCTTTGCTGCGCACGGCGGAAAATGCCGAACGGCAAGCGCGGGAAAGCGAAATTGCCTTGGCCAATGCGTCTGCAGAGCAAGCGCGCGCAGACGCCGAATTGCGCGTGGCCGACGCGGCGCTGGCGGCGGCCGCAACGCGGGTGCAACGCGCCGAGCAGGTCTGCGCGCGGATTAATGCCGAACGGGACGCTTTGGGGGATGAGGCGAAATATGCTGTATCCAAAAGCCAAGCCGATGCCGACGTCCAAAAGCTGCAGACACAATTGCAAGCCGACAGCCAAGCGCATGAAGCCGCCGAAGCGCAGCGCGCTGCGCTCATCTCCGCCCGCGATGTTGCCCAAGTCGCCATCGCCAGTGCCAAGGCCGAACTCGCCGCTTTACTGACCGAACAAAGCGCACTGCAACGTTCCTTGAGCAAGGGCGAAGGCGACAAAGCGATCGACCGTATATCGGTCAAGCCAGGCTATGAACGCGCACTGGCCGCTGCGTTGGGCGACGACGCAGATGCGCGCATAGGCGGCGAAACGGGACGTCGCTGGCTTGGCGGTACCGCTGCGCTGGGCCAGGTCGCCGACACGGCCCTGATCCATTTTGTCGATGCCCCGCCAGAGCTTGCCGCGCGATTGTCGATGGTGCGTGTGGTCGAAACGGATGATGGTCAAGCCCTCGCACCTGGCGAACGTCTGGTGACACTGGCAGGCAGGTTGCGCCGCTGGGACGGCTTTGCCACCGATGGTGATGGCGCCACGATTGCAGAACAACTCGTCCGCGCCAATCGTTTGGCCGAATTAGACATGCTCATTGCGCCGGCGCAAGCTGCGCTCGATGCACAAGCACAAAGCCTGTTGCAGATGAATGATAACATTGAAGCTGCACAGGATATGGTCCGCACCGCAGCAGCCGGGCGTGTAGCTAAAGAAAGCCAGTTGCGGCAAGCCCTGCGCGCGGTCGATCAAGCCGAAGACGCTTTGACGCGACTAAAATCTGCAAAGGCCGCACTTGGCGACCGCATGGCCGCAGCAGAGCAAGATTTAGCCGAGGCGCAAGCCGAGCGCAAAGCGACCGAGGCGATACGTCATGCCCTGCCCGACGGGTCACATCATGCAGACCTCGTCCAAAACCTCTCTGCCGCGCATGAGGCAACGCGCGACCTATTGGCGCGCAATCAGGCGGACCTGTCTGCGCTGGAACAACGCATAGCGCAAAGCCGCGAGCGCCGCGCCGTGGCGATGGCCGAAATTCGCAGTTGGCAGGACCGCGCAGGCGAAGCCGAACGCCGGATCGCTGAAATGAACAAACGCAGCGCCGACGTCGCTACTGAACAAGCAGAGATGTCGGGAAGGCCGGAAATGCTGGCCCGCGATATCGCTACTCTACAGGCTGATAAAGCGCAGTTGGCCGAGAAGCTTACTGGCCTACAAACCGCAGAAACGGCGCATGAAATGACGTTGCGCGCCCTTGAAAGCGAATTGTCGGCCGCAGCCGAGCAGCTCTCGGTTGCCCGCGAAGCCCGCGCCGGTGCCGAAGCGCGCGCCGAAAATCAGGAACTGCGCCGCGTCGAAATGGGCCGGATTTCAGGGGAACGGTTCGAATGTCCGCCACCCGTCCTGCCCGAAAAACTGAACTTTGATGAAGATGCGATGGATGAAGCAGGCATGGAATCAAGCCGGCTCGATCGCCTGCAAAACGAACGTGAGCGTATCGGCCCTGTGAACTTGATCGCTGCCGACGAGCTGGCCGAACTGGAAATGCAGCAAGGCACAGGCCTTGCCGAAAGCGAAGAGCTGACGCTTGCTATCAACCGCTTGCGTGGCTCCATCGGCAGTCTGAACCGCGAAGGCCGCGCACGATTGCTAACGGCTTTTGAGGCGGTAGACGGCCACTTCCGCCGCCTGTTCTCGACCTTGTTCAATGGCGGGCAAGCGCATCTGGCGTTGATCGACAGCGACGATCCGTTGGAAGCTGGCCTCGAAATATTCGCGCAGCCACCGGGGAAGAAACTGCAGTCGCTCACCTTGCTGTCGGGCGGCGAGCAGGCGCTGACGGCTGTTGCGCTTATCTTCGGATTGTTCCTCACCAACCCCGCCCCGATTTGCGTGCTCGACGAAGTCGATGCGCCTTTGGATGATGCCAATATCGAACGCTTCTGCGACTTGCTCGACGCGATGACGCAGGAGACCGAAACGCGCTACCTCATCGTCACCCACAATGCCGTGACGATGAGCCGGATGCACCGATTGTTCGGCGTGACAATGGTTGAACAGGGCATCAGCCGACTGGTATCGGTTGACCTTGGGGGCGCAGAGCAATTACTGGCCGCAGAATGACTTTGCACGGCCCCATCACCAATAGCTTTATCTCGCAACGCCTTCGGCTGAACTATGTCGACTGGGGTAACCCCGACGCGCCACCCTTGCTCTTGGTCCATGGCGGCCGCGATCATGCGCGCAGCTGGGATTGGGTAGCCGAAGAATTGCGCCACGATTGGCATATCATCGCGCCCGATTTGCGGGGTCATGGCGACAGCGCCTGGTCGCCGGATGGCAGCTATGAAATGTCGACTTTTGTTTACGACCTTGCGCAGTTGATCCATCAACTCAACCTTGCTCCCGTCAGCATCATTGCCCATTCGATGGGCGGTAATATCGCGACCCGCTATGCCGGCCTGTTCCCCGAAAATGTCCGTAAGATGGTGAATATCGAAGGACTGGGCCTGTCCCCAAAAATGCAGGCCGAACGCGACGCCATCGGTATACAAACCCGTTTCCGCCAGTGGATTGAGGACAAGCGCAACGCTGCTGGTCGCACGCCAAAGCGGTATCCCAATATCGAAGCCGCCTATGAACGGATGAAAACCGAAAATAGCTATTTGACGGACGAACAAGCGCGGCATTTGACCGTGCATGGTATCAGCCGAAACGAAGACGGCAGCTGGAGCTGGAAGTTCGATAACTACCTCAACATTTGGGCGATCTTCGATATGCCGCGTGAGGATTTGTTAGCGATTTGGCAATCCATCACCTGCCCGATGTTGTTGATGTATGGCGCCAATAGCTGGGCCTCCAATCCTAAAAAGGATGGCCGCATCGCGCATTTCCCAACGGCTCAGGTCATTGAATATGAAAATGCCGGCCATTGGTTGCACCATGACCAATTCGACCGCTTCATGGCCGATATAAGGGCGTTTCTCTAACCAATCATCGCGCGTAAGGCGGCAATGCTGTCCGCCTCATCCGCTGGCTTGTCACGGCGCAGGCGGGAGATGCGCGGAAAACGCATCGCTATGCCCGATTTATGCCGCTTGGATTCGTGCACCGCGTCAAACGCAACCTCAAGCACCAAAGATTTTTCGACCTCACGCACGGGGCCAAAGCGCGCCACCGTGTTGTTGCGTACAAAACGGTCCAGCCATTTCAATTCTGCATCGCTGAACCCTGAATAGGCCTTGCCGACGGGCAACAAAACGCCATCGGGCGTCCAGCAACCAAAAGTATAATCCGAATAAAAAGACGAGCGTTTCCCGCTACCACGCTGCGCATACATCATGACGCAATCGGCAACGAGCGGTTCGCGTTTCCATTTGTACCAAAGGCCGACCTTGCGGCCCGCCAGATAGGGTGCATCTCGTCGCTTCAACATGACGCCCTCAATCGCCGCAGCACGCGCCGCAGCGCGGATTTCTGCCAGATGGTCAAAATCCCGCGCGTCGATGATCGTGGACAGGTCGAAGCGAGCCGTATCGAGCCTGGCGGCGTACAACTCCAGCCTTTGCCGCCGTGCGGTCCAGGGCTGGCTGCGCATATCTTCTGCCCCGTCGAATAAAATGTCATACAAGCGCACAAACACGGGATATTCCGCCTGCATCGCTGCCGTTACATTCTTACGGCCCAAGCGTTGTTGCAGCGCGTTGAAGCTCGCCGCCTCCCCGCCTTGCACATCGCCGCGTACCAATAATTCGCCATCGACCACGCCAATGCCGTTGAAGGCTGCGGCGATTTCCGGAAACGCTGCCGTTACCTCATCACCACCCCGGCTGAACAACCGCGTTTCCCCGCCGGTTGAGGCAATCTGAATGCGGATGCCGTCCCATTTCCATTCGGCGGCGAAATCTTCCAGATCCACACTTCCATCTTCCAAAGGGTGGGCCAGCATGAAGGGCCGGAAAAACGCGCTGTCGGCAGGGTCGGGACGTTCGGACTTGCCCTCGCCCCAGGCAAATAATTCGGCATAAGGCGGGCGAAGCGCGTGCCAGACCTCCTCGACATCATCCACCGAAACGCCAAAAGCTTGCCCAAAGGCGGTTTTGGCCAGCCGCGCCGATATGCCCACGCGCATGCCGCCTGTTGCGAGCTTCAGCAGCGCATAACGGCCATTGGCATCCAACCTGTCCATCAGTTCCGCCAGCAGGTTCGGCGCACGCGCACGGCTTGTGTTGTTGAGCAGGTCAATGACTTCAGCCACCGTCGGCGCCACCCCTCCCGCGGCAATATCAGGCCACATCAGGGCAACGGTCTCTGCCGTATCGCCAACATAATCGCGGCTCATGCGGAACAGCATCGGGTCAAAGCGTTCCTCAGCCATAGCGCGGATAGCCGCCGATTTAACTGTGGCAATGCTGAGTGTGCCCGCCAGCGCCGCCAACGCCCATCCGCGATCGGGGTCAGGCGTATCGCGCAGATATTCTGCGATTAGCCGGACCTTATGGTCGCGTGATCGAGTGTAGATCAGCCCGTCGATGAGCGCGACGAAAGCCTGCATCAGCTCTCATCCTCCTCTTCGCGGCCAACCAAATCAAGCGCGCGCGCTTTTAATTGGTGCAGCTCGCACCAGCGGCCAAGCGCATCAGTGCGGCCATGGGTGATCCATGTTTCGCTTGGCCGAAGTTCCAATAACGTGTCAGTCAGCTCGTTCCAATCGGCATGATCGGAAATCACCAAAGGCAGTTCAACATTACGCTGTCGCGCACGTTGCCGCACCCGCATCCATCCTGATGCCATTGCAGTTATCGGGTCTGGCAAACGCTGCGCCCAGCGGTCATTCATCGCCGATGGCGGGGCAATGACAATCGCGCCTTTCATCTCGGCCTTGGCAAGCCCCGTCGCCAATATGAGTTCACCCAAAGGGACATCATGCGCCAAATAGAGATCACACATTTTCTGCATCGCGCCGTGGATGTAAATCGGCGCGTCATAGCCGGCGCGCCGCAGTTCCGCGATGACACGCTGTGCCTTGCCCAGCGCATAGGCCCCTATCAAGATGCACCCATCGACATTGGCTTCGCGTGCGGCGAGTAATTTGGCAATCTCATCCTCAATCGGTGGATGGGTGAATACGGGCAAGCCAAAGGTCGCTTCGGTAATCAATACATCGCAAGGCACGGGTTCAAACGGCGCACAGGTCGGGTCGAACTGCCGTTTATAATCTCCCGTCACAATCACGCGCTCGCCCGCATGCTCCAGCAAAATTTGCGCGGATCCCAAAACATGTCCGGCAGGATGAAAGCTGATTTTCACGCCATTTGCCTCAAAGCCATCGCCATAGGGCATGGGCGTGCCGTTTTCGGTGCCATAACGCAGCGCCATAATCGCCAACGTCTCTGGCGTTGCCCAGACGGCTTTATGGCCACTGCGCGCATGGTCGGCATGGCCATGCGTCACCAACGCGCGTTCGGCGGGACGCGACGGATCAATCCACATATCCGCTGGCTTGACATAAATGCCATGCGCATGTGGTTCTATCCAATGTTGGGCGGCAGTTTGGGAGATTATAACGGTCCTTTTCTGAGAACCGATATGGGGTGCAGCAAGGACGATGTAAACCAATCGCAGGGCTGCTGATTTATAATGTTGATGCGCGGGCGGCGTGCATAATTTTCTATTGTACCGTCCGAACACGCTATATGCGCGCGAAACATTTTTTCAGCATTTTGACCTGCCATAGCTGCAGTATATTGACGTGATGGTATTTCTGCTGGTTAGTTCGGTGCTGATGGCGCTGGCGGTCATCCGTCTGGTTTTCGGCAACCGCGCGATGTTTGTATTTTCAAGGGAGGAGCGCGCATTACGCGCGGCAGTGGCATGAGCGAATATATATTGGTCATTGACGAAGGCACGACATCAACGCGCGCCGTTCTATTTGCGGCAGACGGCACCGCGGTGGACAGTTGCCAGCGCCCGCTTACCCAGCATTATCCGCAACCCGGCCTTGTCGAACATGATGCCGAAGAAATCTGGAACCTCACGCTCGCTTGTGCGCAGGCGATGGTAACCAAGGCAGGCGGCGCTGACCGGATCGCGAGCATTGGCATCACTAATCAGCGCGAGACCGTGGTATTCTGGGACAAAAGAACGGGCAAACCGCTTGCCCCTGCTATTGTATGGCAAGACCGCCGGACGGCAGACATTTGCGCGGCGATGAAGGCCAAAGGCGAAGAGCCCGTACTGCAGGCGAAAACCGGGTTGTTGCTTGATCCGTATTTCTCGGGATCGAAAATCGGTTGGGCGTTGGAGAATTGGCCGCAGTTGAAGGACGCGGGCACACATCTGGCGGTGGGCACGGTCGAAAGCTACCTTGTCTATCGGCTGACGGGCGGAAGCCATATCAGCGACGCCAGCAATGCTGCGCGCACCGCGCTCATGGCGATTGGCAGCGGCGGATGGGATGACGGGTTGATGGACCTGTTTGGCGTCCCACGCGACATATTACCAGAAATTACCGATTGCGCAGGCGATCTTGGCACGACCTTGCCCGAACATTTCGGCGGTGCGATCCGCATTTCAGGCATGGCGGGCGACCAACAAGCCGCAACCATCGGGCAAGGTTGCTTTGCCGTTGGGCAGACCAAGGCGACTTTTGGCACCGGCGCGTTTGTGCTCACGCAAACCGGCACGACATTGCGCCAGTCGCGTCACCGCTTGCTTTCGACGATATTGTACCAGTTGAATGGTGAGCGCCATTATGCACTTGAAGGTTCGGTATTTGTCGCCGGTAGCCTCGTCCAATGGCTGCGTGATGATTTGGGTCTGATATCCCATGCCGCCGAGACTGAGCCGCTCGCGCGCAGCGTACCAGACAATGGCGGCGTCTATCTGGTGCCTGCGCTTTCGGGCCTTGGCGCGCCGCATTGGCGACCCGATGCCCGTGCCACCATTAGCGGGTTGAGCTTCGCCGCGACAAAGGCGCATGTCGCCCGCGCCGCGCTGGAGGCGATGGCGCATCAAACCTATGACCTCAAAACTGCCTTTGCCGCCGATGGCGCAGATTGGGCCGAATTGCGTATCGATGGCGGCATGGTCGCGAATGACTGGATGGCGCAGGATCTTGCGGACATGTTGGCAATTGATGTCGAACGTCCGGCCTTTGTCGAAACAACCGCGCTTGGCGCAGCGATGCTTGCGGCGGTGGGTTGCGGGCTATTCCCCAGCTTGGAGGATGCGGCCACTATGCGGGGCGGGGTCACGCGTTTTGCGCCGATGCTCGACGACAACGCCCGCACGGCGCGCTTGGCTGGCTGGTCAGATGCGCTCGCCCGCGTTCTGCAGTAAGGCCGTAACGCGAAGGGCTTGCTCTAACGCCGATGTCTGACTTGTTTTGGCGGGCATTAATCCGTAACGCTGCCACTTAATGACGGACGCCCTTGCACTGGCTTATGCCCAACGATTGATCGCTTGCGAAAGCGTTACCCCCGCCAGCGGTGCGGTATTTGACGCGCTTGAAGATATGCTCGTGCCGCTTGGCTTTACCGTCGAACGCTTCATTTCGGGCGAAGACGACGACAACCTCGCCCATGGCGCGCCTGTCGAAAATCTGTTCGCAATCCGGCAAGGCACAAGCGGTGGGCACTTCGCCTTTGCCGGTCATGTCGATGTTGTGCCGCCCGGAAATGGCTGGGCTAGCGACCCGTTTGTGCCAGAGATTAAGGGCGATTTGCTGCATGGACGCGGCGCGGTTGATATGAAGGGCAGCATCGCCGCCTTTGTCGCAGCGCTGCATGAAATCCCCAAGGATGCGGGCACAATCAGCCTCATCATCACTGGCGACGAAGAAGGGCCAGCCATCCACGGCACACGGGCGTTGATCACGCATATCAAGGCACGCGGTAGCATCCCTGATTATTGCCTCGTCGGTGAACCCACCAGCGTGAACCGCTTGGGCGACATGATGAAAATCGGGCGTCGCGGATCGGTTAACATGTGGATTTCGGTCGCGGGAACCCAAGGCCATGTCGCTTACCCGCATCTGGCGGACAATCCGATTCCAAAGCTCATCGCGATTCTGGCCGAGATCGAATCGATCACGCTCGATGCAGGCAACGATTGGTTCCAAGCGAGTAATATCGAGGTTACCGACCTGCATGTCGGCAATACGGCAACCAATGTCATTCCCGCCAAAGCCGAAGCGCGATTGTCGATCCGGTTCAATGATTTGCAAAATGGCGATGCGCTTGTTTTAAGGCTCCGTGAGCTTATAGAGCGCCATGGGGGTACTCTGACCGCCATGATCTCCGGAGAGGCTTTCCTGACGCCTCCTGGCGCGTTCTCAGCGGCTATATCAGAGGCGGTAGAGCAAGTCGTTGGCATCGCACCCGAAGCATCGACAACAGGTGGCACTTCTGATGCGCGATTCCTGACCAAAATATGCCCTGTGGTCGAATTTGGCCTGTGCAATGCAACAATGCATAAACTGGATGAGGCTGTCGCAATTGCTGACCTGTCGGCGCTCACGGAGATTTACCGGCGGGTTGCGCTTAAAATGCTGGCGGCTTAGGTCTAGCTTTTCAACATAATGTAAAGCGCGCCTGCACCGCCGTGGCGTGGATGGGCGTTACGCACGGCCGAGATATGCCGCGCATGCCGCGATGCCGCCAACCAATCGCGGACAACGGCGGCAATAGCGCCCCTACCCTCACCACTGGCCCGATCATGCGCGCGGGGCTTGCCGGTCACGAGCAATAACACTTTCATCCGCTGCGCAATCGCCTGCTCCAGCGCGCCGTCGAGCCGGTTATATGCCAGTGACAAGGATGCGTCGTGTAAATCGATGCTGACATCCGGAATGATGCTGCCCCGCATGATCCTTTTGTCCCAATGCCCATCCAGATTGTGCGGTAACGGCGCAACCTTGCTTTGCACGGACGTATTTTTTGGTTTTACATCGGCGGGCACAGGTTTCGGCTTGGCGCTGAGAAACTTCGCTAGCACTGCCTTATCCGCCTCTGGAGTCGTAACTGGCACTGGCTTTGACTTGCTGCCATGCATTGGTTTTACGGTCGCAATGACCCTGCCCCAAAGCGACTTTTCCGTGCTGTCGAGAGGCCGCGCCATGGCCGTATTACAAACCTAACCGCGCAACCGCAGCCTTGGGCAAGAAAATGAGCGCCGCGCCACGCGCCGCCATGCCGCCCGCAATTGCACGTGCGCGTTCGCCAGCGCCCCAGAAGGTATCGATGCGGTTTGGCCCCTTGATGGCGCCGCCCGTATCCTGCGCAATCCAAATGCCATTGGGTTCTACGCGGTCCATCGACAGCCATACAGGCGCGCCCAGCGGTATGAATTTCACGTCCACGGCAATGCTTGCCTCTCCGACAACAGGGTAACCCATCGCGCCCAAGGGACCAGCGCCGGTCAGTTCGCGGAAGAAAATATAGCTTTTATTTTCCTGCATGATCTTGCGGCCTTCTTCTGGGTTGGCACGCAAAAAGGCAACGATACCCTGCATCGACGCATCGGTAATCAGCCCGCGATCCCGCATCAACCGGCCGATGCCGGTATATCCACGGCCATTCTGGCTGTCATAACCAATGCGCATCACAGTGCCGTCGGGCAGTTTCAACCGACCCGACCCCTGAATCTGCAGGAAGAAAAATTCCACAGCATCGGCGGCATAAGCGATTTCAAGGCCGCGCCTCGATAATGACCCGTTTTCAATCGCGGCCCGGTCATCATATTGCACAAACTTTGCGCCACTGACCTTGCCCCTTATGGTTCGACCCTTCAATTCATCGGAAAACTGGCCAAGATCGACATCAATCAGGTCTGGCGGGCGTTTATATACAGGCACATCGCATCCCGCTTGCGGCGTGCGGCAACCGTCGATTTCGGGTTCAAAATAGCCCGTGGCAAAAGCCTTGCCTGTGCCTACCTGCACCGCATCCATATGTGTGGCGAAAAACGTGCGGGCATCACCGCTCCATGTTTTGACGGCGTCGCAGGCTGCGACCCAGTCGCTGCCTTGGGTGAGGCCGCTATTGTCGGTGCGGCGGACAAGGCCGGGGCAACTTGTCCGGAAACTCTCCATCGCACGTGCTGTCTTGCCCGCATCAACTTGCAAAGTAGCTATTTGCGGGCCGCGTGTTACGCCGAGCCCCGCCGCTGTTGTAACATCGCGCGTCGGCACAGGCGCCGCCGCATTGTCCGCGACGGACGATGCAGGGACCGTTGCCCCCGACAAACTTGCGGGGCCAGCTGGTGGTGCTACTCCGCTTGCACAAGCGGACAAAGTGAGGGCGGATATACCGAGAGCGAAAAGGGCGCGTTTCATCGCCCAGGTGAATCAGACCGAGTCGGTTTCGTCAAGCTTCCAGTTACGGCTGTCCGATTTCACATCGCGCATGAAGGTCCAGATATCATGCGTTTCAACCGCATCAGTCATCGACCCGCCAATGATATTTCCATCGGCATCCTTGACCATTGCGGCGATGTCGGCGTCAAAACGCACCGAGATGCGGGCCATGGGGTGATCGTAGCTTGCGTCGACAATACGAATTTCATCAATGCGAACCAAACGGTTCTCGAGGGTCTCACCACGCTCTGCCCGGCCATCAATGGCCTCGGCGAAGCTTGCGAAGACGTCATCATCGCACAGGAAACGAAGCGCTTCCTTATCGCCCTTCCAATACGCCTCAAGAACCATTTTATAAGCGGTTTTTGAACCTTCTACAAATGAAGCTGGGTCAAAATTGCGGTCGGCGTTAGAAATCGCCTTAATGCCACTTTGCGCGGCCGTTTCGACGTTTGAAAGCTCAGCTCCAGGCGCCGCAGAGGCCGCGTCACCGCTGGCAGATGGCTGCCGCAACAATGGCGATGTATTCGCTTCAACAGGGCGGCGCGCAACGGGCTCTTGTTCATGGCCGGTACGTTTGCCGAGCACTGCGTAAAGGCGAAGGCCCAAGAAAGCGGCGACTAGCGCAAGCAATACAATAGTAAACGTCACAACGCCTCCATCCGGCAAAAGCTCAATGTGGTTTCTAAGCGAAATCTTATCGCGAAGCTCCCTCATAAAAGCATATAGGAATGAATGATACGGGTTTCAAAGGGCTTTGCCCAAAGAAAATTGCGCTTTGCCGCAAACGCAAGTATCATTGCCCTTTGATGCCACGCCTGCTAGGCGCGACGGCCATCAACGGTCGTTTATTACGGCTGCGACAACCAACAAGAAAGCACGACACATCATGGCCGACGAAACAGGCACCATCGTTTCCGACAAAGTAAAAGCTAATGGCGAAGACACTGCGCCCGCGGTCGGCATGCTGAACCAGTATATCAAGGATTTGTCGGTTGAAAATCCCAACGCCCCGCACAGCTTCAACTGGGATGGCGCGCCGCAAATTGATGTGCAGGTAAATATCCAAGCCAACGCCATTACCGATGAAGTGCATGAAGTCGCCTTACGGCTTGCCGTTAAGGCAGAGACAGACAATGGCGTGCAGTTCTCCGTTGAGCTGGATTATGGTACCTTGTTTGGCCTGCGTAATGTCAGCGAAGAGCAAGCCCATCCGTTCTTATTCGGTGAAGCCCCACGCTTGATGTTCCCGTTCGCGCGCCGAGTCGTTGCAGATGCAGTGCGCGATGCCGGCTATCCGCCGCTGGTGCTTGAACCCATTGATTTCAACGCGCTCTACATCCAGCAGCTTGCCCAAGCACAGCAAATGGCAGAGACGCAGCCTGCCGGCGAAGCCTGAAGCCGACGGCACCAGGTGAACAGATGAGCCTGGTTCGAAACAGCATCACCATCGGCGGGCTGACTTTGGTCAGCCGCGTCTTGGGCCTCGTGCGCGACATGTTGATGGCACGCTTTGTCGGCGCGGGTCTCGCGTCTGATGCCTTTCTGATCGCGTGGCGCTTACCCAATCTGTTCCGGGCACTTTTTGCCGAAGGTGCATTTGCCGCGGTATTCGTGCCGTTATTTAACAAGAAAATGACCGAGGCCGAACGCGCGAAGGCGGACCAGGGCCTGATTGCCGCGCGCAATTTTGCAAGCCAAGTGCTATCGGTGCTGTTCCCGTTTCTGGTGCTCTTCACGGCCCTCATGATGCTGGCCGCTGGCCCTATTGTCTGGGCCATGACGGGCGGCTTTCCCGATGGCGGGCCAGAGAAGTTCGCGCTGGCACGGCATTTAACGATTATCACTTTCCCGTATCTGGCGCTGATCTCGCTCGTATCATTGCTTGGCGGGATATTGAATTCGCTGAACCGATTCTGGGTCAATGCCGCCGCGCCGATTTTGCTGAACATCTCCATGATTATCGCGCTGATATTCTTCCGCGGCGATACTGAAGTTGAAACGGCGGTCACGCAAGCGGTCGCGGTAACGGTATCGGGCGCACTGCAATTGCTTTGGCTCATATGGGCCTGTCACCGCGCTGGAGTTAACCTGAAGCTTAGTCTGCCGCGCCTCACGCCGGACGTGAAGCTGATGCTCGCCCTGATTGCACCCGCCGCAATTGGCCAAGGCGCGATCCAGTTCAATCTCTTGATTTCCACCTCGCTTGCGGCACGGTTCCTGCCCGAAGGCTCGGTGTCGTGGCTCTATTATGCGGACCGCCTGAACCAATTGCCATTGGGGCTGATTGGTATCGCCATCGGCACCGCTATTTTGCCGGCCCTATCTAGGCAGATTGCAGGCGCCGATAGCAAAGCGGCATCCGATACACAAAACCGAGCCGTCGAACTGGCCTTATTCTTTGCGATGCCCGCGACGGTCGCGTTGATTGTGTCGGCAATCCCGATTGTCCATGGCATATTCGAACATGGCGCCTTTACCGCGGCCGACACGCAAGGAACGGCGGCGGTGCTAATGGCATTTTCGGCAGGCGTTCCGGCTTATGTGCTCATCAAGGTGCTGACACCCGGCTTTTACGCGCGTAGCGACACCAAAACGCCTTTGCGCTTGGCCTTATGGTCCATGCTGGTCAACCTTGTCGGCAACCTTATCCTCATCTGGCCCTTAGCGCATATTGGCGTCGGCGTGGCGACGGCCATTGCCGCCTGGGTCAATGTCGCGTTGCTGTGGTTCACTTTACGCAAACGGGGCCATATCGCCGTTGATGCGCGCTTGAAGCAAAAGGCATGGCGCATCATTATGGCGGCGGTCATTATGGGTGTCGCGCTCTATTTCGGAAATGCACTTATCGAAGGCCAACTTGGCACCGGTCTGTGGCGGCGCGTTGCCGTTCTGGTTAGTTTGGTAACCGCTGGCGGCGCGGTCTATGCGCTGGCCATATTGCTGTTTGGGGCCTACCGGATCAGCGAACTTAAATCCCTTTTCCGCAGGCGTGCAACGACGCCCGCGGCTCCTGTAAGCGAGTAATATCTATGCGCGTCGTTTCCGGTATTCAGCCAACTGGCAACCTTCACCTCGGTAATTATCTGGGCGCGATCCGCAACTGGGTAAAGATGCAGGATGAAATGGAATGCCTGTATTTCCTTGCAGATTTGCACGCCATTTCGATGCCGCATGTGCCCGAGGAGTTGACCGCAAACACCCGCGAGATGGCGGCCGCGTTGCTCGCCTGCGGGCTGGATACCAATAAGGCAATCCTGTTCAATCAGGCGCAGGTCCCTGCCCATGCGGAGCTGCAATGGCTGCTGACGGGCACGGCCCGCATGGGGTGGTTGAACCGGATGACCCAGTTCAAGGATAAGTCGGGCAAGAATCGTGAAGGCGCGAGCATTGCGTTGTTTACCTACCCCGTTTTGCAAGCCGCCGACGTTCTACTGTATCAGGCGACGCATGTTCCTGTGGGCGAAGACCAGAAGCAGCATTTGGAACTAGCCCGCGACATCGCGCAAAAATTCAACACCGATTTTGGCAAGGGCACGGAGATTTTTACCTTGCCCGACCCTATCATTCCCAAGGCCACCGCGCGCATCATGAGCTTGCGCGACGGTAGCGCCAAAATGTCCAAATCAGAGCCAAGCGATATGAGCCGCATCAACTTGATCGATGATGCCGACACGATTCTGAGCAAAATTAAGAAGGCGAAAACCGACCCAGAGCCCCTACCCTCGGAGGCAGATGGTCTTGAAGGTCGTCCAGAAGCCAAGAATCTGGTTGGCATCTACGCAGCCTTTGCAAACGAGACAGTGGAAGATACGCTGACACGTTTTGGCGGTCAGGGCTTTGGATCATTCAAGCCTGCGCTGGCAGAGATTGTGGTCGAACATCTGCGCCCCATTTCGGCACGCTTTAGTGCGCTCAAAGACGACCATGAACAGATTGACGCGGCCTTGGCCAAGGGCGCAGCGAAAGCGCGCGAATTGAGCGCACCTACATTAAAGGCAGCTTATGCTGCACTTGGCTTGCTGCGTTGATTAAAGTTATTTCGTTGTTCAACCGCAGTTCAGCGAAACTATTCTAATTTTTGCGGGTTAGTTACAAGTCGGCGCCTGGCCGCTTTTGAAGGGAATGCATGGATGAAAAAGGTCGCAACTTTTCTCGCTCCGTTGGCGCTGCTAGCTTTGGGTGCATGCGCAACACCCTTTAACGCCGACGTTTCGCGCTTTCAGGAACTGCCTGCGCCGCAGGGTCAGACCTTTGCGATCCGCGCGGCTAATCCCGCCAATGCAGGTGGCATCGAATTTGGCCAATATGCCGCATTGGTCGCCAATGAGCTTCAGGAAATCGGTTATGTGCCGGTATCGGGCGGAACTGCCGACATGACCGTATCGCTCGATTATGCTGTCGATGCAGGCAAGGAACGTAACATCGTTAGGCGTGACCCATTTTATGATCCTTATTGGGGTTTTGGTAGCGTCTATCGTCCCTATGTCGTCCGCACACGGTCCGGCGCACGCTATGTCGTCGGTTATTATGACCCGTTCCTCTACAGCGGCTTCAACCGGCCATATGATGTTGATAGCTTCACGGTGTATACTGCCAATCTGGATCTAAAAATTGACCGCAATGGCGACGGAAAACGCCTGTTCGAAGGCAAGGCAGAAGCCAAGTCGCGTTCGAACAAACTTCCCCATCTGGTGCCGAATCTGGTTGAAGCCATGTTCACAGGCTTCCCCGGCAATGGCGGTGAGACAGTACGGATTTCCGTCGCGCCCGAGGAAAAGCGCTAAACCCAACTCAGGCTGTGGCGTTTATACGCCGCAGCCGAGTTCGGTTTTTCCATAAGCCGCGCCTTCACCCCGTGTGGCGGCGATACCTGCGTAAAGATCCGTCCCCTTGAACAATCCATCACGTCCGATGGCAAAGCCTTGCGCGCGGAATACTTCAATCACCTTCGCTGGCGCATCATCGAAATATAAAGATTGCGATTCATAATGTTGGGCAAGGCCAGTCACCGACAATCCTTCGAACGATCGGCGTAGCCGGAGATATTTGCTTTTGCCTTCCACCGCCGCATAGGCCTTTTGACGGGCAGATTCACTGGCAAATTCCTTTGCCTCCAATGCCTGCCATTGCGCCCGTAGCTGCCCGCCGATCTTGGCAAATTCGGCACCTATTTCGCCGGAAAATGCACAGGTCTGAGGATTGAAACCAATGGCAATTGCCTTGCCCCCGATGCGCGCCAAGATAGACGGCGCGTCAGCAAGATATCCATAGCGACCATCCGCAAGCTTCACCTCAATGAAATTATCTGCCGTGGTTCCTACCAGCGTAACCTGTGCGCCCTCACGCAGGCGATCAAGCAAAGTGCTATCTGACAAGGTCGTAGCCCAGACATCGATAAATCCATCTGCAACCCACGGTTGATCATTGAGCGACTTTACCAGCACCGGCGGCTGAATTTGCGACAAATTGACCAAGGCGACGAAGCCATTGCCATCACTTAGCTCAAGCCACCCGCCATCGACACCTGAACCCGGCTGAATTATTCCAGTCACTTGCGAGCCATGGGGCAATTTGCCCAATATGGCACTGCCACTTATCGTCGGCTTATCGCGCAAGTTCGCGTCAGTCATGGCGAAAAATATCTGTGCTTCGGGGTTGGAAGCCTCTCCCGCTTCGGTTGCGGGCATGTCTGAACCACGCTTCAAATCGTCGGCAATGAAGAGCCAGAAATATAATGCGGCAACCGCCAGCAAGATGGCAACCGCAGAAAATGGCATCGACCATTGGCGACTCGCAGTCGCCTTTGGCGATTTTGGGGCAATTTTCGGCTTAAGCGCGCACCCACAACTGGCGCAGAAGGCCGCTCCATTGGCCGAAGTCGCTCCGCACGAAGCGCAAACCTGACGCATAATCATCCCTCCGACTCACGTCATGGAGATAAGCTCTGGAAAGCCTGTTGAAAAGGGGTGGAAATTTAGGCTTCGAGCTGACGGAGCAACGCGCGGACATCATTGTCCATGTCGCTGTCCTGCTGCCGCAGTCCCTCAACCAAGCGTACGGCGTGGATCACGGTGCTGTGATCACGTCCACCGAACTTGCGTCCAATTTCAGGGTAGCTGCGCGGCGTCATCACCTTGGCAAGGTACATGGCCACTTGGCGTGGGCGCACAACGGCACGCGCGCGGCGCTTCGAGGACATTTCGCTACGGTCGATGCGATAATATTCGCACACGGCGCGCTGAATTTCATCGATGGTGATGCGGCGACGGCACGCACTCAGTATATCCTTGAGCTGCTCTTCAGCCAATGTCCGCGTCACAGGCTTGCCTGTTAATTGGGCATAAGCGAGTAGCTTGTTCAAGCCACCTTCCAGTTCGCGGACATTGCGGCTGATCGTGCGGGCCAAAAACTCGACCACATCTTCACCCACTTGCGCCTCTGGCATGTTGGCGAGGCGCTGTTCTAGAATCAAACGGCGCAATTCCAGATCGGCGGGCTGAATGTCGGCAACAAGACCCATCGACAGACGCGACAATATGCGCTGGTCCACACCGTCCAGCGCTTGCGGTGCGCGGTCAGCGGAAACCACTAAGCGTTTGCCTGCGCCAATGATGGCATCGATGGTGTGCAGAAACTCTTCCTGCGTCGACACCTTGCCAATGATGAACTGGATATCGTCGATCAGCAGCACGTCAACGGCACGCAACCGTGCCTTGAACTCCATGACTTCCTTGCGCCGCATCGCGGTTACAAATTCCATCATGAATTTTTCGGCGGACATGTACAAAATCTGGGCGTCGGGATTTACCTCGGCATAAGCATGGCCGATGGCATGCATCAGGTGCGTTTTGCCTTGGCCCGTGGCGGCTTGCAGATAGAGCGGGTTGAACAAAGGCTTGTCTTTAGACGCAACGCGCTCTGCAGCGCTCAGCGCCAACACGTTGGTTTGGCCCTTCACGAAATTTGCGAATGTCATCCGCGGGTCAAGCGCCGACCGCGTGGCTTGTGCCTCGCTGGCTTCTTGCGCAACCGCGCGTTCTGCATTGGTGGACGCGCGGAGCAATTCCACACGTGGGGCACCGGGGCGTGTGCGAATTTTTAACTGCTTGACGCTGCTATTGGTGCTTGACCATGCCAAGCGCAAGCGGTCGGCGTAATGATCGGAGACCCAGCTTGCCGAAAAGTCAGAGGGCAACAAAAGCTCAAGCGTGCCAGTCAGGTCGCAATAGTCACCAAGGCTGATGGAACGAATCCATTGGCCATAAACCTGCGCACCCAAATCGCGACGCAAGCCGGAGGAGATATTATGCCAATCAGCGTCAAATCGGGCATGCGATGTAGACGCATCATGTCCACTGCCTGATAGACCGATTTTGCTGTGCGATACTGAATTGACTTCGGCCAACGTGCCTGCCCCCATTTTCCACCCCAACCAGTACTACAAAACCGCGCGCTATCTACCGAACACGGGACGAACGGAGGCTGGCCATGCATTTGTTACCAAATGCAGCCACGATACCTATTCATTCTCCATGTGAGGCATTGCCCGACTGTCGTCATGCGTTGCTGGAATGCATTTCTTAGACAGCAAAAAACGAGTCTATCAAGAGCAGCGCTGCAAAAAAAATGAAATAAATGGCATTGACTCGCCGGGACCCAAGCAAATGCGTTATCTATTTAATAAGTATATGATATTATGTGTTTTTTATCAAGAATTGGATTGAAGGCACCCCGAATCGCGGGAAATCCTTGCACTTCACATTTGTGACAATTGAAAAAGAAAAACCCGCCGTGTTTGCGGCGGGTTTTGAATGTTTAAAACCGGAAGGTCCGGCGTTATCAATATCGCTTAAGCGAGACCGCCGACCGCCTTTGTGAGGCGACCAAATTTGCGCGAAGCTGTGTTCTTGTGAAGGACGCCCTTGGATACGCCACGCGCCAGTTCAGGCTGCGCTGCGGCTAGTGCAGCGGAAGCCGCCGACTTGTCGCCAAGTTCAATCGCCGATTCGACCTTCTTGATGAAAGTACGGATGCGGCTGACGCGTGCGCCATTCACTTCAGTGCGACGCGCGTTGCGACGGATACGCTTTTTTGCTTGCGGCGTATTGGCCATTTTTGTCCTCGAATTTCAATATCTGAAGAGGCGTGCCCATGCGGTACGCCTGTTGAAGGAGCGGCCCTTAACCCTGCCTAACAGATTCGTCAACCGCATAATGCCGCCTCATCGCTGGCATTTCGGGCAGTAGAAGGTTGAACGTCCCGAATCAACACGCCGCAATATATCGATGCCGCAGACGCAAGCTTCGCCCTCGCGGCCATAGACACGCCAGTCTTTGGCAAAATAGCCAAGTTCCCCATCGGGTGCGGCAAAATCACGCAAAGTAGATCCGCCCGCGGCTATCGCGGCAGTGAGCACCTCTTTGATTGCGATGACCAATCGGGTCAGCCGCGCTTTGCTGATGCTTGCGGCGGCAGCCACTGGATCAATGCCTGCCATGTGCAGCGCCTCGCATACATAGATATTCCCCAAGCCCGCCACGACATTCTGATTGAGCAGCATAGCCTTGATCGGCGCTTTACGGCCGTGCAGTGCCTTTTGCAGAACAGACGCATCAAACGCATCCGACAGCGGCTCTGGACCCATTTTGGCAAAGAATCGATAATCGTCAATCTGTTGCGAATCGATAATATCCAGCGACCCGAAACGACGGTGATCGTTCAGTGCAACAACGCGTCCACTTGCGGTTTCCAGAATGAAATGGTCGTGCTTTTCAATCTCCAAAGGGTCAACGCGCCAGCGGCCGGACATCCCTAAATGAAATATCATGACGTCTTGCCGGTCGGTGTAGATCAATCCATATTTCGCCCGCCGCCCAAGCGTTTCGATGAGTGCACCCGTCAGCCGCTGGCGCAAATCCGGCGGAATCGGCCAGCGCAGGTCCGCACGGCGCGGTTCAGCGCGCACAATAAGCTCGCCTTCAAGAACCGACCGCAGGCCGGAGACAGTGGTTTCGACTTCGGGTAATTCGGGCATATGATTTTGCACCTAAGGGACAGGCCCACCTAACAGTCTTTGCGGCTGGCGCAACAATCGGCTAGAGGCAGCAGGATGAAGGACACCGTATCTTTTGGCTATGAGGAAGTTAGCCCCGCAGAAAAGACGCAGCGCGTTGGCGACGTCTTTTCCAACGTCGCGCGCAAATATGACATCATGAACGATGCGATGTCGGGCGGCCTGCACCGTTTATGGAAAGACAGCTTTGTGCGCCGCGTAAAGCCGCGCGCGGGCGAAGATATTCTCGACATGGCTGGTGGCACGGGCGACATTGCGTTCCGCATGGAAAAATCAGGCGCGCAGGTCACGGTCTCCGACATTAACGAAGACATGTTGGATGTCGGGATGGAGCGCGCCATGGAGCGCGGTATCGACAGCCTCATCTGGTCTCCACAAAATGCCGAGACACTGACCTTTCCCGATGCGCATTTTGATGCCTACACAATCGCCTTTGGCATCCGCAACGTCACAGACATTCCTAAGGCCTTGCGTGAGGCGCATCGTGTGCTGCGTTATGGTGGGCGTTTTTTCTGCCTGGAATTTTCCACAGTCGAATGGCCTGGTCTTGCGCAAATATATGACATTTACTCGGACAAATTGGTGCCAAAGCTGGGTAAAGCTATTGCAGGCGACGAAGACAGCTACCGTTATCTGGTCGAATCCATCCGTCGGTTCCCCGATATGCAAAATTTCAAACGCATGATTGGTGAGGCTGGCTTTGTGCAAACAAAGGTCGAACCCATATTGGGCGGTCTGGTCGCAATCCACAGCGGCTGGAAGGTTTAACCCCCCACCTCATGACTCGTCCTGTTACCCACATCATTCGTTTGCTCAAATGGGGCCGCATATTAGCGCGCCATGGGGCCCTTCGCGCTATTGAGGCAGATCGTAATACCCCGGCGCAAGTCAAGCGCCTATGCCGCATCGCGCGCTTTGGGACGATCCAACCAAAGGTGCCGGATTATGCCGGCGCATTTCGCGCGATTGGTCCCGCCGCCATTAAACTCGGGCAAACGCTGGCGACACGGCCGGACATTATTGGCGAAGAGGCAGCGCGTAATCTGCTCATGCTGCAAGACCAGTTACCGCCTGCGCCCTTTGACCAAGTCTATGCGCAGATCGACAACAGTCTGAATAAGCCAGCGGCAGCATTGTTTGAATATATCGACCCTGTGCCCGTTGGCGCGGCGTCCATTGCGCAGGTACACCGTGCCCGGACGAACGAGGGCAAGGACGTTGCGATCAAGGTGCTTCGCCCCGGTATTCGCGAACAGTTCGCCCGCGACATTGAAACCTATGAATGGGCAGCCGCGCATTTGGAGGCGCTTGGCGGCGAAGCGGCACGCTTGCGGCCGCAACTGGTTATCGCCAATTTGAAACGCTGGACCTTGCGCGAGCTCGATTTGCGGCGCGAGGCGGCAAGCGCGTCCGAACTGAAGGACGCAATGGTCGCCGTCGAAGGTTATAATATTCCAACCATCGATTGGGACCGAACATCGGGTCGCGTGCTGACGCTAGAATGGATCGACGGCGTCAAGATTTCCGATATCGATGCGCTCAAGGCGGCTGGCCACGACCTCAATAAATTGGCAGAAAAACTTGTCCTGACATTTTTGCGGCAAGCGATTTCGGAAGGCTTTTTCCACGCTGACATGCATCAGGGCAATTTGTTCGTCCGCGCCGACGGCACGATTGTCGCCATCGATTTTGGCATCATGGGCCGGATCAACCGCCAAGCACGCTTCTGGCTGGCGGAAATTCTCTACGGCCTGACCACCGGCAACTATAAGCGCGTCGCCGAAATCCATTTCGAGGCGCAATATGTGCCCAGCTATCACAATGTCGACGAATTCGCGACGGCGCTGCGTGCTGTGGGTGAGCCGACGCGCGGCAAGCCCGTCAGCGAATTATCGGTCGGGCAAATGCTCGACAGCCTTTTCGCGATCACCCGCGATTTCGATATGCAGACACAGCCGCATTTGTTGTTGCTGCAAAAAACGATGGTGATGGTTGAGGGCATTGCGACCTCATTAAACCCAAGCATCAACATGTGGAACGTCGCCGCGCCTTATGTGGGCGAATGGATACGTGGCGAGTTGGGGCCAGAAGCCATGCTCGCCGACGGATTGCGCAAGCAAGCCGATACGCTAAAAATGATCCCCGACCTTATCCGCCGTTTGGATGAACAACTCCCCCGTAAAGGCGGCGCGCCCGAACCGCCCCCCTTACCGACCGTCCAACTTATTTGGGAACGTAAGGGCGCGCGTAATACTGGGCGCTATTTATTCGTCGCGGCATTGGCGGGTGCCTTGGGCGCAACTGGCATGTGGGCGATGGGGTTAAGCTAATGTCTACCAAACGCATTCTGTTAATCGTCACTGGCGGCATCGCGGCCTATAAGTCGCTTGAGCTTGTCCGCTTGCTTAAGCGGCAGGGGCTATCCGTGCGCGCGGTCATGACGCAAAGCGCGACGGAGTTTGTCACGCCCTTGTCCATGTCAGTCATGACCGAAGACCAAGTATATGGTCATATGTTCGACCTGAAGGAAGAGAGCGAGATTGGGCATATCCAGTTGAGCCGACAGGCCGACTTGGTCGTCATCTGCCCCGCCACCGCCAACATATTGGCAAAAATGGCGGCGGGCATATCCGACGACCTTGCTACCACCATTTTGCTGGCGACAGACAAGCCAGTGCTTGCCGTTCCGGCGATGAATGTCCGCATGTGGGACCATCCAGCAACCCAGAGAAATTTGGCGCAATTGCGCAACGATGGCGTCCACATCATGGATCCTGATGAAGGCGCGATGGCGTGCGGCGAATTTGGCCCCGGACGCTTGCCGGAGCCACCCGCCATTGCCGAGCAGATTTGCGCGATGCTGGGGCATGATTTCGATGTAACGCTGGCATCGGGCCGTTCTCCAACTACGGTCCCAAGTGGTGCGGCGCTCACGGCGCAGCAAAACCGTCCCTTGTCTGGCCAACGCATCCTTGTAACCGCTGGTCCAACGCATGAGGCGATTGACCCTGTGCGCTACATCGCCAACCGTTCTTCAGGGCGTCAGGGCTTTGCCATCGCCGCCGCAGCCGCAGATCTTGGCGCTGAGGTCACGCTCATTGCTGGTCCCGTGCATCTGGCGACACCGCCTGGCGTTGCGCGCATTGATGTGGAAACTGCGCGCGAAATGCAGGCAGAGGTGGAAAAGGCCTTGCCCGTAGACGCCGCCATCTTGGTCGCTGCCGTCGCTGATTGGCGCGCGGCGCAAGCGCCTGAACAAAAAATCAAGAAAGACGGCGGCACTATTCCTGCGCTGAGCCTAACGGAAAATCCCGATATCCTAGCCAGCCTAGCTGCGCATGCACATCGTCCAAAGCTGCTGATTGGCTTTGCGGCCGAGACCGAGAAGATTGTCGAGCATGCACAGGCAAAGCTTACCAAAAAAGGGTGCGATTGGATTGTCGCCAATGACGTATCTGGCGACGTAATGGGCGGCGCAAATAACGCCTTTCATATCGTGACCAAGGACGGCGTGGATAGCTGGCCCGAAAGCGCCAAGGACGTGATTGCCCGTAAATTAATGGAGAAGGTGGCCGATGCCCTCGCAAAAGGTTGATATCCGCGTCAAGCGACTGGATCATGGCGCTGGCCTGCCGATGCCCGCATATGCGACATCAGGCGCGGCGGGCATGGATATTAGCGCGGCCGAAAGCCTGACCTTGCGCGCTGGCAAACGCCACGCGGTTGCAACTGGCTTCGCCTTTGCCATTCCTGATGGCTATGAAGTGCAAGTGCGTCCGCGCTCTGGTCTTGCGCTGAAACATGGTATTACCTGCCTCAACACCCCCGGCACCATCGACAGCGATTATCGCGGCGAAGTGAAGGTCATTCTCGCCAATTTGGGTGACGAAGATTTCGTAATCAACACAGGCGACCGGATCGCACAGCTTGTTGTGGCACCGGTCACGCAAGGAATAATGGTCGAAGCTGAAGCGCTCGACGATACGGAGCGGGGCACCGGAGGCTTTGGTTCCACTGGCGTATGACGCTCAAGGATCAACAGCTTGACCGTTACGCCCGGCATATTGTGCTGCGCGATATTGGCGGCGCGGGTCAGTCCAAATTGCTGTCGAGCCATGTGCTGTTGATTGGGGCGGGCGGCATTGGTTGCCCTGCGATTCAATATCTGGCGGCAGCGGGCGTCGGGACGATTAGCGTGGTTGATGATGACATTGTGTCCTTGTCCAACCTCCAACGGCAAATTCTGTATAGTGAAAGCGACATTGGCTCGGCAAAAGTCGATGCCGCTGGCGCCGCCGTCGCGCAGTTGAACCTTGATGTGACATTCCATGGCCTTAAGCAGCGGATTGACCGCTCCACCTCTGTGGACATTCTAACGGGCGTCGATGTCGTCATCGACGGTTGCGATAATTTCGCCACGCGCTTGATTGTCAACGACCTCTGCCTTGCCGCTAAAGTGCCGTTGGTCAGCGCCGCGATTGGCCAGTTTCATGGCCAGATTGGCACCTTTACCGGATGGCAAGATGACGCGCCTTGCTATCGCTGCTTTGTCGGCGACGCGCATGACCCTGATGAGTGCGATGACTGCGCCACGCAAGGTGTTCTGGGGGCCATGTGCGGACTGATGGGATCCTTTGCCGCGATGGAGGCCATTCGTGCGCTGACGGGTTTTGGAGAGCCCCAAAAGGGCAGGCTGCATTTGTTCGACGGCATGGCCCCGGCGATGCGGTCGATCCGCCTGCCGAAAGACGCTGCTTGCAAGAGCTGCGGCGACTTAACTACCTAAAATTTCTTCCACCCACGCCGGCACCACTAATGTTGCGGGGCCGTGCCGCGATTCTTCGAACCAAGATGCGCCATGCGACGGTTCAAGGTTCAGTTCCAATGTTTGTATGCCCTTTTGCCGCGCCTCGCGCACAAGGCCAGCGGCCGGATAGACCGCGCCAGAGGTACCAATGCTGACGAACAAATCCGCGTGATCCAGTGCGTGGTAAATTTCGTCCATCCGATACGGCATTTCCCCAAACCAGACGATGTCCGGCCGCAACTGCCCCGCCACGCCACATGCCGGACAGGCTGGCCGGTCGATTAACGTTGCGCGCCACTTGTGGCGTGCATCGCAGGCATTGCACCAAGCGTTCAAATGCTCGCCATGCATATGCAGCAGGCGCTGCACCCCTGCCCGTTCGTGCAAATCATCCACATTTTGCGTCACCAGCAGCAGATTGCCCGACCATGCCGCATCCAGCCGCGCGAGCGCATAATGCGCGGCATTTGGTTCCACCTGTTGAATATGTTCGCGGCGCATATCGTAAAAGCGCAATACAAGGTCGGGGTCACGCGCAAAGGCCTCGGGCGTAGCCACATCTTCTACCTTATGCTGCTCCCAAAGGCCCCCTGCGCTGCGAAAGGTATCAATCCCGCTCTCGGCACTGACGCCAGCGCCCGTTAGGATGACGATGTTTTTGATGTCTTGCCCCACATGCTTTCCTTCAACGTCACCCAAAACTTGTTTCAGTTGCCTAATATAGTAAGACCCAGACATTAGGTCAGGGCAAGTGATATGAAAATTGGAATAATTGGCAGCCAAGGCCGCATGGGTCAGGCTTTGGTCGATGCGATTGTCGCAGACGGCTATACACATGCAGGCGGCGTGGACATGGGTGGCGATCTCGCCGCATTGATTGCCGCCTCCGACGTGCTCGTCGATTTTTCGAGCCCACATGCGGTGGAAGCTAATCTCGACGCGTGCGTGGCGGCGGGTATGCCCATCGTGATTGGCACGACCGGGTTGGAAGAGCGCCACCACTTCCTCATCGACGATGCCGCGCGCGATATTGCTATTTTGCAGACTGGCAACACCTCCTTGGGCGTGAATATGCTTGCCGCCTTGGTGGAACAAGCCGCGCGCCAGTTGGGCGCGGATTGGGACATCGAGATTCTGGAAATGCACCACAGGCACAAGGTCGACGCGCCATCGGGCACAGCACTCCTGCTAGGCGAAGCCGCCGCAAAGGGCCGCGCGATCAATTTGAAAGATCATAGCGAACGGGGCCGCGACGGGATTACCGGCGCACGCAAGGCGGGCGATATCGGCTTTGCCTCTTTACGCGGCGGCAGCGTGGCGGGCGACCACAGCGTCATCCTTGCATCCGACAATGAACGTATCGAGCTTGTCCATCGCGCCGAAAATCGCACGATATTCGCGCGCGGCGCGGTGAAAGCCGCGGTCTGGCTAAAGCAGCAAAAGCCCGGTCGGTATAATATGCAAGAGGTCCTTGGCCTTTGAAGAAAGCCGATTTATTCGAATTTTACCGGCGCTTGGCGGAGGCCAATCCCGACCCGGAAACCGAATTAGCTTATGGCAATGCTTATCAATTGCTTGTGGCCGTCACCTGCTCCGCGCAGTCAACTGATGTCGGGGTAAACAAGGCGACAAAGGCTTTGTTCGCAGAGGTGAAGACGCCTGCGCAAATGGTCGCGCTTGGGCTAGAGGGACTGAAAGCGCACATCAAAACCATTGGCCTGTTTAATAACAAGGCGAAGAACGTCATCGCATTGTCGGAAATCCTCGTGCGCGATCACGCAGGCGAAGTGCCCGCCGACCGCGATGCCTTGGAAGCTTTGCCCGGCGTGGGCCGTAAAACTGCCAATGTGGTGATGAACACGGCCTTTGGCGCAGAAACCTTCGCCGTCGACACCCATATCTTCCGCTTGGGCAATCGCACGGGCATTGCGCCTGGAAAAACCGTGGTCGCGGTCGAAAAAGCGTTGGAGAAAAGCACGCCAAAGCCGTTCCGCGTGGGCGCGCACCATTGGCTGATCTTACATGGCAGATATATCTGCAAGGCACGCACCCCCGAATGCTGGCGCTGCCCCGTCGCGGATTTGTGCCGCTTCAAACCCAAAACGCCCGTGCCCAAAATCAAGTCAGCGAAGGTCACTCCTTCGTCATCCTGAACTTGTTTCAGGATGACGAAGGAGTGACGCGATTACCGCACCGTGCCTGTCCGACCTTATTTCCCTGTCCAATTCCCGGGGCGCTTCTCAACAAACGCGGCCATGCCCTCTTTCTGATCTTCAGTGCCAAATAAGCCATGGAACAAGCGGCGTTCAAACACGACGCCTTGCTGCAACGTTGT
>NZ_JBIICD010000006.1:0-111343 GCF_044239045.1 Sphingorhabdus sp.
GGTGGCTAAGCGGCAGTGGAGAGCTATTCCACCCAAAAACGACAGAAATTCAACGGGTTTCACGACGCCATGCCCACGGACCAAGGCCAGCGGAGACAGTTTGTTTCGCAACTCGATGCGTTGGCGGAGAGATAGGGATTCGAACCCTAGGTACCGTCACCGGCACGCCGCATTTCGAGTGCGGTGCTTTCGACCACTCAGCCATCTCTCCGCAGTTCATAGGGACTGGTCATTGCCGCAAAAACGGCGCATCTCTATGACAGAGCGGGGCCATTAACTGAAGTTTTTCGCTTTGCCAAGCCACAAGGTTGATTTGCACCCAAGAAGCTATCATATTGTGGACATGAATGGTCCAATAGCTCCACCCGACATTGTTAAAACGGCGTTTTCCATAGGGGACGTTGTACGCCATCGCATATTCGATTTTCGTGGCGTGGTGTTCGACATTGACCCTGTTTTTGCCAATAGCGAGGAATGGTACCAGTCCATACCGGAACCGGTACGACCTTCAAAAGAGCAGCCATTTTACCATCTGTTCGCCGAAAATGCGGAAAGCAGCTACATCGCTTATGTGAGCCAGCAGAATTTACTTGCTGACCATCAGCAAGGGCCAATCAACCACCCTGGCATTGATGCGGTTTTTGAAGGTTGGAATGGCGATCAATATCAACTGAAAAGGCTCATGCGACAGTAAGGGGCGCAGGTTGGCGCCTAATTCGCCTGTCTGCGCAAGCCGCACGTCACCCAAGCTTCCGCTAGAGCGACGTGCCGTGCATTCCGATCCTTAGTGCTGCAAGGCTTTGACTATGTCTTCGCACATCTTCTTCGCATCGGCGAGAAGCATCATGGTTTGATCCATGTAGAAGACGTCATTGTCGACACCAGCATAGCCAACGCCGCCCATCGACCGCTTTACGAAGAACACAGTCTTTGCCTTGTCCACGTCGAACACAGGCATGCCATAAATGGGGGAAGTCTTGTCGGTTTTCGCCGCTGGGTTCACAACGTCGTTGGCGCCAATGATGAAGGCGACATCGGCTTGCGCAAATTCGCTGTTAATATCCTCAAGCTCGAAAACTTCGTCATAAGGCACCGATGCCTCAGCCAACAAAACGTTCATATGGCCGGGCATACGTCCGGCAACAGGGTGAATGGCATATTTTACACTTACGCCCTGTTTCTTCAGAACATCGGCCATTTCACGCAATATATGCTGCGCCTGCGCAACCGCCATGCCGTAACCGGGCACAATGATGACGCTTTCGGCCTGTTGCATCATATAAGCTGCATCTTCGGCAGAGCCGCGCTTCCATGGACGCTGTTCTTTGGCTTCGCCACCCGATACAGCCGCCTCTGCGCCAAAGCCGCCAGCGATAACGCTGATGAAGCTGCGGTTCATGGCCTTGCACATGATGTAGGAAAGGATAGCACCAGACGAGCCCACAAGCGCGCCTGTGATAATCATAGCGGTGTTATGCAACGTAAAGCCCATGGCGGCAGCTGCCCAACCGGAATAGCTGTTTAGCATCGACACCACGACGGGCATATCCGCACCGCCGATGGGGATGATGAGCAAAAAACCGATGAGGAAAGCAAGCGCCGTAACGGTCCAGAATATCCAAGGACTTTGGTCCACGGTGAAATAACCGATGAGACCAAGGATTGCCGCCAAAGTTCCCAAGTTGATGACATGGCGCAGCGGCAAAAGGATTGGCGCACCCGACATTTTTCCCGCCAGCTTCAGGAAAGCAATGACGGAACCGGAGAAAGTGATTGCACCAATCGCGATACCTAAGCCCATTTCAACCCGGCTAACAGGGTTGATAAGGCCATCTTCGCCAAGGATGCCGAAGGCACCGGGGTTAAGAAACGCGGCAGCGGCAACAAGCACTGCGGCCATACCAACGAGCGAGTGGAACGCAGCGACAAGCTGCGGCATGTCGGTCATGGCGATCTTACGCGCCGTGACCCAGCCAATGCCGCCACCAATGGCGATTGCGCCCAGAATTTCAGGCAATGATGCGACTTCGTGTGTGACCAACGTCGTGACAACGGCGATCAACATACCAGCCATACCAAAGCGGTTGCCGCTCTGTGATGTGGCAGGCGAAGACAATCCGCGCAGTGCCAAAATGAAGAATACGCCCGAAATCAAATAAGCGAGCATGACCCATGCAGAAGGAGCAGTATGTTCCAACTTAACGCTCCTTTTTCTTGTACATTGCTAGCATGCGCGCCGTTACCGCAAAGCCGCCGAAAATATTAACGCTGGCCAATGCCACGGCGATCAGGCCAAGCCATTTCGCGGTCGGTGAACCACCTGCCGCCGCCGCGATCAACGCGCCGACGATGATGACCGAAGAAATCGCGTTCGTAACCGCCATCAAGGGCGTGTGCAAAGCGGGGGTGACTGACCAAACGACATAATAGCCAACGAAACAGGCCATCACGAAGATGGATAAGATTGAAATAAAGTCCATTATGCCCCCTTACGCCAACAGGCGATCATTCACGACCTTGCCATCTTTGGTCAGGCGAATTGCTGCGGTAATTTCATCTTCATCCGGCAACACAGGCTTGCCAGCTTCCTTATCCCAAAAAGCGGAGAGGAAGTTGAACAGGTTGCGCGCATAGAGCGCCGATGCATCCGCCGCCAAATGCGCTGGCGTGTTGCTATAGCCGATAATTTTCACACCATGCTTGATGACGATTTCGTCAGCTTTTGAACCTTCCACATTGCCGCCCTGCGCAACGGCAAGATCGAAAATGACCGAGCCTGGCTTCATGCTTGCGATTTGCGCGTCGGACACCAGACGCGGTGCTGCGCGGCCCGGGATCAAGGCAGTTGTAATGACAATGTCTTGCTTGGCGATATGCGCGGAGACCAGTTCGGCTTGCGCCGCCTTATACTCATCCGACATTTCGGTCGCATAGCCACCAGCGCCCTCGCCCTCAATGCCAGCAACATTCTCAACGAAAATCGCCTTGGCGCCTAAGGATTCAATTTGTTCTTTAGTCGCCGAACGTACGTCGGTTGCCGATACTTGCGCGCCCAGTCGGCGCGCTGTGGCAATCGCCTGAAGCCCGGCAACGCCAACGCCCATGATAAACGCCTTGGCCGCGCTCACCGTGCCAGCAGCAGTCATCATCATCGGAAAGGCGCGGCCATAGACCGAAGCCGCCTCAATGACCGCTTTATAGCCCGAGAGGTTCGACTGCGACGACAATATGTCCATCGACTGGGCCCGCGTAATCCGCGGCATGAATTCCATCGCCAGCGCTTCTACGCCTAGCTTAGCGTAGGCATCCACGCGTGCACGTTGACCAAAAGGGTCGAGCCCCGCAACCAACCACGCGCCGGATTTCATGCCCTTCAGCGCCTTGGGATCTGGTCCTTGTACACCAAGTACAATGTCTGCGTCCTTTAGGACAGCAGCCAGATTGCCGACTGAAGCGCCCGCATTTTCATAATCGCTATCACTAATGGATGCCCCTGCGCCCGCACCCTTCTCAATCGAAATAGTCGCACCTAATGCGATGAATTTCTTGACGGTTTCAGGTGAGGCAGAAACGCGGGCTTCGCCTTGGGTGGCTTCCTTCAGGACAGCGATTTTCACCATTCAGCCCGCGCGACTAGCGATTATCAGAACCACTATCGCGGTGACAACCACCGACAATATTGTGCCCCATTTGAAAAGCGCGATGAAACCCGCATAGGTTTCTTTTGCAGGTCCTAGGTCGTGATTGTTTGCCAAAACAGCCTCCGTATTAAAAATATCATTCCTGGGCTTTAACTGTTGATTTTCTAATGCTCAAGCGCGTTGAACAAAGAAAATGTTATCGCGCCGAAATCGGCACTTTAACTCGACGGCTTTATAATTCTGCGCAGTGCCAACGACAATTGCCGCGAGGCTTGTCCAGCGGATTAGACATTCTTGCCCAATAAAGCTTGCGTGATCCAAAAGCCCACCAAAGAGGCCGAGCCTGTCAGGAATGTCCCCCAAATGATATCGAGGATGGTGACTTTCGTGCTCCACACTTTCAACGTGGCATAATTGGTCAAGTCATAAGTCATATAACAAAAGAAGCCCATCAACGCGCCCCAAATGAGTGCGGTCTGCCATTTGCCGGTCAACAACGCTGGCCCGACAGCGAAGATCATCATGCCCAAAATATACAGCAGATAGAATATGATCGCCGGCCCCATGCGAAAGCCGCCCTTCATCAATAATTCGCCGATTTCTGGCTGATATAGGCGCGTATACATGGTCCGAAGCCAGACACTGTCGATGACTGCAAATGCAATGCCAGTTGCAATGTACCCGATGATATATTTCATAAGCATCTCAAATCCCCCTTAATATTGACCAAAACTGCCAAACGATGAAAGCAGGGTCAAGGCAGTCAAATGGCTGTAGGCTGTATAGGTTCCATCCATGCTGCATCCCGAAGGCCACGCCAGACCTGAATAGCCTGTACAGTTTCGGCGGCGTCATGGACGCGAACAATATGCGCGCCCTGCTCCACCGCTTTCATGGCAAGGAAGATTGAACCACCAAGGCGATCCTTTACATCTTCTGCATTCGATAGCGCACCAATCAGTCTTTTGCGGCTTGCGCCAAACAATAAGGCGCAACCCAGTCCATGATAGATTGCCAGATTATTAATGATCGCCAGATTGTCAGCGAGTGTCTTTCCGAACCCGATACCCGGATCGATCAATATCTTATCACGCGACAACCCTGCGGCCTCAACCTCGGAAACGCGCTGTTCAAGCCAGTCGAACACATCATAGACGACATCATCATAATGGCCGTCTTTATGCGGGTCGACGCCTTGGCTTGGGGCGTGCATGAGAACGACGGGAGCATTGCACTTGCGCGCGACTTCTAAGGAGCGGTCGTCGTATAACAGCGCCGAAATGTCATTGATCAACGACGCGCCAGCTTGCAATGCGCCCTCCATCACCGACGCCTTGCGCGTGTCAATCGAGACAGCTGCGCCAGCCTCGGCTAAGCTGCGGATCAACGGCGCGACGCGATTTAGCTCATCACCCTCCCCGATCAAAGGCGCACCGGGCCGCGTAGATTCCCCGCCAACATCAATAATGACCGCGCCAGCGCGCAACATGGCGAAAGCCGCTTCGGCCGCAATTTCCGGATCTAGGTTTTTGCCGCCATCTGAAAAGCTGTCTGGGGTCGCGTTGATAATCGCCATGACCTGTGGCTGATCAAGGCTAATCCTGCGCGTACCCATATGTAGTTCAGCGCGTGAAACAGTTATGCGTTGAAGCAACAACCCGCAGCGCTCGCGCGCAGGCTGCGGGAGTGCCGCTGCGAAAGCATCCCATTCCCGAACCGGCACCAACTGCCGCTGCGTTGATGTTATGTCGCGTGTAATATACTCGATTTGCGAGAACCACAGCGTGGTTCCCGCCAAGCGCAAACTTTCACCCTCGTTCCGCTGGGGGCTTTCGACAAAACCAGTGGGACGAAGATAGATTTTTGTCACGGCTCAGTTGCGAGCAAATAGGTTTGGCGCAGGTCATCAATCGGCTTCATCGCACCATCGGGCGCTGCATAATGCCAATAGGTCCATCCATTGCAGCTTGGCGCGTTTTGAATGCTCGAACCGACTTTGTGAATCGAACCGTCCACCACGCCGCACAAGATAGAGCCATCGGCGCGCACGGTCGCCTCAAACTGACGCTTGCGGTCAAATAGCTTCGTGCCGGGATTGAGATAACCAGCCTCGACCAATTGGCCAAAGGCGACCTTTGGCGCTGACTTTGGCGACTGCATGGTTTTGATAGCGCTTTCATCCAACGGCAATGCTGCGGCAATGCGCTCCTCGGCAACTTCGCAATAGACGGATTCGCGCTCACAGCCAATCCAGTCACGGCCGAGGCGGCGGGCAACCGCGCCCGTTGTTCCGGTTCCGAAAAACGGATCAAGCACCACGTCACCAGGTTTCGTACAAGCCAGCAATATGCGATACAAAAGCGCTTCCGGCTTTTGCGTCGGATGTGCCTTCACACCATTGCGCTTCAACCGCTCCTGCCCGCCACAAATGGGAATTAACCAATCGGACCGCATTTGAAGTTCGTCATTCAACGTCTTCATCGCCCGATAGTTGAAGGTATATTTCGACTTCTCGCTTTTCGACGCCCAGATCAGCGTCTCATGCGCATTGGTGAAGCGTGTGCCCTTGAAATTGGGCATTGGGTTCGACTTGCGCCAGACGATGTCGTTGAGGATCCAATATCCCGCATCCTGCACTGCCGTGCCAACGCGGAAAATATTGTGATAGCTGCCAATGACCCAAAGCGAGCCGTTCGGCTTCAAAATACGGCGCGCCTCGGCCAACCATTCGCGCGTGAATTTGTCATAAATGGCGAAACTTGCGAATTTGTCCCATTCGTCATCAACGGCATCAACCTTACTATTGTCCGGACGCAACAAATCGCCGCCAAGCTGCAAATTATAGGGCGGATCAGCAAAGACCATGTCGATGGAGCAATCGGGCAAAGAGCGCATCGCCTCAATGCAGTCCATCCGCAAAATCTGATTGCGCGGCAGTTCAGGTGCCGGTGCCAGCTTCGCTTTTGTTGCTGGTCTAATTTTCTCAATAACACCCATTGCCTGCTCCCTTTGGCGCTTATTAAGCTGCGATGAGTCAGCGCGGCCCTTGGGTCAAGGTCATTGATGCTTATGGAATCCAAGGTGTAGCGGGCGTAGAGCCATCATATAAGCGGAACGAAACGAGTCCGGCACAAGATGTGGAGTCTTGCGAATCTCGACAGACTCAACCCCTAGTGGTGTTACCCGAAGGACTCACTGCCCAAAAAAAGTTACAGCAGAAGCAGTTGAGCGACAGGCGCGAAGCTTTTCCGGTGCAAAGGCGTCGGACCATGCGCCTGCAGCGCGGCCATATGGTCGGGCGTGCCATAGCCCTTATTCTTTTCCCAACCATAATGTGGGTGCTGCTGCGCGGCTGCATACATCATCCGGTCACGATGCTCTTTGGCAATGATCGAGGCTGCCGAAATGCAAGGTTCAATTGCATCGCCACCGACGATAGCCCGTGCTGGCCAGCGCCATTCGGGGCGTCGGCCAGCAGGCGTCATGTTTCCGTCAACCAACACCTCAATCGGGTCGCTGCCAAGCTTCGAGCACAAGGCATCAACCGCCAAAGTCATAGCCAACATTGTTGCGCCGAATATGTTCAGGCGGTCAATATCCTCCACCTCGACAACGCCTATCGCCCATTGGCAGCGGCGCTTGATCGTAGCCTCCAACTCCGCACGGCGCGCAGCGGTTAGTTTTTTGCTGTCGTCCAGCCCCGAAGGCCGGGGTTTGCTTAACAGCACCGCAGCTGCGACCACCGGCCCAGCAAGCGGCCCACGTCCCGCCTCATCTACGCCGAAGATCATATCCGCCAATCAGGATAGCGCCGGTTTTCGCCAGCTTTATAAAGGCAAACAATGTTCCCAGCGGGATCCAGCAAACGGGCCTCACGCCAACCCCAGCTTTCATCCTGCGGCAGCTGTTCAAACGCAAAGCCTTGGCTGGCCAGCTCTGTTACCCACGCATCGAGGCGTTTGCTTTCAAAATAGACTATGGTCAATGACGCGACGTTTTCACTGAGATGTATGGAAAAAGTGACGCCATTGGGTGCTTCAAATCGGGCGTAGCCACTGGACGGGCTATCGACGATCAAATCCAGCCCAAGCGACTTATAAAAGTTTACGGACGCGGCATAATCGCGGCATCCCACAGTTACATGATTGAGCGACGGGCCAGCGACCATCGCATCCTCACGCACCAATTGATGCCCCATCGGACCATGGCCTTGTCCAAACCCCGGCGCGTCGCGCAAGGCGAGCCGCACGAACAGGCGCGCGCGCGCTATTGCGGGCACAAGCTCCATCCCCTGCCCTAGTCCCGTTGCAATGGCCGAAGCCAATGTGCACCCCGTGCCATGCGTGCTCTGTGTCTGTATGCGCGCATCGCTCCAGCTTTCGCTCTGCCCAGGCGTGAGATGCAGCGTGTCGATGATGTTATCGCCGTCGGCGTGACCGCCCTTGATCAGCAAGGGAAAACCCCGAGCTAGCAAAGCATCCTTACCGCCCAAAGCGTCCAATTCCGGCAAGTTAGGTGTCGTCAGCGTGGCAAGCCGCATCAGCCGTTCGAAAGCTGCTATGGTATCCGCATCCGCCAAAACCGCGCCGCTCGTCGCGACCATGACGGGATCGAATATGATCGGGCAGTATAAAGCCGCCAAGCTATCCGCGACCGCATTTGCCGTGTCCGCATTGCCGATCATCCCAATTTTAACAGCGTCAACGCCAATATCACTCACAACGGCGCTGATTTGATCAATCACCATTTGCGTCGGGATCATGTGCACGGCGTCAACGCCGAGCGTGTTTTGCGCGGTAATCGCGGTCACCGCCGTCATGGCATGGCCACCCAGCATGGTAACCGTTTTAATATCCGCCTGAATCCCTGCGCCGCCACCGCTGTCTGACCCAGCGATAATCAATATGCGGGCGGGCCGGCCTGTGGTCATCAGGATGCAGCGATCCTAACCGCGTCGCAAATGCTGTCGACAATACGCTCAACCTGCGCGGCGTCATCGCCTTCCGCCATTACGCGGATGACTGGCTCAGTCCCCGATGGGCGAATAACCAAACGGCCATTGCCCACCAGTTCGGCCTCGGCCTTTGCAATAACGGCCTGAACATCTGGATTATCAAGCGGCTTGCCACCCGAAAAACGGACATTTTTAAGCAATTGGGGAACGGGATCGAACAAGTGCAGCACTTCACTCGCTGGCTTGCCGCTCGCGACAAGCTGGGTCAGCACCTGCAACGCCGCAATGGTGCCATCGCCCGTCGTTGCATGATCCAGCATGATCATATGACCTGATTGCTCTCCGCCGACATTGATGCCGTGCTTGCGCATTTCTTCCAGAACATAGCGATCACCGACTTTGGCGCGAATGAGGCGCAAATCCTGCGTCTCCAGATACCGTTCAAGGCCCAAATTGGACATCACCGTCGCGACAATACCCCCGCCCGTCAGCTTGCCGCTGCGGTTCATTGCGGAACCAAGCAATGCCATAATCTGGTCGCCATCAACTACGCGGCCATGTTCGTCCACGACGATCAAGCGGTCAGCGTCGCCGTCAAGCGCAATGCCGATATCGGCGCCCGCTGCAACCACAGTTTCCTGCAAAGTTACAACATGTGTGGAGCCGACCTTGTGATTGATGTTCTTGCCATTCGGGTCAATGCCAATGGCCGTAACCTTCGCGCCCAGTTCCCAAATCGCGGTCGGAGCGACTTGATAAGCCGCACCATTGGCGCAATCGAGCACAACGTGCAGACCGTCAAAACGGATATGCTCCGGCACAGATGCCTTTATCGCATGAATATAGCGGCCCCGGCTGTCTTCAATACGCCGCGCCCGCCCTACATCAGCCGCGTCCGCTAATGGAAGCGGCCCATCCAACAAAGCCTCAATCGCCAGTTCGTCCGCGTCAGACAGTTTATAGCCGTCAGGACCGAACAGCTTGATGCCATTATCCTCATACGGGTTGTGGCTGGCCGAAATCATCACGCCCAAATCGGCGCGCATCGACCGCGTGAGCAATGCAACAGCTGGCGTTGGAATCGGACCAAACTGGACCACGTCCATGCCAACGCTGGTAAATCCGGCGACAAGCGCATTTTCAATCATATAGCCGGAAAGGCGTGTGTCTTTACCAATAACAACGCGATGCTTATGACCGCCACGAAGAAAATGCGTGCCCGCTGCTTGACCGACTTTCATTGCCATTTCCGGCGTCATGGCACCCGCGTTACTACGCCCCCTGATGCCGTCTGTACCAAAATATTTTCGCGCCATGTACGTCCCTGCTCTTTTGCGGTCGTTATTTGATTTTTTCGTGCCGCTAAGCCTCTCCCTTGCATAGGGAGCAACAGGCTGGCAAGGCCCGATGCTATGTCAAACGCTACACGTATTCTCCTCGCGCTCGTCATTGGGCTTGCCCTTGGAATTTTCGCCGCCGCACAAGTGCCCTTTATAGGCACGCAAATCGCCTATTGGCTCGATATTGTCGGCTCCTTGTGGCTTAATGGCCTTCGCATGACCGTGGTGCCTTTGGTCGTGGCGCTACTGATTACCGGCATCGTCAAAAGCGCCGAGGCTGCCCGCGCCGGTCCGATGGCTGCGCGTACAGTAACGTGGATTGTCGTCATGATGGGTCTCTCTGCGGCCATGGGAGCTCTGTTGACGCCATCATTGCTATCCATCTGGCCCATGCCAGCGGAAAGTGCGGCTGCGTTACGTGCGGCGCTTACAGGCGTCCCTGCGGTAGCAGAGCAGCCTCCGTTGCGCGATTTTCTCGTCGCATTGGTGCCGACCAATCCCATTGCTTCTGCAGCCAATGATTCTATCCTACCGCTTCTGATCTTCACTTTAGTATTCGCCTTTGCGGTTACGCGTCTCACGCAGGGCCCAAGGGCGCAAATGGCAGGTTTTTTCAGCGCGCTCGCCGATGCCATGGTCATTGTCATTGAATGGGTGCTCAAACTCGCACCCATAGGCGTATTTGCCTTGGCTTTTGTCGTTGGCGCACGATCCGGTCTTGCGGCACTTGGCGCAGTTGCACATTATATCGTTACAGTTTCCATCGTCGGCATCATCGTTGGCGGCTTCGCCTATCTGGTCGCCGTGTTTGCCGGCAAGGTGCGCTTGCGCGAATATGCCCGGCAGATCGCGCCCGTGCAGGCCTTTGCCGTATCAACACAATCGTCGCTCGCGAGCTTGCCGCTGATGTTGAAAAAGGCAGAGGCGCTGGGCGTAAGGGAATCGACCGCTGGATTGGTTCTGCCGATGGCCGTCGCTTTGTTGCGCGTCACTGGGCCAGCTATGAACTTGGCGGTCGCGCTGTATGTTGCAAACTGGTTTGGGGTGGAGCTCAGCGGTTTCGATTATGGCTTTGCAATTTTTATTGCTGCGTTGACCTCTATGGGCGCTGTCAGCCTACCAGGATCGGTTAGCTTCGTGACGTCCATCGCCCCTATCTGCTTGGCGCTCGGGATTCCAATTGAACCTTTGGCTCTGCTGATTGCTGTCGAAACACTGCCCGATATCTTCCGCACCACTGGCAATGTGCAAATGGACGTGGCGCTTGCGACGGCCATAGAGGCATCTGAGAAGGACAAAGCCGATGCAATATCGTGAACTTAGCCATGGGCTAAAAGTATCCGCGCTCGGCGTTGGCTGTATGCCGATGATAAAGGGCGGCAACATCACTTATGGCCAAGATGCCGACCCGGATGAGGCGATTAAGACGATCCACCGCGCAATCGACCTTGGCATCAACTTTTTCGACACGGCGCAGATTTATGGTCCGTTCCAGAATGAGGAATTGGTAGGCCAAGCGATTAAGGGAAAACGCGAAGGCCTCATCATCGCCAGCAAATTCGGCTTCAAATTTGATAGCAGCAATATTGTCGGCGTGGATGGCTCAGCTGCAAACGCCAAGACTGCGGTTGAAGGCACGTTGAAACGCCTCGGCATCGATTGCCTTGACCTATATTACCAACATCGCGTCGATCCCAATGTGCCAATTGAAGAGACCGTCGGCGCGATGGCTGACCTGATAACCGAAGGCAAGATCAAGCATATCGGCCTGTCCGAAGCTGGCCCAGAAACGTTGCGTCGTGCAGCCGCAGTTGCACCGATTTCTGCGTTGCAGAGCGAATATTCGCTGTGGGAACGGGATATTGAGGATGACATTCTGCCGACGTGCCGCGCGCTTGGCATCGGCTTTGTACCATACTCGCCACTCGGTCGCGGATTTCTTACAGGTGCTTTCCGAAGCCTTGATGCATTGCCCGAAAATGACTGGCGGCGGCAAGACCCCCGCTTTCAAGGCGACAATTTTGCAGTGAACCTGGCCATTGTCGACGTCGTGGGGGAGATTGCCACCAAGCATGATGCGTCACACGCACAAATCGCTTTGGCATGGATATTAGCGCAAGGTAGCGACATCGTGCCCATCCCCGGCTTCAAACGGCGCGTAACGATGGAAGACAGCGCAAGAGCCAGCGACATTACGCTTGATGCCGATGACCTTGCCAAGTTGGATTCGGCAGCCCCGCGTGGTGGCACGTCGGGTCCGCGCTATGGCGAGCGCGGCATGAAGATGGTTCGGCTTTAGGAACCCAACCAGCGAAACAGGCCAGCGCCGCCTACGCCCCAAAAAGGGTGCGCCCACGTGGCGATGACCCAGATTAAAATCCCCAAAAGCCAAGGGCCAATGCCTGCTCGCAAAAGTGCCGCGGGGCGGACAAAGAAATATGTGCTGCGCAACCACTTTGCCCACTGACCACCCATCAGGTTGCGCTTTTTAATTTCTTGCGCCTTGGATCCCGCTAGGGCCAAAAAGACGAGGCTGCCTGCAAAGATGAAATTGTCGATGCGCGGTGCGACGAGAATATGTCCTACCCCCCATAAAGCAAAGCCCCACATCATGGGATGCCTAGTGGCCTTAAACACCCCTGAGGGCGTTTGTGCGGCCAATGCGGCCGGCACTCCGGGGAGAGATGGGTTACGGATGAAAGAACCTGCAAATAAAACAGACGCCACGAGCGTAAGCACGCTGGCTACTATCCAGACAATGTCACCCACAGGCCAAAGACCATCCGCTTTGGGCGCACGTCCGAATGCGATAATCATCCACACAAATGTAAGGAGCGATATGGCCGAATAGAAGGTCATAAACCCATTCATCCCGAAGCGACCAACAAGTATTGCGCGCAACGGATGTGACATCAGGAAATGGCTACCAACGTACAATAGACTTGCGACAGTCAATGTTAGATAATCGCCCACAGCCATCTCCCGATCCAGCTACATCCATTTGTTAAAGCATCATTTTATCAACGATCATATGCCTTTGGCAAATCACCTTCCGTGGGACGCGCATAACGGTCACGCAGGCGATTTTGACGATTGCCGAGCGGTTGCTCCACACCGTCGATGATAACCATAGTGGCAGCACTGGAAAGCTCGAGCGGGTCGCCATCCCAAACAACGACATCTGCGGCTCTACCGACTTTCAAGCTGCCAAGACGGTCACCAATGCCCATGATTTCGGCAGGAACCGAGCTGATAGCAGCAAAAGCTTCATCCCAGGTCAGACCTGTCGCCCCGGGCACATATTGAAGGCTGACAATGTTACCCGCATATTGCGTTGTGTAGCGCAATTGATGGGAATCCCGGTCGTTGATCATACCAATGGCAACCTGAACACCGGCATCCTTCATACGCCCAATATTGCTTTGCGTCGCGCCCAGCATTTCGAAGGTTGCTGGCAAATCATTGAGCGCGGACGCGATCACAGGAATGCCCGCTTTTGCGAGTTCGGGGGCGACCCGCCATCCCTCGCTCACGCCTACAAATACCATTTTAATTGCCGGAAATTCCCGCTTCAATTCCATAAGGCGCAGCATGTCATTTGCGCCTTCAACATGGATGAGCAAACGGGTGTCACCGCGAAGGACAGACAATAACGCTTTCGCATCCTCAGCCTTCAGCAAATCGTCATCAAATGTGCCGCGTCCTGCGGCATAATCTTGCGCTTCACGGAGCATGGCGCGGAAGTGCAGATGCGTTCCCGCACGGCTTCCACCCGCAGATGCAGCACCCTCTTCACCGAACTCGGCAAATTGGAAAGCGCGGACTTTTGTGACTGGGTTACTATCTGCCCCAAGGTCCGCAATGGCGCCCTGACCTGCAAAGATACTGTCTGCAGACTCTGGCGCAACCACTGCGCGCGTTACACCCGCAGAACGGTTTACAGCAAAGGGCGACCGAAATGGGTCGATGGCCGGCGCAACGTCGATAGCGGCGGAAAATCCACTTCGGCCGCCACTCTTGTCATTGGTGCCGTTGACCGCATCCACTTCAGCTAGGCCAAGGCGGGAGAAACCAGCAAACACACCCGGCGTTACCCATTTGCCCGCGGCGTCAATCTGACGTGCGCCGGACGGTATGGCAACAGTGGCACCCGCAGCAACGATTTTGCCGTCGCGGATGACGACAGTACCGCCTTCAATCGGCGCACTGCCATCTCCGACCACGACGCGCCCCCCCGTTATGGCAATGGTTTCGGCAGCAACTGGCGTTGCAAAGGCTGCCAATGCAGCGGCAGCATAGAGGAAATGCCTCATTTCACATCTCCTTCACCGGGTTGGCCAAGCTCAAAATCGCTGACCGGACGTAATTTAGGATTGCTTGAGTCAAACATCAACGCGCCATCGATCCAGACCTTGTCAGGCCGGGCGTAAACGCTCAGCGGGTTGCCATTCCACAACACAAGGTCCGCCATTTTACCGGCCTTCAAGCTGCCCGTTTTTGCATCAATACCAAGCGCCTTGGCAGGGTTGTAGGTCAGCCATTTGATGACTTCGGCATCGCTTATGTTGAAACCCATGCGACGGCCATCGGCTTGCGCCTTTGCCGCTTCTTGGTTCAAACGCTGGATTTGGTTTTCATCATCGGAATGGATGATGACGCAGGCACCCGTATTATGGAGGATTGCGGCGTTTTCAGGAATGGCGTCATACGCCTCCATCTTGAAGCCCCACCAATCGGCCCACACCGCGGAACACACGCCATTGTCGCGCAACAGATCAGCGATTTTGTAGCTTTCGACCGCATGGTGGAATGTTGATACCTTATAACCAAATTCCTTGGCCATATCGAGGACGATTGCCATTTCATCGGCGCGATAGCAGTGGTTCTGGATCGAGATGTCACCATCCAATACGCCTGCCAATGTTTCCATGCCAATGTCGCGGGTATATTCTTTGCCGCTATCGCGCCTTTTCTTATATTCCTGCGCCTTGATCCAAGTTTGCCTATTCACGGCTATGTTGCCCATGCGTGTTGATGGCATACGCCCCTTGCTTCCGTAAACGCGCTTCGGATTTTCACCGCAGGCCATTTTCATGCCATAAGGCGCGTCGGGAAACTTCATGCCCTGCACGGTGCGGGCATAGACGTTTTTCAGCACAACTGACCGCCCACCCATGAGGTTTGCAGAACCAGGCAATACCTGCAGCGCCGTTACGCCACCATTGGCGAGTGCGCGGCTGAAACCAGGGTCTTGCGGCCATACGCTATGTTCGGCCCATACTTCAGGCGTCGTGGGCGATGTTGCTTCGTTGCCGTCGCTATGCGCCTCAACCGATGGCGTGGGATAGTCACCCAAATGGGAGTGAATATCAATGATGCCAGGCGTTACAAACTTACCCTTCCCATCGATTACATTCACGCCCGAAGGAATAGTCGTGTCTGGACCACCAACGCTACTGAACTTGCCGCCGGTCATAAAAACCACGCCGTTCTCGATCTTGCCGCCTTCACCATCATATACGGTGACGTTACGAATGGCCGTCGCGACACCGGGATAGGCCTTATATGTTGACGGAAACGGCACGGGAGCCTTTTCAGCTGGCTTTACCGCAGGGTTTGCGGACACGGTCTTTGGACCTTCGGCGTTAGAACACGCCATCAAGGCCAGCGGAGCGGCCAGAAGCGACCAACGCAAATTGCTCTTCATATGCTTATGCTGCCTTTTCTTCTGCAGTGTCTTCGTCCTTAAGCGTGTCAAGGTGCATCAGGCGCTTCACCAAAGGTGATACCAGAAGCACGACCACGCCGATGGCAATAGTTATATAACCGATCTGTTCATAAACGTTGATCAGGCCCTCACGAGTCATTGCACCATCATGGCCGCCCGTTGCAGCGCCAATGACGCCAGCAAGGAAGTTGCCGCCCGCAGTCGCAAAGAACCAAGCCCCCATGATTAGCGACGCCATGGTCGCCGGCGCAAGCCGGTTCATCGCCGATAGCCCGACAGGCGAGAGGCAAAGCTCTGCAGTGGTGGCGAATAGGTAAAAGGCGAAGATGAACAACACCGGTACCAGAGTATCGGAACCAACGCTGTTCGCACCCCAGACCAGAACGAGGTTGGCAAAGCCGATTTGCGCCAGCGCGATACCGAATTTGGCAGGGGTCGAAGGCTCCAGTCCGCGTCGGCCGAGCCACACCCATAGGCCCGCAAAGATTGGACCCAGCAGGATGATGTAGATTGGGTTAATCGACTGGAAAATCGACGCCGGCACGCCCTGACGATCAACAAAACGGTCGGTGAACAGGTTCATACTACCACCGGCCTGTTCGAACAGCGCCCAAAACAGGGGCTGCAACGCCAACAAGAAAAGGATGGCATAGATGCGGTGCCGCGCCTCTACATCCAACTTGAACGACTGCAAAAGCACATAGCCGAGCAACAGCACGCCAAGGCCAAGCAACAACCAGCCATAAAAGCCCTGATACTGGATCAGCAGCCAGATAGCGCCAACAGCGGCAAGGCCGACGCCATAAATACCATATTCGGTCGACTTGGTCATGGGAGCCGGCGCTTCGCCGCGGCCCATAAGCAAAGGCTTGCCGAACACAAACACGATCAGACCAAGCAACATGCCTAGACCAGCAGCGCCAAAGCCATAAGACCAGCCATAGGTTTCACCAAGATAACCAGCAAAGATCGTACCGATCGCGGCGCCCACATTAATGCCCATATAGAAGATGGTATAAGCACCGTCACGACGCACATCGGTGCGCGGATAAAGTTGGCCGACAATCACGGAGATATTGGCCTTAAGGAAGCCCGAGCCGACAATGATGAAGGCCAACGCTAGCCAGAATATGTTGATCGCGGGATCCGCTTGTTTCACCAATGGGTCGGTAACGCCCGCCAAACCTTCAAATGCCATCAAGACATGACCAAAGGTCAGAAGGACTGCACCGAATGCCACCGCCTTACGCTGGCCTAGATACCGGTCAGCAAGCCACCCGCCGAGAACCGGCGTGATGTACACAAGGCTGGTATAGGCACCATAGATCAGGTTCGATTGGCCGTCGGAAAAGAGCCAATGCTTTGTAAGATATAGGATAAGCAGGGCACGCATCCCATAATAGGAAAAACGCTCCCACATCTCTGCAAAAAAGAGAACATAGAGACCGCGCGGATGGCCGGCAAACTCAGGCTCCTTTCGCGTCGCGATATATGCCCCGCCAAGCAGGAAGAAACCCAAAACCGCAGCCGCAATCGCTGTGATCCAGTCCTGCTCCTGCCAAAGCGCAATGTCTTTCAGCCCCATGTGCAATCCCCTCATTAATCTTTAATGGACGGTCTTCGCCGCCTGTTTTCTCTGTTGCGTCATCTAACTGAAAAATCGGGTCTGTGAAGAATTTTGTTGCGCTTGTTACAGCTTTTCGACGAACAGCAGGGTCATGTTCAACGATCTTTCTTCTGTTACCACCTATCTGGAAACCCGCCGCTCAGGTAAACCACGCGACATGGTCGCCCCTGGTCCCGACGGCACAACACTGAATCTGATCCTAAGAACTGCCATGCGCACACCCGACCATGGCAAGTTATTTCCGTGGCGTTTTGTCGAGATTACCGATCGTTCGGCCTTTGCGGCGTTATTGGAAAGAGCATTCTGCGCCGCAAATCCAGACGCTCGCCCGGCGCAAATTGAGGCAGCAATTGCCTCGGCGCATATGGCCCCGACGCTCATCTTGCTGATATTCGCCCCGCAACAGAGCTTGAAAATTCCGCCGTGTGAGCAGGAAATGAGCGTGGGCGCAGTGGGCATGAATTTACTCCATGCGGCACATGCCCATGGCTTTGTCGGTAGTTGGATCACGGGATGGGCTAGCTATGATTCTCTGGTGCACGCCGCTATCTGTCAGGGCGAGGAGCGGATCGCGGGCATGTTCTTCATCGGCACCCCAGCGCTTGGCTTAGAAGAGCGCCCACGCCCCGTGCCAAACGACATCATCCGTCAATGGCCATGACTGCATAGACTCACCCATGCTTGACGCGCCATACTGTATTATGGCAGTAAGCATGTGATGAAAAATGACGTAAAACCAGTCTACCTAAAATTACGTGACGTGATTGCTGCGGCTATCCTTGACGGCAAATATAAAGAGGGTGAAATGCTCCCCTCTGTCCGTGCATTTGCCGCAATTCAGGGTGCAAATCCGCTGACCGTGGCCAAGGCTTATCAATTGTTTCAGGACAGTGGCTTGGTAGATGTCAAACGCGGTGTGGGTTTGTTTGTGGCCCGCGGCGCGACCGCAAAACTGCGGAGTTTTGAGCGTGACAATTTCATCGAGAATGTCTGGCCCGAAGTGAAGGCACAGATGCAGCGCGCCGGCATTGATCCTGCAGAGTTACTCGCGCTGTCTTAGCGTCGATTGACCTTATGCTAGCTGATCGAAATTAAAGGGCGACATACCTCTTTCGCGTTCATTGAATACCAGAACCCGTCCAGTGGGCGGCGCACTTCTTTGGGGGCATTCTGGTCGCGTACAGGCCGAACAGCCAAGCCCGATGGCCGTCGCCTTTCCATTTTTCAGGTCCATACCACGGGCAGATGCCAAAGGTGCGGCGAGTTTTGCGTCCAAGCCAAGGCAAATCGCGAACTCCGCCTCCACGCCACCGCTTACCGCGGTTTGCGGGTGCACTGCGCGGGACAAAGTGAACCAGCGGCTGCCGTCCTCTAATTCCACCAGATGCGGCAGCAGCGTTCCGGGCCGCGCAAATACATTATGCACATGCCATAACGGACAACGCCGATCGGTCGCAACCAAGGGCGACCCGCTTGCGCCAGCATAGCGCTTGCTGCTTTGCCCTGCCTTATCAATGCGCAGCATAAAAAAGGGCAGCCCGCGTTGACCGACACGCTGCAACGTCGTCAGGCGGTGGGCGATCTGTTCAAAGCCAGCACCAAAGCGTCGCTGCAAAAGCATGATGTCATAACCAGTTGCTTCGCACGCCCGCAGAAAGCGTGCATAAGGCATCATGACCGCGGCGGCGAAATAGCTGCTCAAATGGCGGCGATAGAGCCTTTCGGCAGCTCGTTCTGTAAAAGATGCACCAGCGACAAGCGCATCAATCTCTGCTTTGGCTTCCAACATGCCAAGCTGCAACGCGGCGGCAAAGGTGCGACTTGCGGGGTCAAGAAGCTCGGACAATTGCAGCTGCCGTGCGTGCAGGTCGAGGCGACGGAGCCTGTCGGGCATAACGTCAAACGGTAGAATGCGTATAGAAAGCTGATGCTTTACCCGTAGCCGTTCGGTGATCGCGCCATACAAGTCCGCATTGGCGAGCCGCAATTCATCAGCAAGAGTCTCGGCCTGAGAGTCCAAATCAGCAAAATGGTTGCGCCAACGTTCAATCTCGCGCCGCGCCGATGCAATGGCTTCTGGTTCAATCTGCGCGCCGCCCGCTGCCGCGCTGGCCCCGCCGTGCGAGCCACCGGAAAGACGGTCAAACGCCCGTGCAAACGCCTCAGCGGCATCCGGGCTAGCCGCGATCCATTCTTCGACCTGTGCACGGTCAACCGCCAGATCTGCGAACATCGGGTCACTTAAACGTCGCCGGATAGCGTCAACCCCGCCTCCGGGCGTGGTTCCAGTCAACGTGCGCGGGTCAAAGTCATAGGACTGCGCCAGTTTCAACAACAAGGTCGCTGTCAACGGCCGTTGATTGCGTTCGATCAGGTTGAGATATGAGGGCGAAATCGCAAGCGTCTCGGCCATTATTCCCTGGGTCAGCCCATAAGCGCGGCGGATCCTGCGCACGGCATGTCCCGCAAATAGTTTTTCTTCTGCCATCGCTCTCTTGTCAATAATATTACAACATTACAAACAAACGATAGAGTTTTACGACGATAACACAACAAATATTACAAAATTGACTCGGCTTTTCTACGCAAGCGTCGGAATAGTGGGGAAATAGAACCCCACGAACGAAGGAATACAACATGTCATATCAGACACTGATAGCCACAAACAGCGCGCAAATTGCTGCGCATAAAGGAACGTGGGATTCCATTAGCGCCGAGTCCGTCGCGCGAATGCAGTTGCAAAACCGTTTTCAGACTGGTCTCGATATTGCCCGCTATACAGCGAAGATTATGCGTGAAGACATGGCTGCTTATGACGCGGATCCAGCGCAATACACGCAGTCACTCGGTTGCTGGCACGGGTTTATCGCGCAGCAAAAAATCATTTCCATCAAGAAGCATTTTGGTACCACCAAGAAACGCTATCTATATTTGTCAGGTTGGATGATTGCCGCATTGCGGAGCGAATTTGGCCCCCTGCCCGACCAATCCATGCATGAAAAGACCAGCGTTCCTGCACTCATCGAAGAATTATACACCTTCCTGCGTCAAGCCGACAGCCGTGAACTGAACATCCTGTTCCGTGATTTAGATGACGCACGCGGAAAGAATGACTCAGCGCGCGCCGCCGCTATCATGGACAAGATCGAAAACCATGAAACCCATGTCGTTCCAATCATCGCGGACATCGACGCCGGGTTCGGCAATGCAGAAGCAACCTATTTGCTCGCAAAGAAGATGATTGAGGCAGGTGCCTGCGCGCTCCAGATCGAAAACCAAGTGTCGGACGAAAAGCAGTGCGGTCACCAAGACGGCAAAGTTACCGTGCCACATGAGGACTTTCTTCAGAAAATTCGCGCTTGCCGCTACGCATTCCTCGAACTTGGCGTTCCGGATGGCATCATCGTTGCCCGCACTGACTCGCTTGGCGCTGGCCTGACCAAGCAAATTGCGGTGTCTACTGCCGCTGGCGACTTGGGCGATTTGTACAACAGCTTCCTCGATTGTGAAGAAATCGACCCAGCCACAGCGCAAAATGGCGATGTCATTTTGAACCGCAACGGAAAGCTGCTGCGTCCAAAGCGTTTGCCTTCCAACCTGTTCCAGTTCCGCTCCGGCACGGGCGAAGACCGTTGTGTGCTCGATTGCATCACATCGCTTCAAAATGGCGCCGACTTAATCTGGATCGAAACCGAAAAGCCGCACATCGAACAGATTGCCGGCATGGTTGACCGCATCCGTGAGGTCGTTCCCAATGCAAAGCTCGCCTATAACAATTCGCCAAGCTTCAATTGGACTTTGAACTTCCGCCAGCAAGTATTTGATGCATGGTCCGCGCAAGGCCAAGATGTCTCTGCATATGATCGCGCAAACCTCATGAGCGCCTCTTATGACGAAACGCCACTTGGCATTGAAGCGGATGTCCGCATCCAGAATTTCCAACGCGATTCTGCGAAACGTGCTGGGATTTTCCATCACCTCATCACGCTGCCAACCTACCACACGGCGGCGCTGAGCACCGATAATCTCGCAAAGGATTATTTCGGCGAAATGGGCATGCTTGGTTATGTTGCCGGTGTTCAACGCAAGGAAATCCGTCAAGGCATCGCCTGCGTCAAGCACCAGAATATGTCGGGTTCCGACATTGGTGACGATCATAAGGAATATTTTGCAGGCGAAGCCGCTTTGAAGGCGGGCGGTAAAGACAATACCATGAACCAATTTAACAACGCCGCATAAGGAGCAATCGAAATGGGTGAACCAGCACGCGCACGCGCCGTCCTTTCGACTGAGGATCTGACGCTTCTAAGGCAAGCATTGGTGCATTATCTTGAAGTCATTCAGGACAAGCCTGAATCGGTCAAATTCGCGCGGCTGTATCACCGCCTTGGTAGCGCCGGCGGCAAATAAACCGTCCTATTTACTAGAGTTTTCCTGGGGAGGAAAAGCACCTGACCGCCGGCAGCAATGTCGGCGGTTTTTTTGTTTCTACGGCCCTAAAAGTTCCCCGCTATTGCGCGGTCCAACCGCCATCGACCGAAAGATTTGTGCCGGTAATCGCGCTCGCCTCTTCCCGGCACAAAAACACCGCAAGCGCGGCCAATTGCTCAACCTGCACAAATTTCTTCTGCGGCTGATTGGCCAGCAACACATCGTTGATCACTTGATCCCGGGTTAGCCCGCGGGCTTTCATAGTATCGGGGATTTGGTTTTCCACCAACGATGTCCAGACATAGCCAGGGCAGATGTTGTTCACCGTGATGCCTTGCGTCGCCACTTCAAGCGCGACCGTCTTGGTAAAGCCGGCAAGGCCATGCTTGGCAGCATTATAGGCGGATTTGAAGGGCGATGCGACGAGGCTGTGCATTGACCCAGTGTTGATAATGCGGCCCCATCCTTTGGCCTTCATCGCAGGCAAGGCCGCCTTAGTTGTGTGGAATGCCGAGGACAGGATGATCGACATGATCGCGTCCCATTTATCGTCCGGAAATTCGTCCACCGGTGCCACATGCTGAATTCCGGCGTTATTGATCAAAATATCAGGCGAACCCAATAAGTTGGTGCATTCTGACACCATCGCCCGGATGCTGTCGGGTACAGTCATGTCGGCCGCGGAATAATGCGCCTTTCTACCGCTCACCTTGCTGAGTTCGGCGACATAGCTTTGTATCAGGTCAGCGTCGCCGAAACCGTTTATCATCACATTTGCGCCTTGTGCAGCTAAGGCCCGGGCATAGCCCAAGCCGATGCCGGAGGTTGAACCAGTTATCAGTGCAGTTTTGCCTTCGAGGAACATAGGAGCTTGCCTTTGCATTTAGGATGACCTTGTCTTGCGCAATGCTCCGCTAAACGCAATGTTCCATCTCGATAATGTGCTGCGGAACGACCAAGGACCGAATGTCCTGTAAGCGCAGAACCCAAATAGATGCATTTATGTGCAAGGTCTGTCATAAGCCTAAAATGCGTTTACAAGATTGTCACAATGTCGCCGATTTCCGCCGTCTGGCAAAGTCGCGCCTGCCTTCACCTATCTTCAATTATATCGACGGTGCTGCCGACGATGAACACACAAAGATGCGCAACACGTCGGCATTTGACGATTGCGATCTGGTGCCCAATGTCTTGGCGGGCGTGTCAGAAATCGACATGGGTGTGACCGTGATGGGGCAGCGAATTGATATGCCGCTGATGCTGTCCCCCACCGCTTTGCAGCGACTGTTCCACTGGCAAGGCGAGCGTGCTGTTGCTTCGGTCGCGCAGCAGCATAATACCTGGTTCGGCATCTCCTCACTTGCCACCGTCAGCATTGAGGAAATCGGCGCGACCATCAAAACGCCAAAAATGTTCCAACTCTATATTCATAAGGACAAGGGGCTGAACGCGTCGATGATTGAACGCTGCAAAGCGGCAAAGTTCGATGCCATCGCGCTGACGGTAGACACCATCGTTTCGGGAAACCGCGAACGATGCTTGCGCAGCGGATTTACCTCTCCCCCGCGCTTCACACCCGCGTCGGTGTTAAGCTATGCCATCCACCCGCAATGGGCGTTGAATTACATTTTCCGCGAAAAATTCGCCCTGCCCAATTTGCAGACGCATGTCGATGCGGGCACCAATGTTGCAGTATCGGTTGCGGAGTATTTCAATACGATGCTCGATACGTCGATGGACTGGAAAATGGCCGAAAAGGTCCGCTCGGATTGGGGCGGTGCATTTTGCCTGAAAGGGATTATGTCCGTTGACGACGCGAAACGCGCGGTCGACATTGGCGCAACCGCGATCATGGTGTCCAACCATGGCGGACGGCAGTTGGACGGGTCACGTTCTCCGTTCGATCAAATCGCCGAAATTGCGGATGCCGTGGGCGGTAAGATTGATATCATATGCGATGGCGGCGTGCAGCGCGGAAGCCATGTATTGAAGGCTCTAGCCGCGGGTGCCACCGCTTGTTCGGGCGGGCGGCTCTATTTGTGCGCCTTGGCAGCGGCTGGCCAGCCCGGCGTCGAGCGCATTGTCAGCAAATTGCGTGACGAAATTGCGCGGGATATGCGCCTGATGGGCGTGACATCACCGGCGCAACTTGATCGCTCCATGCTGCGCTGGCGCTAAGCTGAGCTCATCAGGAACCAGATAGCGATAAGTGCCAATAAGACCGCAAAGAAACGGCGGACGATGCGCGCTCTGTCCCCGGCGGATATCCATCCATGTGCCTGTGCGGCGAGTGCAACGATGACGAGATGGACGAAGGTGGCAATCGCGACATAGCTTGCGGACAACAAAGCCGTTTGCGGCGCAACGGGCGCACTTTGCGTTATATAGGCTGGCAGGACGGTTATGAAGAAAACCGCTGCCTTGGGGTTCAACACATTCAACAACAGCCCATGGCGAAACCAAGCGCCGAGCGCTTTTTTGCTTATGCTATCCGATATGGCTTCATCTTTACCCGCCCATGTGCTCCACGCCAGCCACAGTAAATAAGCGACGCCGGCATAGCGCAACAGGCTGAATATCGCGGGAGAGCGCGTCGCTAGCTCTGCCAACCCAATCGCCGATGCGGCAGCGAGTATCGCGAGGCCCAACGCAATACCTGCTACTGCCGCAAATCCAGACCTTTTGCCTTCGCTCGCGCTCGTCAACGCCAACCACGCCATATTGGGACCGGGGGTTAGCTCGATCAATATTGTCATCACAAGGAAAGGCATGAAAAATTCTGTCATTACACCAACGTATATCGCACGCCACGAAGACATAGTCGATTGCGCTTGGCTTTGGCGCGATAAGCCACCAATTACGCGCTATGACATCCTTCTCTTTTCTTGATCTGGTGCCTGTTGTCGAAGGTGGCTCGGTCGCAAGCGCGCTCGCCAATGCGGCTGACCTAGCGGCGCATGCCGAAAACCTTGGCTTCACACGCTATTGGGTTGCCGAACATCACGGTATGCGTGGCATTGCCAGCGCCGCCACCAGCGTCGTCATCGGGCATATTGCGGCGGCAACCAAGACAATCCGCGTTGGTTCAGGTGGCATCATGCTGCCCAACCATGCGCCTTTGGTCATTGCGGAGCAGTTCGGCACGCTGGACGCGCTCTATCCGGGGCGGATTGATCTAGGGCTTGGCCGCGCGCCCGGTAGCGACCAACGTGTTGCCGCCGCAATCCGGCGGACACTCGACAGCGACCCCAATGCATTTCCGCGCGACGTGATGGAATTGCAAAGCTATTTCGCCGATGATGGCCAAACCGGCATCGTCGCAACGCCGGGAGCAGGCGCCCAACTGCAAATCTATATCTTGGGCAGCAGTCTCTATGGCGCGCAGGTCGCAGCAGCTTTGGGGTTACCCTTCGCCTTCGCCAGCCACTTTGCGCCGCAAATGCTAGATGAGGCGCTGCACATCTACCGCAGCCATTTCCGCCCAAGCGCAGCGCTTGATGCGCCGCACGCGATGGCCGCGTTCAACATCATCGCTGCCGATACCGATGCGGAAGCGGAGTTTTTGGCAAGTTCATTGATGCAAAGCTTCGTTGCGCTGCGCACCGGCAACCCGCGCCAATTGCCACCACCCGTAGAAGGCTATGTCGCTTCCCTGCCCCCGCATTTTGCATCTGCTCTGCATGACGTTTTGTCCGCCAGCGCCATCGGTGCGGCGGATACCGTAAAATCGGCGGTGCAGGCGTTTCAGGCGCGTACGCAGGCCGACGAGATCATCGTCGCCTGCTCAATCTTCGACCATGAAAAGCGCAAGCGGAGCCTAGAGATTGCGGCAGAAGTTTTTGGGCGCCTTTAACCGGTGAGGTTTCCCGCTTTGCCGCTCAAGCGGACATTTAAGCTGTGAACCTTCACCACGTGATAGGCACCAGCCTCCGCTGGTGCGACGTGGTATTGGTTTGCTAGGTTAATTTTCGCAACCCACCGTCGCACCAGCGCAGGCTGGTGCCTATCGCGTCTGTCGGTTTACACAACCACGCGACGCGCTAACCTGAAACGCGGGATGGGCCCCAGCCTACGCTGGGGCGACGCATCATCTAAAGATCAGGCAAGCTAAAACTCAATACACGCGTGGTTTTGGCTTAATATACTCTGCCTCATCGGTGAGCGTATAATCATGGACCGGGCGGTAATCGATTTTGACCTTACCACCGGAACCGCCCCAACCGTCAAACCAGGAAGCCGTGTGCTTCATCCAATTGGCGTCGTCGCGCTCAGGGAAATCTTCATGCGCATGGGCGCCGCGGCTTTCCTTGCGGTTGTTTGCGCTTTCGATTGTGCAAACCGCCTGCCCCATCAGATTATCGAGCTCAAGCGTTTCGATAAGGTCGGTATTCCAGATCAAGCTGCGGTCGGTCACATGGACGTCGGTTAGACGCTTGTTGACCTTTTGCATTTCGACCACGCCTTCTTCCAACAACGCGGTGTCGCGGAATACAGCAGCATGCTTTTGCATTGTGCGCTGCATTTGCAAACGGATCTCGGCAGTCGGCGATCCGCCCTTTGCATTGCGGAACTTGTCGACGCGGGCCAGTGCAAGATCCGCAGCGTCCGCTGGCAATGCCTTGTGCGGCGCGCCTGGGGTCAGTGACGACTTCAAATGCAAGCCCGTTGCACGGCCGAACACGACAAGATCGATCAAGGAGTTCGACCCCAAACGGTTGGCGCCGTGTACCGAAACACAGGCCGCTTCACCAACGGCATAGAGGCCCTGAACGATGACTTCGGGATCATCGCCCACCTTATTGACGACCTGGCCATGATAATTGCACGGTATGCCGCCCATATTATAGTGGACGGTTGGCGTCACAGGCAAAGGTTGGCGTGTCAAATCGACGCCAGCAAAAATCTTGCCGCTTTCGGTGATACCGGGCAATCGCTGCGCCAATACCGCAGGATCGATATGGTCGAGGTGCAGGTAAATATGGTCCTTATGTTCGCCAACGCCGCGCCCTTCGCGCATTTCAAGCGCCATAGAACGGCTGACAACATCGCGTGATGCCAAGTCCTTCGCCGATGGGGCATAACGCTCCATAAAGCGCTCGCCTTCGCTGTTGGTTAGATAACCACCCTCGCCGCGTGCGCCCTCGGTGATGAGAACGCCAGCGCCATAAATACCCGTTGGGTGGAACTGAACGAATTCCATGTCTTGCAATGGCAAGCCAGCGCGCAAGACCATACCGCCGCCATCACCTGTGCAGGTATGTGCCGACGTTGCGGAGAAATAAGCGCGGCCATACCCGCCGGTTGCCAGCACGACAGCATGGCTCTTAAACCGGTGGATGCTGCCATCTTCCATGCACATGGCGATAACGCCGCGGCATTCGCCATTTTCCATAATCAGGTCGAGCGCGAAATATTCAATGAAGAAGTCCGCGTCATATTTCAGGCTCTGTTGATACAAAGCATGCAACATCGCGTGACCAGTACGGTCGGCGGCAGCGGCAGTACGCTGAACCGGAGGGCCTTCGCCCATATTCTGCATATGCCCGCCAAAGGGCCGTTGATAGATGGTGCCATCGGCGTTGCGCGAGAATGGCACGCCCGCATGCTCAAGCTCATAAACTGCGGCAGGCGCCTCACGGACCATATATTCGATGGCATCTTGGTCGCCGAGCCAATCGGAGCCCTTAACCGTGTCATACATGTGCCAGGTCCAATGGTCTGGCGAGTTATTACCCAGCGATGCCGCAATCCCGCCCTGCGCCGCAACGGTGTGCGAACGCGTTGGAAAGACTTTGGTAATGCAAGCAGTTTTCAAACCAGCTTCCGCACTGCCCATGGTGGCGCGCAGACCCGACCCGCCAGCGCCAACAACGACGGTGTCATAGGTGTGGTCAATAATCTTATAAGCGTCTGACATCAGGCGGGAGCTCCGGTAAATGCGAGTTTTGCGACAACGAAAATGCCGAATACGGCGCTGGCGATGACGTAAAAGTTAAGAAGTGTCATGGCCGCAAATTTCAGGCCATCATCATGCACATAATCTTCAATCAGCACCTGTAGGCCGAGACGCGCATGTGCGAAGATATTGGCAATCATCAAGATCATCGGAACAGCAACCAAAGGCTGTGCCAACCATTGCGCAAGCGCTGCATGATCAAAACTTGGGATCATCAACAACGACGCTGCAAACCAAGTGGTCAGCAATATATTGCCAATCGCGGTCAAGCGCTGCTTCAGCCAATGTTCGCCGCCATGTTTGGCCGAACCAAGGCCGCGGACGCGACCGATATTTGTTCTACTGTCCATCACAAAACTCCCAGAAAGCGCGATGCCACAATCAGGGCGACCAATGCAGTTGCAAAAATGGCTGCGACAAATGCAACCGATGCCCAAAGGCGATTGGTCTTCAATTCATAGCCAGCGCCAATATCGAGCACGAGGTGGCGAAGACCCGAGGCCAGATGCTGAAAGAAGCTGAAAGTCACGGCCAAAGCGACCAGGCGGAAGAACCAGTTGCTAGCGACTTGAAAGGCTGTGCCATCGGCGCCTGCCGAAACGACATATGCTTGGAACGTGGCATAGCTTTCTGCTCCACCGCCAATGGCCGACAGCCACCACAATAATGTCATCATTCCAGCAGTCGCGAGAACAAAGCCTGTCGCGCGGTGGAAGATCGAAATGGCCATCTGCGGCGACCAACGATACACCTGCAAATGCGGCGATAGTGGTCGGTTGGGGTTTTTCGCCATGTTTTCAGCGTCCTTCAAAATTGCTAGCGGTCGACGTTGCGATGCTCTTTAATCAATTCATGCGGTCGTGCAAGACCCGCGCAGTGCGAAACGCGCAATCGGTTCACCAATTTAGGGAATAACTTTAGTTGAAATTTTATCTGCGCTGTGAAAGGCAGCGGCGATGAAAACGCATATTCTTATTACCGGTGCCTCGCGCGGAATTGGCGCAGCAATCGCCGCAAGCTTTGATCCTGCCACTACGAAGCTGGTTGCATTGTCCAGCAAGGATGGTGACCTGAATGACCCAGCGGTTCCCGGGCAGCTTTGGGCAAAGGCGCTTGAGAGCCTAGACGGCCGCATTGATGTCCTCATTAACAATGCCGGCATCTTCGAACCAAACCCCGTTGTGCGACCAGATGACGAATGGTTGGCAAGCTGGAACCGCACGATGCAGATTAACCTAACCGCCAGCGCGGACTTGTGCCGGCGCGCCGTGCTGCATTGGCAGGAAAATGGCAGGTCTGGCCGCATCGTCAACATCGCCAGTCGCGCCGCACATCGCGGCGATAGCCCCGCCCATTGGCATTATGCCGCATCAAAGGCGGGCATGGTCGCGATGACCAAAACTATCGCGCGGGCTTATGCCAAAGAAGGTATTTATGCCTTCGCTATCTGCCCCGGTTTTACGATGACAGGCATGGCCGAAGATTATCTGGAAAGCCGCGGCGGCGATAAATTGCTGGCGGACATTCCCTTGGGCAAAGTCGCCGACCCTGAAGAAGTCGCGGCTATGGCGAAGTTCTGCGCTTTAGACGCGCCGCCATCGATGACCGGCGCGGTACTTGACGTAAATGGTGCCAGCTATGTCCGATGATTGGAAAGTGCAGTTTCCCTGCACCCGCGCAGAGGCGGAGGCTATACATGAAGACGATGAATGGCTGGCTTCGCTCGACCCAATGCCTTCGATCGTGGCGGACGAGGTTGAAGCGTTTAACGACAATAAATGGCAGTTAAATGCCTATTTCGCAGGTAAACCAACGAAGGCAGTTATCAAGGCCATCCAAGGTCGCTTAAACAGTGCAGCCAACACAAAGCCAGTCGTCGAAAAGCTCCCCGACGCTGACTGGGTCGTGATGAGCCAACAAGGTTTAAACCCCGTCCATGCGGGCCGTTTCTACGTTCACACCAGTTCCAACAAGGGCAATTTACCCGAAGGCGCGACGCCGTTCCTGATTGAGGCAAGCCGCGCCTTTGGCACGGGCGGTCATGAAACCACCAGCGGGTGCCTGATGATGCTCGACAGCATGAAACGAGCTGGCAAGCGGTTCGACGTAATCGCCGATATTGGCACGGGCACGGGCTTGCTTGCTTTTGCCGCACATAGCCTTTGGCCAAAGGCCTATTTGACGGCGTCGGACATTGATCCAATCAGCGTCGATGTGACCGCAGATAATGCAAGGGTCAATAACGTGCCCTGTGGCGTCTCTCAGGGGCAACTTGCACTTTGCGCAGCAGAAGGTACCGCACACCCACTTATCGCCTCACGGGCGCCCTACGACCTTGTGACGGCCAATATTTTGGCCGGTCCTTTGATAGAGCTTGCTCCCTCCATTGCTCAGATCATCGACGATGGTGGCGCGCTGATATTAGCGGGGCTCTTGAATACGCAGGCAGAAGCGGTGTTACGTGCTTATCGGCTGCACGGCTTTCGGCTTCAAAAGCGCGTTGATTGCGGTGACTGGCCGTGCCTATGGCTAGTGAAGCGGCGCGTTTATGGTTGGAAACGTCCCGTCCGCGCCAATGGTCGCACCAGCCAACCACCCGGGGATTTCGGAACATGGTAGAAAAGCAGCATTAGGCGCTCTGGACGATATTTGCCCATTCGGCCTCGTCAATAACCTGAATACCGAGCGCGGTGGCCTGTTTCAGCTTTGACCCGGCACCGGGCCCCGCGACCACAAGATCGGTTTTGGCACTCACCGAACCAGCGGCTTTTGCGCCTAGTGCTTCGGCCTGCGCTTTGGCTTCATCGCGGCTCATCGTCTCCAGTTTTCCAGTGAAGACAATCGTTTTGCCTGTCCACGCGCTTTCGCGAATGTTGGAAACATAAGCGGGCGGACTGACTTCGTTCAAAAGGTCGGTCCAAACAGACAGGTTATGCGGTTCATGGAAGAAGTCACCCAATGCCTCGGCCACCGCAACCCCGACCCCGTCGATGGCGGTAACATCCGCAATCGCCGTTTCATCCGCCTGCGCAAGCCTTAAGCCGACCGTGCCGATTTCCGCGACGGATCCGAACGCTTTAAACAAATCCCGTGCAGTGACCGTTCCGATGTGGCGAATACCCAAACCAAAGAGCAGCTTTGCGCCATCAGGCGCACGCTTTGCCTCAATCGCTGCCAACAGGTTATCCACAGACTTATCCTGCCAGCCATCGCGTGCCAAAATGTCAGCGCGGCGATTGCGAAGGCGAAAAATATCTGCGGGGCTTTCCAGCCAACCCAGATCAAAAAATTCTTGGATGGTTTTCTCGCCCAGCCCCTCAATATCGAGGGCGCCGCGGCTGACAAAATGGATAAGCCGCTGCACCCGTTGCGCGGGGCAAATCAGGCCAGCGGTGCAACGGACGTCGACTTCGCCTTCTTCGGCTACCGCTTCGGAACCGCATTCCGGACATATTGCGGGAAATGCATAAACCACACGCTCGGTTTCACGCGAGAGGTTCTCAACAATCTGTGGGATCACATCCCCTGCCCTTTGCACGACCACGCGGTCGCCCGGACGCACCCCCAAACGCGCAATTTCGTCACGATTGTGCAGTGTCACGTTGGACACCACTACACCGCCAACGGTGACCGGCGTAAGGCGGCCAACCGGCGTAAGTTTGCCCGTCCTACCAACCTGTATATCGATTTGCTCCAACGTCGTTTCCGCGCGCTCTGCCGGGAATTTATGCGCAATCGCCCAGCGCGGCGATTTGGCGACGAAGCCAAGCCGTTCCTGCCATTCCAAGCGGTCAACCTTGTAGACGACGCCATCAATATCATAAGGCAAATCGGCGCGGCGGCGTTCTATATCCGCATAATGCGCAAGGACGTCATCGGTGTGGTCGAAGCAGCGCAGCAAGGGTGAAATCGGCACGCCCCAAGCGGCAATCGCTGCCATCACCTGACTTTGCGTATCGGCGGGCAACGCGCGTACCTCACCCCAGCCATGCGCCAGAAAGCGCAAGGGCCGCGATGCGGTAACCTTCGCATCCTTTTGCCGCAATGACCCCGCCGCCGCGTTGCGCGGGTTGGCGAACAGCTTTCCACCCTTTGCCAGTTGTACTTCGTTGATCGCGACAAAATCGGATTTCGCCATATAGACTTCGCCGCGTATCTCGAAGACCGCAGGAATGTCACCGTTCAGTTTTTGCGGGATGTCGGCGATATAAGCGACGTTAGCGGTTACGTCCTCCCCCACGCTGCCGTCACCGCGCGTCGCAGCTTGTTTGAGTATCCCATGTTCATAACGCAGTGAGAGCGAAAGCCCGTCAATCTTGTCTTCCGCCGTCAACGCAACCTCTGCGTCCGCCCCCAAGTTTAAGAACCGCCGCACCCGCGTGACAAAGTCGTGCACATCCTGCGCCGCAAATGCGTTGTCGAGGCTCATCATCCTTTTGGCGTGGGTAATCTTTTTGAGACCCGACCCATCGACAGCAGCGCCCACTTGGGTGTTGGGGCTATCGGCGCGAATGAGATGCGGAAAGGCCGCCTCTAATTCATTGTTACGGCGCACGAGGGCGTCATATTCCGCGTCGGAAATTTCAGGCGCATCTTCCGCATGGTAGCGCTTATTGTGGTACGCAATCTGTTTCGCCAAGCGCATCAGCTCGTTGGCAGCATCCGCCTCAGATGTCACTCAGCCACTCCAGCGACAGGATGGGCTACATCAAACGCCACGCGAAACAGACGGTTGGGGCGTGCCAGTTCATAGGTTAATGTCTGGCCCGGATCGATTTCGAATGCCCAAATGTTCGTATTCGACACTGTACGGCCTTCTTTGGTGAACATCGCTTTGGAATACGCATCCACGGGAAACTCCTGACGCGTCGTCGTTCCCGGCTGCGCCGTGTCGCCGCCATATTGTGACACAGGATCTTCTGTTCCATCTTTCAACATATGGCGATGTTTCAGCCGCAAGCCGCTGTCTGTGCGCGTGATAATCCATGTGCGCGAGCGGTCTTCGCCAACGTCGAACGATATCTGGATTTCGCGGTCGGTGCAGGTCCGGACATGTGCCTGCATCTTGGCCGTGGCAAAGCTGGCGTCGCTATCGTCGCCGGCGGCCAATTTGCCGTTGAAGCTTTTGCCGCACAGCGCGGACATCTCCGCGAAGAATTGATCTACCGGTTGCGCAGCAACTTGCGGCGCTGCAAAGGCGCTGGCCGACAAAGCGACGAAAAATCCAAATTTCTTCATATAGTCTCCAATAGGCGCACGGCCTGTGCTCTTGCCTCATCTGTTATTTCTGCACCGGACAGCATACGCGCAATTTCTTGGCGGCGTGCTTCGGTATCCAGCAAGGTTACACCTGTCCGAGTCACCGTGCCTTGGCTCGATTTCGCGATGAAATAATGCGCCTTTCCTTTAGCGGCGACCTGCGGGCTGTGCGTAACAGCCAGCAATTGTGTACGGGTCGCAAGACGCGCAAGGCGTTCGCCAATCGCGGCAGCGACCGCGCCGCCAACGCCCCGGTCGATTTCGTCGAAAATGATTGTGGCGGCCCCGCCCTCTTCGGCCAAAGCAACTTTCAGTGCGAGGATGAAACGCGACAATTCCCCGCCCGACGCGATCTTCGCCAAAGGCGCAAAAGGCGCACCGGGGTTGGTCGAAATCAGAAACTCGACGCGGTCCATGCCATAAGCCGTCCAGCGATCTTCGGGTAGTCTCTCAACCGCGGTCTGAAATTGCGCCGCATCGAGCTTCAATGGCGCCAGTTCATTCTTCACGGCAGCGTCCAGTTTGACCGCAGCCGCCGAACGGACCGCCGACAATGCGCTTGCGGATTCGACATAGGCACTGTGCTTTGCCGCGACCTCCGCCTCCAACACGGCCAATCCCTCACCGCCTGCCTGTATCGATTGCAACTGCGCCGTCAGTTTATCCTGCAGCGCGATAATTCCGTCTGGCGCAATATTATGCTTACGGGCCAATGCGCGCAGCTCAAACAAGCGCTCCTCAATCTCGTCAAGCCGTGCAGGCTCATATTCAATCGCGCGTGCGGCGGCGTTCAACTTATCTTCGGCCTCGCTCGCCTCAATCACCGCGCGGTCCAATGCGGTCAGCGCCTCGGCCAGTAACGGGTGCGCGTCAGCCAGACGGTCCAATTTGCGCGCCGCGCCGCGGATCAGCGCCATGCCGCTCTTCGGGCCGTCAAAGCTCTCCAGCACCGCTTTCAGGTCTTCGGCAATGCGTTCGCCTTTTTGCATGTCGGACCGCTCGCCCGCGAGTTGCTCTTCTTCGCCGGGTTGTGGATGAAATGCGGCAAGTTCGGCCACTGCATGTTCCAACCATTCACGGTCGCGCGCTGCGTTTTCGAGCGCTTCACGCGCAATATCCAAGCGCGATTTGGCATCCTGCCACGCGGCGTAATTGGCGGACACGGTTGCGGTATCGCTGCGGCCAAAGGCGTCCAATAGCCCGCGATGCCCGCGCGGGTTCAACATGCCGCGATCATCATGTTGGCCGTGGATCTCAACCAAGGCCGCGCCAAGTTCTCGCAACAATGCGGCTGAACAAGGCTGGTCGTTGATAAACGCCTTGCTACCGCCATCGGCCTTCACCGAGCGGCGGATGATTAAAGGCTCATGGCTGTCGATATCGATGTCATTGTCGGCAAGGAATGCCGCGACATGGCCCGAAGCCTCAAAACTCGCCGTAACTTGTGCCTTGTCCGCACCAGAGCGTACCAAGCCACTATCGGCGCGCGCACCAAGGGCAAGGCCAAGTGCATCCAACAATATCGATTTACCTGCCCCGGTCTCACCCGTGAGTACGCCAAGACCGCCTGCGAATTCCAAGTCCAGTGCCTCGATCAGCACGACGTCGCGGATCGAAAGCCCCGTTAGCATGGCATTACGCGGCGGGCGCGTTCTTCTGCATCAGGTCATAGGCGCGCTGATACCATTCGCTGCCGGGATAGTTGGCGCCCAAAACAGCCGCTGCCTTCTTCGCCTCTTCCGGAACGCCCATTGCCAGATAGCTTTCCGTCAGACGGTACAGAGCCTCTGGTGCATGCGTTGTCGTATCATATTTATCGACCACTTCACGGAAGCGCACTGATGACGCGAGCCACAAAGCACGGCGTTGGTAGAAACGGCCAATTTCCATTTCCTTGCCGGCCAGATGGTCGCGGACAAGGTCAATCTTCAACGTGGCATCCGACGCATAACGCGAACTCGGGTAACGGCGTTGCACCTCGCCCAAGGCGGCGAGTGCCTGCTCCGAAATCTTCTGGTCACGAGTCACGTCGCTGATCTGCTCATAATAAGACAAAGCGATCAAATAATATGCGTAAGACGCGTCCTTATTGCCCGGATGGATCGACAAGAAACGGCGCGATGATTGGATCGACTCATTATATTTTTGCGCCATATAATAGCTAAAGGCGCTCATAAGCTGCGCCCGGCGCGCCCATGGCGAATATGGATGCTGACGCTCAACCTCGTCAAATAACGCCGCGGCGACTTCATATTGCTTGTTATCAAGCTTATCCTTGGCAGCCGTATAGAGTGTATTGACGTCACGCGCGACATAACGGGTGTTGCTACCCGGCTTTGCCCCGCCGCCGCCTAGACCGAGCATAGCGCAACCGGAAAGCAGGGAAGATGCGGCCAATACCGCGACGGGCAGAAGGAATTTTTTGTTCATGGATGTTCCCTAGATAATCTTGCCCGCCCCGCCAAGCCTTTTGCTTGGCACGGCGCATAAACACGCAAACAGCGTGGCGGAAATATTCTGTATCGGCGATGAATTATTGCCCAAAGGGGTACAAAAAAGGGGCCGCCGAAGCCGCCCCTTTCCTTTGGTATCCTTTACGGATTTAATCTTTCAAGAAAGCTGGCACATGGTCGGGATCGCCCCCGCCTTTGTTTTCGCCTTCTGAGCGCTCTTGGCGTGGGCCACGGTCGCCGCGGCCTTCGCCCCGTCCGCCATCACGGCGCGGTCCACGGTCGCCACGGCCTTCACCGCGTCCACCACCGCCGCCTTCACGACGGGGACCACGATCGCTGCGCTCGCTCTTTTCGCGGGGCGGGCGTGTGTCTTCAAGCTCTTCACCGGTTTCCTGATCAACGACGCGCATCGACAGGCGCACCTTGCCGCGTGGGTCGATTTCGAGAACCTTGACCTTAACGTCCATGCCTTCGCTGACGACGTCCGTAACCTTCTCAACACGCTCATTGCGCATTTCGCTGACATGGACGAGACCGTCCTTGCCACCCATGAAGTTTACGAATGCACCGAAATCAACGAGATTGACGACCTTACCGTCATAAATCTTACCGACTTCTGCTTCTTCAACGATGCCCGAAATCCACTTACGCGCCGCTTCGATTTGCGACATGTCGGACGACGAAATCTTGATAAGACCTTCGTCATCAATGTCGACCTTCGCACCGGTGGTCGCAACGATTTCGCGAATGACCTTGCCGCCGGTACCGATGATGTCGCGGATCTTCGCTTTGTCGATCTGCATCGTCTCGATACGTGGAGCATGTGCGGACAATTCGCCGCGGGCTTCGCCCAATGCCTTGGCCATTTCACCCAAGATATGCGCGCGGCCTTCCTTGGCTTGGTTCAATGCAGCTTCAAAGATTTCGCGGGTAATGCCGGCAATCTTAATGTCCATCTGCATCGTGGTGATACCTTCGGACGTACCAGCTACCTTGAAATCCATATCGCCAAGATGATCTTCGTCACCCAAGATATCCGACAGGACTGCGAAATCCTTGCCTTCAAGGATCAAGCCCATCGCAATACCCGAAACCGGGCGCTTGATAGGAACGCCAGCGTCCATCATCGCAAGGCTTCCGCCGCAAACCGATGCCATCGACGACGAACCATTGGATTCGGTAATGTCGCTGGTGATACGGATTGTGTAAGGAAACTCTTCCTTGCTTGGCAACACAGCGTGCAGCGCGCGCCATGCAAGCTTACCATGGCCGATGTCGCGGCGGCTTGGTGCGCCAAAGCGACCAACTTCACCAACGCTATAGGGTGGGAAGTTGTAATGCAGCATGAAGTTTTCATAATGCAGACCACCAAGACCATCGATCATCTGCTCTGCATCCTTGGTGCCCAAGGTGCAGGTTGCGATAGTCTGCGTTTCACCACGGGTGAACAAGGCCGAACCGTGCGAACGTGGCAAGAAATGCGTTTCTGCCAGAATAGGACGGATTTGCGAGGTGGTACGTCCGTCGATACGCGTGCCGTCCTTAAGGATGGCGCCACGAACGATTTCAGCTTCCAGCTTCTTCATCAACTTGCCAGCGGCAAGCTGATCCTGAGGCGCAGCATCAACAAATGCTTCCTTTGCCTTTGCGCGTGCCGCGTTCAACGCGTTGCTGCGCGCCGACTTGTCGGTCAACTTGTACGCAGCGGCGATATCCTTGCCGATAAGCTTCTTCAGCTTATCCTTAGCGGCTGACAAATCAGCCTGCTCTGCCATGGCCCAAGGCTCTTTCGCGGCTTGCTCAGCAAGCTTGATAATGGCCTTTACGACTTCCTTGCAAGCATCATGCGCAAACAGGACGGCACCCAGCATGATTTCTTCCGAAAGCTCATTGGCTTCGGATTCCACCATCATCACCGCGTCATAAGTCGCAGCCACAACGAGGTCGAGATCACCTTCGGCAACCTGTTCATCGGTTGGGTTCAGGATATATTCGCCGTTCAGGTAACCCACGCGTGCGGCGCCGATTGGGCCCATGAATGGAACGCCCGAAATGGTCATTGCGGCCGACGCGGCAACAAGTGCCAAAATATCAGGCTCATTCTCGCCATCATAGCTAAGAACTTGCGCAATTGCGTTGATTTCGTTGTAGAAACCTTCAGGGAACAGCGGACGGAGTGGACGGTCGATCAGACGGGAAACCAAAGTTTCCTTTTCCGTCGCCCCACGTTCACGCTTGAAAAAGCCACCAGGAATACGGCCAGCTGCGGAATATTTTTCTTGATAGTGAACGGTGAGCGGGAAGAAATCCTGACCATCTTTCACAGACTTTGCGGCGGTAACCGCGCAAAGCACAACAGTTTCGCCGAGCGATGCCATAACAGCGCCGTCAGCTTGACGGGCAACCTTGCCCGTTTCGAGTGTCAGGGTTTGTCCGCCCCACTCGATTGATACAGTCTTCGTATTAAACATATATTTTCCTTTGACCCGCATGCCCAATGCGATGCGGGGCCTCTTGAGTTGCGGAAATACCGATCCGCCGCGGATGGGGCATTTTGAAGCCCCGATGACAGTCCAGCCTCATTGCTGAAATGCCCTTTTCATGCGCACCCGAAATTCATTTTTCGGAGGCGCAAAACGCAAACGGCCCGCCGAGGCGGGCCGAGAGTGAATTTATTTGCGAAGGCCGAGCTTCGCGATGAGGGCCGCATAACGCGCACCATCAATTTTTTTCAGATAGTCGAGGAGCGAACGACGCTTGTTAACCATTTGAAGAAGACCACGACGCGAGTGATTGTCCTTGTGATGGTCTTTGAAATGGGATGTCAGGGCATTGATACGGTCGGTCAGGATTGCGACTTGCACTTCTGGTGATCCGGTATCGTTAGGCTCGCGTGCGTGCTCTTTGATGACCTGGGCTTTACGTTCTGCAGTAATAGACATATTTTTCCTTCGAACATCATGGAGTTAGGTTAAAGCCACGGACGGTTTTTAAAATCCCGTCGACGTTCTGCACCAGCGCTATAGGCCGCAAATCTGCGCCCCTCGCCCAATGTAGCCCATCTTTCATGGCAATCCCGGTCAAGACGCGGCCCTGTTGGACCGCCCTTGCCTGTTCCGGGGAGAGATCAAGAGCCGGGATGTCGACCAGCCCTGCCTCTATCGGCAAGATAATGTCTTCTTGAGCGGCTCCTTGGCCGAATGCATTCAGTTTGTCCAGCGAAATCGCGCTTTCCAAGTCGAACGGTCCGGCGCGCGTGCGGCGCAGCATCGACACATGGCCAACAGTGCCGACAGCATAAGCGATATCCCGCGCAAGACTTCGGATATAAGTACCTTTTGAGACATTGGCGGTGAGTGTGACAGCCTCCAACCCGCCAATCGTCACATCGGGATGGATACACAGATCATGCACGATCACAGCCCGCGATTTCATCTCAACAACCGCACCTGCCCGCGCCAAATCATAGGCGCGCTTGCCATCGATCTTTATTGCGGAATAAGCAGGTGGGATTTGTTCAATGGGCCCTGTAAAATGGCCTAGCGCCGCTTCGACTTGCGCCAAACTCGGACGATGGACAGAGGTCGCAACAATCTCCCCCTCGGCATCCAAACCACTGGTTTCCGTCCCAAAGCAAATCGTAAAGTCATAGGTTTTTGATGCGTCCAACATACGGCCGCATAATTTGGTCGCTTCGCCCAAAGCAATGGGCAAAACGCCCGTTGCCAAAGGGTCAAGCGTTCCGCCATGACCAACCTTGACCTTGCCAAAGCCAGCTTCACGCAAATTGCGCTTTACCGCTGCCACCGCCTGCGTTGAACCCAGACCAAGCGGTTTATCGAGGATGATCCAGCCATGCATGCGGGGCTATCGTCCTGCCCGCGCCTCATTAAAATGCTTGCGGCACATGGCTATATAGCGGTCATCGCCGCCAATTTCGGTTTGCGCGCCGTCGACAACTGCTTTTCCAAACTCGTCCACACGCAAGTTCATCGTGGCTTTACGGCCGCAATCGCAGACGCCCTTTAGCTCAACCAGACTGTCCGCTATGCCAAGCAAGGCGGCGGAACCCGGAAACAGCTCGCCTTGGAAATCCGTACGCAGGCCGTAACACACAACAGGAATTCCAGCCTTGTCGGCAAGCGCCGCCGCTTGCCAAACCTGTTCCTTGCTCAGAAATTGCGCTTCGTCGATTAATACGCAAGCCAATGGCGTTTTGGTGTGTTGGGTAAGCACCGCTTTTTCAATATCGGTTGTTGAGTCAAAGCGGCTGGCATCACCCGCAAGGCCAATACGCGAGCTAATCGCGCCATAGCCGGGGCGGTCATCAATAGCCGCCGTCCAGAGCATGACCTTCATACCCCGTTCGCCATAGTTGAACGCAGCTTGTAGCAAAGTCGACGATTTGCCCGCGTTCATTGAGGCATAATAAAAATACAGCTTTGCCATTACACCGCATCGCCAGTTGACGCGTCTGCTTCATCCTCAGTCAAGTCCTGCTGGACCTTGGGCGCGCTCAATAAAGTTTCGATATGCGTTGCCTGGTCAAAACTGTCATCGGCGAGAAACTTCAGCTTTGCCGCGTATTTCATGCTGACCCGCGCGGCGACTTCCTTTTGGAAAAACGCTGTATTCGTGCGCAATGCCTTAAGCACCACCGCCTCATTCACCCCAAGCAGCGGCTTAATGAAGGCCGTGGCATGGCGCAAATCCGGAGACATGCGCACTTCGGTAACGCTGACGCTGTGGCTATTAAGGACATCGTCATGCACCTCACCGCGCGCGAGCAGCTCCGACAATATATGCCGGAATTGCTCCCCTACCCGTAGCAGGCGGACTGATCGGCCTTCGGGGCCCGTATCATTATGCTTAGCCATGATATTCCCTGTTCAGGACCGAGCTAAAATCACAACGTCCGTTCACGCTCCTCGACCTCGAAGACTTCCAGCATATCGCCTGCCTTGACGTCGTTGGTATCCGCGAGGACGACACCACATTCCATACCGGCGCGGACTTCGTCGACATTGTCCTTGAACCGGCGCAGCGACGCAATGGTGGTTTTCGAAACAATGACGTCTTCGCGGGTAAGACGGGCGTGCAGTCCCTTTTTAATGATACCATCGGCAACCAAAAGACCAGCGGCCTTGTCGCGCTTGCCTGACTTGAACACGTCTTTGACTTCGGCGCGTCCGACAACGGTTTCGATGATTTCTGGTCCCAATTCGCCGGCCATTTCTTTGGCGATGTCGGCGGTCAGGTGATAGATCACGTCGAAATATTTCAGACGCACGCGATCCCGCTTGGCCAAAGCAGCTGCCTTGGCATTGGGACGCACGTTGAAGCCGATAAGTGGCGCATTTGACGCTGCCGCCAGCAACATGTCGGATTCGGTGATGCCGCCAACACCCGCCAGCAATACGCGGACCTTGATGTCGTCGGTCGAGATATTGTTGAGTGCGGTGACGATCGCTTCGACCGAACCTTGGACATCGCCCTTGATAACCACCGGATATTCCATCGCGCGCGTGGCGGACAGGTTATCAAACAGATTTTCAAGATTGGGCGTGACTTGCGCGGTACGAACCTTCGTCGATTGCTCTTTACGATACAAAGCAACTTCGCGGGCACGAGCTTCGTTTTCCACAACGGTCAGAACGTCACCTGCCGAAGGCACACCGGTTAGGCCAAGCACTTCGACGGGAGTTGCGGGGCCAGCTTCAGATACTTGCTGTCCCTTTTCGTTGACCAAAGCACGAACTTTACCGCTTTGGGCGCCAACGACGAAAATGTCCCCGCGCTTCAGCGTGCCGCGCTTCACCAGCACGGTTGCCACAGCGCCGCGGCCCTTATCGAGCTGCGCTTCAACCACAACGGCTTCCGCTGCGCGGTCTGGATTAGCTTTCAGCTCCATGACTTCAGCCTGCAAGGCAAGCTTTTCAAGCAAAGTATCGAGGCCAATCTTCTTTAACGCGGAAACCTCAACGTCTTGGACGTCGCCGCCCATGGCTTCGACCACAATCTCATGCTCAAGCAAACGCTCGCGAACCTTTTGCGCGTTTGCGCCTTCCTTATCGATCTTGTTGATCGCAACAATCATCGGCACATTTGCAGCCTTAGCATGCTTAATGGCCTCAATCGTCTGCGGCATCAGACCATCATCAGCAGCGACCACCAAGATGACAATATCGGTCACAGAAGCACCGCGCTGACGCATTTGCGTGAACGCTTCGTGGCCCGGTGTATCGAGGAAAGTGATGACCGAGCCATCCTTTGCCTTCACCTGATAGGCGCCGATATGTTGCGTAATGCCGCCAGCTTCGCCGGATACGACATTCGCGCCGCGCAAGGCATCCAGCAAGGACGTCTTACCATGGTCGACATGGCCCATGACGGTCACGACCGGCGGACGCGGCTTCATGGTGTCGGCGCTGTCTACATCGTCATCATGGAAAATGTCGACGTCCGCATCCGAAACGCGTGTGATGTTGTGGCCAAACTCTTCGACAAGCAATTCTGCCGTATCTTGGTCAATGGTTTCGTTGATCGTGATCGGCATGCCCATTTTGAACAATGCTTTAACAAGGTCACTGCCCTTTTCTGCCATACGGTTGGCAAGTTCCTGCACCGTGATGGTTTCCGGCACGACCACGTCGCGGGTCTGCTTAACCTGCGCCTGACGACTACCGCCGCCATGTAGACGTTTTTCTTTCTCACGCGCCCGTTTCAGCGCGGCAAGTGATCGTGCGCGTGCGCCGTCATCACCTTCAAGTGCGCGGGTGACGGTGAGCTTTCCAGACTGGCGGCGGTCATCAGCTGCACCGCGCGTTGGGCGGTTCGGGGCCTTTTTGATTTCCTCACGCTCGCGCTCTGGGCGCTTGGGTGCTTCTACGGGTGTAAAGCGACGCGGCGCAGGTGCAGCATCGTCTTTACTGCTCACTTCTGCAGCGGGCTCATCCCGATCAGCAGCGACTGGAACAACTGCTTCAGCAGCAACGGGAGGCGGTGATGCAGCAGCCTCCTCACGATTGGCTTGGGCGCGCTGGCGCTCTTCTTCGGCGCGCTGTGCACGTTGCTCCGCTTCACGGCGGCTGCTTTCCTCCAACATAGCCAAGCGCGCCTCTTCGGCTTCGCGCAGCAGCTTTGCTTGACGCTCCTGACGGCTGAGCATGTCATTGCTTGTCGGGCGTGCCTTTGGCGCTGGTTCGGCCACAGGTGCAGGCGCGGCAGCTACGGGGGCGGCTGCAGGTGGTGGAGGTGGCGGCGGTGCCGCAACTTCGGGCTCAGGCGCATAACCGGGCTTACCGACGAGTTTTTTGCGCTTCACCTCAACCACAACCTTATTGGTGCGGCCATGGCTGAAAGTCTGTTTCACTTCACCGGACTCAAGCGAGCGGCTCAAAGTGAGCGGCTTGCGCGTCAAAGTCGGCTTATTATTATTTTCATCACTCATCGAAACAGAACCCGTCCTTACTCAGTCAATTGCGGAGATGTCAGCGTCATTGCCCCGCAAGTCCGCAGCCAAAGCAGCGGAATCGAATGGCGCATTACTGCATCCTTTGAAATTTAGCCAGCGTCCAAGATGATGCATCACCCGCTCAGCCGCTTTTTGGTTAATCAATGCGACGTGCACAGCATTTTGCCGTCCAAGCGCTGCTGACAATGCATCCCGGTCCACAGGCAGCTTCACGCCGCCCTTTCCGGTGCCTTCGGCGTCTTCACCAACGCGCCATGCCTGGTCGCGTTTGCCGCTACCATCGGCACTTGCGTCCGATGCATGCAGCAACAGCTTCACTTGCCCACTGCGTGACGCGGAATCTATTTTTTCCGCACCCAAGATGAGATGCCCTGCCCGCGCTTCTAAGCCGAGCCGATCCAAAAAAGCCTTTTCCAAGCCACGGTCAATGCGGCCTGTCAGGTCATCGATGATCTCAATCTTATCCGTCTTGAACGCTCGGCGAAGCAATCCGGCAAGCTTACCCTTGGCTATTGCCTTAGACAATTCTTCTCCGGAAACGCCAATCCACGCGCCGCGGCCGGGCGCTTTTGCAAATAGGTCAGGTGCGATACTGCCATCAGGGCCGAGGGCAAGCCTGATGAGCTGGGCACGAGTCCCATGCTCACCTGACAATATGCACTTCCTTATTGGGGAGTGTCGGTTCTCATTGAGAGTTGTCCGCTGCAACCGCGTCCTCCTCTTCGAACCAATGCGCGCGAGCAGCCATGATGATTTCATTGCCCTGCTCTTCGGACAGACCAAAGGTCGCCAATATGCCTGCCTTATCTTCGGTACGGTTGCGCCGCACTTCACGATCACTCCGCTCATTGCGACGTGGCTCACGCGCCTTCTGGATCAGTTCGTCGGTGGCAAGGTCAGCCAAATCGTCAAGCGTCTTGATGCCCGCCTTGCCCAAAACGACCAACATCGCTTCGGTCAGGATAGGCAGTTCGGCAACGGCGTCTTCCACGCCAAGCTCGCGGCGTTCGGCACGGTTTGCTTCTTCGCGGCGATCCAGCGCTTCTTGGGCGCGGCTCTGCAATTCTTCGGCCAAACCGTCGTCAAAGCCTTCAATGGCGGCGATTTCGGCGGAATCGACATAAGCGACTTCTTCCAATTCGCTAAAGCCTTCGGCAACCAGCAATTGTGCCAGTGTTTCGTCCACGTCCAGCTCTTGCTGGAACATTTCGGAACGCTCGACAAATTCCTTCTGCCTTTTCTCACTCGATTCCGCTTCGGTCATGATGTCGATGCCACGACCCGTAAGCTGCGAGGCCAGACGGACATTCTGTCCGCGACGGCCGATGGCGAGGCTCAATTGATCGTCAGGAACGACAACTTCGATACGGCCTTCTTCTTCGTCGATCACAACGCGGCTAACCGTGGCTGGCTGCAGCGCGTTCACGATGAATGTCGCGGTGTCTTCCGACCATGGAATGATGTCGATCTTTTCGCCCTGCATTTCCTGCACGACAGCCTGAACGCGGCTACCCTTCATACCGACGCATGCGCCGACAGGGTCAATGCTGCTGTCATAGCTGATGACGCCAATCTTAGCGCGGCTACCCGGGTCACGGGCAGCGGCCTTGATCTCGATGACACCGTCATAGATTTCGGGCACTTCTTGCGCGAACAATTTCTTCATGAAATCAGGATGCGCACGGCTCAACAGGATCTGTGGTCCCCGATTTTCACGCTGCACCTTCATGATCAGCGCGCGGACGCGGTCGCCGCCGCGAACGACTTCGCGCGGGATTTGCTGGTCGCGGCGAATAACGCCTTCTGCGCGGCCAAGGTCCACAACGACATGGCCGAACTCAACCGACTTTACGACGCCCGTGATGATTTCGCCGGTGCGGTCCTTAAACTCTTCAAACTGGCGCTCGCGCTCTGCATCGCGCACTTTTTGGAAGATAACCTGCTTAGCCGACTGCGCATCAATACGACCCAAATCCACAGCGGGCAGCGGATCAACGATGAAGTCGCCGACGACGGCGCCCTTTTGCAGCTTGTCCGCCTGCTTCAGGTCGACTTGCTTGAAATAATCCTCAACCTCTTCGACAACTTCCACAACGCGCCACAGACGCAAGTCACCGGTTTGGGTGTCAAGCTTCGCACGGATGTCATTTTCGGCCCCATAACGCGCCCTAGCAGCACGCTGGATAGCTTCTTCAAGCGCTTCTATGACAATCGCCTTGTCGATCATCTTTTCGCTGGCGACCGCGTTGGCGATTGCGAGCAATTCAGCCTTGTTGGCGGCAATACTACTGGCCATGTTTTAGTCTTCCTGTGCTTCGTCGTGAATGGGTTCAGCCTCTACTTCGTCCGCCCCATCGCTGTTGATGGGGGCAGTCGACGCAATCAGGCGGTCTGTCAAGAGCAGCTTGGCATGGCCAAGTGCGGAAAATGGGAAGGTTAGGCGCCCTGCCTTTCGGTCATCGACATGAATGTCTTCACCATCGACTCCGGCCAGATCACCGCGAATATTCTTGCGGCCATCCATCGGATCGCTCAGTTCGATCTTAGCCTCATACCCGACCCAGTCAGAGAAATCAGCAAGACGCGTCAACGGCCGGTCAATCCCGGGCGAGCTCACTTCAAGGCGATATGCCTCGACAATTGGGTCCAGCTCGTCAAACAGGTCGGAAATACGGTGTGAGAGCGCCGCACAATCATCAATGTTGAGCTGTCGTGTTTCGGGACGCTCGGCCATCACTTGCAACGTAGGCTCGTCACTGCCCTGCGCACCATTGGAAAACCAAGCCACGCGCACCAAAGCAAAGCCAAGCGCCTCCGCCTCGGGCGCAATCAAACTGCTCAGCTTATCCAGATCAGGCAAAATCAAACTTTCTTATTCGACGTGCAATAACATTTCGCGCCGGCCCCAGTGGCGCCAGCCCTTTCAAGTTCTCACAATGTAAGGATGTTGGCCGTATAGCCCCTAAAACTTTCATATGCAAGTGTCTTGCACATCGCGCCTTCACCCACCAATTGGGATGGGCATATATAAATGGAGCTTTGCATCATGTCCAAATTGTCTTTTCTGATAGGCGCATCATTTCTGGCCGCCGCCTGCCAGCCTTCGGTCAGTGACGCCGCCCCCGCAGACACCAACGGCGCGCCTTTTGACGTCACAGTTGTTGCCGATTTCGAGGAACCTTGGGCCATGACGTTCGTCCCTGGAACGCCTTATGCGCTTGTGACCGAAAAGAAGGGTAAGTTGAAGCTTTGGCAAAATGAAGGCAGCGTTGTCGATGTTGAAGGCGTCCCTGCGGTTGCTTATGGCGGCCAAGGCGGCCTTGGCGATGTTGTTCTCCACCCCGATTTTGCCAAAAACAAATTGGTCTATCTGAGCTTTGCCGAAGCCGGCGAAGGTGGATTTGGCGCGGCTGTTGTCCGCGGCAAGCTAGATGTGGCCAGCGCAAAGCCAGTTCTAACCGATGTTCAAATCATCTGGCGTCAGGAACCCAAGGTTTCGGGCCGTGGCCATTATGGCCATCGCCTCGCTTTCGGTCCGGACGGCAACTTGTATATCAGCAGCGGCGAGCGACAAAAATTTGACCCCGCACAGGATCTCAACCAAAATCTTGGCAAAATTGTGCGCCTCACGGACGGCGGCATGGTCCCATCGGACAATCCCTTTTATGGCCAAGGCAGCGTAAAGTCGCAAATCTGGTCTTACGGACATCGCAACCCACTAGGCATTGCTTTTGATGCAAAGGGCCGTTTGTGGAACCAAGAAATGGGCCCCGCTGGCGGTGATGAATTAAACCTTGTCAAAAAGGCAGCCAATTACGGCTATCCAACTGTGTCGAATGGCGACCATTATGACGGCAGAAACATCCCCGACCACGCAGCAGGGGATGGCTTTGAAGCGCCCAAGGTTACATGGAACCCAGCCATTTCACCCGGTGGCTTGATGATTTATTCTGGCGACATGTTCAAAGCATGGAAAGGCAGCGCGTTTATCGGCGGCCTTGGTGCCAAGGCTTTGGTTCGTGTGAAGCTGGACGGCGAAAATGCGGCAAAGGCAGACCAATGGGACATGGGCGCGCGTATCCGCGAAGTCGAACAGGGCCCCGATGGCGCTATCTGGTTGCTGGAAGACGAACGTGCTGGCTCACAGGGTCGCTTGTTGAAGCTGACCCCGAAAAAGTAAGTTAATCGGCGGCGGCGCTTTATTGCGCCGCCGTTACCGTTCCCGTTAAATCTGCCAGAAAAGACCGGACGCGCTTGGCATTCATACCCAAGTCGCTTTGCCCGACACGGCTAACGGAACGCATATCAACGATGCTGCCTTCGCCTTTGTTCGAGGGGCGCACGCGCAGCACGACATCATCCTTGAATTGAAAAAATGCGCTGGTCTCGGTCGCCTCCAAGCGGCCTTCTTCGGGCATGGAAATAGCGACATCCCAGCTACGTGCTTTGGCCAGACGTTCGGCCTTGGCAATCACCATCGGCACCGGTTCGTTCACACGAACCGAGCGTATATCGCCATAATCCTTTTGATGCACCATCGCCCAGCGTTGTTCCGGCGTCAGGCCACGCATCTTAGGATCATCTGCGCCGGGAACATGATCAAGATTATCGGCACGCAATTGCAATGTCTGAAAGGCCGGCGGGTCAGCGAGATCTGTCGACACATCATGGATCGCAGGTACAGTCAGCGCCTTCATAAAAAACGTACCTATCCAGCCAACATAAACCAACGCGACCAGCATCCCAAGCCAGCGCCGCGCGCGCAATGGCGGGGTATTGGATTTACGCACGCGCCACTCTTGCACCAGACCAATCAAAATGGCCGCTATCCCCAAAAGAAAGGCGCCAGCTACGCCCTTCAGACCCGATGTATAGGCCCAAAAACCCCAACCTGTGCCAACCGCCGCAACCGCGCCCCAGACCAAAGCACCAACGCCCGCAATTAAAACCAGATAGCCCAAAATATCTTTTTGGGCCTGCGGCTGCGCCGAAGCCGGTGACGATGTCGTATCTGTTGAAGCACGGGGCGCTTGCTGATTGGTCAAATTCTCTCTCCTGCGTGACGAAACCATCTAAGCAGCGCATGCTAATAGATGTTCCGTAGAAAGGCAATTTACGGCCGCTTTATTGTCGGCGAGCTGATATTCGATTGGACAAATATCGTCCGCAATGACAGGGGACGCGACTAGTGCGAACCTTTTCCAGCAAGTGTAATATGCATAACACGTCCCTTTCAGGCATATCTGCAGATGCCTTGAACGCTTTACTCGATGATGCCTTCGGGACGGACAGGTATACACGAACGGCCTATTTGCTGCGCAAAGGCATGGCCGCCATTGACCATTTGTCCTTTGGAATTCTGGACGAAGGTGAACTAATGGCGAGCATTCAGTGTTGGCCCGTGCGGGTTGGAAAGGCAGATCTGATCTTGGTCGGGCCAGTCGCTGTCGCCACCAATCGCCAGAATGAAGGGCTTGGAACACAATTGATGCAATTGATGCTCCACGCAGCAACGCCGCAAGATGCACCAATGGTGATGATTGGTGATCCAGAATATTATGGCCGTTTTGGATTTTCGTCCAACGACACATCTGGTTGGACCTTACCAGGGCCCTGGGAGCCACGGCGTTTGCTTCTGCGCAATAGCCATATGGTTGCCTTACCAACGCATGGCATGCTTGGACCTGCCGACTAAGCTTTGACGATTGGTCCGATTGGACGTATCGCGTTGCCATGCCTTATGAAGCACCCGATTTAGCCAAGCTTACGCTGTCCGATATTGCGGAACTTGTGGCAGCGCGAAAATTGCCGCCGGTGGAAAGCTGGGAACCCGCCACCTATGGTGACAGTGATATGCGGATCGCTTCGGACGGCAAATGGTTTCATCAAGACGGCGAAATTACCCGGCCGGCAATGGTCCGTGCCTTTTCCAGCCTATTGCGTCGCGATACCGATGGACGATATTGGCTGGTTACACCGCAGCAGAAGCTGTCGATCATTGTAGAAGACGCGCCGTTCATTGCCGTCGAACTACAAAGCGAAGGCGAGGGGTCAGAACGTAGCTTGGCATTCCGGCTCAACAGCGACGACCTAATTTTTGCCGATACCGAACACATAATTGAGATGCGCGGCGGCCTGTTATATGTGCATGTGCGCGGTGGCATGTGGGCAAAGCTTGCACGCCCTGTTTATTATGAACTCGCCAATTTGGCGCTGGCCGAAAATCCGGAAGACCCAAGCATCTGGAGTAAAGGCGTACAATTTCCGCTGGCTTCGCCTGTATGAACTGGCGGCAGCGGCTGCAAATGGCGCTTGATCCAGCGCGCAGCATAGAGATTGAGGACGAGAGGCATTTTGCCGTTGATACCCACCGCGAAGCGGCGGTCCTGATCCCCATAACAGATCGAGCGGAACCTGGCGTGATCTTAACCCAGCGCCCCACATGGTTGCGCAGCCATGCCGGCCAAGTGGCTTTTCCCGGTGGCAAGGTCGATGAAGGCGACGAAAACGCAATCGCGGCGGCCTTGCGTGAGGCACATGAAGAACTCAGCATCCCGCCTGCGATGGTCGAGGTCATCGGTGTGGCAGACACCTATTTTTCCGGCAGCGGATACCGCATCGCGCCTGTTGTCGGCGTGATCCCGCCTGACCTTGCGCTTCAGCCCAACCCCGAAGAAGTCGATGACTTTTTTGAAGTGCCACTCGCCTTCTTACTTGACCCTGCCAATTCGGTTCGGAAAGAGGCCGCTTGGAATGGTCAACAACGTAGCTATTATGACATGCAATGGGGCGAACGACGGATATGGGGTGTGACGGCGGGGATCATCGCCAATCTGGTGCGGCGGCTGACATGACGCCAGCACGCCTTCCCGATTCCGCATGGCAGCATGCCGATGGCCTCAAAAAGATTTTGGCAGCTTTAGATGATGCTTATGGCGGCCCGCGTTATGTGGGTGGCGCGGTGCGCGACACGCTGCTTGGCTTGCCAGTATCTGATATTGATATCGCCACGGCCTTATTGCCAAACGAAGTCATCAACCGCTTACAAGATGCTGGAATCAAAGCCATTCCAACCGGCATTGAACATGGTACTGTCACCGCCGCTGTGGATGGCAAAAATTATGAAATCACAACATTGCGGCGTGATGTGGCAACCGATGGCCGCCGCGCGACGGTTGCGTTTGCGACGGATTGGCAAGAGGATGCCGCCCGTCGCGACTTTACGATTAACGCGTTATATGCGGCCCCCAAAAGCGGGGAAGTTTTCGATTATTTTGATGGACTAAACGATCTGGAAGCGCGCAGATTGCGGTTCATTGGTGATGCCAATCAACGGATTGCTGAAGATTTCCTGCGCATATTGCGCTATTTCCGGTTCCTTGCCCGATATGGCGGCGGGCAAATGGACGCCGATGCCATTCAGGCATGCGCAAATGGCGCGCATGGTCTGACCGCCTTGTCACGCGAACGCATCGCGCAGGAACTGACCCGCATATTAGCCTTGAAGGATCCGGTCGCATCGGTGGCCCTGATGATCGCAAATGGCATCTTCACCCCATTTCTACCTGAATTATCCGCCAGTGCCGCCAATGACCTGCAGCGCCTTGTAGAGCGCGAAGCGCAATATGCGCAGCCTGTCTCGCTGCCTGCACGCTTTCTGGCGCTGTTAACCCGCGACATTGTGGCTGTTGATAAGGTGGCGGCGCGGCTGAAGCTGTCCAACAAAATGCGCGAAGGCTTTGCCCAAAGGTTGCGTGCAGATGCCCCAACACCCGCCAATATCCGCGCTATCGCCTATCGCGCAGATATCGACACCGCGCGCGATGCCGCGATGCTATATGCTGGCGAAGCTGATCTGCCGGAATGTCTCGCGCGGCTTGAACAATGGGACATTCCAACGCTGTCTATTAAGGGCGGCGAACTTATTGCAATGGGTTTGCCTGCTGGCCCCATGGTCGCAAAAACGCTGCAAGCGGTTGAGGCGGCTTGGATAGAGGCGGATTTTCCGGATGCAGCTCGCCAACGCGCCCTGGCCACTCAAATGGTCAATGCTGCTTTGCCTAGAAAAACATAGGCAAATTAATCAATCAAATTGATTGTTCCGTGGGAAACCCTGTGGCGGCAATCGGCCAGCGGCACCGCGCGCAACACGCCATAATGACATGTCATTCTCTGTCCGCATCCGTCCACTGTCACCACCCATGGTCCAGCTGAGACCTTCGCTCATGCGGAAACACACCGCATCTGCAAGCCCGCCGTCCTTATAGCGCTGCAAGGTAACGCCCTGCCCTTTTGACATTTCGGGGATTTCGGTCATCGGGAATACAACCAGTTTCCGGTTATCGCCCACCACGGCAACATATTGATCGCGCAAGGCGGCCTCGTCGGCAGTTTCCGGCGGCGCGGGGCGGACGACTTTCAGACGCGTGCCGGGTTTCAATGTTACAACGCCGCGTCCTTTGCGTGTCTCGGCGATAACCTCGCTCATGCGCGCAATAAAGCCTTTGCCAGTGGTGGCAGCCAGCAACATCCGGCCATCGGTAACGGCCGGGAAAACGGCGACAATATCGTTACCAGCCTCGATATCGATCATCGTGCTCACCGGCTCACCAAAACCGCGCGCGCCGGGAAGCTTGTCGGCACCCAAGGTGTAAAAACGGCCATTTGCTGTGGCAATCAGTATCTTGTCGGTGGTCTGGGCATGGAAGGCGAAAGCGGGGCCATCCCCTTCTTTGAACTTGAAGTCCGCGCGCGCCGAAAGGTCAGCATGTCCCTTCATCGCCTTGATCCAGCCGCGCTTCGACATAATAACGGTCACGGGTTCGCGCTCTACAAAGGCCTCAAGCGAAATTTCGCGCGCCTGCCCTGCTTCTTCCAAGCTTGTCCGGCGGCGTCCAAGCGCCGTTTCTTCAGCGTAATTCTTACGCAGTGCAGACAGGTCTTTCTTCAAACGCTTCTTTTGGAGCGCCGGGCTTTCGATCAACTTTACGAGATCTTCCCGCTCAGCCTCTAAAGCTTCAAGCTCCCGCCGCAGCTCCATTTCTTCAAGCCTGCGCAGCGATCGCAAGCGCATGTTCAGAATGGCCTCGGCCTGACGGTCATTCAACTGGAACTCCGCCATCATGACGGGTTTGGGTTCGTCCTCGGTACGAATAATCTCGATAATACGGTCAAGATTAAGGAAGGCGATGATATAGCCTTGAAGCAGCTCCAACCGTGCGTCAATCTTCTCAAGCCGATGCTGAGCCTTGCGCACCAGCACTTCAATCTGGTGCCGCAACCAGTGCCGCAAGACTTCGCCTAAGCCCATAACCTTAGGCGTACGGTCGGCATCCAATACATTCATGTTCAACGAGAAGCGCGTTTCCAAATCGGTCAGGCGGAACAATGCGTTTTTCAGATCTTCAGGATCAACATTGCGGCTTTTCGGTACAAGCACAATACGGACATGCTCGTCGCTTTCATCGCGAATATCATCGAGAATGGGCAGCTTCTTATCGGCGATAAGCTGCGCGATTTGTTCAATCAACTTGCCCTTTTGCACTTGGTAGGGAATTTCAGACACAACCAATTGCCATGTCCCACCGGGCAGTTTTTCAACGCCTGTTGGTTCCCAGCCCTTGTCATCCTGCCAGCCGTTCGAGAAACGCGCCCGCACACGCATCGCACCGCGGCCCGAAGCATAAGCAGCGCTGATCACCGATGGACTATCCACCAATACGCCGCCCGTTGCAAAATCAGGGCCACGCACAATTTCCATTAATTGGTCATGGCTGGCTTGCGGATTTTCAATCAACAGCATCGCAGCGTCAATGATCTCTGCGGCATTATGCGATGGAATGCTTGTCGCCATCCCCACGGCAATCCCGCTGGCGCCATTGGCCAGCAAGTTCGGGAATAGGCCGGGCATGACTTCTGGCTCTTCATCTTCGCCATTATAGGTTGGCCGAAAATCGGTCGCATTCTCATCGAGCCCGTTCATCAGCTCAATCGCCGTCTTTGTCAGCCGCGCTTCGGTATACCGGTAGGCAGCCGCATTATCGCCGTCGATATTGCCGAAATTGCCTTGTCCATCGACCAATGGGTACCGCAGCGAGAATGTCTGCGCGAGACGCACCATCGCGTCATAAACCGACTGATCGCCATGTGGGTGATATTTACCAATAACATCACCGACAACCCGCGCGCATTTCTTATACCCGCTGGCCGGATCAAGCTTTAGCAGGCGCATCGCCCACAACAAACGCCGGTGCACAGGCTTAAGCCCGTCACGCAAGTCCGGCAGCGAACGCGCGGTAATCGTCGACATCGCATAGATCAGATAGCGTTCCGACAAAGCCGCATCAAACGGCGCATCGACTATCGCGTCAAACGGATCTTCTGCTGGGGCATCAACAATATCAGACATGCATAAGCCGATAGCGGGCCAGCCCGTAGTCGCAAAGCAGCGATTTCAGCAATCCACAGCTAAATGCAATTTTTAGAATATATGTCACTATAGGCGCGTTGCCACAAAGCCACACATCCATAGCAAAATATTTCAATTTTATGTCTTTACTGGACTTTGCGCATTAAAATGCCAGATCCACCATAATAGTTTAAATACATGCACAAATCGGGGAAATAGAATGAAGACGCATAAGATTATTTCGGCACTGGCAGTGACGGTTTCGACCACTGCTCTTTTTGTGGCCGCGGCAAATCCGGCCTTTGCGCAAGACAGCGCACCGCAAGATGCGGCCGTCGAAGAAGCAACTGGTTTAGATGCTATTATCGTCACCGGCACACGCCGCACGGACCGTACTGTCGCAGATAGCACAGTTCCTGTCGACATCATCTCGGCTGAGGCCTTGTTGAACAGCGGCCAGACCGAAACCAACAAATTGCTTAACCAGCTTGTTCCATCGTTCAACTTCCCACAACCTTCGCTGACGGACGGAACAGACTCTCTGCGTCCTGCAACACTGCGCGGCCTTGCACCCGATCAGGTTCTGGTACTGATCAACGGCAAGCGTCGTCACCAGTCTGCTCTCGTCAACTTGAACGGCTCGGTTGGCCGTGGGTCAACAGCAGTCGACCTCAACACCATTCCGCCATTGGCGATTGAGCGCCTCGAAGTGCTGCGTGACGGTGCCGCGTCGCAATATGGTTCCGATGCGATTGCGGGCGTCATCAACGTCCAATTGAAAAAAGGCATGGGCGGCCGCGCGCAGGCAACATTTGGCAAGTATATAACCAAAATGGAAGATGTCGGCCAGGTCGACACCGTCGCACTCACTACTAGCAGTCCTACAATCAACCCAACCACAAACGCCATTACGGGCGGCGATAACCCAGTTATAACGTACACGGGTGAAGACCGTAAACGTCGCGATGGCGACACATATACATTCGCGTCCAACTTTGGCCTGCCATTGGGCGAAAGCGGTTATGTGAACCTTACAGCGGAATATAAGGACCGCTCGCCCACGAACCGTTCCGGCCCGGATATCCGCCGCAACTATTTCGCAGCTGGCGACCCGCGCGAAGCTACATTCAACCGTTATGCCCACCGTTATGGTGATGGTGTATCCAAAGACCTAAACTTCTTCGTGAACGCGGGTTATGAATTCTCCGATACTGCCGAATTTTATACCTTCGGCAGCTATGGCGTGCGCGACGGCAATGGCGCCGGCTTCTACCGTCGCTCTGCCGACGCGCGTAACCGCGACTTTGCGGCATCGACTACCTCATTCGTCCCCCTCTACGCAGACGGCTTCTTGCCATTGATCGCCAGTAAAATTGTCGACATTTCTGCTGCGGCGGGCCTTCGTGGCGCGACCGGCGGATGGGATTATGATCTCTCGGCCGTCTACGGATCGAACCGTTTGGACTACACAATCGAAAACACCGTCAACACCTCGCTTGGCGGCGTAGCGAGTGCCCGCCGTTTCGATTCAGGTGGACTGCGCTCGGGCCAAACCTCAATCAACCTCGACATGCGCCGTGATTTGGACATTGGCATCGGCAAAAGCGTTTCCTTCGCTTTTGGTGGCGAATATCGCAACGAGAACTACAAGATCGTTGCTGGCGAACTGCAAAGCTATGTCAACGGGCCGTTTTCAGCAGCGCCATTCAACGCGGCCGGCGGTGCCCAAGTGTTTCCAGGTTTCCGTCCTGCCAACGAAACCGACGTGTCGCGTGACAGTTTTGCTGGTTACGCGGAACTCGATGCGGACCTTACGGACCAACTGACGCTTCAAGTGGCTGGCCGTTACGAGCATTTCAGCGACTTTGGTGATACCATCAACGGTAAGGCCGCCGCGCGTTTCGAAGTGATTGATGGCGTTGCTTTGCGTGGTTCGGTTTCCACCGGTTTCCGTGCACCAAGCCTTGCGCAGCAGTCTTTTGCGGCTACCTCCACGAACAATGTCGGCGGTGTCTTAATCGAAGTCGGAACATTCCCTGTTTCGTCCCCAGTTGCTGTCGCTTTGGGTGCGCAGCCTCTTAAGCCAGAAAAATCCATCAATCTGGGTGCGGGTGTTACTTTTACTCCAATTAGCGGGCTGAGCATTACTGCGGATTACTACAACATTCAGATTGATGATCGCATCACGCTGACGGAAAACCTTCAGGGTACAGATGTTTCAGCGTTACTAACCGCGGCAAGCGTTACCGGCGTTAGCTCGGCACGCTTCTTCATCAACGGTATTGATACTAAGACCACCGGTCTTGATGTCGTCGCAAGCTACCGCGTACCCGAATTTGGCCTCGGCCAATTCCGCGTGAGTGTTGGCTATAACTTGAACGATACAAAGATCACCGATCGCCGCGTATTTTCTGGTTTCACCGCGCAACGCCTGTTCGCACGTCAGGAAAGCTTCCGCCTCACCGATGGCCAGCCGAAGAACAAGCTGAACGTCGGACTTGATTGGGATTATAACAATGTTGGCATGACGTTACGCACCAACCGTTATGGTGAAGTGTTCTTGCCAAGTGGCTTCTCGACAGCGGCAAACAACAACAATATCGCGCTTGCGCCAGGCGACGTCCCCGGTGACATCTTCTTGTCGCCGAAGTGGGTCACAGATCTCGAGTTCCGCTTTAAACCAGTGGAGTCTGTTTCCGTCGCATTTGGTGCAAACAACCTGCTCGACACATATCCAGACCGCCTTCCCTTTGGCACAGTAGATGGCGTCAGCTATGGTTTTAACAATGCGTTCTTGCCTTACAGCTCGCAATCGCCATTCGGTTTCAGCGGACGGTTTGTTTACGGTCGTGTGTCGATCGATTTCTAATCGCTCAAGAACTTGAACAAGTAGGGCGCGGCGTAAAACCCGCGCCCTTCTTTTTTGGCAGGCGTTTTGACGCCAAACCCTGCGCCTGCTAACGGGACCACGACTCCCGATATCAGCCGAAAGCGTTTCTTATGATCCCACGTTATTCCCGCCCAGACATGGTCAAGATTTGGGAACCGGAAAACCGTTTCCGCATTTGGTTTGAAATTGAGGCGCATGCCACGGACGCGCTGGCCCAACGCGGCGTGGTACCTGCATCTGCCGCTGTAGCCTTGTGGAAATGGTGGGATACAAACCCTACCATCGACGTCGCAGCCATTGACGCAATCGAAGCCGTCACAAAGCATGACGTTATCGCATTCCTGACATGGGTTGCCGAACAAGTCGGCGACGAGGCGCGCTTCATGCATCAAGGCATGACGTCCTCCGACGTTCTCGACACCTGCCTTGCCGTTCAATTGACGCAAGCGACAGACCTTTTGCTGGCCGACATGGATGCGCTACTCGCCGCCATAAAAACCCGCGCGATGGAACATAAGTTCACGCCGACCATTGGCCGCAGCCATGGTATACACGCCGAACCTGTTACCTTTGGTATGAAGCTCGCGCAGGCTTATGCCGAATTTGCCCGTGGTCGCGAACGATTGGTCGCAGCACGCGCCGAAATCGCGACCTGCGCGATCTCTGGCGCCGTTGGCACCTTCGCCAATATCGACCCAGAGGTTGAGGCGCATGTCGCGGCAAAGCTTGGTCTTGCTGTTGAACCAGTCTCGACCCAAGTCATTCCGCGCGACCGTCACGCCATGTATTTTGCGACGCTGGGTGTGATTGCCTCGTCTATTGAGCGTCTGGCGACCGAAGTCCGCCATTTGCAGCGTACCGAAGTGCTGGAGGCAGAGGAATATTTCTCGCCGGGGCAAAAGGGTAGCTCGGCCATGCCGCATAAGCGCAACCCTGTGCTCACTGAAAACCTGACAGGCCTTGCCCGTATGGTGCGTGGCTATGTCACCCCCGCACTTGAAAATGTCGCTTTATGGCATGAACGCGACATCAGCCATTCGAGCGTGGAGCGTTATATCGGCCCTGATGCGACCATCACGCTCGATTTCGCGCTGGGCCGCCTGACGGGTGTTGTCGACAAGTTGCTGATTTACCCAGAGCGGATGCAAAAGAATCTCGACCGCATGGGCGGCCTTGTCCATTCGCAGCGCGTGCTGTTGGCCTTGACGCAAGCTGGTATTAGCCGCGAAGACAGCTACCGCATCGTGCAACGCAATGCGATGAAGGTGTGGGAGTCGGATGGCGCAGAGTCGTTGATGGAGCTGCTTAAATCTGACGCGGATGTCACCGCAAAAATGAGTGCATCGGAAATCGAGGATCGCTTCAATCTTGATTATCATTTCAAGCATATCGACACAATTTTCGAACGCGTATTTGGTTAAGTCCTCTTCCCTGTTTGAAGCATATTCGACGAAAAGACACTAACCCCTACCCAAAGGGGTAAAGTTTCCATAAGATATGCTTCAGAAGGAGAAGCCGCACGATGCGATTTCTAAAAACGCTGATTTGGGTGACGATCATTATCGGGTTGATTGTGTTCGCAACCAACAATTGGGCACCTGTGTCGGTCAGCCTTTGGGGCGGTCTTCGCCTCGATACCAAATTGCCGGCTTTAGTTGTTGTCGCATTCCTGCTTGGATTTTTGCCGTTATACCTTTTGCACCGAACACAAGTGTGGCGCCTGAAGCGACGCATATTGACGCTCGAGGGTAACCAGCACACATCATCTTTACCGCCACCAGCCGCTCCTCCCCCTGCTTACACTGCTGTGGATACGATATGACCAACCCGATTTTCGTTGCCATCGATACGCCCTATCTGGACGACGCGTTGGAATTAACCCGCCGTATCAAGGGGCAAGTTGGCGGGATAAAGCTCGGCCTCGAATTTTTCTGCGCCAATGGCCTTCATGGCGTGCATGAGGTTCAAAAACTTGGCCTTCCTATTTTCCTCGACCTGAAATTGCACGACATCCCCAACACGGTTGCCAAGGCGATGCAGGCGATTAACACGCTTGAACCAGCCATCGTAACCATCCACGCCGCGGGTGGCCGCGCGATGATGGAGGATGCCAAGGCGGCTGCTGGCTTGCATACCAAAGTGGTTGCGGTGACGGTACTGACCAGCCTGGACAACCATGACCTAAACCGTGTTGGCGTATCGGACAGCGCCGAGCTTCAAGTGGCCCGCTTGGCGGCACTCGCGCAGGAAGCTGGTCTTGATGGCATTGTCTGTTCAGGACATGAAGTTAAGGCCGCGAAAAAAGCGTGGGACGATGGTTTCTTCGTCGTCCCCGGCCTTCGCCCCGCTGGCGGAACCGCCGCCGACCAAAAACGCACTGTAACGCCCAGAGAAGCCCTTGACGATGGTGCGAGCATTTTGGTTATCGGAAGACCTATTACCAAAGCGGAGAGCCCTGACGACGCTGCACGGGCGATTATGGGCACATTATAGCAGGTACTGAGGAACCGTTACACCGAACTCGTTTCAGGATGACATGCGGCAACAGCCGTTCGCTATAGTAAAACAAGTTCAGCATGACGGGAGTGAAATGGTCGGCTATTGCAACTGGTATGCGCACACAAATCAAAATTTGCGGACTTAGAGACGAAAATGCTGTCGATGCCGCCGCCAAAGCAGGCGCATCGCATATCGGCCTTGTGCATTTCGAAAAAAGCCAGCGCCATGTTGGATTGGAACAAGCCGCCGCGTTGCGGATGCGCGCGCCAGCCTCGCTGAAAGTTGTTCTATTGCTGGTGAACGCCGAGCCCGGCCTTACCGCCAAGGCGATTGAGGTCGTAAAGCCTGATATAGTGCAATTTCATGGCTCTGAAACCGCGCAATGGCTCCGCGAACTGAAAAGCGCGGTGGATATTGAAACTTGGAAAGCCTTGGGCGTTCGGGATACGGCATCGCTCAAAAATGCCGATGAATATGTTGATGCTACTGATCTCATCTTGTTTGATGCGCCCGCACAGACCTTACCGGGCGGTACAGGCACGCGCTTTGACTGGTCGTTGCTCGCCGAGCATAAACATAAGCTGCCTTGGGGCCTTGCCGGCGGGCTGACCCCTGACAACGTAAAGGACGCTTTGGATCAAACGCGTGCAAAATTGGTCGACACATCGTCGGGTGTAGAATCCGCTCCGGGCATCAAGGATGTGGACAAGATTGCGGCCTTCTGCCAAGCGGTGCGGGACCATGACAATCGCTAAACCCATTCCGAACTCCCTTCGCAACCAACCCGACGAACGCGGCCATTTTGGTCAGTTCGGCGGGCGCTATGTCGCCGAAACGCTCATGCCGCTCGTGCTCGATCTGGAACGCGAATATCGCGCGGCGCAACAGGACCCCGCCTTTGCCGCGCAGTTCGATGATCTGCTGGAACATTATGTCGGCCGCCCGTCACCGCTTTATTATGCAGAACGCCTAACCGAAGAAGTCCGCAAGAACGCGCCAGCAGGCAAAGGCGCCCAAATCTGGTTCAAGCGCGATGAGCTGAACCATACCGGCGCGCACAAAATCAACAATTGCATTGGTCAGATTTTGCTTGCCATTCGTATGGGCAAAACACGGATCATCGCGGAAACCGGTGCTGGCCAACATGGCGTTGCCACGGCGACCGTTTGCGCCCGTTTTGGCCTGCCCTGCTTCATCTATATGGGCGCCAAGGACATTGAGCGGCAGCAGCCCAATGTGTTCCGCATGCGCTTGTTAGGCGCTGAGGTCATTCCGGTGACCAGCGGCGCAGGCACACTAAAGGACGCGATGAACGAAGGACTGCGCGACTGGGTCGCCAACGTCCATGACACATTCTACATTATCGGCACCGCGGCAGGCCCGCATCCTTATCCTGAACTAGTCCGCGATTTTCAAAGCGTGATCGGCAAGGAAGCGCGCGCACAAATGCTATCGCGCATCAATCGCCTGCCTGATTTGTTGGTCGCTGCCATTGGCGGCGGTTCAAACGCGATTGGCCTGTTCCATCCATTTTTGGATGACAAGGACGTTGCGATGCTCGGCATTGAAGCGGCAGGTCACGGCCTTGAAAAAGAACATGCCGCGAGTCTTGCTGGCGGTCGCCCCGGTGTACTGCATGGGAACAAAACCTATTTGCTGCAGGACGAAGACGGCCAAATTGCCGAAGCGCATTCAATTTCGGCAGGTCTGGATTATCCCGGCATCGGTCCGGAACATAGCTGGCTTAAGGAAATTGGCCGCGTTCGCTACGACAGCGTGACAGACACAGAAGCGCTGGCCGCGTTCCAATTGCTATGCCGCACCGAAGGCATCATCCCTGCGTTGGAACCGGCCCACGCGATTGCGGCCGTTGAGCGCGAAGCCAAGAAGATGGACCGTGACCAGATCATCCTCGCAAACCTTTGCGGACGTGGTGACAAAGATATTTTCACCGTCGCCGAGGCATTGGGGACGACGATATGAAAACTGCAATATTCGTCATCCCGAACTTGTTTCGGGATAACGTGGCGCCGTCGCGTGTTATCCCGAAACAAGTTCGGGATAACGAAAGGGAGGCAGTATGACCCGCCTCTCCGCCGCCTTTGCTAAATCCCACCCAGCGCTCGTCGCATTCATCACTGCGGGCGACGGCGACACTACAGCCAATCTCGACGCGCTTGTTGCGGGCGGAGCGGATGTGATTGAACTTGGCATGCCTTTTACCGACCCAATGGCGGACGGCCCTGCCATTCAAGAGGCGAATATCCGCAGCTTGAACGCTGGCACCAAAACGGCGGATATTTTTGCCCTCGCCACGGCCTTTCGCAAACGCCATCCCGATACGCCTTTAGTTTTGATGGGATATGCCAACCCCATGACAATCCGAGGCGGCGAATGGTTTGCGTCCGAATGCAACAAGGCTGGCGTCGACGGCGTCATCTGCGTCGATATTCCGCCTGAGGAAGACCCGGAGCTTGGTCCTGCTCTGCGCAATGCCGGCATTGACCTAATCCGCTTGGCGACACCCACAACCGACGCGGCGCGTTTGCCCACGGTCCTTACTGGCGCATCGGGTTTCTTATATTATGTCAGCGTCGCTGGCATCACAGGCCTGCAAGTCGCCGCACAGACGAGCATTGATGACGCTGTAGCACGCCTTAAGGCACATACTGATCTGCCTATCGCCGTCGGCTTTGGCGTCCGAACCCCCGAACAAGCCGCCAGTATCGCGCGCGTTGCCGATGGCGTTGTCGTTGGCTCGGCGATTGTAGAATTGGTCGCCAAACATGGATCTAGTGCCGCTGGTCCAGTTCGCGATTATGTCGCATCCTTAAAGCAAGCCATTGTTGCCGCCAGAAAGGTCTGAACATGAATTGGGTCACCCGCGTCCGTAACGCCATTCCCTTCATAACCAAGCGCGAGACTGCCGAAACGCTCTGGCACAAATGCAAAGGGTGTGAAGCGATGATCTTCCTGCGCGAATTTGAGGAAAATCAGTCCGTCTGTCCCAAATGCGACCATCATGGCCGCATTGGTCCTGCTGCACGTTTTGACGCTTTGTTCGATAACGAGAGCTATGACATTCTCAAGTCACCCGTCGTTGGCGAGGACCCGCTAAAGTTCAGAGATACGAAAAAATATGTCGACCGCATCAAGGCCGCGCGCCTTGCCACGGGCGAAAAGGATGCCATGAAAACCGCACGCGGCGAGATTAACGGACAAACCGTTGTCGTCAGCGTGCAAGACTTTGCCTTCATGGGCGGGTCCATGGGCATGGCGGTTGGTGAAGCATTTATCGACGCAGTAAAGGCCGCAATCCGGGCGAAATGTCCTTATATCATCTTCACCGCAGCAGGCGGCGCGCGTATGCAAGAGGGCATATTGAGCCTGATGCAAATGCCGCGTTCGACGGTCGCCATCCAGATGCTGCATGATGCAGGATTGCCGTATATCGTTGTGCTCACTGACCCAACCACAGGCGGCGTTACAGCTTCATATGCCATGCTTGGCGATGTGCAGATAGCAGAGCCTGGCGCGCTCATCGGTTTTGCTGGGCAGCGCGTTATTGAACAAACAATCCGCGAAAAACTGCCGGAAGGTTTCCAGCGCGCCGAATATTTGTTGGAGCATGGCATGATCGACATGGTGACCCATCGCCATGACCTGCGCGGTGTGTTGTCGCAGCTTATCGGCTATCTCGCGCCGGAGAAGAAGGCAGCTTGATAAAGCAGTTTGCAATGCCGCCCCATCGTCACCCTGAACTTGTTTCAGGGTCTATTTGGACGCATAGGCCGCCAGGTTTTTCCGCACGATGGACCCTGATACAAGTTCAGGGTGACCAGTTGCGATGTTCGGGGAGTAGGCATGCCTGACCACGCCACATCCACTAACCCTGCCGTCCAGGCGCAGCTTGACCGATTGACGATGCTGTCGCCCGGTAAGGACGTCTTAGGCCTTGAACGGATCGCAGCTTTGCTGGATCGGCTTGGCAACCCGCATCTTCATCTCCCGCCAGCCTTCCATGTATCCGGCACCAACGGCAAGGGTTCGACCTGCGCCTTCCTACGCGGTGCAATTGAGGCAGCAGGGTTTACGGCACATGTTTATTCCAGCCCGCATCTGGTGCGCTTTAACGAGCGTATCCGTGTTGCAGGGCAGTTGATTGACGATACCACTTTGTCTGCACTGCTTTCCGAAGTTCTCGACCATGCAGAGGGGTTGGAAGCGAGCTTTTTCGAAGTCACCACCGCCGTTGCCTTCTGCGCCTTTGCGCGAACCAAGGCCGATGCTTGTATCATTGAGGTTGGCCTTGGCGGACGGTTAGATGCCACCAATGTATTGGTTAAACCTGTCGCCTGCGGCATTGCATCGCTTGGTTTGGATCATGAGGCATTTTTGTTGGCTGCAGAGGACGGCGTGCCGGATATGCCGCCGCTGGACCGAATTGCGTTTGAAAAGGCGGGCATTGCCAAGTCCGGCGCACCATTAGTTACGCAAAAATATAGCGCGTCCATGGCAAAAACCGTTGCTGCGCAAGCGTCCTTGCATAACGCAATCTTACATGCGCGCGGCGAAAACTGGGACGCCGCGGTCTATGACGCGCGCCTCCATTACCGCGATGCCATAGGAAAGCTGAATTTGCCGCTGCCCCGCATGTCGGGCACGCATCAGGCTGATAATGCAGCCTTGGCGGTAGCGATGCTGCGCCATCAAACGGCAATCCAGATTCCAGAGGCGGCCTTGTCCGCCGCGATGGAGTGGACACGCTGGCCCGCACGGATGCAGACACTGGCAGCAGGTCCCCTGACCGAAATACTGCCCGAAGGTTCAAACATCTGGCTAGACGGTGGCCATAACCCCGACGCAGGGGCAGCCATTGCCAAAACACTCGAAAACAGTGCGTCCGTGAATGTCATCATAGGGATGTTGAAAAATAAGGATGCGCTTGGCTTCCTTGCGCCATTTGCATCCAAAATTGAAACGCTGACGGCGGTACCCATAGCGGGACATGAGCATCACACGCCAAGCGAACTATGCGACCTCGCGCGTTCCAAACTGCAGATCACCAATGCACAGGCAGCAGGCGACATTGTTGCGGCGCTGGAGTTGATGACTGGGCAGCAAGAACCAGCCCAAGTCCTCATCTGCGGATCTCTATATTTGGCGGGTGAAGTGTTGCGCCTGAACGATCAGGTGCCGGACTGAGGCAAGCGCGTCGCCTGCCCCTTCCAAGCAAGAAATCCGCCTGCCACCAGCAGAGCTGCGAATGACAATGTGATCTCATTTGCGAACTCTAATGGTTGTGAGAGGAGAAGCCCGATCAGACCCGCGACGACGAGCAAGAAGCCGAGGATGCGTATCGGCCCGACCGGGTCCTTCAACGCCTTTTCATCGACCGCTTCAACCTGATGGATGCTCTGGACAACATAACCTTTGCTCCACAACACCCAAAGCAAGATCATGCCCGGAATGGCGGCGACCACGGTAAAGCCCCAAAAGCCAACCCAACCGACATTTTCCGCCACAATGCCCGCTGGCCCCGCCATGAACGTCCGGCCAACGCCCGCAAAAGACGACAGCAACGCAAATTGCGTCGCTGTGTAAGCGATGCTCGACAGGCCCGACAAATAGGTGGCGAATACCGTCAAGCCGATGCCACTAGTAAAATTCTCCGTGCAAATGGCGGCAACCATCATCCAGTAATTATTGCCCGTAGCCGCCAAGATCATGAACATGACGTTGGAAAACATCATCAGCAGGCCCGAAATGAGCAAAGCGCGGCCCATGCCGAGCCACAAGATGAAGGGCGCGCCCAAGGCCGACCCCACAATCAACGCGCCGAAGCCCCATAATTTATTGGCCGAAATATAATCCAGATCAGAAAAGCCGAGATCGACAATCATAGGGCTTAACATCGCCTGCCCCATGGCATCACCCACCTTGTACACAAGGACAAAGCCGAGAATGAGGAAAGCCCCATGCCGCGTCAAAAATTCCCGGAACGGGTTGACGACAGCCTCGGTCAACCACTGCTTCGGCTTCATACCCTCCACATGGGCGAAACGATCCACAAATTTGCCTGGCCCCGCCCACAACGCGCCAATGATAGCTGGAATGATGCAAAATGCGGTCAGGCCATAGGCCGTCGACCAACCCAGACCCAATCCCTCTTGCGATGCAAAATAAATGGTCCCTGCGCCAGCAATCAAATTACCCGTGCGATAGCCGAATTGGTTTGTCGCCGTGCCGTGCGCAAATTCTTCTTCGTCCAGTATTTCGATGCGATAAGCGTCAATAACGATGTCCTGCGTTGCTGATAAGAACGCCGTAATCAATGCCCACACCGCAAACATACCCATGTCACCTGGCTGCGGATTGCTAGCGCCCAATTGCCAGATCGAAACGAACAGCAATGCCTGCACGAAGAACAGCCAGCTTCGGCGTTGGCCGAACAACTTGGTCAAAACCGGCAGATGCAGCTTGTCGACCAACGGCGCCCAGAGGAATTTTATCGTGTAAGGAATGCCCAACGCCACCGCAAAACCGATGGTCGCGGTGTCGATACCAACCTTTGCCAACCAAAATGTCATTGTTGCGACAAGTAAGGTCAGCGGAAAGCCACTCGAAATACCCAGCAGAAAGGTAATGACAGGGTTTTTACGTAAATATGGCCGGAAAGCCGGAACGGTCAGCGCGATCAATGGCAAAGCAAGCAAAATGCCTGCAAAAATAATAAAACGCATTAAATCGACCGACATTTGGACCCCTCCGTCATTATTGCGAAGATGACTAACGGCATTTTCCTGAATGGCCAGTGACTTTTAAAGCAATATGCGTCAAAGGCGCGGACATGGTTAAACCTCCGTCAAAAGCACCTGCCCGTCCTACCAAGCCACCGCGTCTGCGTTGGGACAGCAAACCGTCACGTAAACCCAACCCCAATGCTGGCCCAAGCAAGGGCGCTTTGGAGCGTAAGGATGGTGAAGAACGCATCGCAAAGCTGCTGGCGCGTGCGGGGATCGCGTCGCGTCGCGAAATCGAACGCATGATTGCCGATGGAAAGGTCACGCTGAACAATGAAAAGGTGGAGACACCCGCAACCTTGCTGAAATCGCTGCGCGGAGTCGCTGTGGATGGCAAAGCCGTCGGCCAGCCTGCGCCAACCCAATTATATATGTTTCACAAGCCCGAAGGTTGCTTGACCGCCGAGCGCGACTTTAGTGGGCGCAAGACAATCTATGATGTTCTGCCGAAGGATTTGCCGCGGCTGATGCCGATTGGCCGGCTCGATTTAAACACCGAAGGCTTGTTGTTGCTGACCAATGATGGCGAATTCAAACGCCAGATGGAATTACCGTCAACGGGTGTTGAACGCACCTATCGCGCGCGCTGCTTTGGCGATGTCAGTCAGGAGCAGCTGGAAGATCTAATCCACGGGATTGAGATTGAAGGCGTGAAATATGGCAAGATCGACGCCAATCTAGAACGTCGCACAGGCCGCAATGGCTGGGTCGAAATGACGCTAACGGAAGGCAAGAATCGCGAAGTCCGCCGCGTGCTGGAACATCTGGGACTTGAAGTTAGCCGACTGATCCGTACGCGCTACGGCCCATTCGTTCTAGGCGAACTCGCCCCCGGTAACGTCGGTGAAGTGCGCCGCGTGGACCTTATCGAATTTCGAAAGACGTTAAAATAATGCGTATCATTTCCGGTCAGTGGCGCTCACGGCCGCTGATAGCGCCGAAAGGCGACACAACCCGCCCTACAGCTGACCGCACGCGTGAGACATTGTTTTCCATGCTGACCAGTCGGTTGGGGTCGTTTGAGGATTTGCGTGTTCTTGACCTATTTGCTGGGTCTGGCGCGCTTGGGCTTGAGGCGTTATCGCGGGGCGCGGCGCATTGTACCTTCGTCGAGCAGGACGCGCTCGCACTCGATGCCCTTGCCGCAAACATCCATAAGCTTGGCGCAAAAGACCAAAGCGATGTGCGTAAATCTTCGGTGCTGTCGCTTGGCACCGCAATCAAGCCAGCGGATATTGTCCTGATGGATCCCCCTTATTTGAGCGGCGCGGGTGCAGTCGCATTGGATAAGTTGGTCCGCTTTGGTTGGTTCGCCCCATCCGCCTGGATCAGTGTCGAAACCAGCATAAAAGAAGATGTCGAGGTGAAGGGTTTCACGATCGACACTGTCCGCAATGTCGGCAAAGCCAAACTTACATTATTGCGGCCTGCGGCAGTTTAACGGGGCACGCCCTTTGCGGCGCACCAAAGTTGTACCATGTGACCGAACAGCGCTTGCGGTTCGTCGCGTTGTTCCCTAACTGTTCGCCTATGTCAGAAATTGTGGTCCAGACTGATCCGTCGCAAACGGAACCGCCTTGGTTGCGTGGGTTAAACCCACCGCAGCGTGAAGCCGTGCTGACGACCGAAGGACCTGTGCTTCTGCTCGCAGGCGCAGGCACCGGCAAAACGGCCGCGCTCACTGCGCGCATGGCGCAGATATTATACACGCGCCAAGCATGGCCATCGGAAATCCTTGCCGTCACTTTCACCAACAAGGCGGCACGCGAAATGCGGGAACGCATTGGCGCAATGGTCGGGTCAGCGGTCGAAGGCATGCCATGGCTTGGCACCTTTCACAGCATTGGTGCAAAACTGCTGCGGCGTCACGCTGAAGTCATTGGCCTGCAAAGCAACTTCACGATCATCGACACGGACGACCAAATTAGGCTGTTAAAGCAGCTAATTCAGTCCGAGGATTTGGACGAGAAGCGTTTCCCCGCGCGCGGACTTGCGAGCTTACTCGACAAATGGAAGAATGCAGGCAAATCACCCGCCGATTTGGACGCTGCCGACAATGAGGCTTTTGCCAATGGCAAGGGACGGCAAATGTATGCGCTGTATCAGGCGCGGTTGCTGGCCTTGAACGCCTGCGACTTTGGTGATTTGTTGCTGCATGGCCTGAACCTGTTGAAGAACAACCGAGACATACTCGAAAAATATCAGGCGCAGTTCAAATATATCCTTGTCGACGAATATCAGGATACCAACGCCGTCCAGTATCTCTGGCTTCGATTGCTGGCGCAGAAACGCAAAAACATCTGCTGCGTCGGTGATGATGACCAGAGCATCTATTCATGGCGCGGGGCCGAAGTTGCTAATATTCTGCGCTTTGAAAAGGATTTCCCGGGCGCAAAGACAATCAAGCTGGAACAGAATTACCGCAGTACGCCGCATATTCTTGCCGCGGCATCGGGCCTGATTAATGCAAACAGCGCGCGACTTGGCAAAACCTTGTGGACCGAGCTGGACGATGGCGAAAAGGTTCGGATCATAGGCGTATGGGACGGCCCCGAAGAAGCCCGCCGCGTCGGTGAGGAAATCGAGGCAATCCAGTATAAGGGCGAAAGTCTCGACAGTATCGCCATCTTAGTCCGCGCGCAGCACCAGACGCGCGAATTTGAAGACCGCTTCATACAAATCGGCGTTAACTATCGGATAGTTGGTGGTTTTCGTTTCTACGAACGCGCCGAAATTCGCGATGCCATTGCCTATTTGCGTATCGTCAATCAGCCAGCTGACGACTTGGCCTTTGAACGGATCGTCAACGTGCCCAAGCGCGGCATTGGTGACAAGGCGGTTGAAAAAATCCACATCGTGGCCCGCGCCGAACGGACGCCCTTATGCGTTGCCGCCGCGCGCTTGGTCGGAACCGACGAATTGACAGGCAAGGCACGAAAATCACTTGCGGACCTTGTGGTCGACATTGCTCGCTGGCGTGACGAGGCCGCGACGATGTCACCTGCTAATCTGACGCGCCTGATATTGGACGAAAGCGGCTATACCGCTGTCTTGCAGGCCGAACGCAGTACCGAGGCATCGGGCCGCCTCGAAAACCTCAGCGAACTCGCACGCGCGATGGAAGAATATGAAACTTTGGGCGCGTTTTTGGAGCATGTCAGCCTTGTCATGGACAATGATCGCGGCGACACCGGCGCCAGCGTCACAATCATGACCATCCACGCCGCCAAAGGTTTGGAATATGACAATGTCTTCTTGGTCGGATGGGAGGAAGGCATTTTCCCGTCGCAGCGCGCGCTCGATGAAGGTGGCCTTGCCTCCTTGGAAGAAGAACGCCGCCTGGCTTATGTCGCGATTACGCGCGCCAAGCGCAAATGCACCATCATCCACGCCGCAAACCGACGGATTTATGGCCAATGGACCAGCAGCATTCCCAGCCGTTTCATTGAAGAATTACCCCTGGAACATATTGAGGCCGAACAGACCATGACGGGCGGCGCATCCATGTGGCGGGCGAACTGGAGTGAACAATCCGACCCCTTCGCGCATTTGGCCGCCGCCAATCAAGGCCGAAGCAATGCGCGTGGTCCCGGCTGGCAACGCGCGGCAACGTCAGGCGGGTTCAACCCCCGCCCGCAACGCATAGCGGAAAACACGCGTAGCGCCGTCAGCCTTGGTAACAAGGGCAGAAGCGACCTCAGCATGGGTCTGCGCGTTTTCCATGAAAAATTCGGCTATGGTGCCATTGTGTTGATTGAAGGCAATAAGCTAGAGATCGACTTTGAACAGGCCGGCCGTAAGCGCGTCATGGACAGCTTTGTAAGCATCAGCTGAAACGCCGGATTCTAAGCCTCAATGATGGGGTTGGCTTCTGGTCACCGCTGACAAAATTGCAGTTTGCCGATGGATGATCGTCTGCGCATTGCACTTGGAATGATAAGCCGATAGGCCCACGGGATATGTCCGACACGACCGCTGAAATCCATCCGCTTAAAATTGCTGACTTCCGTTTTTACTGGATGGCGCGGTTTATGGCGGTGCTTGCCACCATGGGGATGGTCGTTGTTATCGGATATCAGGCCTATGACATCGCGCGTAGCGATTATGGCATGTCCATTCGCGAGGCGTCGTTGCAACTTGGACTGTTGGGGCTGGTGCAGTTTGTGCCCCTCGCGCTGCTGACGCCTGTGGCGGGATGGGCCGCGGATCGCTGGGAACGGCGGACTGTGGCGCGGCTCGCCAATAGCATCGACATGCTGGTAGCGCTTGCTTTGGGCTGGTTCACCTTCATTGACGGACTAACCCTCCCCATCCTTTTCCTGTTTGCAGCCTTGCACGGCGTAGCACGTGTATTTGTTGGGCCTTCGATGTCGGCGATTGCACCCAACATCGTGCCGCCCGCATCCCTGCCCCGTGCAATTGCCTTAAGCTCCATTGCTTGGCAAATTGGTTCCGTAATTGGCCCTGCGGCAGGTGGTCTGATGTTTGCTGCAAATCCGTCACTGCCTTATTTTGCTTCGGCTGGGCTCATGTTGATGGCGACCATCAGCCTAAGTTGCGTGCGGCCCGTCTATCCACCGCCAATGGAAAAGAAAATTCACCCGATCCGCCAGATGATCGATGGCATGCGTTATACGTGGTCGGAACGCTTCTTATTGGGCGCGATAACACTGGACCTGTTTGCGGTGTTGTTGGCCGGCGCAACGGCCATGCTTCCCGTCTATGCGCGCGACATATTGATGGTTGGACCAGATGGGCTTGGGCAGTTGCGTGCAGCACCTGCTGTTGGGGCATCTGTGGTGGCACTCATGCTGACCTTCCGGCCACTACGTCACAATGTCGGCGCTAAAATGCTTTGGGCTGTGGTGGTGTTTGGGATTGCGACTATCGGCTTCGGCCTGAGCCATGAAATCGGCGCGCATATATTCGGCGATGCGCGGATTGGCTTCCTAAATATGGGCGCCGGAATGGCCGTTGCTTTGGTCATGCTCGTTGTGCTTGGCGCATCGGACATGCTGTCCGTTTATGTGCGCTCATCCCTTGTGCAGCTTAATACACCGGACGACATGCGCGGACGGGTGAGTTCGGTATCCGGCCTAGCCATTTCCGCATCCAATGAATTGGGTGAATTGCAATCCGGTGTGGCCGCAGCAGTGCTTGGCCCCGTCGGCGCGGTTGTATTTGGCGGCGCGGGTGCCATATTCGTCACAGCCATTTGGGCGGGGCTGTTCCCCGAGCTTAAAAATGCCCGTAGTTTCGAACCACAATATAGAGGAAAAAGTCCATGAAAGCTCAATCAATCCTCGAAACCATTGGTAACAGCCCGCATATCCGTATGGGACGTATGTTCCCGAATGCTGAAGTCTGGATTAAATCGGAACGGTCGAACCCTGGTGGATCGATTAAGGACCGCATTGGCTTGGCGATGATTGAGGCCGCCGAAAAAGACGGCAGCCTTAAACCCGGCGGCACAATCATTGAGCCAACATCTGGCAACACCGGCGTGGGCCTTGCCATGGTGGCGGCAGTCAAGGGCTATAAGCTCATCCTCGTCATGCCCGAATCCATGTCGCTAGAGCGTCGCCGCTTAATGCTGGCTTATGGCGCGACGTTTGACCTCACCCCGCGTGAAAAGGGCATGAGGGGCGCGATCGAACGCGCTCTTGAGCTGGTATCACAAACCACAAACTCCTGGATGCCGCAGCAATTCGAAAACCCAGCCAACATCAACGTCCATGTCCGCACTACGGCGCTGGAGATATTAGAGGATTTTGCTGACACCCCTATCGATGTCATGATTACAGGCGTCGGCACGGGTGGGCATATTACTGGTTGTGCCGAAGTTTTGAAAAAGGCTTGGCCAAATCTGAAAGTATTTGCGGTTGAACCAACACTGTCCCCCGTCATCAGCGGCGGCCAACCCGGTCCACACGCGATCCAAGGAATTGGCGCAGGGTTTATACCGGCAAACTTGCACACCGCCTTGCTTGACGGTGTTATTCAGGTCGATCCCGAAAATGCCAAAGAAACCGCGCGCCGCGCCGCGCGAGAAGAAGGCATGCTGGTAGGCATTTCATCGGGCGCGACACTGGCTGCGATTGCACAGAAGTTGCCCGAATTACCCGCCGGAAGCCGCATACTTGGTTTCAATTATGATACCGGTGAGCGCTATCTGTCGGTTCCGGACTTCTTGCCTGTTGAATAAGCCAAAAATGCCGGGATTCATCATCCCGGCATTTTGTTTTCTGGCGGCGCAGTCGGTGTTTAAGCCGCTGCGAACATTTCGGGCGTAAGTGCCATGATGGCCTCGCTGCCTGCCTCAATCTTCCGGCGAAGCGCGCCGCAGTCTGGCATATGCCGCTCGGCAAAATATCGCGCCGTTACCAGCTTAGTTTGGTAGAATGCTGAGTTTCCTGTGCCTGCATCCAAAGCCTTCTGCGCGCTTTGCGCCATGCGTAGCCATTGCAGACCAAGCGCCACAATGCCCATGATGTGCATATAATGATGCGCGCCTGCGCCAATATTGTTCGGATTGGCCATGCCATTTTGCATGAACCACATCGTTGACGCCTTCAAATCGCCATTGGCCTTCTCAAGACGACCGGCCAGATCTGCCAGCGGCCCATCCTTGGCAGCAGCGCATTCCTCATCCACAATCTTGAAAAGCGCCTGAATAGCGCGGCCACCATTTTGGGCGAGTTTCCGGCCGACAAGATCCATCGCTTGAACGCCGTTGGTGCCTTCATAGATCATCGCGATACGGGCATCGCGGACATATTGCTCCATGCCCCATTCAGCGATGTAGCCATGGCCGCCATATACCTGCTGCGCATTGGTTGCGACTTCATAGCCCTTGTCCGTGCCATACCCTTTGATCACGGGGGTCAGCAACGACAATAGGTCGTCGGCGGTCTGCCGCTCTTCTTCGGTTTGCGCATGATGCAGCAAATCAGCTTGCAACGCGCCCCATAGGCACAAGGCACGCATGCCCTCGGTAAACGCCTTTGCGTCCATCAGCATACGACGCACATCGGGGTGCACAAACAAAGTATCTGCCTTTTGCTCCAAATCCTGCGGTCCCGTCAAAGCGCGGCCCTGACGGCGGTCTTGCGCATAATGAACCGCATTTTGGTAAGCGACTTCGGCGATACCTAAACCCTGCTGCCCGACGCCCAAGCGCGCGATGTTCATCATGATAAACATCGCCGCGAGGCCCTTATGCTCTTCGCCGACCAGATAGCCGGTGGCTCCGTCATAATTCATGACGCAGGTAGCGTTACCGTGAATACCCATTTTATGTTCGATCGAGCCACAGGATAATGCATTGCGTGCACCAAGCGATCCATCGTCATGCACAAGAAATTTCGGCACGATGAACAAAGATATGCCTTTAACGCTGTCCGGTGCGCCTGGAGTTTTTGCGAGCACCAAATGAATGATATTCTCGGTTAGGTCATGTTCGCCTGAAGAGATGAAAATCTTGGTTCCGGAAATCGCAAAGCTGCCATCTCCATTGGGTTCTGCCTTAGTCCGTATAAGGCCGAGATCGGTGCCACAATGCGGCTCGGTCAGGTTCATGGTACCGCCCCATTTGCCCGAGATCATGTTCGGGGCATATTTGGCCTTCTGTTCTTCGCTGCCCTTGACCAAAATCGCGGACACTGCGCCCTGGGTGAGACCGGGATACATAGCAAAGGCCATGTTGGAGCTCGCCATGAGCTCCTCAAAGGCCATGGAGACAATATGCGGCATTCCCTGCCCGCCAAACTCCACTGGGCTCGATAATGTGCCCCAGCCGCCCTCACAATACAACTTATAGGCTTCCTTGAAACCATCGGGGGTGGTTACACTGCCATCCTCATTGCGGGTGCAGCCCTGCAGATCACCTACTTGATTTAAAGGGAACAGCACATTTTCCACAAATTTCGCGCCTTCGGTCAGGATCGCATCGATCATATCAGCGCTGGCGTTTTCAAACCCGGGTAGATTAGCGTAGCGCTCGACACCCAAAACTTCGTTGAGGATAAACTGCACGTCGCGAACGGGGGCGATATAGCTTGGCATTTTCGGTCCTTCAGATAGCGGTGAATGGGGCGTTAAGCCGCAGCAGATTTTTCCGCGGCCTCAACCTGTTCCACCGTTGAAACAAATTCGGTCAGCTCGTTAATCGCACTTTCGATATCATCGCGCTGTGACTTCAAAAGATTGATGCGGTCACGACATTTTTCAATGGTCACGCGCCGTTGAATATTGCGGCCGTCATTAAGGTCATACAGATCAATCATCTCACGGATTTCGGCCAGGCTAAATCCAACGCGTTTTGCCCGCAATATCCATGCCAATCGGGCCCGGTCGCGTTTTGAATAAATGCGCGCCAAGCCCATACGTTCCGGTGAAATCAGACCCTGATCCTCGTAAAAGCGCAAGGCCCGCGCGGTTACCTCAAATTCGACAGATAGGTCGGATATCGTATAAGATTCCCGATTAAATGCGTCGGGCGTGTCGATGGTCGCATCGGCCCGCCTTTCGTCGCGCGTTACAGATTCCATAGCGCCTTCCCTCTTGGTTGCCCTAACGTCACTAGTTTACGTTAGCGTAAACGTCAATCGGGGAAGTGACGGCTGCGGTGTGAAGTATAACGGCTTAAACCGATGGCTCGGGCGGAAAAGCCTCTGCTGGCTTTGGTGCAACAACCGGAGGGGATGGTGCAGGATCCGCGGTCGCATCCGCAGGCGGCTCTGGCCGCTTGATCGGCGTTGACGTGTCTTGAAGGACAACAACCTCCTGCCCCATCTGTGTGACGCCGAACAACACCTTAGCAAAGGGATGCGGCAAACGGATGCAACCATGCGAGGCGGGATACCCCGGTAAATCGCCTCCATGGATGGCAATCCCATCCCAAGTCAGGCGCTGCATAAATGGCATAGGGGCGTTGCTGTAAAGGTTGGATTTGTGATCCACATTTTTCTGTAAGATGTTAAAAATGCCGGTCGGTGTTTCCTTGCCTTTTTTTCCCGATGAAATCGTGCTGAAACCAATTAGCTTTTCATTCTGAAACACGTAAATCCGCTGGGTATCGAGCACGATGACGATTTTCATCGGCCCTGCATACACGTCCTGCTTATCCCAAATAAATTGTCCAGGCTTGAGCGCGTCAACAGGACCATTTTTGCGCGGCTTTGGTGCGGGCGTTGAAATCACGGGTTTGGCTGTGGGTGATGTTGCCGCAGGCAGAGGGGCGACCGATTGCGTTTGCGTAGGTGGTGTGACCACATCCGCATTCACCGGAGCGACTTGAGGCAATTGCCCCTGCTGGATAGGCGCAGGTTGCGCTTGCCCCACCTGTTGCGCAAGAGCCATGCCCGGCACAGCACTCATCAACAAAAGCCCGTTCATGCCCTGCAATCTGCGGATACCCGCGCCGAAACCCATGAAATTGCCCTACCTACCGGATACATCGCTGCTCAAGGCAGCTTCAGATTGAGCATTACCACCATCTATATGAAAATTCGACGTCAATTTTCCCGCAAGCGTGTAAAATTAGGCTGCAGCCCCTAAGTTCCAACATGATGCGCCTAAACGTCCTACTTTTGCGCTCAAATGCTTTTGAAGGCCTGTTTATGTAAAGGATTGGTCCTTATCTGCATGATATGGACATGAAACGCAGGCAATTCATTCATTCGGCGGTTTTAGGGGCGAGCTTGCTCACGGTTCCGTCAAAGGCGGCTGACATCGTCTATCGGCCAGGCACCGGCGCCGCAACAGGCGGCCCGTCGCCCCTATTGCTTGATCGTGCAAAAGCAGCTTTGGAAGTGCATAAAGCGCGCATTCGCAACCATGATCTGCTTGCGATAGCGGACTTTTCCAAGCCGTCGCGCGACCCGCGCTTTTATGTTGTCGATCTGCGCAGCGGCAAATCCGATACCTTCCTCGTAGCTCATGGCAAAGGTTCGGACCCAAGCCACAGCGGCTGGGTGCAACAATTCTCCAACGTGCATGGGTCGGAAGCCACCTCGGCGGGCAGCTATCTCGTCGGCGAGACTTATTTTGGTCAATATGGAGAATCCCGCCGTTTAGTCGGGCTTGATCCGCAAAATGACCAAGCCGAAGCGCGCGCCATCGTCATTCACCCGGCTTGGTATGTGAACCAATCGCTCATTCACGACCAAGGCAAGATTGGCCGCAGCCAAGGCTGCTTTGCCTTTGCCAAGAATGACATCAACGTCATTCTCGAGCGTGTGGCCCCAGGCTGCCTATTATACGCCGGTAAGGTTTGACATCAGCTCCGTTTGCCGGATTTAAAAACGCCACAGATAATCCGCTTACCACTATTGCCGCTCGGGTCGGTTTTATAGTCATCGGCTTTCTCATGAATAACGAGAGCGCCGCCATCAGCATCCAACAGACCATTAGGCCCTGACAGTGCAATATCCGTCAACTTATACTCTAGCGTGATTTTAAGATTGGCGCCCGCCGTCACATTCGGCAAATCGCCATCATGCGCGCCCATAGGGTTATCGTGGCCATGCTGCTTCATATCTGGGTTCCAGTGCGGTCCGGCGCTGGCGAAGTCAGGTGCCTGGCATTTACCAACCGCATGAAGATGCATGCCATATGTCCCAGCGGCAGGCGCTTGGGCAGACAGGCTCAAAAACACGCCATCGCGCCGCTGCGATATTGTCGCAACGCCGGCCCAACTGCCATCGGCACGGGCCAGGTCAGCCGTCAGCACTTCGGACGCCTCAACTGCCTTTGGTGATTGCAGAGTTGAACAACTAGCAAGGATAGGAATGATGAAAATCGTTAGAAACTTGCGCATATTCTACTCCTGAATCTGTGTGTCGGGCAAAGCATAACATGAACCGAGCCGCACTCAATTTGTTTCATGCAATCAATGTGCCCACTCTTGTGGCTTCACGCCTTGCGCAAATAGCAACGCCGTCAGATCATTGTGCCGCACGGAAAAGTTAGCTGCTTGCGCCAATTGCGGGCGCGGATGATAGCCAACACCAAGACCCCCGCCGGACACTGCGGCAGCAATCATCGGCAAGTCATTCGCACCATCACCAACCGCGAGCGCCGATCCGAGGGATAGGCCGCGTGCTTGGGCTGCGGCATGCAAGACCGCACGCTTTGCTGACGCATCCACTATATCGTCCGCCAATGCGCCGGTCAGTCGCCCGTTCTTAATCTCCAGAAGGTTGGCATGCACTTCATGAAAGCCGAGCATCTTTGCCACAGGCCCAGTAAAGCTCGTAAACCCGCCCGATACAAGCACCGCATGCGCGCCCCATCCGGTCATGGTGCGCACGAGGATTTCGGCCCCCGGCATTGGCTGCACGCGTTCGCCTAGGCACTGCGCAATGACATTCTCGTCCAGCCCCGCGAGAAGGGCTACCCGCGCCTTTAACGCCTCGGCAAAATCGAGCTCGCCTGCCATTGCACGCTCGGTGATCGCTGCAATCTCCGGCTTAATGCCGGCATAATCGGCTAGCTCGTCAATACATTCGACCGTAATCATTGTGCTGTCCATATCGGACACCAAAAGCATTTTGCGGCGGCTACCGTCTTCCTGCACTATTATATCGAAACGGTCCTCAAGCGCTGCCAAGGCAGCACGTGCATCAGATACCGCGCCTTCAAACGATATGTCGGCGGCTTTGCCTTCTGCGAGCCAATCAAAAGCCGTTGGGATACAGCCAGCTTCGGCCAATCGATCCTCGGCCTCTGAAAAGTTGCCGCTTTCCAGATTATCTGCTGCTATCAGAGTGCAAATGGGCATATCGAATCCTCAAAATATGGTCGCGCTTATCGCGGGTCCAACGGCAAGCGGCAAGACGGCATTAGCGCTGCATCTCGCCAAATCCGGCAATTTTGTCATTATCAACGCCGACAGCGCGCAAGTATATTCCGACCTACCCATATTGAGCGCCCAGCCCACGCCCGATGAGCAATGCAGCGCTCCGCATCACCTTTTTGGCTATATTGACGGCTTAACACCCTGCTCCGCCGCGCGCTGGGCAAGTGATGCGAAGGTCGCCATTGCGCGGGCCCATGAGGCCGGCGTTACGCCGATATTGGTTGGTGGTAGCGGTCTCTACATCCGTACTTTGCTAGACGGCATTGCGCCCATTCCGGAGGTTGATCCTTTATTGCGTGCCGAGATACGCGCGATGCCAGTGGATCAAGCCTACGCCGCGCTTCAAGCATATGATGCGCAAGTTGCCGCAAGCTTGGCCCCCACTGACGTAAGCCGGATCACCCGCGCGCTTGAGGTCGTAAAAAGCACCGGAAACAGCATCGCAACGTGGCGCGCAACCAAAACGGGCGGGATATCTGCTGACATCCGTTTGCGGCCTTTGCTGCTCTTGCCCCCACGTGATTGGCTATACGACCGCTGCGACAAAAGATTTGAACTGATGATGGAGCGCGGCGCCATTGATGAAGTGGAGGCGTTGCTTGCCCGCAATCTGCCGCAAGATGCTCCTGTTATGCGCGCCATAGGTGTGCCCGAGATTTCAGCCTATCTCAAAGGCACTATGTCGCGGGCTGAAGCGATCACGCTCGGTAAAATCGCCACCCGTCAATATGCAAAGCGGCAGTTTACCTGGTTTCGCAATCAGGCTCCAACGGAATGGCCACGTGAAAATGCAATTGTAAATGATTCAAATATTGATGATATTGAAATAATATTTCAATGAATGTATTTGACAAGTCATTTTCTAATCACTAGCTAGCCCGCTCTTGGTTTCCCTATTGCAGTGCAACATAAGGAAGCCGCTTAACAATTAAGGACTGTCTAGTGCCCGAAAAATCCGGCGCAGAAATTTTGATCGATACCCTGGTTGAACAGGGCGTGGACACCGTATTTGGTTACCCCGGTGGCGCTGTTCTGCCTATTTACGATGCTTTATTTCAGCAAAAGAAAATTAAACATGTCCTTGTCCGGCATGAGGGGGGCGCTGCCCATTCTGCGGAAGGTTATGCCCGCGCAACGGGTAAACCCGGCGTTGTGCTTGTTACATCCGGCCCCGGCGCCACCAATGCTGTAACCGGCATTGCAGATGCCTTTATGGATTCCATCCCGCTGATCGTTCTGACGGGTCAGGTTGCGACCAATTTGATCGGCTCCGATGCCTTTCAAGAGGCCGATACTGTTGGTATCACACGCCATTGTTCAAAGCATAATTATTTGGTGAAGGATCCTGCCGAACTTGCAACAATCGTGCGGGAGGCTTTTGCCATCGCCACCAAAGGACGTCCCGGCCCGGTCGTCATCGACATTCCCAAAAATGTGCAGGTCGCAACGGCTTCAACCGATGTGAAGCGCCCTACCCGATCGCGCTTCACTTATGCGGGCGAAGCTGACTATGCCGAAATCAATCGCGCGGTCGAATTGATTGCCAATGCCAAAGCACCGATATTGTACACGGGCGGCGGGATCATCAATTCGGGCCCTGCCGCCAGCGAAGCATTGCGTGAATTGGCCGAGCTGACCGGAGCGCCTGTGACATCTACCCTAATGGGCCTTGGTGCATATCCGGCCTCCGGCGAGTCGTGGTTGGGCATGTTGGGCATGCACGGCACATATGAGGCCAATATGGCCATGAACCAATGCGATGTCATGGTGTGCCTCGGCGCGCGCTTTGACGACCGCGTAACAGGCCGCTTGGACGCTTTTTCGCCCAAGAGCGTTAAAATCCATGTCGATATTGACCGCAGTTCGATGAACAAAACCGTCCGTGTCGATCTACCTATCGTCGCGGACGTCGGCATGGCCATGCGTCAGATGATTGATGTCTGGAAAGGCCGGAAATACAAAAAACAGCCGTTGACCGAATGGTGGTCCCGCATCGCCGGATGGCGCGCCGTGGATTGCCTGAGCTACCCCGGCAGCACGCAGGAAATCATGCCGCAATATGCGATTGAACGCCTGTTTGAGGCAACCAAGGACAAGGCCCCGATTATCACGACCGAAGTTGGCCAGCATCAAATGTGGGCCGCGCAGCATTTTCATTTTGATGCGCCGAACAAATGGCTAACCAGCGGCGGCCTTGGCACCATGGGCTATGGCCTGCCTGCCGCAATCGGCGCCCAAATGGGGCATCCGGACGCGTTGGTTATCGACATTGCGGGTGAGGCATCTATCCAGATGAACATCCAAGAAATGGCAACAGCCACGCAATATCGCCTGCCGGTGAAGGTCTTCATCCTCAACAATGAATGGATGGGCATGGTACGCCAATGGCAAGAGCTGACCTATGAAAGCCGCTATTCCGAAAGCTATTCGGACAGCCTGCCTGATTTCGTCGCGCTGGCCGAAGCTTATGGCTGGAAAGGCATTCGTTGCGATGATCCGGCGAAGTTGGATGATGCTATCGCCGAAATGCTGGCGCATGACGGGCCTGTTATGTTCGATTGCCGTGTACACAAAACGTCGAACTGTTTCCCGATGATACCATCTGGCGCAGCCCATACGGACATGATCCTAAATGCAGACCAAGTATCGGGCACCATGGATGACGAAGCAAAGGCGCTCGTATAATGCATATTAAGCAGGAACTTACCGAACGGCACGTACTGACGCTCACTGTTGATAATGAAGCGGGCACCTTGGCGCGGATTGCGGGCATGTTTACGTCGCGCGGCTATAACATCGACAGCCTTACCGTGGCCGATATCAGCGAAGACCACACCACAAGCCGGATAACGATCGTCACTAAAGGCCCGCCGCCGGTTATTGACCAGATCATCGCGCAATGCGAGCGACTGATCCCGGTGCATAAGGTCACGGATCTCACCGAAGCTGGGCCACATGTAGAGCGGGAATTGGCTTTGGTCAAAGTCCACGGCACCGGTGACCAACGCGTGGAGGCCATGCGTCTTGCCGACATTTATCGCGCACGCGTGATTGATGCGACCGTCAACAGTTTCATTTTTGAAATCACTGGCGGCCCTGAAAAGATAGACACATTTGTAAGTTTGATGCGCGAAGTTGGGCTGGTCGAAGTTGGCCGCACGGGCATTGTCGGGCTAATGCGCGGAGCAGACGCGAGTTAACCTCTATATCACTACCCTATATGCATTTGACCAAAGGTCACTGTTATTATTGCGCCGTTGAAAGTAAGGCCCTGAAACACGTTCAGGGTGACGGCAACGAAGAAGGACGGAAGAATGAAAGTATATTATGACGCAGATTGCGACTTGGGCCTTATCAAAGACAAGAAGGTCGCGATTGTAGGCTATGGTAGCCAGGGCCATGCTCATGCGCAAAATCTGCGCGACAGCGGCGTTGCGGATGTCGCTATTGCCCTTCGCGCCGGGTCGGCAACCGCGAAAAAGGCGGAAGCTGCTGGTTTTAAGGTTTTGGCTAATGCAGACGCGGCCGCTTGGGCCGATATCCTCATGGTATTGGCACCCGATGAGCATCAGGCTGCAATTTACGCCGACGATCTGCACGCAAACATGAAACCAGGTGCGGCGCTCGCCTTTGCCCATGGTCTCAACATCCATTTCGGCTTGATTGAGCCGCGTGCCGACATTGATGTCATCATGATCGCGCCAAAGGGCCCCGGCCACACAGTGCGCAGCGAATATCAAAAGGGTGGCGGCGTACCTTGCTTGATTGCTGTTGCACAGGATTCCAGCGGTAATGCCCATGACATCGCGCTTGCTTATGCCAGCGGCGTTGGCGGCGGACGCAGCGGCATCATCGAAACCAACTTCCGCGAGGAATGCGAAACCGATTTATTCGGCGAACAGGCCGTCTTGTGCGGCGGCATCACGCACCTCATTCAGGCCGGCTTTGAGACATTGACCGAAGCTGGCTATGCGCCGGAAATGGCCTATTTCGAGTGTCTGCATGAAACCAAGCTGATTGTGGACCTCTTGTATGAAGGTGGCATTGCCAACATGCGTTATTCGATCTCGAATACCGCAGAATATGGCGACATCACCACAGGGCCACGTATCATTACTGACGAAACCAAGGCCGAAATGAAGCGCGTTCTCGCGGACATCCAATCGGGTCGTTTCGTCAAGAATTTCGTGCTCGATAACCGCGCTGGTCAGCCTGAATTGAAGGCCGCACGCAAGGCCGCTGCGGCGCACCCCATTGAGGCAACGGGCGCAAAGCTGCGCGCGATGATGCCTTGGATTGCAAAGAATAAGCTGGTGGATCAGGCGAAGAATTAATCGCTTTTTCCTAGCTTGACTCATTTGGGGGAGGCATCGACACTGATGCTTCCCCTTTTTGCTGTCTGGAGCCAAGTTATGCGTAAGCTTTTATGTGCCCTTCCTCTCTTATTTGCTGTACCTTTGATCGCGCAGAGCGCGCCGCAAATGCCCGGAACGATGGACGTTGCCCGCGTCACCGCTGGAACCTACAACACCGACCCCGGCCATACACTGATCGGCTGGCGCGTGAGCCATTTTGGCTTCAACGATTATTTCGGCATTTTTGGCGATGCGACTGGAACGCTGACGCTTGATCCAGCCAATCCGAATGCCGCCAAAGTCGACATCACTATTCCGATTAGCAAGGTTACAACGGCAAGTGCAGGCCTAACGGGGCATCTGCTGCGCGCTGGCAAGGACGGCGGCAAGGCTGACTTTTTTGGACCTGCCCCAGCCGATGCCAAATTCGTTTCAACCCGTGTCGTGACATCTGGCACCACCGCCAAAATCACGGGCAATCTAACGCTAAATGGTGTGACCAAGCCAGTCGTTCTGGACGCAAAATTTTCTGGCGCGGGCAATAATCCGTTTAACAAGAAAGCCACCGTCGGCTTTCACGCCACCTCGGTCATCAAACGCAGCGAATTTGGCATAAGCTATGCCGTTCCGATGATTTCGGATGACGTGACGTTGGACATCAGCGTCGCGTTCGAAAAGGCAAGCTAAGGATCAAAAACATCATCATGCAAAGCCGTAAAGATTAGAAGTTAAGGAAAATTTCTCTTCTTTGCGGCTTTATTTGAAGAAGACGAGCCGGGATACTTACCCCAAATAGCGCGCATCAAGGCTGGCTTTCGCCGCGCGATACTCGGCTTCAAGCTGGTCAACAAATTGCGCGACGGTTTGCACTTCCTTGATCGCGCCAATACCTTGGCCTGAACCCCAAATATCTTTCCAGGCCTTGGCTTCACTGTTTCCGCCAGAGCCAAAGTTCATCGTCGAAATATCGCCCTTGGGCAGGTTGTTCGGGTCCATCCCTGCCCGCTCAATGGACTGGCGCAGATAGTTCCCGCTGACGCCCGTGAAGAGGTCGGAATATACAATGTCGGCAGCCTTCGCCTCGACGATATTGTCTTTGTAACCGTCAACTGCGTTCGCTTCCTTGGTCGCGATGAACGCGCTACCGATATAGCCGAAGTCGGCGCCCATGGCCTGCGCCGCAAGAACCGAGGCACCATGCGCGATAGAGCCGGACAGAGCGACAGGGCCGTCAAACCATTCACGGATTTCGCGCATCAATGCGAAAGGCGACGTCACGCCCGCATGGCCGCCAGCACCTGCAGCAACAGGGATGAGGCCGTCCGCGCCCTTTTCAATCGCCTTGTGCGCGAACCTGTCGTTGATGACGTCATGGAACGCAATGCCCCCCCAGCTATGAACGGCTTGGTTGAGTTCTTCCTGCGCGCCAAGCGAGGTAATAGTAATCGGCACCTGCCATTTGGCGCAGACAGCGAGATCCTCCTGCAGCCGGTTATTTGACTTATGGACAATCTGGTTCACCGCATAAGGCGCGGCAGGACGGTCAGGATTATCCCGGTTATGCGCGGCCAGTTCTTCGGTAATCTGATGCAGCCATTCGTCCAGCTGGCTTGCAGGGCGGGCATTCAGCGCCGGAAACGACCCAACCACACCTGCCTTACACTGCGCGATGACCAGTTCTGGCCCGGATACGATGAACAGCGGTGAGCCGATCACTGGAAGCCGAAGATTATCGAAAATTGCTGGAAGTGCCATATGTCGAATCCCTTGTTAATTCATCAGTTAAATGCGGGTTAGCCACAGCCTATCGCAGCTGTCAAATGCGCCTTTTTGAAGGGGCCGTTCCGTAGGGTAAGCTTCTGCAACGACCGCCTTGCCCCCTTCAGTCACTGCTCAACAGTATAAAGCGTTGTCCATATTAAACGCCCCTAGAACGCCATCAGGGCGCGTAATTGGAATTTGGCAACCTCTGGCACCCTAAACCCCGTTAGCAGCGCTTAGAATGGCTCTGACGGACGCCGTGGCCACATCCGGACTGATACCAACGCCGAATAATATAGGGCCGTTGCCAACGCGGCATTCGACATAAGCAGCGGCGCGTGCATCGGTGCCATGGCCAATAGCGTGCTCGCTATAGTCGATGATGTCCAGCGGACCGCCCAGCGCGTCTTGTAATGCGTTAGCAAGGCTGGAAATCAGGCCGTTGCCGCGTCCGCTGACGCTCTGTTCGACGCCATCAATGCGGATATTTCCCGCAAAGATGCGTTCTTCCTTTTGCCGCTGACTTTGCGTTTCGTGGAAATCGATTAACCGGAACCGGCCATCACCCTTGAGATGGTAACGATTTTCAAACGCCTCCCAAATGTCCGCACTCGTCAGTTCGCGCCCGGTCGTGTCGGACAATTCCTGCACGGTGGTCGAAAAATTCGCTTGCATCCGTTTAGGGAGTTTTAAGCCTTGGTCCTGCTCAATCACCCAAGCCACACCGCCCTTACCGCTTTGCGAATTCACACGGATGACGGCTTCATAATTTCGGCCCAAATCGGCGGGATCAATCGGTAGATAAGGCACGCGCCAAATTTCGTCATTCTGTCGTTCGTGCGCCGCGAACCCTTTTTTGATTGCGTCCTGATGCGATCCTGAAAAGGCGGTGAATACCAATTCGCCAGCGTAGGGATGCCGCGGGTGTACGGGCAATTGGTTGCAGTATTCGACGGTCTGAATGACTTCGTCAATGTCGCTGAAATCAAGGCCGGGGTGCAAGCCTTGGGTGTACATGTTCAACGCCAGCGTTACCAAATCGACATTGCCAGTGCGCTCGCCATTGCCAAAGAGGCATCCCTCAATACGGTCGCCGCCTGCCAGCAAGCCCAGCTCGGCGGCGGCGATACCACTGCCCCGATCATTGTGCGGATGCAGGCTGATGACCACATGGTCGCGCGCGCTAATGTGGCGGCACATCCATTCGATTTGGTCGGCATAGACGTTGGGCATTGCGGCCTCAATCGTTGCGGGCAAATTGAGGATCAATGGCTTTGCTGCCGATGGCTGCAGCACGTCCATCACCGCTTCGCACACCTCAAGGCTGAATTCGAGCTCAGCCGTCGAGAAAGTTTCGGGGCTATATTCAAAATGCCAATCGGTTTGCGGATATTTGGCCGCCTGTTCTTTCAGGATATTCGCGCCTTCAATAGCAATCGCCTTCACGCCTGCCTTGTCAAGGTTGAAGACGATGTCGCGCCATGCTGGGCTGACCGCATTGTAGACATGCACAATTGCGCGCGGCGCGCCGGCCATGCTCTCGAATGTTTTTTCAATCAGGTCACGCCGGGACTGCGTCAGGCTTTGGATTGTCACGTCATCCGGAATGCATCCGCTGTCGACTAATCCGCGAATAAAATCAAAGTCGGTGGCGCCCGAACTTGGAAAGCCAACCTCGATCTCTTTCACGCCGACCTTCAATAGCAGATCAAAAAAGCGCTTTTTCTTCTCTGCCCCCATCGGGTCAATAAGCGCTTGATTTCCATCGCGCAGATCGGTGGAAAGCCAGCGCGGTGCGCGGTCTATGGTCCGCGTCGGCCATATACGGTCGGGCAGATCCACTTGGGGGAAAGGTCGGTATTTACGCGATGGGTCGGAAAGCATCATGATAATTGGCAACTTCGCTGAAACGCCCAGCTTAGGGGCTAAATTTGGCGGGGATGTGGCCCTTAGGCGGGTTGCCGAATAGGATCGACAAAACAGGCACGCCTAAGGGCGTGTAAGTCGTAGTAGGAGAAGCGAAAGGGCGTTGCGCGATTTCATTACAACTTTGCGATAGCCAATTCGTGCAACATTCGTCCAGTCTTAAAATGCGTTACGGTTATATTGTTACCATTGCGCATTAAATTTCGACCTGACTGCCCAGCTCTACTACGCGATTGCTTGGCAATTTGAAAAACTCCATCGCATTGGCGGCATTACGCAGCATCCAGGAGAAAATCTTTTCCCGCCAGATCGCCATTCCGGGCATTTTGGAGGCGATCAATGTCTGACGCGACAGGAAGAAGCTGGTGTGCATCATGTCAAATTTAGGACCGCATAAATCAACCAAGTCGAGGGTTGCTGGCACATTGGTTTCTTCTAGAAAGCCAAAGCGCATTTTGACACGATAAAAACCTTCACCCAAATCCTTAGAGATAATACGGTCCGTGCTGACGACATAGGGCACATCCTCAATCTGCACCGTCAAGATGATGACGCGCTCGTGCAGAATGCGGTTGTGTTTAATATTATGCAGCAAAGCCGAAGGCACACCACTTGCAGCCGATGCCATAAATATTGCCGTGCCTGGCACGCGTGTCGCGCTATGGGCGGCAGACTTTATGAAAATCTCCATGGGCATGGTGCTTTCTGCCATGCGCTCACGCATCAAAGCGCGGCCACGCGACCAAGTCGTCAATAATGTGAAGATCACCAAACCAATGACTAAAGGCACCCATCCGCCCGATGGCACCTTCAACAAATTGGCACCCAAATAGGCAAAGTCGACGATGAAGAATAAAGCGAGGATTGGCAGTGCTTTCCACTTTGGCCATTTCCATAGCGACAGCAGGACAACCGCAATCAAACAGGTGTCGATGAACATCGCGCCGGTCACCGCTATACCATAAGCGGCGGCAAGGTTGGACGATGATTGGAAGAATAAAACAAGCAGCAATACCATTACCGCAAGGCCCCAGTTAATCGCCGGAATGTAAATCTGTCCGGCTGCTTTCTCGCTGGTGTGCAAAATGCTCAGCCGTGGCATGAAGCCCAACTGAATGGCTTGCTGCGTCAATGAGAACGCGCCAGAAATAACCGCTTGGCTGGCAATAATTGCCGCCATAATCGTGAGGAAAATGACTGGCGTGCTGATCAGTTCGGGGACCATCAGGAAGAATGGGTCGCGAATGGCAATCTGGGCCTCAGCTGGCGTCATGGACAAAATCATTGCCCCCTGCCCCATATAATTGAGCATCAGCGCGGGCAGTACGAAGAACAGCCAGCTAAATTTAATGGGCCGCCGTCCGAAATGCCCCATGTCGGCGTAAAGAGCCTCCGCACCTGTCACGGCCAGAACAACGGTACCCATAGCCACAAAGGCCCGAAAACCGTCAATATAGAAGAAATAGAACGCATTCATCGGGTTCAAAACGTCGAGGATGATCAACGGCATCTTGGTCAGATGCATCAGACCCAAGCCCGCCAGTGTCGCAAAATACACCAGCATGATTGGCCCGAACCAAGCACCCACCTTCGCCGTGCCGCGTGATTGGAACGCAAACAACGCGCCAATAATCACAACAGATATCGGCAATATCCAGGCGCTAAAGCCCTCATTCACATATTTCAAACCTTCTGCCGCTGACAAGATCGACATGGCTGGCGTAATCATGGAATCGCCGTAGAACAGGGCGGTTGCAAACACCCCGAGCATGACAAAAGGCGCAGTCCATTTCGCGCCAGCCGTCTGCCGGTTGATGAGCGCCAAAAGGGCAAGGCTTCCGCCCTCGCCCTTGTTGTCGGCTTTCATGATGGTGAAGACATATTTGAACGTCACCACAATCATCATCGACCAGAAAACAAGGCTCAATACGCCTTTGATGTGCATCGGGTCAGGGGTTATTGGGTGATGCCCGGCAAAGGTTTCACGGAACGCGTAAATCGGACTGGTGCCAATGTCGCCGAAGACAACGCCAACGGTGCCAAGGCATAAAGCCAGCAGCGAGCCTTTTGGGGCGTGGCTGTGATGATGATCCTGATCACTGTGACCAAAATCGTCTGCTTGCGGTCCAACCATAATGCTTCCCCGGCTTTCGTCCCAAATGCCATGTTACCCGTGGCTGGGGCGCGGGCAATAGCATGGTGCACTGCGGTTCACAACACAGCAATACAAAGACTAATTGTTATAAAAATACAATAATTACAGCTATTTAATTGGTGCAATTGATTCTGTTTGTGTAGCTTGCGCTCGCAAGGCTTTCGCCGCCAGCAGTTGCGACTCAATCCGAGTTTTCCATTTGGCATTGGGTGTCGCCAGTGAAACGGTTTTTTCCCAGAGCAAGATAGCACCATCAAGGTCACCAGCAAACAAGCGCGCTAGCCCGTCAAAATAATAAGGCGCAGGATATTTAGGGCGGATCGTCCGCGCTTTATCGAATGCCAATTTCGCAGCTGGGGACATTTGTCCCTCACTTGCCAGCATCAATTGCAGCCCAAGTGCGGACCATAAATCGGCATTCTGCGGGTCAGTACGTAAGCCTGATTGAATATAAGAGGCCGACAAAGGATAATCGCCTTGCTTGGCAAAGGAATCGGCCGTCACGAGCCAACGCTGAGCACTGCCAAAGCTCTGATCCATATCCGCACGGATTTCGACCAACTGTGTCGCACCAACAGCACTGGCTTCTAACGGCTTTGCGGGTGCTGGAGGTAATGAGGGACGTCCTTGCAACGCGTATCCGGCCATACCCAACAGTACGGTTGCGGCAGCAACCTGCCATAACCCCTTTGACGAGCGCACGAAAAAAACCAACACAGATAGGCTCAGGACCGATAGCAGCCCGAGTGCAAACCAACCGTTCATGTGCGCCTCCGAAAAAGCCCGCGGGCCAGCCAAATTGAGGCTATGAATATCAAGAAAGGTGCGACCCAGAGCAAAAGTCCGACGCCCTTCATTTCCGGCTCAAAACTGACCCATTCACCGTAGCGATCAATCATCCAACTCCGAATGGCTTGTGGTTTCTCGCCAGCCGCGATTTGTTGCCGCACCTCGGCGCGCATCGTGCCTGCCATTGCGGCATCGCTATCTGCAATAGACTGCCCCTGACACTGAATGCAGCGCAAACTATGCATCAGACGCATGGCTTGCGCCTCCTGCGCCGGATCAGCCAGTTGTCGGTTGGCCAGCGGCGGCGGCGGGCCACTGCCTTGCGCAAACACAGGCACGGAAAGTGCAAGCAAAATGAAGGCAAAGGCTCTCATTTCGCGGCATTCACTTTTTCAATCAACATCGGCACATGTTCTGCCCTGATGTCACCAATATGCTGAAACAATATCGTTCCGTCGCCCCCAATGACATAGGTTTCAGGAACGCCGGATGAGCCAAGCATTAGCTGCACCGCCATTTCGCTGTCTGAACCAATGCGCCGAAACGGATTGCCGAACTCGGCCAGAAAGGCAGCCACATCTTCCGGCCTATCACGAATGGCGATGGCATCAATCTCAACCCCAGCGGCCTTCAATGCCTCCAGATGCGGGGCCTCCGCTTTGCAAGGCAGGCACCAGCTTGCAAAAATATTGAGCAAACGCGGCTTCCCATCGGCCATGTCGGTATTGGATAAAGCTGGAACGCCAGCGGTTGCAGCAGGCAGGGCAAATGCGGGTAGTTTTTTACCAATCATTGCGGAATGGACTTGATCATCCTTCGGCACTGCAAGGCCGTAGATTGCAAGCCCGCCAATAAAGGCTAAGACCGCAAGCGGTATCCATAAAAGCCATGGCCGGTTCATGCGCGCTCCCACTTATTGATTGCAGGTTTCTTGGCGCGCCGGAACATGCGACCGAACAGCGATATCGTACCGCCAAGGGCAATTAGGATCCCGCCATACCAGATGAATGTCACATATGGCTTCCACCACAAACGAACTTGCCATCGGCCGTCACCCTCTTGATCCGGTTGCGCGATTACGGCGTATAATTGGCCGTTCCAGCGGGTAAGCAATGCGGCCTCACTAGTCTGCATTTCGGGTTTGAAAAACTGCCGCGACTGCGGACGAAGCATAAACGTACCGCCATTTTTACTAGCGACCATCTCTCCTTCGACGGCAACCCAATTGTCACCGACAACTGGCTTTACGTCATCAAGTTTAACCTTCCAGCCAGCTATCTCCGCGCTTTCACCTGGCGCAAGCGCCGTCAGAGTTTCTTTAGAAAAGCCGGATTCCGCCGCCATGCCAAAGACACTGACCGCTATTCCGAAATGCGCGATGACCATCCCGAAAATCGGTAAAGGCGTCCGCAGCAATTTGCGGCCGCGCAGCGGCAGCCACGCAGCCACCGCAAGCGCCAAAGACAATGCGATACCGAGGAGCGGGAACAAGCGCGTATCGGGAGCCACTTTCCAAGCAGCCAATCCGCCGCATACCAAAATCGCTGCCGCGCCAATCAGCCAATATTTGATCCGCATCAACGCGTCCCGCCGCCACCGCAACATCGGACCAATCAACAAGGCGACCATCAATAGCAGCATGACAGGCACGGTCGCTTTGTTGAAATACGGCGGACCAACCGAAATCTTGTCCCCCATCGCCTCTGCAGCCAACGGGTATAGCGTTCCTATCAGAACGATCGCCAAAATGACGCTGAGGAAGATGTTGTTCGCGACGATACCGCCCTCACGGCTAACCAATTGGAAGGGCTCGCCTTGCTTCACCGTGCCGATACGAAGGGCAAAAATGACGAAAGCGATGCTGGTATAAATTAGCATGAGCGCCAGAATGAACGCGCCACGTTCCGGATCAACAGCAAAGGCATGAACACTGGTCAATATCCCCGACCGTACGAGGAATGTGCCTGCCATCGACATCGCAAAAGCGACCAAGGCAAGCATGATGGTCCATGCGCGCAGCGCGTTACGGGTGGCAAGAACGCTAACCGAATGCAGCAAAGCCGTCGCGGCGAGCCATGGCATCAGTGAAGCATTTTCAACGGGATCCCAAAACCACCAACCGCCCCAGCCGAGTTCATAATAGGCCCAATAGCTGCCCGCGGCGATGCCGATGGTAAGGAAAATCCAAGCGGTTAAAACCCACGGTCGCATAGCGCGCGCAAATGCTGGCCCCACTTGATTTGTCAGCAAGGCGCCAACCGCAAAGGAAAATGCAATCGATAGCCCGACATAGCCCATGTAAAGCGTTGGCGGATGAAAGGCGAGACCAACATCTTGAAGTAACGGGTTAAGACCTGCGCCCTCCATTGGCGCAGGCACGAGCCGTTCAAATGGGTTCGACGCAAATAACAAAAATGCAAAAAAACCGAGCGCAATAAAACCCTGCACCGCGAGCGTCGCATATAATGTCTTTGCATCAATCCGTTTTTCAAAAAACGCGATGGCCGCGCCAGATACCGACAGCACCGCAACCCACAGCAGCATCGAGCCTTCATGATTGCCCCAAGTGCCAGCAAGCTTGAAGATCATCGGCTTGTCGATATGGCTATTGCTTGCAACCAACAGAACTGACAGGTCGGTCACATAAAATAGCCACATCAGCGCAAAAAAGGCGAAGGCGCACAGTCCGCCCTGCACATAAGCCGCTGGTTTAATGAGCGGCACCAACTGCCCTGCGCCACCGCGCAACAATGTCAGGCCGCCGACAAGCTGCAGCAACGCCATAGCCGCCGCCAGCCAAAGGGCGGCCAATCCTGCCTCTGCGATCATGTCAAAGCTTTCATTGAGAAACCGTGTTTTTCGTATTTTCTGCCGCGGTCATATCGATATCGGCCAGTTCTTTGGGAACGTAATTTTCGTCATGCTTGGCTAGTAAGCCTTCGGCAACGAACACGCCGTCTGGCCGAAGGCGGCCATCGGCAACAACGCCGGAGCCTTCCACAAACAAATCAGGTGTAATACCGCGATACGCAACCTTTTGGGTGCGCTCTTGGTCTTGCACGATGAAAGTTATGGAAACACCGTCAGCGGCGCGCACAATCGAACCCTTCTGCACCATCCCGCCAAGCCTGATGGCCTTTCCGGGCTCGACATTAGCGGCCACCAATGTTGTGGGCGTATAGAAATAGGATGCTTCCTCACGCAAGGCGGAGGCGGCAATCAGTCCCGCTCCAATCAATGCCACCACGGCGATCAAAGCTAATAACAAACGTTGATGTTTAGGTTTCATGGCTGTTCCCGCAATGCGTCTGCCGAAGCCTCAGCCCGGCGCATGGAAAAATAGCTCGAAATTATAAGCCAAAGCATGCCGATCCCAGTAACCGCGAAAGACGCGATAATGAAAGGTGCGTGAGGCATCAGCCTTGCGCCATCCGGCGCATCCGCGCTTCAATCCGCATTTCCGCCAGTGCTGCACGCATCCGCATCAGGACGAGCGCCCCGAATAACAGACTGAAACCCGCGACAGCGACAAACAAAGGCACCAGATAAGCCGTATCGATGGTTGAACCACTTAAGGTAATGCTCGCCTTTTGATGCTGGCTTTCCCACCAGATAACCGAGCGGTTGATGATCGGAATATTGATCGCGCCAATGATACCAAACACGGCGGCAACGCGGCTGGTGTCGCCTTTCTCGCTTGAAGCATTAGAAAGCGCGATATAGCCGAGATACAGGAAAAAGAGCACTAACATAGACGTCAAGCGTCCATCCCAGACCCACCAAGTGCCCCATGTTGGCCTTCCCCAGATGGAACCTGTAATTAGGCAGATTGCCGCGAAGGTCGCACCGGGAACGGCAATGGCACGCGCCGCAACGCCCGCCAACGGGTGTCGCCATACCAATTGCACGATGCTGGCAATCGCAATGCCGGTCCATCCCCCCATACCAAGCCACGCGGCGGGAACATGGACGAAAAGAATTTTGACGGTATCGCCCATCAACCGTTCGGTCGGGGTAAAAAACAAGCCCCATATGCACGCAATGAGTGTCAGCAACAGCCCCGGCCAGAACAATGCCGGGGTAAGCGGCTTTGCAATACGCAAGAATCGGGCAGGATTGGCAAAGCGATGCATGATTAGGCAGCGCCTTTAGCACCGCCAAAGCGTTACGCCAATGGATTTGCGATCATCTGCCAATAAGCTTTTGTGCCATATTGTCGGCAACTTCGGCTGGCGTCTGGCCAGTTGAATCACTTTCGGACCAAATGGCGGTCAGGCGCCCCGGAATGGCATCAATGCGGCGATTTATTTCTGCATCGTCAGCATTTTCAATGTGGCGTAAAACATTGATAATGCCGCCTGCGTTGATGACATAATCTGGCGCATAAAGGATACCGCGATCCGCCAAGATCTGGCCCTCTAGCCCTGTGGCCAATTGGTTGTTCGCGCCGCCAGCAACGGCCCGCACTTTTAGGGCGCGCACGCTCGCTTCTGTTAGGATAGCGCCCAAAGCACATGGGCTAAAAATGTCTGCGTCGATGTTCATGATTTCGTCCGCAGTGACGCTGGTGCCGCCAAGTTCCGCGGCGAGGTCGGTGGCACGTTGCGCGTTGACGTCGGCCAATGTCAGCTTTGCGCCTTGTTCTGCAAGGTAACGCGCCAGACCGCCGCCGACACTGCCTACGCCTTGAATAGCGACGTGAACGCCCGACAGGCTATCGGTGCCAAAAGCATGCTGTGCAGCCGCTTTAACGCCTAGATATACACCGCGCGCGGTATAGGGACCGGGATCTCCACCTTGCTCCGGCAAGCCGGCAACGTGCGCTGTGACCTTCGACAAGGAAACCATATCGGCCTCTGACATGCCGACATCCTGCGCCGTGATATATTTCCCGCCGAGCGAATCAACAGCTCGCGCAAAGGCATCCAGCATAGCCTGCGCTTTGATGCGTTGCGGATTAGCAAGAATGACCGCCTTGCCACCGCCAGCCGAAAGCCCAGCCATCGCATTTTTGTAGCTCATCCCGCGCGACAGACGCAGCGCGTCGATAATCGCGGCTTGGGAATCGCCATAATGCCAAAAACGTGTTCCGCCGGCTGCTGGCCCCAAAAAAGTAGAATGCACAGCGATAACGGCCCTTAGCCCCGTCGCGCGGTCGTCAAAGACGTGCACCGCTTCATGCGAGTCAAAATCAGGTAGGTCCCAAATGGCGGGCATGATATTTTTCCTTGTGCGAAAATGCCCCTCAGGCAATTGGAATCATATTACGATAAAACGTAATAATATTACGCAAAGTAAATGTCACACAGATTTTGGAGCAGAAGAAATGGGGCGACCGAGGGGTCTTGAACCCCCGACCTCTGGTACCACAAACCAGCGCTCTAACCAACTGAGCTACGGTCGCCATAGCGCCACTGAGGCAGGCGCGATCCCGTTATTCGGTCTATCCTTAGACCTCAAACTTATAATGTGCCGAGCCCTAGCCCGGCACATGAAATTTTACTTTTTGAGGCTGAGGCCACCAAAACGCTTGTTGAACTGAGCCACACGGCCACCAGTGTCAAGCATACGGCCCGAACCGCCGGTCCATGCAGGGTGTGATGTCGGATCGATATCCAGAGCAAGCGTGTCGCCTTCCTTGCCCCAAGTGGAGCGTGTTTCGAAGACGGTGCCATCGGTCATCTGCACCTTGATCATGTGATAATCGGGGTGAATGTCGGCTTTCATACATAATTCCTTTCTTCAGTCACCGGTTTCCGACCGGCAACCCTAAATTCGGAAGCGCCGCGCATAGCGGTGAGCGGATAAGATAGCAACATGGAAATATCACAGAACGCGGCTGTGCCGGATTTATAGCGTCGCGCTATTCAAGCCCAAGCCGTATACTGCTGACACTAAAACGCGTTGCTCCCCCGGTCGTAATCCTAACCCCAAGTTCAGGATGACGCAAAGTCCTGACGCCAATAAATCAAGCAGGTGGTTCGGCAATCATTGCCATAAATTCGGCCTCAGCAGCGATTTGGTCGCCAACCATGGCACGTCCGGCAAATTTGCACACACGGGCACGCTTCTGCACAAATTCCACGTGCAAATGCATCAGACATCCCGGTTCAACCGGGGCTCGGAACTTGGCATTGTCGATTGACATGAAATACACAAGCTTACCCGAACCGATCAACCCGAGGCTTTCCATCGCCAAAACGCCGGCCGCCTGGGCCAGCGCCTCAACAATCAGAACACCCGGCATGATGGGCCTTCCGGGAAAATGCCCCTGAAAAAACCCTTCATTCATGGTTACGGCCTTAACCGCGCATATACGCTCGTCGACGACAAGCTCCTCTACGCGATCGACCAAAAGCATGGGGTAGCGGTGCGGAAGCACCGCCATGACCCGCCGCACGTCATAATTGCTGAAATCGCCCCCCGACATAAAGTCTAGCGGCTTTCTGGCTGCGCTGCGGGTGTGGCGGTACGGGCTTGAGCCGCCGCAGCCGCTTGTGCTTGCTGGGTCGCGGCGTTGATCAGTTGCTGAATCTGCTGATACAAAGCGCCAATCTGGCGCGACGGACGCCAACCAGCAGGTGGCGTTATCGTCACCGATGGGACAGCCTTGTCAAGTTCAGCCGTAATCGCAGGGGTAACGTCAATCGCTTCTGGTGCCCACACGAACGAATCAGGCGTAAGGATGACATTGATTTTCTTTGCGGTAATGACTGCTTGCTGTGCAGCGTCATATTTCAATGCAATCTGCTCGACGGCATAAAGCTGCGCCAGCACGATAGGGTCCTGAAGTGTATTAATTTCAGACTGTTTTGTGTCGATTTGCTTCAGCAAGGGGCTGTTCGCCTTAACCGCGACGTCAATCTCCGCCTGCGTCAGTTCCTTGTCCTTGTTGATATCCAGCTGCGCATTCAGATTGTTGATCTCAACGCGCTTGGCTTGCAATTGCTGAGCTACGCTCGCGTATAGCGTTCCGATTTGCTGATAAGCAGTCCCAAGGGCCTTTGAACGGGTAATGGCAACGGCCGTATCTGAGGTAGCGATACCTGATACTTGGGCAGATGCTGGGACCGAAATGGCAGCCGCCGACATAAAGGCAGCGGCGATAATGTTTTTACGAATTTTCATTAGAATTGCGTTCCTACGTTGAATGTGAATAATTTTGTGTCATCACCCTCCTGCGTTAGGAGAGCGCGGGCGATATCGATCCTGAACGGACCAAAAGGTGAGTTCCAGTTAACGCCAAAGCCAACCGACAAACGCGGCTTCCAACTGTCACCGAAAAAGCGTTCTTCGAAACGCAGCGCGGCAACCCGGGCCGAACCATCGGCATTGGTAGCTGTGGTTGATGTTTGAAGCGTACCAGCGGTATCTACGAAATAATATAATGGCGCGCCTTGCGTGCCGTTCGACAGCACTTCACGCTGGGGCACCGTCTGCAAAATAGGTCGTGTCACATCAAACACAGACCCCACATCGACGAACATGGAAGGACGCAAGCCCAACTCTCTGGCGCCGCTACCCAGCGGAATTTGAAGTTCAGCACGGCCAAGATAATAGAAACGTCCGCCGATAGCATCGTCCTGAATCTGGTTGCGATCCGTCAGCGGTGTATTCACCGCCACTCCGTTTACAACCTGACTTTCGAAGAACACACGCTGCACGCGTGGACCGATGCCGCGAATGTCGAACCCGCGCATTTGCGGTTCACCCAGATAAAAACGGTCGGTCAGCCGAACATCGTCAATACCCTGCGAGGCCAAACCGCGGTCTTCCAACGCATGGATATACCCACCTTCAAACGACAATCCGAAAACGAAGTTACCGAATGGCTTCCAATATTTGTCGGCGTTAATGCGCGTTTTCACATATTTTACGTCACCGCCAAGTCCGGCAAAGTCTTGGCTTATACCAAAGCTTTGGCCGCGTGTCGGGCGGATACGGTTGTCGCGATCATCATAAAGCAACGTATAACCAATGGAGGACGTGACACGCTTGCCGATCGCATCGCACAGAAAACGTCCGGCAATGATTGGGTCGCATGACGGTAGAAGCGGGCCTAGGCCATCGGGGTCGGAGAAGAAGGTGTTCTCATCCAGTGAAATATCATCCTGGCTCAACCCATAACGTGCCTGAAAGTAAATATATTCATTAACAGGCACACCAACGCGCACTTGCAGACCTGTTGTAGCTTGCTCATATGTCGTGTTGCGTTGGTTATTGAAGAAGTTGAAGCTGTTTAAATCACGACGGAAAATGTCGCCCGATATGGCTATGGAACGATCAAACAAATAGGGCTCGGTAAAGCCAATTTCCGCTGATTTCGAATAAGATGAATAGGAAATGTTCGTCCGCAATTCCTGCCCCAAGCCACGGAAATTTCGCTGCTTGATCGCACCTTGGAAAATGAAATTTTCAATCGATGAAAATCCAGCCGATAAAGACAATTCGCCGGTCGCTTTTTCTTCGACATTGGTGCTCAGGATGATGCGGTCGGGGCCACTGCCCTGTTCCTGCTCAACTTCCAGGTCTTCCTGAAAATATCCAAGAGATTTGATACGTTCGGCGGTCCGCTTTACCTGAATACTATTAAAGGCATCGCCTTCGTTCAGGCGGAACTCGCGACGAACGACCTTGTCTTGTGTCAGCGTGTTGCCGTTAATGTTTATCCGTTCCACAAACACGCGCGGAGATTCGGCGACATTAAACGTGATGCCCATGGTCAGCGTATCTTTGTCCCGCTGGAAATCTGGGTTTACGTCGGCAAAGGCATAGCCAAACAAACCTGCGGTCTCCGACAGGCTTTCGACGGTGTCTTCGACCATTTTGGCGTCATACCAGTCGCCTTTTTTCATACGCAAAGTCGCTGTCAGGCGATCTGAATCAAAATCACGGATTTGGCTCTCAACCTTGACGTCACCAAATTTATACCGGTCACCTTCTTCCACCACATAAGTGATGATGAAGTCCTGCTTATCAGGCGTCAATTCGGCGACTGCGGAAACAACACGGAAATCGGCATAGCCCTGTGTCAGATAAAATTGACGCAGCTTTTGTTGGTCGAACGCTAAACGGTCTGGATCATAGCTGGTGCCAGAGCTAAAAAACCGGTAAAAACGCGCTTGCTTGGTGACCATCTCACCGCGCAACTGACCATCGGAAAACTTATCATTGCCGATAATGTTGATCTGCTGAACCTTGGACTTGGGCCCTTCGGTAATTTCGAAAACAATATCCACGCGGTTCTGGTCGAGTTGAACCAGCTTGGGTTCTACAACAGCGGCAAAGCGCCCTTGGCGCTTGTACAGCTCCACAATGCGCGCAACATCAGCGCGTACCTTGGATCGCGAATAAATCTGGCGCGGTGCAAGTTTAATTTCTGGTTCAATTTTATCATTCTTGATGCGTTTATTGCCTTCAAGAATGATGCGATTCACCACGGGGTTTTCGCGCACCTCAATAACAACGGCGCCGGCGTTATTGCGGACAGCAACATCCGCGAACAATTCCGTCGCATAAAGGTCCTTCAACGCCTGGTCACCCGCAACCTGCGTCCACGCCTGCCCCGTGCGCAAGCGAATGTAGGACCGCACAGTGTCACCCTCGAGTCGCTGCGTACCAACGACAGTGATAGATTGAATGGTTTCAACGGGCGCAGCTAACTCCGGCTGCGCAGCGGGCGTCGCCGGCGCAGTCTGCGCAAAAGCGGGGGCCATGGATCCCGTCGCGGCAAGCGCCGTCGAGCCCATCAAATATATGCCAAAGCTTTTGAATTTGCCGCAAGGTCTACTTTTCATTGTCATCCGATCTGATGTCCGGTCCCCACAGGGCGTTGGCAAACTGCCACTAAAATAATTTTGCGTTCCCTGCCCGATGCAGCGCGCGCAATCAAGTATGCAATGCCCTCAACCGCTTCCGAAAAGACCGAAAGACGCTAGGTCGTTGAATGTTACCATGATCATAAATGCCGCCAGCATCGCAAATCCTGCACGAAACGCCCACTCCTGCACTACTGGCGTGGCTGGACGCCGACGCACTGCTTCGACGGCATAAAGCAACAAATGCCCTCCATCGAGCATTGGGATTGGCAGGAGATTGATGAACCCTAAGTTAATTGAGATCAAAGCCGCAAGGCTAATGAATGTCAAAATGCCAAGACTCATCGCCTCGCCCGAAACTTTCGCGATTTTCAGCGGACCACCGAGTTCTGAAATGGGCCTGCGACCGGAAATAATCTGACCAAGACCAATGACTTGTTGGCGCAATATATTGCCCGTTTGCACCACCGCAGCCCAAGGTGCTTCTAGAAGGCCGACTTCACGGACTTCCATTTTACTGGCTCCAATACCTAGGCGACCAATGCGGTATTCATTACCGAAACGATCCACTTCGATAACCTCAGCTACTGTGGCTTCTTTCACCATATGCGCGCCGTCGCGTTCGATTTCCATCACGATTTTTTCGCCTGGAATCATAATGACTTCGCTTGCCATAGCGTCGAAGGTTTCGACTGTGCGATCATTCAATGTCAGGATACGGTCACCTGTTTGCAAACCAGCAACAGCAGCCGCGCTATTCGGTTGAACGACATCAACCACCGGCGGCGTCACCGATTTACCAAACGCCAACAGGAAACCCATCGCGATGAGGATGGCCAAGATGAAATTGACCGCAGGCCCAGCGAAAACGATCAAAGCCCGCTGCCACAATGTTTTGGATTGGAACGTCTGGTTGCGCTCATGTTCCGGTAATTGCTTCCAATTTTCGTCAGCTTGGCTCGCAGGATTCATGTCGCCTGCAAATTGGACAAAGCCGCCCAAAGGCAGCAAGCCAATGCGCCACAGCGTGCCGCGTTTATCGACCCTGCCCCATATCTGCGGGCCAAAGCCGATGGAGAATTTCTCTGCCTTTACGCCAAACCACCGGCCCATGGCATAATGACCAAGTTCGTGCACGACGACCAGCGAACCGATCAGCACCAAAAATGCAAGCATCGTCAAAAGAATATGGGGTGATTCAGTGGCCACTCGTCAGTTTCTCCAATTCGACACGCGCATATTGCCGCGCGTCTGCATCAACGCTGAACAGATCTTCCAAATTTGCGGGCGCATCTGGCACATATGCCGTCAACGTCGCCTCAACTAAGGCCGCAATATCCAAGAACGTAATCTGGCCATTCAAAAACGCCGCAACGGCAATTTCATTAGCGGCGTTCAAAATGGCTGGCTTTGCCCCGCCCTCGGCAATCGCAGCGCGGGCAAGCCGAAGCGCCGGGAAGCGCGTGATGTCTGGCTTCTCAAACGTCAACTGCCCAATGGCGGCTAAATCCAGCGGCTTGCACGTTGTCTCTATGCGCTCCGGCCATGCCAGCGCACTGGCAATGGGAATACGCATATCTGGCGATCCAAGCTGCGCTAAAGTCGAACAATCGACATATTCTACCATCGAATGGATAACCGATTGGGGATGGACGAGGATATCGATCTTATCCAAGCCCACAGGAAACAAATGATAGGCCTCAATCAGTTCAAGGCCCTTGTTCATCATGGTCGCAGAATCGATACTGATCTTTGCGCCCATGTCCCAATTGGGATGCGCCACAGCCTGTGCTGGCGTTACGCCCCGCATCTCCTCAAGCGAGAACGAGCGAAATGGCCCGCCACTCGCGGTCAGGGTTATCTTGCGGACCTGGTCAATCTTACCGCCCGCTAAGCACTGAAATATCGCGTTATGCTCGCTGTCGACGGGCAAGAGAGCTGCGCCCGAACGGCGCACCGCAGCCATCATCAATGCACCTGCGGAGACCAATGCTTCTTTATTGGCCAAAGCGACCGTCTTTCCAGCCTCGATTGCAGCCATCGTAGAGGGCAATCCAGCGCAACCGACGATAGAGGCCATTGTCCAGTCTGCATTGCGCCTGGCGGCCTCCACAAGCGCCTCTGCGCCTGCTGCGGCTTCTATCCCCGTCCCTGCCAATGCGTCTTTGAGGTCGGCATAGGCCGCGTCATCCGCAACAACCGCCAGCTCAGCATCAAATTCCTGCGCCAATTGCGCAATAGCATTGGCATTGCCGTTTGCCGTGAGCGCGACCACGCGATATTGGCTACGATGCTGGCGAATGAGATCCAGTGTCGACAGTCCGACCGAACCAGTGGCGCCAAAAATGGAAACGCTGCGGGTCATGGGGTCAACTAGCCGCCACAGTTTGATACAGCGTGACGACACCAGCGGCGAAAGCGACGGCGATAAGCCCGTCCGTCCGGTCAAATAAGCCGCCATGGCCAGGTATCAATCGTCCGGAGTCCTTCACCCCTGCCCGTCGTTTCATCCAGCTTTCGAAGAAATCGCCCATTTGCGCGACCACCGCCAACGCGGCCCCCGTTAGCATGAGGCGGAACCAACCATATGCCAGATAGACATCGCCGTCGCCCGCATCACCGCCCCTGAAGGTGTAGATGCCTGCTTGAATGATAACCATCATAAGGCCCGCACCAATCATGCCGCCCAAAAGACCGGACCATGTTTTGGACGGACTAATCCGTGGCGCGATTTTGGGTCCGCCGATGCTGCGCCCTGCGAAATAGGCACCGACATCGGTGCCAATAACAGCTGCGATCAGCATGATTGCCGGCGTCATGCCAAAGACAGGCGCGCTGAACAGAATCAAACTAAAACATGCAAGACCGACATAGATCGCGCCGCCCAATAGCCAAAACATCCGCGCCTGCAGGCTATGCGCAAAACCAAGCACCAATTTGGCAAATTCAAAAAGCACGCCAAGGCCAATGGCAATTACCAGAGCCATAAAGGCAAAACCGCCCAGCCAGATCGCAACTATCGCAACCGACATCATGGCGACGCTCGACAATGTCCGTATGCCCAAGTCCGAGCGGGGTTTCAGAAGCGGCACAACCTTATCGTTCATCGACCACCATAGCGCCGTTCGCGGCGGGCAAATGCGTTCAGCGCGGTCGCAAGTTCATCCTTGTTGAAATCCGGCCATAAGGTTTCGGTAAACCAGAATTCGGCATAAGCCGCCTGCCACAACATGAAATTGGACAGCCGTTGTTCCCCCGATGTACGAATAAGCAAATCCAGCGGCGGCAGGTCCGCCGTGTCCAGATTGGCCTCAATGCTCGCCGCGCTAATTTCGCCTTGCGCAGCAGCAGCACGGGCGGCGCGGACCATCTCATCTTGTGCGCCATAATTCAGTGCGACCGCCAAAGTCGTGCGGCTGTTCTTTGAAGTCCGCGCGATAGATTCCTCAAGCATCTCCACAATATCTGGCGCTAATGCTTTGTAATTTCCAATAATTTTAAGGCGCACATCGTTAGAGGCAAATTCATCAAGATCAGATTTGATAAAGTCGCGCATCAGGCCCATCAGGTCGCTGATTTCATCCTCCGGCCTTTTCCAATTTTCGCTGGAGAAGGCGTATAAGCTCAATGTTTCCAGCCCAAGCTCACCCGCCGCGCGGACGATATTGCGGACAGTCTCCACCCCCCGCTTATGCCCCATCGCCCGCGGCAACATGCGCTTTTTCGCCCAGCGACCATTGCCATCCATGATAATCGCGACATGGCGCGGCATTTTGCCGGTGCCCGCGGCAATACGCTCTTGAGCTTCAGCGACAGCCATCAGTTACCTAAACCCGATGCAGTTAAAAGGTTGGCCAAAATCACTGGCTCAGAATTTCCTTTTCCTTATGCGCAGCCGCGTCATCGACGGCCTTGATCATGTCATCGGTCATTTTCTGGACTTCAGTTTCCAACCTTTTGCGCTCGTCTTCGCTGATTTCCTTCTTGTTTTCATCGGTCTTCAGCCCGTCATTGGCATCTCGACGGACGTTGCGAATCGCGATTTTCGCTTTCTCCGCATATTGGCCCGCCAGCTTTGCAAGCTCTTTGCGACGATCTTCGGTAAGGTCGGGAATAGGCAAGCGCAGTGTCTGGCCATCAGTGATCGGGTTCAAACCAAGGCCTGCTGAACGGATGGCCTTTTCCACCGGCGTAACATTTGACCGGTCCCATACTTGCACCGAAAGCAAACGCGGCTCTGGCGCGCTGACGGTTGCAACTTGGCTCAACGGCATGTGTGATCCATACACTTCAACCACAACTGGATCGAGCAAGGTCACATTGGCGCGGCCCGTGCGTAAGCCCGAAAGATCGCTTTTGAGTGATTCTACAGCACCCTTCATGCGGCGCTCTACATCGGTTTTGTCATATTGCGGCATGGATCAGTTTCCTTCGCTTGTTACCACAGTTGAAGTGCCGCTTCCGTCGAGCACTTTCAGAATATTGCCTTGTTCGCGGATTGAGAAAACCACGATAGGAATGTTGTTGTCACGGCATAAAGATACCGCGCTGGCATCCATAACCTTCAGATTATCTGCTAAGACACGGTCATAACTTAATGTTTCATAACGTTTTGCAGTTGATACTTTTTTGGGATCAGCATCGTAAACGCCATCGACCGAGGTGCCTTTGAACAATGCATCACACTGCATTTCCGCCGCGCGCAATGCCGCGCCACTATCGGTTGTAAAGAATGGCGCGCCAACGCCAGCGGCGAAAATGACAATCCGCCCCTTCTCCAAATGCCGTTCCGCACGGCGGCGAATGACCGGCTCGCACACCTTATCCATCTCAATCGCGGATTGGACACGGGTGGGGACACCAAGTTGTTCCAGTGCGTTTTGCATCGCCAGCGCGTTCATGACGGTGGCAAGCATGCCCATATAGTCGGCCTGCGCGCGATCCATGCCCTTGGCCGCACCGGACATCCCGCGGAAGATATTGCCCCCGCCGATGACCAAGCACAATTGCAGCCCCGTATCCTGCGCCGCCTTTACCTCTTCGGCCACGCGAGCGACCGTGTCGGGGTCAATGCCATAGGCTTGGTCGCCCATAAGCACTTCGCCTGATAACTTCAGAAGAATGCGACGATATCCGTGCGCGCCCATAATATCCCTCACCCTGATACGATAATGGCGCCCAGCTATAGGAGCCGCGCGCCACATCGCCAAGTGCTTATGCCGTATTTTAATAGCGGCAAATAAACTCCGTTCGCACCCCGCTTATCGCGATGCGAACGGCGGTTTTATTGTTACGCGCCAACCGCAGCAGCCACTTCGGCTGCAAAGTCAGACACTTCCTTTTCAATGCCTTCACCCAGCTGGAAGCGGACATAGTCCTTCAACACGATGGGCTTGCCAGCTTCTTTACCAGCGGCGGCCACAACATCGGAAATCGGTGTCTTGCCGTCCATGACAAATGGCTGGCTCAACAATGCATTTTCCTTGGCAAATTTCTTCACAGCGCCTTCAACCATCTTTTCGACGATATCAGCAGGCTTGCCGCTTTCCGATGCCTTTTCACGGGCAATGCCGCGCTCACGCTCAAGCGTTTCAGCATCAAGGCCGGTTTCGTCAAGCGATAGCGGGAAGGCAGCGGCGATGTGCATCGCCAATTGCTTACCAAGACCATCGAGCGTCGCAGCGTCTGCTTCGCTTTCAAGCGCCACCAGAACGCCGATGCCACCCATGCCAGGCGCGGCAGCGTTATGGACATAAGAAACAACACGGCCATTGCTGACCGAAAGCGACTTCACGCGACGGATAACCTGGTTTTCACCGATGGTTGCGATATTGTTGGTCAAACGATCCTGAACCGTCTCACCACCGCCATATGGCGCGGCCAAAACAGCATCGGCTTCGTTAGCAGCCAAACCAAGCGCAACTTGGCTAACGGCAGCAACAAATTCTTGGAACTGTTCGTTCTTGGCGACGAAGTCGGTCTGGCTATTGACTTCGATAGCCGTGCCCTTGGTACCTTCTACAGCAACACCTACAAGGCCTTCAGCCGCCGTGCGGCTGGATTTCTTAGCAGCAGTTGCAAGGCCCTTGGCGCGCAGTAAATCTACTGCGGCTTCGATATCGCCATTGGTTTCTTCAAGCGCCTTTTTGGCGTCCATCATGCCAGCGCCGGAAAGCTCACGCAGTTCCTTGACGGCTGAAGCAGTAATTGCAGACATAAATTTGTCCTTTCGAATGTGCGGGAGGCCAATCGACCTCATTAAAGTTCGTCCCCCCGCAAAACCGGGGATCCAACACCTGAGCTTACAATATATGCAAATGTCAGGGTCGCCCCCGCTTACGCGGGGGTGACGACAAATTGATTACGCTTCTGCGGCAGGCGCTTCGGCGGGAGCTTCTTCCGCAGCAGGCGCTGCTTCTTCGGCAACTGGCGCAGCTTCTTCAACCAAATCTGGTTCAGCCGCTGGCTCAACTTCCGCGCCAAGGTCAACGCCCTTGGCAACCTTAGCGTTTACATTGCCCTTGGTTGCCGCAGTGGCAACGGCGTCGCAATACAAACGAATGGCGCGTGCGGCGTCGTCATTTGCAGGAACAGGGAATGCAATGCCGTCAGGCGATACGTTTGAATCGAGGATCGCGATCACTGGAATGCCCAGAACATTGGCTTCCTTGATAGCAAGCTCTTCCTTGTTGGCGTCAACAACGAACATGACGTCAGGAATGCCGCCCATGTCGCGGATACCGCCAAGGCTCATTTCAAGCTTGTCGCGCTCGCGGGTCATTTGAAGAATTTCCTTCTTCGTGAAACCGTGCGTGTCACCCGAAAGTTGCTCTTCAAGGGTCTTGAGCTTCTTGATCGAGTTTGAAATGGTCTTCCAGTTGGTGAGCATGCCGCCCAACCAACGATGGTTGACGAAATGCTGACCTGATGCGCGGGCCGCATCGGCGATTGGGCCTTGGGCCTGACGCTTCGTGCCAACGAACAATACCTTGCCGCCAGACGAAACGCTCTGCGCAACGAAATCAAGCGCACGTGCGAACAATGGCACGGACTGCGACAGATCGAGAATGTGGATGCCGTTGCGCGCGCCGAAGATATACGGCTTCATACGCGGGTTCCAACGGTGTGTTTGGTGGCCGAAATGGGCCCCAGCTTCAAGCAATTGCTGCATGGTAACGACAGGTGCCGCCATGGTACTTCTCCTTCCGGTTGAGCCTCTGGGAAACTAGAACTTCACTAATGCCTGAAAGACATAGATCAGCACCGGTATGTGCGTTTCCCATGTGGAATGTGGGGTCCGTTATAGTTCGTGAGAGGATTCGTCAAGCACCATTGGGCGGTTTACGGCCTAAAGCGGGCATTGCGGTATTAACAACTGGTTCGCCCTCCATTTTATCCCGCGTTGTTCTTTTTACGAGATATCGCTTGACATAAGAGAACAAATAGTGAACAAAGGCTCAAATCCGGTGTAAAGCCGAATCAGCCCTCCGTCCAATTTGGGGTGTAGATCAAAAAGGATAATGCCATGACAATCATCGCTTCGCTTCTCTTCCTCACTGCCCTGGGTGCGTCCATTGGCGTGATCACTTTATCCATTCGCAACGCCATGCCGCGTATCCAAGAAGTCATCGATATGGAATTTGCGCCAGCGACGCAGCGGGAACGCCGGATCATCTTGGGCGATATGCGGCGCCTAGCACCTGCAACAATCATTGCCTTTTCGAGCACAACCCGCGTTCAAAACGGCAGCCGTTTGGCGGCTTAAAAAAAACGCGCGCGGTACGATTAGCCGCCCACGGCAATCGCCATCAAAATGGATTTGCTTTTATTTTGAACCATAGAGGTGCCCGCAATGCGGGCACTTTTTTGTGCGGATCATTTGCGCATGGGAGCGATAATTATGGCTCGTCCCCCGATACAAAAAAGGGCGGGTGCTTTCGCCCCGCCCTTTTTACCAATTTCTTGGCGTGTGTCTTAGTTGACAGCGTCCTTGAGCGCCTTGCCAGCTTTGAACTTTGGCTGAGTCGATGCCTTGATGGTCATTGGCTCACCGGTGCGTGGGTTACGGCCGGTCGATGCCTTGCGCTTTGCAACGCCGAAAGTGCCGAAACCTACGAGACGCACTTCGCCACCGCTCTTCAGAGCGCCAGTGATGGCTTCAAATGTTGCTTCAACGGCTTTGGCAGCGTCAGCCTTGGTCAAACCGCTTGCTTCGGCTACTGCACTAACGAGATCTTGCTTGTTCATGTGGGAACCCCCTCTAAAAATTATATGAGACTCACTAATTGCTTAATTGAGTCGCGGCCCAGGCCGGTTCTCGGATAATGAGGAGATTGTTGACACTGTCAAAGGAAATATCGGCCTAAAACGGTCATTTTCTGTGAAAAACAGCGCGTCCTGCGAATTACATACAACTAAAGGCAGAACGCGCCGGCTTAATGTGTCACCGAAGCCCCATTTTCTCCACCGATTCCCGCTGGCAAAGCCGCCGCCAGATCATCGGCCTCGGTCCACTCAACCGCGACCAATGGTGCCACAAGTGCACGGGCCAGAACTTGGTCAACATGGCTGACAGGAATGATTTCGAGACCATTTTTGATATTTGCCGGAATATCTGCGAGGTCCTTCTCATTCTCTTGCGGAATGAGAACGGTTTTGATCCCACCGCGCAAGGCCGCCAGCAATTTTTCCTTCAAGCCGCCAATAGGAAGCACCCGACCGCGCAAAGTCACTTCGCCAGTCATGGCCACATCACGGTGCACCGCAATACCCGTCAGGGTCGATACGATGCAGGTGACCATGCCGATACCAGCCGACGGTCCATCCTTTGGCACGGCGCCTTCGGGAAGGTGGATGTGCACATCCTTGCGGGCAAAAAGGCTGGGCTTGATGCCATAGCTCGGTGCACGGGCCTTCACATAGCTCAAGGCGGCCTGAATAGACTCGCTCATGACTTCACCAAGCTTACCCGTCGTTTTAATCTGCCCCTTACCGGGCACCGTAACGGCCTCGATTGTTAGCAATTCGCCGCCAACTTCTGTCCAAGCTAGGCCCGTCACTGCGCCAATCTGGTTTTCTTCCTCGCCCATGTCATGGCGATATTTGCGGACACCCGAAAAATCGGCCAGATTTTCCGGCGTAATGGCAATGCTTTTATCTTTGCCTTCCAAGATGCGGCGCAGCGCCTTGCGCGCCAGCTTTGCAATTTCGCGCTCCAAAGTCCGAACACCCGCTTCACGCGTGTAATAACGGATGACGTCACGCATCGCGTCGTCGCTGATGGAAAACTCATCTTGCTTCAAGCCATGGGCTTCGATTTGCTTTTCGATCAAATGCCGCTTGGCAATTTCAAGCTTCTCGTCCTCGGTATAGCCTTCCAGACGAATGATTTCCATCCGGTCCAATAAGGCTTGCGGCAAGTTTAAGCTGTTTGCAGTCGTCACAAACATGACGTCCGACAAATCAAGGTCGATTTCGAGATAGTGATCGTTGAACTTATTGTTCTGTTCAGGGTCAAGCACTTCGAGCAAAGCCGACGCGGGGTCGCCGCGGAAGTCCTGCCCAAGCTTGTCAATTTCGTCGAGCAGGAACAACGGGTTCATTGTCCCCGCCTTTTTCAAGTTTGCCGCAACTTTACCGGGCATCGAACCGATATAAGTCCGACGGTGCCCGCGAATTTCCGCTTCGTCACGCACGCCGCCCAAGGATTGGCGGATGAATTCACGGCCCGTGGCCTTAGCAATCGACTTACCCAACGACGTCTTACCCACGCCGGGAGGGCCAACGAGGCACAATATTGGCCCCTTCAGCTTGTTGGTGCGGGCTTGCACCGCCAGATATTCAATGATCCGGTCCTTCACCTTTTCCAATGCAAAATGGTCGGCATCCAGCACGCCTTGCGCCTTGGCGATATCCCGCTTCAGCTTTGACCTTTTGCCCCAGGGTATACCCAGCAAGGTATCGAGATAGTTACGGATCACGGTCGCTTCTGCCGACATGGGCGCCATACCGCGCAGCTTTTTCAATTCTGCATTGGCCTTCGCCTTTGCTTCCTTGGACAGCTTCATCGTGTCAATCTTGGATTGAAGCTCGGCAACTTCGTCGCCGCCTTCGCCATCATCATTGCCAAGCTCGCGCTGAATCGCCTTCATCTGCTCATTCAGATAATATTCGCGCTGGGTCTTCTCCATCTGCCGCTTCACGCGGCCACGGATTTTCTTTTCAACCTGCAAAACGCCAAGTTCACCCTCCATGAAGGCAAAGGCCATCTCAAGGCGGCGTAGCGGGTTAGCTTCGACCAACAAGGACTGCTTATCCGAGACTTTCAATTGTATGTTCGCCGCCACCGCATCAGCAAGCGCAGATGGTGTGCTGATCTCGGTCAGTTGCACCGCCGTTTCGGCCGTCATTTTCTTATTCAGCTTCGAATAGCTCTCAAACTGCTCGTTAACCGACCGCATTAACGCAGTGGCCTCCGGACCTTCGACATTCGCTTCGGTGATCAGGCTGATATTGGCCTCGACATGATCACCACCGCGGTCAATAAGATCCCGCAATTCTGCCCGCTGCTTGCCCTCGACAAGCACGCGCACGGTGCCATCAGGCAGTTTCAACAACTGCATGATCGTGGCAGTAACACCGATAGTATACAGATCATCCTTGTCAGGATCATCCTCCGCAGGGTCAAGCTGGGCGACAAGGAAAATTTCTTTGTTGGCTGCCATCGCCTTTTCAAGCGCAACCACAGATTTGTCGCGTCCGACAAACAACGGCACAACCATGCCTGGAAAAACAACAATGTCGCGCAACGGCAATAATGGAAGGTTCAGATCCATAGCTACTCCAATTGGCGGTCACCCAAAACGGCAACCCACCTGTTCCCCCTCAATATGAGTGCTTTGCGCATGCTTTCAATGCATGAGCATCACTTGCACGCATTTAACTGGGGAAAACCGAGGAGATTTAGGCCATTACCGCCTTTAACCTTGTTAAAAGGGTAGCTTGAACCCTGGAGGCAGTGGCAAGCCGCTGGACATCTTACCCATTTCGGCGTTGCTGGCGGCATCCGCCTTTTCGCGGGCGTCGTTGAAGGCGGCGGTAATGAGGTCTTCGAGCATCCCTTTGTCAGCTGGCACGATGAGGCTGTCATCCAGTGCAACGTTCAGAATGCGGCCTTTTGCAGTCGCACGGACTTTGACAAGACCGCCTCCGGAAACGCCTTCCACTTGAATAGTGTCGAGTGTCGCCTGCGCTTGCTCCATCTGCTGCTGGATGTTTTGGGCGGCTTCCTGCGCGGCCTTAATCATCTCTTCCATGCTTTTCATGCGCTTTTGCTCCATTTCATGTCATTCTCGTCGCTGTCGAGCAGCTCCGCCTCTGGAAACGCGGCAAAAGCCGCTTTGACCAAAGGTGACTCCAATATAATTCGTTTAGCCGCCTCGGCTGCCGCTTGCTCTTGCTCGAGCAAGCTTGGCTGCGCTTCCCCGGCGCGCTCCTCGAGGTCCCAGCGTGTGCCGGTGACCTTAGCCAAGGCATCGCGCAATTCCGCTACGAAGTTCGGCGCAACTGGCCCCGCCAGTTGATAGGCCAGCGAAGGCGGCGCGTAATCCACGATACGCATCACATCGCGCAAGGTCATTTCAAGGCTAACAAAACCATCCCGCGCTAATCGTTCCAACAGCGCAGTGAAATTCGCCGGCATCAATGTCTGCACATTTGCCGTTGGCGGCGCATCGCTTGCAGTGGGCGCAGACGAGGGCGCTGAAGCAAGAGTTGGAGCCGTAAACGCACCTTCGCCGATCATCTTAGCTAGCTCGCCAGGGTCCGGCAGCGTTGCGGCATGAACCACACGCAGTAGTGCCATGTCCGCCGCATCAAGGGGAACAGAAGCCCGGGCGACCTCCTCTTGCCCCTTCAACAACAACTGCCATAAACGGTGCAAAACTGGGAAGGATAAACGGTCGGCGTGATCTTCGACCACAGCCGCAGCGGCGGCATCCAAGGCACCATCACGCGGCGCGCCAACCTTGGCGAGCGTGAGCCGATGGACCTCGGACAAAAGGCCGGCAAACATCGCCAGCGGTTCAACGCCCAAAACATACTGGTTCTTTGCCTCGGCCAGCATCGCTTGCGCGTCGCCTGTAAGTATAAGCCCAAACAGACGGCGGATTGCGCCACGGTCGGACAGGCCCAACATGTCGCGGACTTGCGCCGCAGTCACCTGCCCGTCGCCTTCCATGTCCGCATGGGCAATGGCTTGGTCGAGGATGGAGAGGCCATCGCGCACCGAGCCCTCGGCCGCTTGCGCGATTAGGGTCAATGCCTCCACTTCGGCCGCGACGGCTTCCTTGGCAGAGATTTCCGCAAAATGCGCCGAAAGCATCTCGGTCGGTATCCGCTTCAAATCGAAACGCTGGCACCGCGACAATACGGTGATTGGAACCTTGTTCACCTCGGTCGTGGCGAACAGGAATTTAACATGCCCGGGCGGTTCCTCCAAGGTCTTCAACAACGCATTGAATGCGTTTTTCGACAGCATATGCACTTCGTCGATGATGTAAATTTTGTACCGCGCAGACACGGCGGAATAGCGCACAGCCTCAATAATCTCACGCACATCGTCAACACCGGTGTGGCTTGCGGCGTCCATTTCGATAACGTCAATATGCCGCCCCTCGGCGATAGCAACGCAAGGTTCGCAGGTGCCGCAAGGATCAATAGTTGGCCCACCCTGCCCGTCGACTCCAATGCAGTTTAGCGCTTTAGCAATTAGCCGCGCGGTAGAGGTCTTTCCCACCCCGCGCACGCCGGTCATCAAAAATGCATGCGCCAGCCGGTCCCGCTTAATCGCGTTGCCCAGCGTCTGCACCATGGCATCTTGCCCAATCAGCTCGGCAAAAGTCTGTGGCCGATATTTGCGTGCCAAAACGCGGTAAGCCGCGCCGCCTGTCGCCGCAGTAGGTTGGGCGGCGGCGACTACTGGCTTGGCAGCTGGAGGCAAATCCAGCCCCAGGCCCAATGCGTCATCGGGCATATTTGGATCGCGTGTCGCGAAATCTGGGCTGTCGGAGTCGGGCATTATCATCATATTAGATTGGTCACCGACCTTTGTCGAAGCCTTCTCCACCGAAACACGGGGAAAAGTAGGAGCCGAATGACCCGCAGCGAATTCGTTGTGGCTGCTTCCGTCAGGATCTGACCAGGTTGGCGAGTGCCA
>NZ_JBIICD010000007.1:0-110409 GCF_044239045.1 Sphingorhabdus sp.
AGCACCCGGGGCCTAAAAACCCCCGGACCTGGCGCCGTCGCCCACATGTCCCTTCATCTAAATATCACAATGTCAAAGAGCCGAACCGGTTTGACCCGGTTACCACCGACAAAAAAGCGGACACCTAAGGTTCCCTGATATTGCTACCAGAGGAGTAGGTGACCCGTTTGTTGGCGACCGAACCGCAGAAACTCTTGCTTCCCGTCCGGTGAGAGGGCCTCTAAAGTGACTTCAGGATTCGGTCAACCGCCATTTGCAATTTTATTACAAAAAAAATGCACTTCTGTCGTAAATCTACGGTTTTCTGCGGCCTTCAACCAATCCGACCTTCGTGGATTTCGCGCGATTAGATAATGTCCCTGACCGACGAAAGTTCCATTTTCGGCCAAAATTGGCTGTTTTTGCCTATTCCGATACTCTGATTCTTACTGGGCACGGCATTTGGGATGCGATTCTCGCTGCTGCTCCGAATCTTGAATGTCGGTCACGCACGCCCAGTTGGCATATTATGCCTTCAGCAAACCAATCTCGATCAACCGTTCGCGCAGATAGTCATCGGCGAGAATCGGGTTAGGGTAACGATTGGGATTCTCTGCGCCCACGCATTGCGGCAACGTCGATATTGGAAAGTCCGATCGCAAATGTAAGAAGAAGGGCATTGAGTAACGACTAAACCGCGAGCGCTCCCCGGTCGGGTTCACCACACGGTGCGTGGTCGATGGCAGCATATGGTTGGTTAACCGCTGCAACATATCGCCTACATTGACCGCCAAGCCCCCCTGCGGCGGCGAGACATCCATCCAGCTACCATCGGGCCGCAATATCTGCAGACCTGCCTCCTCTGCCCCCAACAGTAAGGTAATGAGGTTTATGTCCTCATGCGCACCTGCCCTAATACAGCCCTCCGCATCGCCCGATATGGGAGGATAATGCAAAAGCCGCAAAATCGAGTTTCCGTCCGCAATCGCGGGATCAAACCAGTGCGCTGGCAAATCAAGATAGCGCGCGATCGAGGACAATATCCGGGCGCCGACCTTATCCATCTCTGCATAAAGCAGCTGAAACGTCTCTTTAAACTCCGGAACATCCGGCCAGATGTTCGGCAGCATGGATCCCGCAAGCGGACTCTCCGGCGCCACGTCACGACCGACATGCCAGAATTCCTTCAGGTCATGAAAGTCCGCGCCCTTGGCAATTTCGGTTTTAAACGGCGTGTATCCGCGCTGGCCAGCAATGGCCGCGTCAAAGCCCGCGCGCTTTTGCGTTTCGGATTGTTCGAACAGCGCCTTTGTGAGCGCCCACGCCTTCGCGACCAAGGCGGGATCAAGACCATGGTCAATGACGGTCGCAAAGCCATAGGTCTGGAATGAATTGCCAAGTTGCTGGCCAAGAGCATCGGCATCGCCGGTGCTGAGTGAGATTACGGGCATAACTGTCATGGACAGCGCATTACTGCCTGCCGTAAAGGCTTGCTAGCGAAAAGGAGTGACAGGTGGCGAAACAATTTTGGCTCATGAAATCAGAACCCGACGTTTACAGCTATGACGATCTGGTGGCGGAGGGCGAAGGCACATGGGACGGCGTGCGCAATTACAGCGCCGCAAATAACTTACGGTCTATGAAGGTCGGCGATGAAGCTTTTTTCTACCACAGCAATATCGGGCTTGAGATTGTGGCCATCATCACGATCAGCCAAGAGCATTTCATTGATCCCACCGATGAGAAGGCGCGCTTCGTCGCGGTCAAGGTCAAACCTGCGCATAAGTTAAAGCAGCCTGTGACGTTGAAAGCAATTAAAGCGAACCCCAAGCTGGCCGAAATGGAAATGCTTCGGCAGTCCCGCCTGTCCGTTGCCCCAGTCCGCCCGACCGAGTGGAAAGAGATATTGAAGATAGCGGGCGAATGAGCGGTCTTCGTATCGCGATATTGTGCCCGACGCCCGAGTATGAAGAAGATTGGTCACATATAAAGGGCGATTACGCGCGTTTGTTAGGTGACAGCGCTGTTTTCATCGACTGGACCAAGGCGAACGACTTTAGCGGCTATGACCTTGTCACGCCTCTGCTGGCCTGGGGCTATCCCCGTGACTGCGCGCGTTGGTTTGCTTTGCTGGACCAATTGGAGGCCGAAAATGTGCGGGTAAGCAATCCGGTCAGCATATTAAGGTGGAACAGTGATAAGGCCTATCTGGCCGAATTAGAAGCCGCCGGCATTCCTTCGGTCCCCACAATATGGAGCGCGCTACTCGACAGGGTCGCACTTGAAGACGCGCGGAAAAGCTTCAATGTCGAAACGTTAATCGTCAAGCCACCCATATCGGGCGGCGCAGACGGAACCTTTCGCTTGAACCGCGACGATAATGTGCCGGATTCGGTTGCTGGCCAGCGCATGATGATCCAGCCTTATGTGCCTAATATTGCAGAGGAAGGCGAATATTCGCTCTTCTATTTCGCCGGGGCATTCAGCCATTCCATCGTCAAACGCCCGGCCAAAGGTGATTTTCGCGTTCAGGAACAATATGGCGGTCGGGAAGAAGCTGTCACTGCCCCCGACGGCGCGCTGATATTGGCCCAGCGGACATTGGCCGCGACAGCGAAGATAACCAAGTCCGGACCGCTGGCTTATGCGCGGGTCGACATATTGCGCGACGGTAATGGCGTTTTCCGCCTGATGGAGCTGGAACTTATAGAGCCGTCTTTATTCCTGCGCTTTGCGCCCGATGAAGGCGCCGCATTTGCCCAAGCGTTGGTTTCAAGCGCTTAACCGCCAGACACATTGGAACCAACGGCCACCCGCCGGGTTCACTCCTCGCACCGTCCCGCAATTCATGCGCGGCCGGCTGGCACAGAAAGGACGATCTGTATGGGCGAACTAAATGACAAGGCCAAAGGCCTCGGCAACGAAATCGTAGGAAACATCAAGCAAGCTGCGGGTAAGATATCTGGCAATGCACATCTGCAGGCTGAAGGCATGGCGCAAGAACGCAAAGGCGAAGGCCAGAATCTTAAGGGCAAAATAAAGGGCGTAACCGGCGACAAAGTCTAGGTCCCGTTCATTCCCAAGAAAAAGGCCGCCCAAAAGGCGGCCTTTTTCATGTCCGTCCTGCTTTAGCCCTGACGATAATCGGCGGTTATCACACCGCAGTCCCGCAATTCCGCCTCATGGCCCGCTTCGCGCCAGCTCTCGGTCAACGCATCTTTCTCCCAAGCCAGCATCGGCGCGAGCCCAAGCATATGATTCACCCATTCTTTGCCCGCTTGCCCCACATCCAATCCATATGTCCGCACTCGGAACGCGACAGGCGCGAAAAAGGCATCCGCCGCGGTAAATTGGGGCCCAGCTAAAAATGGTCCGCCAAAACTGTCCAGTCCTTGCGTCCATAATTCTGTCAGGCGGGCAACGTCACGCTTCAATGCGGCAGACATCGGCTTGGGTTGCACCCTGACACCGACATTCATCGTGCAGTCGTTCCGCAGGGCGGCAAAGCCACCATGCATTTCCGTGACGGCACATTGCGCCCACGCGCGTGCAGCGGGATCAGACGGCCAGACGCCTTCGTGCCGATCTGACAGATATAAAGTGATGCCTAGCGAGTCCCAGATTGTCCGCGCGTCGTCCAACAGCACGGGCACTTGGCCAGTCGGTGAAAATACACGGAATGCATAATAATTGCTTGCCGCCGCAAAGGGCTCGATGCGGTCCTCAAACGGAATACCCAGCATCGTCATCAGCACCCAAGGCCGTAAACTCCAGCTCGAATAATTACGATTCGCGGTAATAAGCGTATAACCCATGCAGTCTTCCTTTCGGTTTCCGAAGCAGACCAAGCGCTTACCTATTCCGTCAATCCAGTTCCAACCAGCGCGAATCTGTGCGTTGATGGTAACTGTCAAACACGGCAAATGGAATGCGGAAGGGCGTGCCCCAGTTGCTGTTCCACATGGCGACAACACCAACACGCGCTGCCGGATCAAAAATCATGGTCGCGCGGTAGCCGTCAACGGCGCCGGAGTGCCCCACCAAGATATTGCCGTCATATTTGAAGTTGCGCCAGCCAAGGCCATAATGCGCCTCCGAATTTGCCTGTCGCAATTCGCCGCCATAAATCGGGGCCGTATTCACGCGCGGAGATTGCGCAATCCGCAACGTTGATTCGGGGAGCACATCGGGGCGATCGCCCATTGTCGCCTGCATCCAACGGGCAAAATCGACGATATTGCTTTCAACACCCGCAGCCGCCGGGACCCGCCAATAAGTTTCTTTCACGGTACGGACCATGCGCCCATTATGCGGCCGCGCCCAATCTTTCGCATTGGTAAGGCCAGCCATGCCGAAATTGGCGCTATTCATGCCCAAGGGCAGAAAGAAACGCTCGCTCACCGCATCGGGGTACGACCGCTTCGCTGCTTGCTCCAAAATCTCGGTTACGGCGTCAAAGGCGATATTCTGATAGGTGTGACACGAACCCGGCTGACACTGCAACGGCGCGCTGGCCAGACTGGCCCGCAGAGCGCGCGGATCTTGGCCATCCTCCAACCGTTCGTCAAAAGCGTTTTTGGTGAGGCCGGTTTGCTGAGAAAGCAATTGCTGGAAACTCACGCGCGATTCAGCCCCTTCGGGCAAACGCAGCGTTGTATGATAACGCGCAACTGGCCGGTCCAAATCAACCAGCCCCTCATTGGCGAAAGTTGCTGCCAACGTCCCCGCAACGGTCTTGGACACCGAAGCCCATCGGAAAACCGTTCCCAGCGTCACCGGCACATTCGTGTCCCGGTCAATCACGCCATATGTGCGGACAAAGCGCAGTTCGCCATCTTCGACAATAGCAATGGCAAGACCCGCCATTTCCGACCTTTGTGCCATGGCCGCAAATTGTTGGTCCAGTTGGGCATAATTTATTCGACCGCGCCATTCATCAGGCTGGTCCGGCAAATTCGCCTGGGGTTTGGTGAATTCGCGCAATATGGCTACGACCTGATTATCATCAGGCGCGGCACGCATGGCATATAGGCCAGTCAGTCCCAACACAGAAACCGCGATCAAGGCTAATAAAGTCCGCCGCATGTTGGTGATCAGACCGCAACCTCAAAATGCGCCGTTGTCTTTGCCCGTACATCATCAACGCTGACACCGGGTGCAACCTCAATCAACTTGAACGCAGAGGTTTTATTGGCGCGCTGAAACACGGCGATGTCGGTGATGATCATGTCGACGACGTTTTTACCCGTGAGCGGCAGAGTGCAAGCCGGAATGAATTTGGGGCTTCCATCCTTGGCCGTGTGTTCCATCACCACAATGATCTTCTTAACCCCAGCAACCAAGTCCATCGCACCGCCCATGCCCTTAATCATCTTGCCGGGGATCATCCAATTGGCAATGTCCCCTCTTTCGGAGATTTCCATTGCGCCCAGCACGGTCAGGTCAATATGTCCGCCACGGATCATGGCGAAGCTGGCGGCGCTATCGAAATACGCGGTCTGCGACAGCTCACTGATGGTTTGCTTGCCTGCATTGATAAGGTCGGCATCCTCTTCCCCCGCAAAAGGGAAAGGCCCGATGCCCAACATGCCATTTTCCGACTGAAGCGTTACTTCGACACCCGCCGGAATATGGTTGGCCACCAGCGTGGGGATGCCAATGCCGAGGTTCACATAATATCCGTCGCGCAATTCCTTTGCAGCGCGGGCGGCCATTTCGTCACGGGTCCAGCTCATGAATTATCTCCCCGCTCACGTACCGTGCGGAACTCGATCTTTTTGTCATAAGGCGCGCCAACGATCATGCGTTGCACATAAACGCCGGGCAAATGGATGCAGTCGGGGTCGAGTGAGCCAACAGGCACCACTTCCTCCACCTCAACCACGCAGACCTTTCCGCAGGTGGCGGCGGGCAGATTGAAGTTGCGGGCGGTCTTGCGGAATATAAGGTTCCCGCTTTCATCGGCTTTCCATGCTTTGATGATCGACAGGTCAGCAAATATCCCGCGTTCGAGGATATATTCCTCGCCGCCAAATTCTTTCACTTCCTTACCTTCGGCGACCAAAGTGCCAACGCCAGTTTTGGTGTAAAAGCCGGGAATGCCAGCGCCGCCAGCGCGCATCCGTTCGGCCAGCGTCCCTTGCGGGCAAAACTCAACTTCCAATTCACCCGCCAGATATTGCCGTTCAAATTCTTTGTTCTCGCCAACATAAGACGAGATCATTTTCTTGACCTGTTTGGTGCGCAGCAGCTTGCCAATGCCTTCATTGTCGATGCCAGCATTGTTCGACACGAACGTGAGGCCAGTCACCCCGCTGTCGCGCACAGCATCCAACAGGCGTTCAGGAAGCCCGCAAAGGCCAAAGCCGCCGCTTGCAATCAGCAAGTCGTTTTTCAGCACGCCTTCAAGCGCCGATTGTGCATCGGGGAAAAGTTTTTTCGCCATGAATTGCTCCAGATAATGGGAGAGACGGAACAGTCTTTCGCCTAGACCCCAAGTGGCGTGAAGGTCAACGCCAATAGCGCGCCTAAATCCTGCAAAGCTTGATCACCGCTTGTGACTTTGATTGCAGCCATCCCCATGAAAGCAGCCGGTTTGCAGTTAATACCAAGATCGTCCAGATAGATGCATTGCGAGGGCACAACCGCTAAAGCTTCGCACATCATCGCATAAATACGCGGGTCGGGTTTGCGCACCCCTGCTTTGCTCGATTCGATAATATGGTCGAACCGCCCCATGACCGCAGCGATCGCCGCCGCTTTCTCATCGCTCCCGGCCATGCCAGCGCCTTTGCCAGACGGCACATTGTTGGTGATGCAGCCAAGCGCAAAGCCCTTGGACTTCAAAACATCCAATGCGGTCACCATAGCGGGGCGGATGTCACCCGATAGGCAGGCTATCACCGAAGCGCCGTCAAGCTCATGCCCTAATGCCCGCGCTTCCGCAGCGAACAGCACGTCAAATTCTGCAGCATTGCATTCCGCCCGTTCAAACTTTGCCCAGGCATTATCATTCGGGTTGCGGGTGTTCACGCTCCGGACGAAATCATTGGGCAGGCCGCGTATCGCCTCCATGCGGTTGAATGCCTCAAAAGGCGAGGTCGTAATGACTCCGCCAAAATCGAAGATAACAGTATTGAACGCCATGTTTTTCCTATCGCCGCGTTGGCCGTCCTTATGCCTTAATATTGCAGCTTCAATCCCGGCCGCGCCCATCGGGTTTTAACGAGGCGTCCGCTGCCCGAGAGGCAGATATAAGCGTCCATCATATCATCGCCGCCAAAGGCGATGTTGGTTGTAAAAATATCATCGGTAGCAACAAATTCGACCAGCTCGCCAGTAGGCGAAATGACGCTGATCCCGCATTCGCCGATGGTGGCGACGCAGATATTGCCATTGGCCTCCATGCCCAGGCTGTCGAAAAACTTATATCCCGCTGGACGATAAACTGGAATGCCCGGACCGCCAGGGCCCACATCCCCAGCAACCTTGCCTGGCGCGGTGATGTTGAACTGCATCAAGCGGCAGGTGTAGGTTTCGGCAGCGTAAAGCGTGTTCCCATCGGGGGACAGGCCAACGCCATTGGGGTTGTTTGACGGGAAGATAACTTCTTCCAAATGGCTGCCATCCGCCTTGGCATAGAAAATACCGACGACATCATGACTTCGTTTTGCATAATCGATCTTGCCATGATCGGTGAACCAAAACCCGCCATGTGCGTCGAACACAATGTCGTTCGGTCCACGCAGACTGCAGCCGAAGTCGCCGGATTTATACAATATTTCGACTTCGCCAGTTTCGATATCGATGCGTTCAATCCGGCCGCCTGAATAATCCTTCGCAATACCGTGCGGCGCAAGAAAGCCATTGGCTTCGATATATTCGAACCCGCCATTGTTGCAGCAATAAAGCTTTCCATCCGGCCCTATCGCCAGGCCATTCGGTCCGCCGCCGGGCTTAGCGATAACGGATGTGCTGCCATCGGGGCGCACGCGCGTGATTTGGCCTTGCGCGATCTCCACCAATATGATGCTGCCATCGGACATGACCACCGGTCCTTCGGGGAAGCGAAGCCCATCTGCGACCAATTCAAACTCAGCCATATTTTCTCTCTCCTTTACGCACGTCTATCGCACATTCATCCTGTAATCGATTAGGCAGGCTCTCGCGCTGGCGCTGATCGGTCTCCCTCACCAAGCTCGGCTTGCATATAGACGGTGTCAAGCCAGTGACCGAATTTACGACCAACGTTGCGCATACGTCCGGCATGGGCGAACCCCATCTTATGGTGTAAAGCAACCGAGGCGGGTTCGCCGCCGCCAATGACTGCAATCATTTGCCGAAAGCCGCAATTGCTAGCTTGTTCCATTAAAGCGCGCATCAATTGCGCGCCCACGCCCTGCCCTACACAGGCTGGATCGACATAGATCGAATCTTCGCAGGTAAAGCTATAAGCAAGCCGGTTACGAAACGCGGTCACATAGGCATAGCCCATGATCGTTTCGGCACGTTCTGCCACGATGAATGGCCATCCCTTGGACAAAATGTCTAGGATCTTCTCTTCGGTTTGAACCGGTGTGCGGGGAATAGCATCAAAGCTGGCAGTGCCATGTTGCACATGATGCGCATAAATACGGGCAATGGCTTCCGCATCCGCCGCACGCGCAGTTCGTATCGCCAAATTCGTTAAAGCCAGTCTTCCTTCATTCATGCCTCATGGCTGACATAATATCCCACGATTTGAAAGTTTTTTGCAGTGTTTGACGTCCATCAATGACTTTGCCGCGTTTAGGTCAAGAATGGTTTCTGTGAGACCGGCGCAACACATCCGGCCGTTAGGTAAGGAAATGACAATGAAATCTATCATGGTGCATGCAGGCGGTGATACCGCCTTTGAAGGTAGGCTGCAGGTGGGGCTTGACCTTGCTCGGCGTTTCCACGGGCATATGTCGCTCATATTGCCGCGGCCAACGCAGGATTATGTCGCGTTCGACATGTTCGGCGGCGCGCATTTCGTCGCCGAGGCATTTGAAGCAGCCGGAAACGAACGCGAAAAACTGTGCGCACGGATCGATGCGCGGTTGAAGGCAGAGGATGTGCCTTGGGATTGGCAAATGTTTGATGGCACGACATCAGACGCGCTAATCGATGCCGCACGGTTGGCAGATGTCTTGGTCATGTCGTTGGATCCAGTGGGCACTGCGGGTGCTGCTCGCGCTTGGATCAGCGATGTGGTAACAGCATCGCGCACCCCGGTTCTGGCAGTACCTGCGAAAGCCAAACGTCTCTCATTCGACCGAGCTATGGTCGCATATGATGGCGGTTTTGAAGCCGCCAATGCATTGCGTGCAGCATTGCCATTGCTTCAAGCCGCATCTTTTGTCCGCATATCGGAGATTGAAATAGTGCCGGAGCAATTCCCAGTCACCAACGCTGCGATGTACTTATCGCGCCATGGCATCAATGCCGAAATAGCCGTTGCCGCAAAAGGCGATCAGAGCGTCGAGGAGAGGCTTTTGGTAGAAGCCAATGCTTGGGCGCCCGATTTCCTCGTCATGGGCGCCTATAGCCATGGCCGGTGGCGTGAAACATTGTTTGGCGGCGTAACACGGTTCATGCTCGGCGAGCTTGGCATCCCGGTCTTATTGGCTCATTAAACAAAGATTGGCTTTTGCCCCTGTTCATGCCAGCGTGGGATAATGAGGGGGAAAGTCGTGAAGCAAGAGACAGTCGCAACAGAACGGCCGATGGGGTTCTGGATGGCGCTCGCTTTGGTCATGGGCAGCATGATCGGGTCAGGCGTATTCTTGCTTCCGGCAAGCCTTGCACCCTTGGGGTGGAATTCGGTTATTGGTTGGGTGATAACCGTGTCCGGCGCGTTATGCGTCGCATCGGTCTTTGGCGTACTGAGCAAAGCATTGCCCAAGGCTGGCGGGCCTTATGCTTATACAAGAGCTGCGTTCGGCGATGGTGCGGGCTTTGCGATTGCATGGGCCTATTGGATTTCGATGTGGGTTGGCAATGCCGCAATAGCGACAGCGGCGGTCAGCTATCTTAGCCAATTATTCCCTGTAGTCGGCACCCACGGCGTGTCCGCCGCCGTTACCATAGCCATCGTCTGGGCTTTCACGCTGATCAACATTCGCGGTACAAAGCTTGCGGGGCAAGTGCAGATCATCTGGACGATTGCCAAGTTGCTGCCGCTCATCGCGGTTATTGGCCTTGCCGCGTATATATTGACGGTTCAAGGCACTGGCGTTGTCCGCAGCTTCGAACTGTCAGACATTTCAACGGCAAGTATTTCGACGGCTACCATCTTGACGCTGTGGGCCATGCTTGGCCTTGAACTGGCAACGGTGCCAGCAGACAAGGTGCAAGATCCAGAACGCACCATCAATCGCGCGACATTATTCGGAACCGCTAGCGCAGGCGGCATTTATATTTTGGTCTGCTCAGCCGTCGTTTTGATGTTGCCTGTCGCCATCACCAGCGTCTCTGCTGCGCCATTTGCCGATTTTGTGAGCGTCTATGCGGGCACCAACGCTGGCACCGCTATTGCTGCCATCGGCGCAATCAGCGCACTTGGCGCGTTGAACGGGTGGATTATGTGTCAGGCCGAATTACCCGCCGCTTTGGCACGTGATGGTTTGTTTCCGGCATTCATGGGAAAGGCCGCAGCTAATGGCACGCCGCGCAATGCGCATCTGTTCTCCACCAGCCTGTTGACGCTTGTCATCCTGATGAACAGCAGCCGGACGATGGCATCGATGTTTGAATTTCTGATATTGCTGACCACGGCCATCGTGTTGGTCATGTATTTCGGTTGCGCTGCGGCTGCGTTCCGCCTCATCCAGACGGGCATATTGAAGGTCAGCCCAGGATTTAAAGTCATCTTATTGCTGGCCGCTGTTTATTCCTGCTGGACAATTTATGGCGCAGGCGCCGAAGCCTTGGTCTGGGGCATTGCGTTATTACTCGCGGGCTTTCCGGTTTTCTGGCTCTTGCGACTTGCAAGGGGTTCCAAAGCCGTCACCTGACGCCTACAAGCAAGGCACATTAGATTTGCAGGAAAACCGATGAGCTATTCCACTGATTTAGGTCTATATATTGACGGCAGCTGGCGCATGGGCGAAGGCCGCGATACGCATTCGGTTATCAATCCGGCCACTGGTGAGACGCTAGCAGAATTGCCGTTGGCTGCGTCTGCTGACCTTGATGAGGCTCTTGCCGCCACGGCAAAAGGCTTTGCCCATTGGCGAAGCGTAGACGTGAATGCACGCGCGGTTATACTGCACAAAGTCGCTGAACATATTCGCGAACGCGCCGAAACAATAGCCGTGCTGCTCACCACCGAACAGGGCAAACCACTCTCCGAAGCGCGCACTGAGGTGCTGTCCTGTGCCGCGCAGTTCGATTATTTCGCCGAGGAAGCCAAACGCAGCTACGGACGCGTGCTTGTGCGGCCAACCGGGCAGCGGGCGTTGGTACTGAAGCAACCAGTTGGGCCAGTGGCCGCATTTTCACCGTGGAACTTCCCAGTGAACCTGATGTGCAAGAAAATGGCGGCTGCTTTGGCTGCAGGATGCTCGATCATTGCAAAGCCGCCGGAAGAAACCCCCGCAAGCACGAGCGCTATCATGCAATGTGTCATCGATGGCGGTGTGCCTGGTAATGTAGCGCAATTGATCTACGGCGTGCCCGATATGGTCAGCCGTCATTTGATCGCATCTCCCATCATCCGCAAGGTGAGCTTCACAGGATCCGTGCCAGTTGGCAAACATCTGCTTAAGCTTGCCGCCGATGGCGTGAAACGGACCACTATGGAGCTGGGCGGTCATGCGCCCGTGCTAATTTTCGACGATTGTGATCTTGAAAAAGCGATCAGCTTGTCGGCCACCACCAAGTTCCGCAACGCGGGCCAAGTGTGCATCTCGCCCACCCGATTTTATGTGCAAGAAGGCGTATATGACCGCTTCGTTGCTGGCTTTGCGGCGCATACGAAACAGATTCAAGTCGGCAATGGCCTCGACGCCGACACCGTCATGGGTCCATTGGCCAATGCGCGGCGACCGTCGGCTATTGCCGCCTTGGTCGAAGATGCGACGTCCAAAGGCGCCAATTTGCTAACCGGTGGGTCGCGGGGAAATCATGGCTTTTTCTTTACGCCAACGGTGCTGTCCGATGTACCAATGTCGGCCAAGGTTATGGACGACGAACCCTTTGGCCCTATCGCCTTGATGCGGCCGTTTAAGACTTTTGATGAAGCCATTGAACAGGCAAACCGCCTGCCCTTTGGCCTTGCCGCTTATGCTTTCACCGAAAATGCACGCCAGGCGAACCTCGTCGCCGACGCGCTGGATACCGGCATGGTTGGACTAAACAGCTTTATAATCTCAATGCCTGATGCGCCCTTTGGCGGGGTCAAGGAATCCGGCTTTGGCAGCGAGGGCGGTCCCGAAGGGCTTGATAGCTATTATGTGACCAAGGCGGTTCACCAATATTGATAAAGCAGCAGCTTTATCTGTGGGCCGGCTTGCTGGCTCTTGCCTTGGGTACGACAGGCATTGCCCTACCCTTGCTGCCGACGGTGCCGTTCATGATCTTGGCCGCCTTCTGTTTCGCACGCAGCAACCCGGCGCTTGAAGCGCGACTGTTGAACCATCCAAAATTTGGTGCTCATCTTGTGGCGTGGCGGGAAAAGGGCGTCATTAGTCGGCGCGGAAAATGGTCAGCGACTATCGCATTTGGTATCAGCATCGCGATTGGCTTTGTGGCTTTAACCTTGCCATGGTCGCTTGTGCCCGGGGGCGTGGCTGTGCTTTGCCTTAGCTGGATTTGGCTTAAGCCAGAAGCTTAAGGCCAGGACCTTTTAAATGGCAGCATCGCGGACAATCGCGGTGCCAGCCTCGCGTTGTTTTTTAAGGTCAGCTTTCAACTTGGCAGGATCGCGCGCGAATACGAAGCCAAAGCTTACGCCGCCTTCCTTGCCAATAGTTGCATGGTGTAGCTTGTGCGCCTGCACCAACCGTTTCGCATAACCACTGCGCGGGACATATTTGAAATAACGTTGATGCACGAGACCATCATGCACCACCGTATAAATGATGCCGTAAACCATAACGCCAAGGCCAATCCATGTCGCGGGTTCCCAAGCATTGGAGCCAAGGATTAAAGGGCTACCGATTGCGAACAGTGAAATGCTGGTGACTGCACCTACAATGCCATATAAATCGTTCTTTTCCAGTACATTATCATGCGGCTCATGATGGTCACGGTGCCATCCCCAACCCCAGCCATGCATGATATATTTATGGCTGGACCAAGCCACCCCTTCCATGACGAAGACCGTTGCAAGCACGATAAGGATGATGCTGAAAATGCTCATACCTCATTCAATAGACGTAAAGTTTGTAACTTTGAAGTGCAAGCAACGCTACCTCACTTGATTTCGCTGCAATCGCTTCTATGGCATTTTTATTATGTCAGCACCGCAAACACTGTACGAAAAAATCTGGAACGCCCATGTCGTGGAACAACGCGACGACGGGACATGCTTGATCTTCATCGACCGCCATTTGGTTCACGAGGTCACTAGCCCGCAGGCTTTTGAAGGCCTTCGCGTTGCCGGACGCCGTGTAAGGCGACCAGATCTGACCTTGGCTGTGCCGGACCACAATCTTCCAACTACGGCGCGCTTGGACGCCAATGGCATCAATATCCCGATTGCGGACCCCGAAAGCGCGCAGCAATTGGAAGCATTGGAACGTAACGCGCCAGAGTTCGGTATAGCTTATATTGACGCCACGGACGTTAAGCAGGGCATCGTCCATGTCGTAGGGCCAGAACAAGGTTTTTCTTTACCCGGAACGACAATTGTCTGCGGGGATAGCCATACCGCCTGTCATGGCGGGCTGGGCGCTCTGGCCTTTGGTATTGGCACGTCAGAGGTTGAGCATGTTTTGGCCACCCAAACACTTCAGCTCAGCCAGTCCAAGTCGATGGAAGTCCGTGTTGAGGGCGAACTTGCCCCCGGCGTTTCGGCGAAGGATGTTGTCTTACATATCACGGGCGTCTTGGGCGCATCGGGTGGGACGGGTCATGTCATCGAATATACAGGCTCTGTCATTCGCGCGCTCAGCATTGAGGGCCGCTTGACCATTTCGAATATGGCCATCGAGCATGGCGCACGCGCTGGCTTGGTCGCGCCGGACGATGTGACCTATGCCTATCTGAAGGGCCGCCCGATGGCCCCCAAGGGCGACAATTGGAACGCAGCGGTGGCCTATTGGCGTTCACTCGCAACCGATGCAGGCGCAACTTATGACAAGGTCGTAATCATCAACGCCGCCGACATCGCGCCAAGCGTGACTTGGGGCACGAGCCCAGAGGACGTGTTGCCGATTACAGGCGTCGTTCCCGATCCGTCGTCCTTTGCCGATCCATCCAAGCAAGCAGCGGCCCAAAAGTCGCTGGATTATATGGGTCTCACTCCCGGCACACCGATGACCGATATATCGGTGGAAAATATCTTTATCGGCAGTTGCACCAACAGCCGCATTGAAGATCTACGCGCTGCTGCTGCCGTGCTCAAAGGCCGCAAAAAGGCGGCTAACGTCAAATGGGCAATCGTCGTACCCGGCAGTGGCCTGGTGAAGCAGATGGCAGAAGCCGAAGGGTTAGACCGAATCTTCTTAGACGCAGGCCTCGAATGGCGTGAGCCGGGTTGCTCGGCCTGCTTGGGCATGAACCCCGACAAGGTACCCACAGGAGAGCGTTGTGCATCCACCAGCAACCGCAATTTTGTGGGGCGGCAGGGTCCGGGCGCTCGCACGCATTTGGTCAGCCCAGCTATGGCGGCGGCCGCTGCCGTTACTGGAAAGCTGACTGATGTGCGCGCGTTGATGGACTGACATATAGCGTCGCCATTCGCATTTGCGGGCTCTACCTTTCGCACAGATAAGCTATTTTCTTTACTTGTCATAGAAGCCAAAGCTAAGGTTTAACCTATCAAGGAAAAGACATATGACCGATAAAAAATCCGATGGCAGCGACAAATGGTCGACCACTGCAAAGGTTGGCGCAGCCGTAGGATCAGCTGCATTGGTGGCCGCATTATTATATGCTGGACGGCGCAGCCTGACACAAAAAAAGGGCAAACTTGAACCCTTATCGCCGGAACCCGAGGGCTCGCCGATGGGCCACAATCAGCCCAAGACAGATACGGACTAAATGCATGCAGCCGATCAGCAACGTTAAGGGTAGGGCCTATCCGCTTGGGCTCAAAAATGTCGATACGGACATTATCATTCCGGCAGCGTGGTTAAAAACCATAAGCCGGTCTGGGCTTGGAAAAGGCGCGTTTCAATCTTTGCGCAGCGTGCCAGGCAATGTATTTGATGATCCGGCATATGCAGGCGCCCCCATATTAATTGCCGGCGACAATTTCGGTTGCGGGTCAAGCCGCGAACATGCCGCTTGGGCTATGGCTGATCTAGGTATCTCAGCGGTCATCGCCCCTAGTTTCTCAGATATTTTTTCAGGCAACGCGTTCAAAAACGGACTACTAGCCATCGTGCTACCACAAGATGCCATCGACCGCCTGATGGAAGTGGCAAAGACCGATGATATCCATATCGATTTGGAAACGCAGACCGTTACCACACCGTTTCAGGATCGCTTTGCATTTGAAATTGACCCCTTCCGCAAACATTGCCTGATCAACGGCGTCGATGAAATCGGCCTTACGCTCAAAAGCAGCGATGCCATTTCGGCCTATGAAAACAAGTTATCGGCGAGCCAGCCCTGGCTGTCGCCCAACCACGCCTAGGAGACAGACATGCGCGCATTATTATCAACCGCCAGCGGCGGCCCCGAAACGCTTGTTATGGGCGAATTGCCTGAGCCCGTTGCTGGTCCTGGCCAGGTCGTCGTTGCGGTAAAGGCATGCTCAATCAACTTTCCTGACACGTTGATGATTGTCGACCTGTATCAGTTCAAACCAGAACGCCCCTTTGCGCCCGGTGGCGAAATCGCTGGTGTCATCGAAGCGATTGGCGATGGCGTCAGCGGATTTGCCATCGGCGACCGCGTGATCGGTCTGTGCGGCAATGGCGGATTGACCGAAAAGGTCGCGGTTGCGGCGTTCAATTGCTTCAAAATGCCCGACGCCATGTCTTTTGACGATGGCGCGTCGTTGCTGATGACCTATGGCACGTCGATTCATGCTCTAAAGGATCGTGGACATATGAAGGCTGGGGACAATGTCCTTGTCCTTGGCGGGGCTGGCGGTATTGGCATCTCGGCGATTGAATTGGCCAAGGCCTATGGCGGCCGCGTCGTTGCCGGCGTTTCCAGCGAAGCCAAAGCGGACATCGCGCGTGCGGCTGGCGCCGATGAAGTTGTTGTTTATCCGCATCAACCATTTGATAGAGATCAATCCAAGGCCGTGGCCGAAATGTTCAAGGCCGCCGCTGGCCGCGATGGTTTCAACATTATCTATGACACGGTCGGAGGTGACTATAGCGAGCCTGCGGTCCGCTCGATTGCATGGGAAGGTAAGTTTCTGGTCGTTGGCTTCCCCGCAGGCATCGCGAAACTGCCGTTAAACCTGACATTGCTGAAAAGCTGCGACGTCTGCGGTGTCTTCTGGGGTGCCTTTGCCGCGCGCACGCCGCAAAAAAACCACGCCAATATTTCGGAATTGTTCGATCTTTATGCTGCGGGCAAAATCAAGCCACGCATTTCAGAGACGTTCGCACTGGCCGATGCCGGGACCGCGATTGCCCGGCTTGGTGATCGTGCGGCTGTCGGAAAGCTAGTGGTGCATATTTGACGCCATCAGCCTTGTTGATCGGACGCAAAGCCATTATCTTGGGCCGGCAACAGATAGGAACTGCAACATGACAAGTTTCGATAACCGCGAGACCGCTTTTGAAAACAAGTTTGCGCATGACGCAGAAATGCAGTTCAAGATAACCGCTCGCCGGAACAAGCTGCTTGGGCAATGGGCCGCTGAAAAAATGGGCCTTACGCCAGAAGAGACCACCGCTTACGCCACTTCCGTGGTGCAAGCGGACTTTGAAGAAGCTGGCGACGAAGATGTTGTGCGCAAGTTGCTTGGTGATTTGACGTCGGCGGGTGTTGAAATTGACGATGCCATGATTCGTAGCGCGCTTGAAGACAAGATGGTTGAAGCGCGCCGCCAGTTTATCGAGACTGCATGATGGCAATGCAAGCGGACGAAATAGAAGACATGATCAGGGCAGCTTTACCCGACGCCTTAGTCGAAATTACCGACCTTGCAGGTGACGGTAACCATTATGCCGCGCGTGTAGTGAGCGAGAGTTTTCGCGGGCTATCCCGCGTAAAACAGCATAAGGCGGTTTATGACGCGTTGGGTGGACGTATGGGCGGCGTTTTACATGCCTTACAGCTTACAACAGCCATTCCTCAGAATTAGAATTTTTGGAGTATTATACATGAGCATTCACGACCGGATCGAAGAGATCGTCAAAGGCAATGATGTTGTCCTGTTCATGAAGGGTAGCCCCCTATTTCCGCAATGCGGCTTTTCAAGCAAGGCAATTGCCATTCTCGACCACCTGAACGTTGCCTATGAAAGCGTCGATGTGTTGCAAGACATGGAAATCCGCGCTGGCATCAAGGACTACAGCGATTGGCCAACGATCCCCCAGCTTTACGTTAAGGGCGAATTTCTGGGTGGTTCCGACATCATGATGGAAATGTACGAAGCTGGCGAATTGCAGGAACTTGTGGAAACCGAGAGCCTCACAAAAACAGCATAAGCTTTCGATAACTTAGAACTTCATGTGGCGGGTGCCTCGGCTTTCTCAACGCGCCGAATATTTGGTAGCAGCCAATGCAGCCAGCCCAAAGCGAGTAAATAAGACGCAGCCGCAAAGATAAACAGAGGTGTAAAGCCCAGCCCCGCCGCCAAGACGGCGCCTGTCACCAACTGGATCAATGCGCCGCCCATATTGCCCATGAATGCGCCAAAAGCAGTCACGCGCCCTACCTTGCCGCGCGGAACGACATCGGTAATGATAGAGAATATCGACAACGAAAAACCCTGATGCCCTGCCATCACCACGCCCATCATAATCGCCACGGGCCAGAAAGAGTCCAGCGTGAGAACGAAGGGCAAAGGCACCACAATCGCAGCGGAGCCGAACATTATTGTCTTGCGCACGCGGTTGACACTCCATCCCGCCTCCAAAAGCCGCGTTGATAGCCACCCTGCGAATAATGCGCCTGCCCCCGACCCAAAAAAAGCAATAGCCAAAGGAATCGCCAACTCGCCTGTTGTGAGGCCAAATTCTTTGCGGTAAAAATCTGGCAGCCAGAAATTGATCAGCCACCAAGTCGCGTCGGACAACATTTTGGCAATGACAATTGCCCATGTGCGTCGTTCCCTCAATATCGGACCGTAAGGAGCGCCGTCGTCTGCAAAATCGTGATTAGCGTCCTCGGCCTTATCGTCGAACCTCACCCCGCGCGCGAACCACAGCCACAGCGCCAATGTTATAAAACCGCCGATCCCGGCAAAGATGAGTGCGCCGCGCCATCCCCAGATAGCGGCAATCACCGGGATGAAAAAAGGCATAGTGATGGTGCCAATACCGGCAATCGCTGTGCCCACACCAAAGGCAAACGAGCGCTTGTCTGGAGGAAAAAGCGTGGCGACGGTCTTGATCGTCAGTGGCGTCTGCACGGCCTCGGTCGCGCCAAGGCCAATGCGCGCAGCGACGACATGCCAGCCAGCAATTGCCCAGCCATGGGCCATCGCCGCAAGGCTCCACGTCGTGACGCCAGCAATCATTGAGCGGAGCACGCCGATTTTATCAACGAGCCACCCAGTGAACAGGAAAGACAGCGCTGCTGCAACCTGCGTTACAAAAGCGAGGTTGGCAAAATCGGTATCGCTCCAGCCGAGGTCAGCTGAAATATCGGGCTTCAGGATTGCGATAACGGGTCTGTCCATGGCATTGAAAATACCGGCTACACACAGCAGCCCGAATAGGATCCAACGCAGCGTTGGCGTAATTGGCTTCATGTCACTTGGCCCCACTGCATTATTGTCCCCGCTTGGTCGATCGCGCATCCCGCTTTATGCTGGAACTCCTCGCCGACTTGCCTATAGAAGGCCATATGACACCGCAAGACATAAACGCGAATTACATCGCTGATCTGTACGGCGAAACCTACCTTGCAGAGGATAAACCTGTGCGGGCCAAACGGTTGTTGATCAGCGCGCTATTTCCAGGACTTGCGGTCGTCGGTGTAGCCGCTGCGGCTGCAACTTGGTTTTCCGAACATTATGGCATGCCTGTCATCTTGGCGGGTTTGTTGCTTGGCCTTGCACTCAATTTTGTGTCGGCAGAACAAAAGGTGCATCCGGGCCTTGATTTCTGCGGCACCTCTTGCTTGCGCTGGGGCATTGTTTTGTTGGGTACACAGGTCACCGCTATGCAGATTGGCGGGCTTGGCGCGCTCGCATTTTTGGGGCTTATTGGCATCATGTCTTTGGTCATGGGGGCTGGACTTTTGGGCGCGCAGCTTAGCGGGCAAAGCCGCTACGCGGGCTGGTTAGCTGGCGGCGCAACCGCCATTTGCGGTGCATCCGCAGCCTTAGCAATTTACGCCGTCATCGGTCGCGAACGCCTTAATCAATCGCAGTTTACACTCATTCTCGTTGGCGTAGCATTGGCAAGCGCTGTCGCCATGTCCTTCTACCCGCTCATTGCAGCGCAGCTCGATTTCACCGACAGACAAGCCGGCTTCTTGATGGGCGCTGCGGTGCATGATGTCGCCCAATCTTTGGGTGGCGGCTACAGTTTTTCCCAATCGGCAGGTGAGACGGCGACGATCGTGAAGCTGTCCCGCGTCGCGCTTCTCGCGCCAGCAGTCGCGCTGGTCGGGCTCGCCATTGGATCAAGCGATGGACGCTCCAAAAGCCTCGCTTCCAAACTTAAATTGCCGTGGTTCATTATCGCCTTCTTTGTTGCCGTTGCCGTAAATTCGGTCATTGACGCACCCGAGTGGGTGGCGGAATATGGCCTGATCGCATCCAAGGCGATGCTATTGTTTGCGGTGACGGCCACCGCTATGCGATCACGACTTGATTTGTTGCTTACCCAAGGGTGGAGGGCACTGCTTCCGGTGATACTGGCGACCCTCACCGCCTTTATAACTGCAGCAGCATTTGCATGGGCGTTTTTATGAACCAGATAATATATGATTTGGCCGTGATTGGCGGCGGTATTAATGGCGCTGGTATCGCAAGGGACGCCGCTGGCAGGGGTGCGAAAGTTATCCTGCTTGAACGCGGAGATTTGGCGCGGGGCACATCGTCAGCCTCGACGAAACTGATCCATGGCGGGCTCCGCTATCTGGAACATTATGAATTTGCGTTGGTGCGCGAATCCTTAATTGAACGCGAGCGTCTTTGGGCGATTGCACCGCATATCATCTGGCCACTGCGATTCATTTTACCGCATCAAAAGGGCATTCGTCCTGCATGGCTCGTGCGACTTGGTTTGTTTCTTTACGACCATATTGGTGGCCGGAAACTTTTGCCCGCAACGCGGACGGTCCGTTTGAAAACCGAGCCGGCTGGTAAACCGCTTCGGCCCGAATTTGTGAAGGCTTTTGAATATTCGGACTGCTGGGTCGATGACGCACGCTTGGTCGTTTTGAATGTTATGGATGCCGCCGAACATGCAGCAGACGTTCGCACTCGGTCCGAAGTCACGCATCTCGAGCGCCGCGATGGATTGTGGCATATAGAAATTGCAGGACAAGAGCCCGTGTTGGCGCGCGCGGTTGCCAATGCGGCGGGGCCAGCGGTACTGGACTTGCTCGCACGAACAAGTGGGCATGACCGTCCATCCGGTGGCACAATCCGCTTAGTAAGGGGATCGCACATCGTGGTCCGCAAGATGTTCGACACACCGCAGGCCTATTTCTGTCAAAACCCCGACGGGCGCATATTCTTCGCTATCCCGTATGAGGATGACTTTACCCTCATCGGGACGACGGATGCCGATCATAAGGGTTCGCTGGATGATATTCACGCGACGGCAGACGAGATTGATTATATCTGCGCGTCGGCTGCGGCCTATTTCACGCAACCCCTCACTGCGACAGATGTGCTGTATAGCTTTGCCGGCGTGCGGCCATTGGTCGATGACGGCTCAGGCAAACCTGAAACCGCATCGCGCGGATATCATTTCGAAATGGATGTTGACCCGGATGGCGCAGCGCCCATCCTCTCGGTCTTTGGCGGCAAAATAACCACCTATCGGCACCTGGCAGAGAGTGCGGTCGAGCGGCTTTCGAAGCACTTGGCTGTTCTGAAAGGCCAAAGCTGGACATTGCGTCAACCATTGCCAGGTGGGGATTTCCCAATTGATGGCGCCAATCGCCTCGCTTCGGATATTCAACAGGAGCATGCCTATTTACCCGCCGCGCTCGTTCACCGTTGGGTGCGCAGCTACGGAACAAAGACCCGTGCTTTATTAACAAACGCCCGCGCACTTGCCGATTTGGGCACGGACTTTGGACATGGCCTTTATGCCGTTGAGGTGGACTATCTCGTCGATCACGAATGGGCGCAATCCGCCGAGGATATATTGTGGCGGCGCAGTAAGCTGGGTTTGCGTTTCAATACTGAAGAGGCGCAGAAGTTAGAGGATTATATTGTTAGCCGCCGATGCAATTAGGCGCATATAGGCGATATTCGACTTGCAGGACCGGTGCGCCTGATATCTCAACTCAAAGCGGCACTGGCCATTTCCGCAATATTGAATCCTTTCTGGCTTGATTTCCACCCATAAAGGGACCATCTGCCCCAAATCGGAGTAAATTTATCTGATTAGGGGACGCGAGATGCGTTTGTCGAATATGGCTGATTATGCAGTGGTGATTATGAGCGCAGCTTCGCGTCACTGCGGCTTTGCGCGCGTGTCAGCCACTGATCTTGCCGCCGAAACCGGCTTGGCCCTGCCGACAACGCAAAAACTGGTGAGCATATTGACAAAGGCGGGCCTTTTAAGGTCGGCCCGTGGCACGGGCGGCGGTATCACGCTTGCCCGTCCCGCAGCGGCGATCACGATGGCCGACATCATTGAAGCTGTTGAAGGTCCAATTGCGCTGACCACATGTTGCGATTCGCACAAACAGGCGATGGGTCAGCATTGCGTCAAAGAAGGCAGCTGCAACGTCCAGGCACACTGGCCAGTGGTGAATAATGCAGTGCGCGGTGCCTTGGCGCAAATTAATTTGGCGGGATTAACGCGATGAGCGATGACATAGATATCAAGGATAAGGCCGCTTGGGATGCCGCAGATCGCGTGGCGGATTATGAGCATGGCTGGTCGTCAGACATCGAAACCGACTTTGCGCCTAAGGGCCTAACCGAGGATACCGTCCGCTTTATTTCCGCCAAGAAAAATGAGCCCGAATGGATGCTCGAATGGCGGTTGAAAGCGTTCGCAAGCTGGAAAACGATGACGCCGCCTGATTGGGCTAAGCTCAACGTGCCGCCCATAGATTATCAGGACGCTTATTATTATGCCGAGCCCAAAGCCAAGCCAAAGCTTGGTTCGCTGGACGAGGTCGATCCTGAAATTCTGCGCATTTATGAAAAGCTTGGCATTCCAATTGCCGAGCAAGAAGTGTTGGCTGGTGTCGAAGGCGCGCGCCGCGTCGCAGTCGACGCCGTGTTCGATAGCGTATCGGTCGCCACAACATTTCGCGCCGAACTTGAGCGCGCAGGCGTTATCTTCCGCAGCATTTCGGAGGCGATTAAGGAATATCCGGAGCTGGTGAAGAAATGGCTCGGCAAGATCGTGCCGATGCACGACAATTATTTCGCGACATTGAACTGCGCGGTCTTTTCCGACGGAACCTTCGTTTATATCCCCGAAGGCGCGCGTTGCCCCATGGAGCTCAGCACCTATTTCCGTATCAACGCGGAAAACACAGGGCAGTTTGAACGCACGTTGATTATCGCCGATAAGGGAAGTTACGTGTCCTACCTTGAAGGCTGCACCGCGCCGATGCGCGATGAAAACCAACTGCACGCTGCAGTTGTCGAATTGGTCGCCCTCGACGATGCCGAGATTAAATATTCTACCGTACAAAACTGGTATCCCGGCGATGCCGAGGGCAAGGGTGGAATCTATAATTTCGTGACCAAGCGCGCTTTGTGCCAAGGCAAGAACAGCAAGGTTTCATGGACACAAGTTGAAACCGGAAGCGCGGTGACTTGGAAATATCCAAGCTGCGTTTTGAACGGCGAGAATTCGGTGGGCGAATTTTACTCGGTCGCCGTCACCAACAATTATCAGCAAGCCGATACCGGCACCAAGATGATTCATAATGGCAAAGGCAGCCGCTCTACCATCGTCAGCAAGGGTATCAGCGCCGGCCACAGCAACAACACGTATCGCGGCCTCGTCCGCGTCGCGCCAAACGCCGAAGGCGTGCGCAATTTCACACAATGTGATTCCTTGCTCCTAGGGTCTTTAAGCGGGGCACATACCGTGCCTTATATCGAAGTGCGCAACCCAAGCGCGCAGATTGAACATGAGGCGACCACGAGCAAAATCAGCGACGACCAAATGTTCTACGCAATGGCCCGCGGCTTGAACGCCGAAGAAGCGGTAACGTTGATCGTCAACGGCTTTGCCAAGGAAGTATTGCAGCAACTGCCAATGGAATTTGCTGTGGAGGCGCAGAAGTTGCTGGGAATTTCGCTTGAGGGGTCGGTTGGATAAACCAACCAACGCTCAATGACCGAACAAAGCTTTGATGGATAAAAGAAGTAACATGCTCAAAATTACAAATCTCCACGCCAATGTTGGCGACAAGCCTATTCTTAAGGGCCTTACGCTTTCGCTCAACGCGGGCGAAATCCACGCAATCATGGGTCCGAATGGCGCAGGCAAATCGACGCTGGGTTATGTCCTGTCCGGTCGTCCCGGCTATGAGGTGACTGAGGGTGAGGTGACATTTAACGGACAAAACCTCCTCGACCTCGAGCCCCATGAACGCGCGGCGACTGGGTTGTTCTTGGGCTTCCAATATCCCGTCGAAATTCCCGGCGTATCAAATGTCCAGTTCCTGCGCGAGGCGCTCAACGCGCAGCGTAAGAACCGAGGTGAAGCGCCATTATCCGGCGCCGAATTCCTTAAGGTGGCGCGCGAACAAGCGGGCGCGCTTGGCATGGATATGGACATGCTCAAGCGCCCGGTAAATGTCGGCTTTTCTGGTGGCGAGAAGAAGCGCAATGAAATGGTGCAAATGGGCATCATCGATCCGGCGCTCGCGATCCTCGATGAAACCGACAGTGGTCTGGACATCGACGCATTGCGTATTGTGGGTGACGGCATCAACCGTATTATGCGCAAGCCTGACAAGGCCGTGTTGCTCATCACCCATTATCAACGGCTGCTCGATTATGTGAAGCCCGACTTTGTTCACGTACTTGCCGATGGCCGCATCACGCGAAGCGGCGGACCTGAACTCGCGCTGGAGTTGGAGCGAGATGGGTATAAGGAACTAGCGGCTTGAACATGCCCGCACCCACCCGCCACGACGAAGCGTGGCGCTACAGCGATATTGCCGCTGTTGAGGCTGCGTGGCCATTGCCCGCCCCTGAGAGCATCATCGTGCCCTCAGGCGGCCATTTCGCTCGAACAATTGTTCAGGATGCTGGCTCAATTCATCAGCTTGAAATCGCCATTGGCAGGGGTGCAACAGCCGTCATCTATATCCTCAACATCGGCGGCAATTATGGTCGTGTTGAATTGAACGTTACCTTGCATGAGGGCGCGGATTTCAAACTGGGCGCAGTTCAGATTGGAGGCAACACTCAGACGCTCGAGATCATTACGACCGTCACCCATGACGAACCCAACGCAACATCGTCACAGATCGTGCGCTCGGTCCTCGCTGGCACCGCGACCGGGACCTATTTGGGCAAGGTTGCCGTTGCGCGCGATGCGCAACTGACCGACAGCGTGCAGTCGGTGAAGGCTATGTTGCTTGACCGCAGCGCGACTGCCAATGCGAAGCCCGAACTCGAAATCTACGCCGACGACGTCAAATGCGTGCATGGTTGTGCCATTGGTGAGTTGGACCCCATGGGGCTATTCTATCTGCAAGCACGCGGCCTATCGCCAGCGGATGCGAAAAAGTTGATGTTGCAAGCCTTTGTCGCTGGCGTGTTTGAAGGCGCCGTGGACGAGGAAATGCTCATTGAAGCCGCGTTGAAGAAATTAGGCGAATTGGTGTGAGTGCGCTGTTCTCTCTAAGTCGTCGTCACCCTGAACTTGTTTCAGGGTCTATTTTGCCTCTCGTACCTTCAGTCTCGGTTGCACAATGGATACTGAAACAAGTTCAGCATGACGGTGTTTTGGTATGCTGAAATCCACTTCACCCATCCGTGACCAATTCCCTGGCCTGGCTAACAACTGGCATTATCTCGATACCGCCGCGACAGCGCAAAAACCACAGGTCGTGCTCGACGCGATGATGCGGGCGGGCGGCGTAGATTATGCCACCGTCCATCGCGGCGTCTATGCACGTTCGGCCAATATGACCGTTGCGTTCGAAGCGGCGCGGACCCGCGTTGCGCGCTTCATGGGCGCGGCTTCGGCAGATGAAATTGTGTTTGTTCGGGGTGCAACCGAGGGCATTAATCTGGTCGCACATAGCTGGGGTGCAGCGAATCTCAAGGCCGGCGACCGCATCATGCTGAGCCAGTTGGAGCATCATAGCAACATCGTTCCATGGCAAATGGTTGCCGAGAAGGTTGGCGCGCATATTGATGTGTGTCCGCTGACGGACGACGGCCAGATTGACCTTGATTGGCTCGAAGCGCATTTGACGCCAGCGCATAAAATGGTCGCTCTCGCGCATGTGTCCAACGTGCTTGGTTCCGTGCTCGACGCAAAGCGGGTAGCGAATGCTGCACATGCGGTTGGCGCAAAATTACTGCTCGACGGCTGTCAGGCGGCACCCCGAATGCATTTGAACATGGCGGCGTTGAACTGCGACTTTTACGTGATGTCCGGGCATAAACTATATGGCCCGACTGGCGTTGGCGTGTTGTGGGCGAAGGCCGAAACGCTGAACGCGATGCCCCCCTATCAAGGCGGCGGCGCGATGATAGATCGAGTTACCTTCGAAAAGACCACCTATGCCCCTGCCCCATCGCGATTTGAGGCGGGGACGCCAATGATCATCGAGGTGATAGGGTTGCACGCCGCCATCGACTTCATCGATAGCTTTGGACCAGAGGCATTATTCGCACATGAAAGCGCGTTGGCCGCGCAGACACGGGATGCACTGCGTGCGATCAACGCGATCACATTATATGGCCCAGACAAATCTGCGGGTATTGTCTCTTTTTCAATGGAGGGCGTGCATCCGCACGACATCGGGACGATATTGGACGAAGAAAATGTCGCCATTCGCGCTGGCCATCATTGTGCGCAGCCATTGATGGGCCATTTGGGCGTGCCTGCCACCGCGCGGGCGAGCTTTGGTATTTATAATGATGAAGATGATGTCGCGGCGCTGGTGCGCGGCCTCGAACGGGTGAAGAGGATTTTTGGATGAACGAGAACATCCGCGTTGAAGAAGTCGATAGCGTAGAGAAGCCCCCCAAAGCACGGGTCGATGGCCCAAGCGAGACCGTCGAACGCAAGAAGGATTATCTCGAAGGCTTCCTCGCACAAAAGCCTGCCGCGCCTGCGCCAAGTGAACCCGATGGCGATTTGTACGAGGCGGTGATTGCTGCGCTCAAGGAAATTTATGATCCCGAAATTCCGGTGAACATTTATGACCTCGGTTTAATTTATAATGTCGAAATCAACGATGGCCATGCTGTCGTAGCGATGACGTTGACGACACCGCACTGCCCCGTAGCAGAATCCATGCCAGGCGAGGTTGAGCTGCGCGTTGGGGCGGTTCCCGGCATTGGCGATGCCGAAGTGAATTTGGTGTGGGAGCCAGCATGGAGCCCGGCCAATATGACGGATGAAGCCCGTCTGGAGCTTGGAATGTTATGACCGACGTGAAAACACGCGCGCGTCCTGCCGCAGTTAAACTCACCGCGGCATCCGAAGCGCGGATTGCCGAACTTATGTCCAAAGCACCCGAAGGTGCCATTGGTGTAAAGCTGTCCACCCCACGTCGAGGCTGTTCAGGGCTTGCCTATTCGGTCGATTATGTGACTGAGGCCGTGGCGTTCGACGAAAAGATCGAAACCCCGGGCGGCGTTTTATATATTGATGGCGGCTCGGTGCTGTATCTCGTTGGTTCAATCATGGATTGGGTCGAGGATGAATTTGCCGCTGGTTTTGTATTTACCAATCCCAATGCGACGGGAAGTTGCGGCTGCGGTGAGAGTTTTACCGTTTAAAAGTTGAACTGCAGACGGAAGGCCACGCCCATGTCATCGAGCGCGTTTTCAAAATGCCCCGGCTCATGCCGCCAAAACAGGTTCGATGAGAAATAGCCCCGTCTGATGGGAATACTCCATGTAAGCTCGCTGGCGATCTCCCTCCCCTTGGGTACAAGCGAAATCTGGCGGACAGCAAATGTCGTCCCAAGCGTCCCATAATCATAGGCCACAGGTAAATTGAGCGCCAGCCCGCCGTGGGTGACGCGCAAGGGTTGGGCAACACGAAACGCAACTCGGTCATGATTGGTCAGGAGATTGCCGCCCAATAGATCCAACGAAAAGGCATTGCTGTGCAGCGCGCTTTGGCCCGTAAGCGATGCCCCGGCATTGGCGTGTGTCCATCCCTGCCGCCAGCTTGCGCCAAGCGACCAAGCGCCAATAAGTGTGACATCACCCCGGCCGTCGACAAACAGGCTGCGCGCGCCATTTTGGCCAATGAAGTTGGCGAAGCGCGCGCCAAGCACGGTTTCGTTTTCCCGCGTCCAGTTTGCACCAACAGCGAATTTAGCAGGGCCAATCTGTCGATCGAGCGACACGCCGACAGAGGCATAGGGATAGCGATTGAAACTCTTGCGCATAAACTTTGGGCCGCCACGTTCAAACAAACGCGCTTCGCCTGCCTCAACGCTTCCGGTTAATCCGAAGCGCCCAAGTTGATGGCGCAACGCAAAGGACTGCGCCGGCATGCGCTCAAACCCGCTGTCCATTTGCGCGTCGGTGGCGGTCAGAAACGCAGGCCCCGACATGCCCTGCAATGCCACAACTTGGCCTGCAGCCGCTTGTCGGATACCTAGGCTAAGCCGTGTGTCGCGTGCAATGGTGGCACTGATGAGGCCCGCCAGAATACGCGCTTGGTTCTGCTGCCCATTAGACAAAAGCAATGGCGAAAGGCGCAGGTTGCCCGCGTGGTCGGCGCTGATGGAAAAGGCGATGTCGGTTGTTCCGCGCGACATGCTGACGGATCGTCCCTGATCCACCAGAGCAGGGGTTAGCCGAAGACCGGACGCGCTTGGACCTATCCCTTCAGCAATGTTGATCTCATAAGCACGGCCATAAATGTCTAACACTACCGCATTGACGGACATAAGCGACGATGCTGCATCACCCATGGATGCCGATGTTGTCCCACCATTTCCATTCAGTGCAACAGCCGTATTTGTGCCAGCTAGCGACGTTGTTCCCGCGGGCGCAAAGGCTCGACCAATATCCAATATGCCGCGCCCATAAAGCGCGTCAGTGCCAGCATCCCCGGCGTCACGCGCCGACGTCAACAGCAGGTTCACAATCTGCGCGCCGGTTAAATTCGGAAAGGCTTGCGCCAGTAAAGCTGCGGCACCCGCGATCTGTGGCGCGGAATAGGATGTGCCATTATACACGCGCACAGAAGTCCCACCATTCACATCAAAGCGATAAATAGTGTCGTTGCGATATTCGCAGCAAATGCCTTTGCCTAGCGCAGACAACACCGCGTTCTGGGCAACACCCGCTTTGTTGCTGAATTTTGTTATTACACCATTATCATCAACGGCAGTGGCAATGATGACATGGCCATTACCATTGGCCAATAACGCTTGCGCAAAAGGGCTTGGGCTATTCGGGTCAAATGCTGGATCTAATTCATCCGCCTCATTTCCCGCTGACACGACAACCACAATGCCAGCCGATGTCGCACGACTTATCGCGGTACGCAGCGCGCTACTCGCGCCACCCGCGCCACCGAGCGAAATATTAATAACACGCACTTTATTGTCCACGGCACGGTCAACACCAGCGGCAATGGCAGAATCGAAGAACGAGCACCCCGCTTCATCCACGCCCGTGCTTGCTGCGGTGCAGCTTCCCGCTTGATCGGCGCGTAATGCCAATATTGTGGCGTTGTAAGCTATACCGTGGACATCGCGGTCGTCCTTGGCGGCAGCCAAAACGCGGGAAACACTTGTCCCGTGACCATCGTCGTCGCCAAGCGGTCGGTTCGCGCCTGTTACATCCCCAGACTGCGCATGAACTCGGCCCGCAAACTCATGGCTATTTGGGTCAATCCCTGAATCAATTACACCAACAGTGACCCCGCGCCCACTGGCCCCTGCTTGATAAGCCGCGATAGCCCGATGAAAACTTGGGCCGTCTGACTGGATATACTCTGGGGTTGTAAAACTAGGCGGTGAAGGTGGTGGCGGAGGAGGAGGAGGTGGTGGTGGTGGCACCGGTGGCAAATTTGACGAAGGTGGAGCTGGCAGCGGTGTCGAGCGGACGTCGCTTCCACCGCAAGCCGACAGTGCCAGCGCAAAAATGACCGAACTGCCGATTGCAATTTTACGTCCAAAGCGCGGTTCACCCATCAGAATGCCACTTTCAGCGATTGAATTTAAATTTATGCTTAGTTCGCTTTTGCTAATCCTAACGTCCCCGTTGAGTAAAGCTGCTTTTCTGGCTAGGCAGCTGGATGCTTTCGCGTTTCGAACATATCGACAGTTGGATTTTTGATCTAGACCTTACCCTTTACGGGCCAGAGGCAAATATCATGGCGCAAGTTCGGGACCGAATTGCGTTATATGTTGAACGGCATTTTAACATCGGCTCAGACGCTGCGCACCAAATCCGGCATACTTATTGGAAGAAATATGGAACCACGCTGGGTGGATTGATGGCCGAGCATGGCGTTGACCCGCATGGTTATCTCGATTTCGTCCATGATGTGGACATGAGCCTGTTGCAGCCTGCTACCGATCTCCGCGACCAGATCGAAGCTTTACCGGGACGCAAGCTGATCTTCACCAATGCAGATGCACCTTATGCACAGCGGGTTTTGATGGCGCGGGGTCTTGATGGCGTGTTTGAAGATATATTCGACATTCACCGGATGCAGCATCTGCCAAAGCCGGCACCCACGAGTTATGACAGGCTGTGCACTGAGCTCCATATTGACCCCACCCGCGCGCTTTTTGTCGAGGACTCAGCGCATAATCTCGGTCCCGCAAAAGCCTTGGGCATGACAACTATTTGGGTGAATCACGACATCGGAGCTGATAGCAGCGGTGTAGAAGCATTCATTGATCATGAGATTGCCGACATAAGTGGATGGCTTTCCTCAATCCACGCCATTGAAAGAACGATATGACCGACCAACTTGCCACGATCATTGATGCTGCATGGGATGCACGCGATAGCATTTCTAGCGCGACCCAAGGCCAAGTGCGCGACGCGGTGCAGACGGCTTTGGCTGGCTTAGATGATGGGTCATACCGCGTTGCGGAGAAGCTGTCGGGCAGTTGGCAGGTTCACCAGTGGTTGAAAAAAGCTGTGCTTTTGTCGTTCCGCCTGAACGACAATATTTTGGTCGATGGCGGGGCGTCCGGTGCGCCTGCTTATGATAAGGTGCCTTCGAAATTCAGCGGTTGGGATGCCGACCGTTTCCGCAATGCAGGTTTCCGCGTCGTGCCCGGGGCCGTCGCCCGACATGGCAGCTATATAGGCAAAAACGTCATCCTGATGCCCAGCTTTGTCAACATTGGCGCGCGCGTGGACGATGGAACAATGGTCGATACTTGGGCCACAGTCGGTAGTTGCGCGCAAATTGGTAAGAATGTGCATTTGTCTGGTGGCGTTGGCATTGGCGGCGTGTTGGAACCATTGCAGGCCGGGCCAGTAATCATCGAAGACAATTGCTTCATCGGAGCGCGGTCGGAGGTTGTCGAGGGCGTGATCGTCGAAGAAGGCGCCGTTCTATCCATGGGCGTGTTCATCAGCTCAACCAGCAAGATTATCGATCGCACGACAGGCGAGATATTCGTTGGCCGCGTCCCCGCTTACTCGGTCGTGGTGCCAGGCTCGATCCCCGGCAAGGCCTTGCCCGATGGCAGCCCCGGGCCCAATTTGTCCTGCGCCGTTATCGTCAAACGCGTCGATGCGCAGACCCGTGCAAAGACCGCAATCAACGACCTGTTGAGGGATTAACTCGACGAACCGAGTTTCTTGAGACCCAATCCTGTTGCAATTCGGATTAAATCGCTCCATAACATGGCGGCGGACCGGGCCCCTCTGACGCTCGCTTCTTCGGAAGGAACGTGATGTCGGCCGCATCGGATGTTTCCGGTGCAGTGGTCAGGCGGTCTTCACATACCCCCGAAATACGCTAAACCATGCCCGGAACATCCGATTGAACTTAAACAATGTTCAAAGAGGATGAGCTATGACATTTTCGTCATTCCGATTGTTGCAATATCACCAGAAGATTGACCGCGAGTTACGCGCCGAAATTACGCGGCGCTGGCCCGATATGTTTCGCGTTCAAAAACTGAAGCGGCTTAAGCTGGCGATCAAAGATCGGCTTGAGAGCCATGCAAAAGCCCCTTTGCGAGGGCCATTGCGGCTTAGAAAAATCTAAAATTTTAAATCTTACGCACCACGCGGGTTTCGACCGCGTGGTGCACGACATTAGTTAAAACAGGGAATATTTCATGGAATTTTTGACAATGGATTGGTTGGGGACACCAGTCTGGTTTTGGCTCGCTTTTCTGAGCATTGTTATCACGCTCACGGCTTTTGACCTTGGCATCCTGCATAAAGAGGACAAGGAAATGGGCATCGCCGAGAGCCTGAAGCTGTCCGCTTTCTATATCAGCATTGCCATGCTGTTTGGCCTATGGGTCTGGTTCCAAAAAGGCGCCGACATGGGCATGAAATATTATACCGGCTTTTTCATCGAAAAGGCGCTGTCGATAGACAATGTCTTTGTCATCAGCCTGATATTCACCTTCTTCGCAATACCACGCAAATATCAATATCGTGCGCTTTTATGGGGTATTATCGCGGTAATTGTCTTGCGTGGTTTAATGATCGCGGCAGGTGCTGCCATTGTGCAGGAATATTATTGGACACTCTACATTTTCGCCGTCTTCCTGGTTGGAACTGGTATCAAGATGCTGTTCACGGGTGATCAGGAAATGGACGTCGCCAAGAACCCAGTCGTCAAATATATCTCGACACATATGCGCGTGACCAAGGAGCTTCATGCCGAGAAGTTTTTCGTCAAGGTGCCTGACGAGAAGACGGGCAAGATGGTGCGCGCTGCCACGCCATTGTTTTTGGCGCTGGTCGTCATCAACCTAGCTGACCTCGTGTTTGCGGTGGACTCGGTACCCGCGATCTTTGCGATCACCACCGATACCTTCATTGTCTATACGTCCAACATCATGGCCATATTGGGCCTGCGTGCTTTGTATTTTGCGTTGGCAGCGATGGTCCATCGCTTCCATTATCTCAAATACGCTCTGGCGCTTGTTTTGGTCTTCATTGGTTCAAAGATCTTCGTGTCAGACTTCCTGCTGGATGGAGACAAATTCCCGCCCGTCTTGAGCCTTGGCGTTACCTTCGGCCTTATCTTGGGCGGCATCCTGTTTTCCCTCTGGAAGACCAAGGATGACGGCCATTCACAAGCATCCCATTAAGGAGAAAACAGATGGCTATGAAATCAATATTTCTCTTTGCGCCTGCGGAAACCGCCGCGATTGGTAAAGGGCCAGTGGGTTTTGCTATCAGCCTCGCCAAAGCGTTCGGCGCACAGCTTACGATTTTCACTGTGGCGCTCGATGTTACGACGCCTGAACGCGATACAGATGTGCAATCCGTGGCGTTGCATTTGCGCTCTGCTGCTCAAGCGGCTGGTTTAGAGTGTACGTTAATTACCGAACATTCGCATGTCTTGGGTGTCCACGAAGTCGTGGCTGAACATGCGCGATTGCACGACATAAGTATAATTGGCAGCCAAAGCTCAGGACTTTTAAACGAACGGATGGTTGCCGAATATCTTATGTTCGAAAGCGGCCGACCAGTCATTGTTGTACCCGAAGCCTATGATGCGCCCTACCAAAACGGCGCGTTAGGTGTTGCTTGGGATAACACCTCGGCCGCTGCACGTGCGTTGGGCGATGCTATAACACTGCTTGGACCTGAACAGTTGCACTTCATCACGATCGTGGGCGAAAAGCCAATGCCAACAGACCTAGATACCCACGCACTTGTCCAAGTTACTACCCAACGCGGCGTCCAGGCGGACCATCTAAACGCTGCGCTGTTCGGACGCACTATTGGATCAGCGCTCCAACAAGAAGCAATTGCCGCTGGCTCCCATATGCTGATCATGGGCGCCTTTGGGCATTCGCGATTACGCAGCTTTATATTGGGAAGTGCCACTGCGGACATCCTCAAAAATGTTCAAATCCCCACCTTGGTTTCCCATTAAAAACTCGGGATTAGGATCAGTTTTTCGATGAAGCTGGAAGGAGGTTAAGCCTAGTATACCCTAACTCATATGTGCATTAACAATAGGAGAAAGATGAAATGAATAAGTTCGTTTTAAGTGCTTTCGCGATCGCGTCGGTTATTGCGGTTCCCGCTCACGCAAAGTCTTCTAAATCCATGCAATGCGCCGTCGTGACCCAGGCCGAGGTTGAATCGCTTTTTGGCGCGTTCAACAATGCATGGGCCACGAAAAATCCAGATACAGTGACGCAGTTGTTCACGAAGGACGCTGTGTTGCTGGCAACCGTTTCCAATACGCCGCGAACAGATCACGCCAGCATCCGTGACTATTTTGTCGGCTTCCTAAAGCCTAGCCCTGTCGGAACAATCAACAGCAGCACCGTCAAAATCGGCTGCAACACCGCTGCGCGGTTGGGAACATGGACGGTCACGGTGACGGACCCGTCCACAGGTGCCAAAACCGACATTAAGGCGCGCTATTCATTCCTGTATCGGATCGAAGACGGCGCGTGGAAAATCGACCATTTGCATTCGTCGATGATGCCAGAAAAAGCGGGCTAACGCCGGTCTTTGGTTGGTGCGTTAAAGTCGGGCGGTTTGTTGGCTATCCAGTCTACAAACCGTCCGATTTCGTCATGCGCCAATAAAGCGTCGACAGTAGCGAAGCGCTTTTCGAGATCGCTGTTCGAGAAATTGGCGTGGATGGTCCGGTGACAAATTGGGTGCACCGGTTGCCGCTCTTTCCCACCCCGGCTTTTCGGTACGGGATGGTGCCATTCAGTCACATTCCCCATTCGGCGCGAACAGAGCCAGCAGCTTAATTCTGGCTCAGTCGACGCATCATCCGGTTCGTAATGATCACGATTTTTGCGCGCCATAAAGGTTTCCCTGCACCTATCCGGTCCGGCCGATCAATTTTTGCTTGGTCCAAGCAAATCGAGCACGGCAGCCGTTGTTGCCTCAATCCCCAATCGCACGGATGGTTCCGGATCAATTTTGAACAAAGGCGAATGGTGACCAGCCACTGGCGGTCCGCCATTTTTGGCTGCGGCTATCCATGCAGGATTGCTCCCGCCAACGGCGAAATAATAGCCCGGAATGCCATGCTTCTGGTCCACGAAAAAGGCGAAATCTTCAGCGCCCATGGCCGTCTGTCGGAATGGTGTCACCACATCCTTACCTAAGGCATTGGCGATAGCCCCATTTAAACGGCGGGCAAGCGCGCCGTCATTGACCGTGACTGGTGTGCTCTCCGTCACCGTGACAATCGGCAACTTGTCTTGCGGCAAGCCATGTGCGGCGCCAATGCCCTTGGCGACGCGTTCAATAGAGGTAATTAGCTGGTCACGCACCGCCTGACTGTTAGACCGCACCGTTACCTGCAAGTCGGCATATTCGGAGATGATATTGTGCTTTGTCCCGGCGTGGAAAGCACCGACGGTAATCACGCCAGGGTCCAATGGTCCCTTTTCCCGGCTGATAATTGATTGCAGGCCGACAACGATCTGCGAGGCTATATAGACCGGATCGCGACCCAAATGGGGTGCGGCGCCATGAGTGGCAATGCCGGGAACCCGGATATCAACGCTATCGGCGGACGAATATTGAATGCCTTCTGATGCAGAGATTTTACCAGTCTCAAGTTCTGCCGCGACATGGAAAGCCAATGCATAATCCGGCTTTGGAAAACGGGTGTATAGCCCATCTTGTATCATCGCCTTTGCCCCACCAACGCGTTCTTCAGCAGGCTGGACGATGAACAATACCGTCCCCTTCCAACGATCCTTCATCCGGGCCAGCTGGCGCGCGGTGCCTACCAATGAGGTGATATGCACATCATGGCCGCATGCGTGCATCACAGGCATTTCAAGGCCATCGACCCCGACCTGTTTTACCGTGGACGCATTCGCAAGACCGGAGCGTTCTTGCACAGGAAGGCCATCCATGTCCGCGCGCACAAGGACAACTGGTCCATCACCGTTTTTTAACATGCCAACGACGCCGGTGCCGCCAACCTTCTCGGTGACAAGCATGCCGGGGACAGCGCGCAGTTCCTGCGCCATTCGCGCAGCGGTTTTGAATTCGCGGAATGACAATTCGGGGTTACGATGGAAATGGTCCCACAGGCTCGCCAGCGACTTGTCATAATCGGCCTTGATCGAGTCAGCGTAATCTGGTTGCGCGGCAGCTGGCGTTACGACCAATGCGCTGGCCAATAATGCGCCAAAAATTGTCCCTTTAATCATCTTATTCCCCCTAGTTATCCCAATTTTTATTTATCTGTCCGCGACGCTATCATGGGCACCGGTCAAAGCAATGCCCAACCGTTGAAAATTCATCGACCATAGTCACGTAGCGGTAAAAACCCCTGCGCTCGGCAGGGTTGATCCAAAAACCTGCGCGCAGCGAATATGCCTCCCCTACATGGCCGAACCAACGATTGCCGGCCTTGTCGGTTAACCAATGCACGCCGAGGCCATAGCCTGTAAAATAGCCTTTATCATCATCGCCATTTTTGCCGTCGAAAGTCCAGGCGGGACCAACCATCTCAGCAAAGCTTTTCGGCGACAATAACGGCGCGCCATCGCGCAATAGCAATTGACCAATTTTTACCAAATCACGCGCCGAAATGCGCAAGCCGCCTTGCGGGCTAAAAGCCGAGCCGTTGCGACCAAACTTGTAGAGCTTATCAACGTCGCAACTGCCGTCGCTGGCCGGATAGACCGCGCATGGATCAGGGCCATGCATCGGTGCATCAAGCGCAAGGTCTCCATTGGGCCGCAACAATGTGACCGCTTCCGCGCGCCGCCCGTCGCTGCACCCGGCACCCCAATTAAAACAGGCATCCAACCCGAGCGGCGTCAATACCAGCCGCGCCATCAGCCGGTCAAACCGTTCGCCTGTTGCGCCTTCCAGTACCGCCGCAATCAAAGGCGAATTGATATTGGCGTAAGCAAAATATGTGCCCGGCGCGTGGCCCAGTTCCCATGCCTTTGGGTCAGCAAGTACGGCCTCAAGGCTGCCATCCAATGGCACGATATAGTCCACAGAGTCACGCAAACCGCTTTGATGTGATAACAAGGCGCGTAAGGTAATCGGTGTATCCGGAAAAGCCGGGTTTCGGACCCGCCAACCCAGATAGTCATTCACGTCTCGATCGAGGTCGAGCTTGCCTTGCTCGACAAGCCGCATAACGCCAACGGCAACGACCAGCTTCGAAATAGACGCAACCCGCGCTGGGTCATCTATGGTCACGGCCCGCCCGGCAACGCCTGCATCGCCCTCGACCGTCGCGACGGTCAGGCTGTCTGACGTGAAGTCGACTTTGACCATTGCAGGCCGGATAGCGGTTTGGCCAGACAGCGTTTCCGCACGGCCGGACGCTGACCATCCGAAGGCCATCACTATCGCAAGCGTTGCGCAAGCTAACCATATGTTGCGTAGATATATCATGACGCGGGACAGTCCCCCAAATATTTGCCGTTTGCCTTGCCCTGCATCGCGACCTTGCCGACAATCGGCAGGCGAACTTCAACCTTGCTGTCATAGTTGAATTCGGTTTTGCCCATGACACCGGTAAGTACTGTGTCCACGCGGCCTATGCTATCCATGCCGCAAGACAATTTCATGCGCACATTTTGCCCGGAAACATCGAACGCCTCGTAAACGCATTTTTCGGCGCCATTGCCGACAAAGAAATCCGCCGCTGGCTTTTTGGCTTCGGCATCGGTCAAGCAACTTTGGCTGGAAGTGCTTTTCGACACTTTATCCATGATCTGCTGCTTTTGGGCTTTACCCAAGGTTGAGACATTGATGTCCGCAAAGACGAAATTGGTTTCCCAAAGCCCCACCTTCATCGGAATGAACCCATCATTGTCCATTGCGGTGGCGCGCTCTTGCCCATCTATTACGCCATTGCCGTCCTTATCTGCGTGGGTGCCGGCACCCTTGTCCGAGCATGCAGATAATGCCAGCGTAGCCGCGCTCAGAAGGAAAAGTTTAAGCAACGACGTAGCTCCTCATTTCTCTCGACCATATTTGTGTCGCCGCCTCCTCCAAAAGGCAACAGCGATAAAACAAATATCTACCGTGTAGGAAAGTAAATTTGATGCATTGGCCTGCATTCCGACGCACGCCTCTTGCCCTTGCTGCCTGCAAGGCACATAAAGCGAAGATGGCAGAGCTCATCATCCGCCGTGGGCTGGAAGAACCGGACACGGTTGGCACCTTCACCCCGCACCGCCCCGAACGCCCAGCCAAGTTGGAAGGTGGCAGGCCGTTTAAGATCGTGTCGGATTATGCGCCGGCGGGTGACCAGCCGACAGCTATTCGCGAACTTGTCGACACGGCACTGACGGGGGAAAAGAACCAGGTTCTGTTAGGCGTCACCGGGTCGGGCAAGACTTTCACCGTCGCCAAGGTGATAGAGGCATTGCAGCGTCCGGCGCTTATTCTTGCACCAAACAAGATATTGGCGGCGCAATTGTACGGTGAGTTTAAAAGCTTTTTTCCCGACAATGCCGTTGAATATTTCGTTTCTTATTATGATTATTATCAGCCCGAGGCCTATGTCCCGCGCAGCGACACCTACATCGAAAAAGAATCCAGCGTAAACGAGGCCATTGATCGGATGCGCCATTCGGCGACCCGGTCATTGTTGGAACGCGATGATGTGATCATCGTCGCATCGGTATCTTGCATTTACGGCATCGGCTCCGTCGAAACATACTCGGCAATGATTTTCGATCTGAAAAAGGGCGAGAGCGTGGATCAACGTGAATTGATCCGCAAGCTGGTCGCGCTGCAGTATAAACGCAACGACATGGGCTTTGCGCGCGGTAATTTCCGGGTGCGCGGCGACAATCTCGAAATATTCCCGTCGCATTATGAAGATACCGCATGGCGCGTCAGTTTCTTTGGTGACGAGATTGAGGAAATTGCCGAGTTCGACCCGCTAACCGGCCATACCGGCGCGAAGCTGAACAGCGTGCGCATCTATGCCAACAGCCATTATGTGACCCCCGGCCCAACAATGAAGCAGGCCAGCGAAGCGATCCGCTTTGAGCTGACCGAGCGATTGAAGGAGCTTGTGTCCGAAGGCAAGTTGTTGGAGGCGCAGCGGTTGGAAGAGCGGACGAATTTCGATCTTGAGATGATTGCCGCAACGGGTTCGTGCGCGGGCATCGAGAATTATTCGCGCTTTCTAACAGGCCGCTTGCCGGGTGAACCGCCGCCAACCTTGTTTGAATATTTGCCTGACAATGCGCTTTTGTTCGTTGATGAAAGCCACCAGACGGTGCCGCAAATCGATGCAATGGCCAAAGGCGATCATCGGCGTAAGCTGACCTTGGCTGAATATGGTTTCCGCCTGCCCTCCTGCATTGACAACCGGCCACTGCGCTTCAACGAATGGGACATTATGCGCCCGCAAACGGTCTGCGTATCGGCAACGCCGGGCGGGTGGGAAATGGAGCAATCGGGCGGCGTTTTTGCCGAGCAGGTCATTCGCCCAACGGGCCTTATCGACCCACCAGTTGAGATCAAGCCTGTCGAAGACCAAGTGCAGGATTGCATCAACGAATGCCGCAAAACGGCAGAGGCGGGCTTTCGCACTTTAGTTAACACGCTGACCAAGCGTATGGCGGAGGACCTGACCGAGTTCATGCATGAGGCAGGGTTGCGCGTGCGCTATATGCACAGCGATGTAGAAACGCTGGAGCGCATTGAACTGATCCGCGATTTGCGACGCGGTGTGTATGACGTGCTGGTGGGCATCAACTTGCTTCGGGAAGGTCTCGATATTCCCGAATGCGGGTTGGTCGCGATATTGGATGCCGACAAAGAAGGCTTCTTGCGCAGCGAAACGTCATTAATCCAGACAATCGGCCGCGCGGCGCGCAACGTAGAAGGCCGCGTGATCCTATATGCCGACCGTATGACCGGGAGCATGGAGCGCGCCATTCGCGAAACCGACCGCCGCCGCGAAAAGCAGCATGCGTATAATGTTAAACATGGGATAACCCCGGCCACAATCAAACGCGACATCCATGACATCGTCGCCGACACCGCGAGCCGGGATTCAGTGCTTGTTGAAATTGATGCCGATGGCGCCAACAACCTCGTTGGGCATAATTTGCGGGCCTATATTGACGATCTGGAAAAGAAGATGCGCGCGGCTGCCGCTGATTTGGAATTTGAAGAGGCGGGCCGCCTGCGCGACGAAATCCGGTCACTGGAGGCAACCGAGCTTGGCCTGCCGCAACAGCAACATGTCGCTGCGCCAAAAGGCCGTGCAACCGAGGGGCAGCCTGGCACACGCAAAATGCGTTATGGTAAGACGCAGCGTAAGTTCGGTAAATAGAGCCTAGTTCAGAAGCCGCAGCACCGCCGAAAGACCAGCGACGCCAAGGACGGCCGCGACAAAACTGCGCCACACAGTCGGTGGCACCCTGCCAAAAGATTTCGCGCCAAGCCAATTACCGGCAAGCACCGACGGGAACAACAAAAGCGACAGCCACAATAAGCGCGCATTCGCAAGTCCCAGGGCAAAAGCCGATATCGTGCCCGCGATTGCGGTGGCGAAAAACACCAGCATCATCGACGCACGGGCTTCCGTGGGTGGGATAGGTTGCCGCAGATAAAAAGGCACAACAGGTGGGCCGGGCATCGCGGCGAAACCGGTTAAGATGCCCGAGGCTATTCCCGTCAGCGCGGTTTCCTTTGGCCCGGGGCGAAGTTCACCTCTTTGCGGCAGCAGCACGAGAACAAACGCCGCAATGGCGATGGCAGCTATCATCAGCCGCGCCACATCCGGACTTGTGTGCATGAGCAGCCATATCCCCAGCGGCGTTGCCAACATGGCGAATGCCGCAATCATCAGAGCACTTTGCCGGTGGGCGTCGGCGTAAATGACTTTCAAGCCGACAGGCCCAATCAACACCTGGAGTAATATGGCGATGACCACAGCATCACCCGGCTTAACAATCAACCCAAACAAAGGCACAAGAATGATGGCCATGCCAAAGCCGGTCAGCCCGCGAATATAGGCCGCGCCGAACGTCATTGCCGCCAATAGCAACAATTGCCCCGCGGCGATTCCAATCAGGTCTTGAATGTTCAGTGCCCCATGGCGGCATGATCAGCCGCGGTCAGTGGCTTTTCCGCAGCCACGTCCTTTTTGTCGAGCCATGCCTGCATGTCCTTTATCTCGGCTTCTTGCGCGGCAATGACCTTTTGCGCCAGCGCGCGGACTTCGGGGTCCTTACTATGCTCCAGCGCAACCTTCGCCATATCAACTGCTCCCATATGGTGCGGGATCATGCCTTGCATAAACGCGACATCGGCGTCGGCATTGATATTGCCCATACCGGAATGCATCTTGTCATTGGCAGCTGCATAAGCCTTTTGTGCGGCATTGTAGCTGGCGGTCGCATCTGCTGTTGCCGCTGGGGTTTCGGCGGCTTGTTCCGCCGCTGGTTGCTGGCACGCCGTGAGAACCATTATAGCGGCAAGCGTGAGTGGAACTGTTTTCATCACCATCTCCTTGAATAACGTCTATTGGTTCAACGCAAATCGGGCGGCGTTGCTTCATGCGACAGCATCGCAATGGCCTCTTCCAGTGTCATGATGCGCTGACCGTCGGAACCAAGGCTACGGATTGCAACTTTGCCTTCTTCGGCCTCACGCATGCCGACCACCAGCAAATGCGGCACCTTGGCAACGCTATGTTCGCGCACCTTGTAATTGATTTTTTCGTTGCGCGTGTCGGCCTCGATACGAATGCCCGCAGCCCGCAACTTCGCGGTGACGTCATGCGCATAGCCATCGGCCTCGGACGTGATTGTCGCGACTACCGCCTGCACAGGCGCCAACCAGACAGGGAAGCGGCCCGCATAATGTTCGATCAAGATACCGATAAAACGTTCATAGCTGCCGAAAATCGCGCGGTGCAGCATGACGGGGCGATGGCGCGCGCCATCCTCTCCAACATAGCTTGCATCTAGGCGCTCAGGCAGCACGCGATCGGACTGAATCGTGCCCACCTGCCATGTGCGGCCAATCGCGTCGGTCAGGTGCCATTCCAGCTTTGGCGCATAGAACGCCCCTTCACCTGGCAATTCTTCCCAACCAAATTCGGCGGTCGCAAGGCCAGCGCGGACCACTGCATCGCGCAGTTCATTCTCCGCCTTGTCCCAATCCGCATCCGATCCGAACCGTTGGTCAGGACGCAGCGCGAGCTTGATAGAATAAGTGAAACCAAATTCTTTGTAGACCCGGTCGGCAAGCGCACAAAATGCCTGCACTTCTTCGACAATCTGGTCTTCGCGGCAGAAGATATGCGCATCATCCTGTGTGAACTGACGCACGCGCATCAGGCCATGTAAAGCACCATGCGGTTCATTGCGGTGGCAGCAACCATTTTCATAAATGCGCAGCGGCAGGTCGCGATAAGATTTAATACCCTGACGGAAGATGAGGACATGTGCAGGACAGTTCATCGGCTTCAGCGCCATCCAGTCAGCATCGCCAGAAATCACGGGACCCTCATCATCGACATTGGGCACTTCGTCAGGGATCACGAACATGTTGGCGCGATATTTGCCCCAATGCCCTGATTGCTCCCACTGCCGCGCGTCCATAACCTGCGGCGTTTTGACTTCCTTATAACCGGCGCCATCAATCGCCCGGCGCATATAGGCCTCAAGTTCGCGCCAGATCAGATAGCCATTGGGATGCCAGAAGACTGAACCATGTGCCTCTTGCTGCAAATGGAACAGGTCCATGTCTTGGCCCAAACGGCGATGGTCGCGTTTGGCGGCTTCTTCGAGCCGAAGCAGATGGGCATCGAGTTGCTTTTTGTTCAACCAGCCCGTGCCGTAAATGCGGCTTAATTGCGGATTATTCTGGTCGCCGCGCCAATAAGCGCCAGCCACCCGCGTCAGTTTGAACGCCGCCGGATCCAACTTTCCGGTTGAGGCCAAATGCGGCCCACGGCACATGTCCATCCAGTCATCACCGGACCAATAGACCGACAATTCCTCGCCCTCGGGTAGTTCCGCTGCCCATTCGGCCTTGAAGCTTTCGCCTGCATTTTGCCATGTCGCAATCAACGCATCACGCGCCATCACTTCGCGGCGCAGCGGCTTGTCGACGCGGATGATTTCGCGCATTTGCTCTTCAATCGCGGGCAGGTCATCCATGGTGAATGGACCACGCGAAGCAGGTGCCATCACGTCATAATAAAAACCGTCATCGGTCGATGGACCAAAAGTGATTTGTGTACCAGGAAACAGCGTCTGCACCGCCTCTGCCAAGACATGCGCAAAATCGTGGCGGGCGAGCTCAAGCGCGTCCGCCTCATCACGGGCAGTCACCAACGCCAGTTCAGCGTCAGCCTCAATAGGACGCATGATATCGCGCAATTCGCCATCCACCCGCGCCGCGATCGCCGCCTTGGCAAGACCAGGGCCAATGGCAGCCGCAATATCCGCAGGGGTAGTGCCACGCGCAACTTCACGGGCGGAGCCATCGGGAAGGGTGACACGGATCATCTCGGACATGGATTATCTTGCTTTCAAATGCGGTTAGAAGCGCCCCTTTGCCAGCCTAGAGGCGAAGTCGCAAGTGGGCAGCCATTGTCCCCCGAACAAGATCGCCGCATCACAAGAAGTTCAACTAGTCCTTGGCCTTTTCGCTACGATAGGGGACGAAGTCACCCAGGCTGCAAACGCCGCCGGTCATACCTGTGGTCCGGTCCACCAGACGGATGATGTCGCCTTTGCATTTCTGGCTGCCAAATTGCTCAGACACCATGATGTCATCGTCGCGCGCCAGACCGCTGCACGCGGAGCGCAGGTTGTTTTGGTACACCAAGCGGCCTGACACACGGTAGAGCAAGATATTGTCGCTAACGCGGATAGTGTTGGTGGCGTTAAAGTCGCTGATGCAATTGACGGGCGTGCCCGCGACCTTGCCGTTCAGTTCTTTCGCTAAGACTGCGCTCTGCTTCTCGGTCAGCGGCTTTGGGGTGCTATCCACCTTTCCGCATGAAGCGACCAGTGTCAAAGGAAAGGCCAAGACAGCCAATTTGAGAATGTGCATCGATTTTCTCCGGTTCCAATGGCTGCATAGCATAAGTATCGAAGGATGAACCGTAGATTATCCAATTAGTGCAGCAATATGGCGTTTTTCACCTGGGGTGACGTGCACGATCGCGGTGCCAAGATCGGCATCCACAGGGCCGTCCATCACTGCCATGGCACGCGCGCCACCTTCGGTTTCCAGCAACAATGTTGCCGGACCGAAACCGTCCTTGCCCGCGGACCGCACAAAGCTGCGCACCCGCGCCTTGCCGTTGGGCGTATCATCGAGCGCTACTGGCGTTGGCGCATAGCCCTTTGCCACATTGCCGGACCAGGCGATAGTTGGCTGCGTAGCTGTATAAATGCCAACCGCCTGCTTCGACATCACGCCGCCATTGGCGGTGACCAAGGCGGGCTTAGATCCATCATGGCGCAACGCGTCAACCATTGCGACGATGTTATACATGCCATAGCCATTGCCCGGGCCGCCAAAGAAGCTGAGCCCGCCGGTGAGCGTATAGTCGCCAAGCGCCCGCATTGCATCTTGCATGCTGTCCACCGCCGCGAATACCGCGCAGGGAAAGCAGCTATAAATGTCTACAGGACCAAGGTCGGCCGCCGCGATTCCGGCTTGATCCAGCGCCGCAGGAATGGCGAAATCCAACGCGGCAGACCGGTGAATGACCGCACGTTCGGACAAGGGTGGCTCCGCGGCCTCAGCAGCGCCAGCCAACCACACCCATTTATCTTGCGGCACACCCAATTCGCGGGCCTTGCCGGCGCTGGTCAGGATGACCGCGCCGCCCAAATCGACCGCATCCTGCGCCACATGCCAGCGACGGTAGATGTCCGTCAGCGGGTAATTGCCATTGTCATCGCTCTGCAGCGCCTCTGGGGATCGAAAACCGGGAAATTGGGCATGGGTGCGGGTTTCGGCCTTAATGGAAAAGGCGGACCATAAGGCTGACATTTGGTGCGCATAAACGTCACCGTCCAACTTCAGCGCCATCCGCCGCGCATTTTCAATCAGGCTGTACGCCAGCGGCATGGAAATGATGCCATGGCGGATTTCCGTTCGGCTTAAAATCGGGAAGGTGGAAAGGCGATTGTCGAACGGGGTGTCCGAAGGCAAGCCCCAGTCCAAAGTCACGCCCGCCTTACGGGCGCGCTTTGCGGTCCCGGTCGCTTCGGCGGCCACGAGCACAGCAACCGCACAGGTCCCGTGGCGGATATCGCCCGCCAGTTCGTTCAGCATCGCCTGCGGGCTTTGACCACCGACATCAGCGTAAATCAGCCGCGCCGCGCTGATGCCGCCAGCTGCTCCAAAAGCTTCGGGCGCATTGTCAGGCGACCCTGTGCCTAGGCTGACGCCGCTGTCCTCGAATGTGCGGATCGCGGCAATGGTGTCAATCGCCGCCGCAACCGATAGGGACTGGCCTGTATCGGCAAGTGCAACCTTGATAGCTGCGCCAGCCAATTCGCGCGGGCTTGGCCATTCGCCGGAAACTGTCTTTCGGCTGGCTTCGCCGACACCAATAATGACCGGCGCGCTTGCATCAAAATTGCTCATCATTCACTCCCGATTATCTCTTAACTGCACGCTTAAATATGCTAGCAGTCGATGCAAGAGATAAGGAGAGCGCACATGGCGAAATGGCCGAAATTGACATGGGACACAGAACCAACCGGGCCGTTGAAGGGCATTAAGGTCGTAGACATGGCCACAGTTGTGCTTGGTCCTTATGCCACTGTGCAATTGGCCGATTTGGGCGCTGAGGTAATCAAGATCGAAAATAGTGAGGGTAATACGCCAGGCGACATGATGCGTCATGGAGGCGATTCGCCCACCAAACAGCATGGTCCCATTTTCACTGCGCTCAACCGCAACAAAAAAGCCATCAACCTCAACATTAAAAAGCCTGAGGACAAAGCCGTGCTCGAGGCTTTGTTGGAAGAGGCCGACGTGTTCATCCACAATGTCCGCATGGCAGGCGTCGAGCGGCTTGGTTTTGGTTATGAGGCGGTGAAGGCCATCAACCCCAACATCGTATACGTGCATTGCGCTGGCTTTGGCGCGGGCGGTGCTTATGGCGAGCGGCAGGCATATGACGACCTCATTCAGGCCGCGTCCGGCTTTGCCGCCTTAAGCGAACAGCGCGATGGCGGGCGACCCACCTATTCACCCAGCCTTGTCGCCGACAAAGTCAGCGGGCTGTTTGCCGCCAACGCCACGATGGCTGCACTGCTTGGCCGCGCAGGCGGTCAGGGCGGGCAGTTTGTGCAAGTGCCGATGTTTGAATGCTTCACCTGGTTCAACATGGTCGAAAATTTGTGGGGCGAAACCTTCATCCCCGGCAATGGACGCATGGGCTATACACGCTCGGTCAACCCGCGTCGGCGGCCTTATCCGACCAAGGACAGCTACATTGCTATCGTCCCATATAATGACCGGCAATGGGCAACATTTTTTGAACTGGGCGGGCGGCCCAACGTCTTCGATGACCCCCGCTTTTCGACCTATCAGGAACGTACCAAGCACACTGGGGAATTATATGCGCTAATTGAGGAAGTCAGCGCAACGCGGACCGCCGCCGAATGGCTTGACCTATTGGCGCAGCATGACATCCCGGCGATGAAATATAACCGAATGGCCGATGTGCTGGCCGACCCGCATTTGGCCGATGTTGGGTTTTTTGAAGAACGGGAATCGCCGGACATCGGCAAATACCGGTCGATGAAACATCCCGTGCATTATGCAGGGACGCCCGTGTCCAATTATGCTCATCCGCCGATGCTGGATGCCGATGGCGACGAGATTAAGGCGGCATTGGGGATGCAGCTCCCTCTCCCTGAGGGCAGGATAACCTAAACCAGCAATCCGCGCATGATCAGATCAATGGTATGCTCGCGATAGGCATCGCGCATATTCTCGTCGAAATCGTCCTGATTGTAACAATGGCGCAGCACCAACCGAGATGAATAGAAACGGTCGGCAGCGCCTGTTACCGTGAAGTAGAAAAATTGCGGGTCTGTTTTGCGGAATTTGCCCGCTTTTATGCCTTGCGCAATCAGCACTTCATAAACGTTCGAAATCGGCTTGAGATATAGTTCCGCAATGCGCGCCGCTTCAGCAGGGGCGCTGTCACGGACCATACGCATCAGCAAGAGGTTGAGATAGGGAAAGGCGTGATAAGTGTCGATGACAGCGCCAATATGGATACGCAATTTGTCAGCCGGCTGCATGTCTTTGGCCACCAAAGCGCCAAGGCTTTGCACAATATTGCCCATGTCGCGATCGAGCAATGCCAGCATGAGGCCGTTCTTATTGCCGAAATAATATTTGACCAAAGCACTGTTCAGGCCAGCACGCAGCGATAATTCCGATAATGACAAGTCAATCGTGTCGCCTTCGCGCATGATCTGGCTAGCGGCCTCAATCAATTGGTCGCGCGCATTGTTGCCATCGGCTGAATCGCTTGCCACTCTTGGTCCTGTTGCCGCCATTGGTGCCCGCTTCCCCTTTACCTAAGGTTACTTATAAACAGGTTCGTCCCACCATGGGAAGAAATCTGGCAAGCCTGTGGACACCTTGTCAGGATAGGCCGGGCTGCGTTTCTCCAGAAAGCTCGCAATGCCCTCTTTCGCATCACCGGACCGCGAACGGCGGTAAATTGCCCTGCTGTCGATCGCATGCGCAGCCATCGGGTGCTCGGCCGCAGAGAGCCGCCACAACATGGCACGCGTAAGGGCAATTGATACCGGCGCCGTATTGTCAGCTATCTCACGCGCCAGCGCGCGCGCCGCTTCCATTAACTCGGTCGGCGCGTGTACAGAGCGGACGAGGCCACCGTTCAATGCCTCCACGGCGTCAAATACCCGGCCAGTCATGCACCATTCCAACGCCTGTTGCATGCCAACCAAGCGCGGCAGGAACCAACTAGAGGCAGCCTCTGGCACAATCCCGCGCCGTGCAAAAACAAAGCCAATGCGCGCAGTGTCACTGGCCAAGCGGAAGTCCATGGGCAGTTGCATGGTCGCGCCAATTCCGACCGCAGCGCCGTTGATGGCACCAATGACAGGCTTTTTGGATTGAAAAATTCGTAGCGTCAGCCGCCCGCCAGAGTCGCGCACGCGCTCGTCTGAAAGCGATTCTACCTCCGATCGGCTAGCAAACACATCGCCACCCGCATCCGGCGTAAGGTCCGCGCCCGCACAAAAGGCGCGTTCACCGGACCCAGTAACGATGACAGCACGCACGGCATCATCGGCGTCGACCAAATCAAATGCCGTGCACATTTCGCGCATCATAACATTGGTAAAAGCATTCATCTTTTCGGGACGATGCATCGTGATCGTGGCGATGCCGTCAGCGACAGCATATTGGATTTGGGTGAATTCAGTCATCGCTTGCACACCTCTGTTTCAGTTCCACCCGCACCCTTTATTCTATCGGTGTCGCGCCCAGTCTAGACATTTATAAGTCATCCACGACCTCAAAATGTCTCAACGATGCGCGACACGAACGGAATGTGTTGCGTTTACCGCGGCGCCATCCGGATCGCACCGTCGATACGCACATCTTCACCGTTGAAATACCCGCATTCGATCATCGTCATAGCAACTTGGGCAAATTCATGCGGATGGCCAAGGCGCTTCGGGAAGGGCACAGATGCAGCAAGCGCATCTTTTACGGCTTGCGGTGCACCATTCATCAACGGCGTGTTGAAAATGCCCGGCAGGATAGTGTTCACGCGAATGCCCTCGCTCATCAAATCGCGCGCGATTGGCAAGGTCATGCCGACAACGCCGCCCTTGGATGCGGAATAAGCCGCTTGGCCCATCTGGCCGTCCTCAGCCGCTACCGACGCAGTATTCACCATCGCGCCACGCTCGCCATCTTCCATGGGCTCAAGCGTCAACATGCCAGCCGCCGACTTTGCGATGCAGCGGAAGGTACCAACGAGGTTGATCTGAATAATGCGGTCGAAAGCATCGAGGGGAAAATGCTTAATCGAACCGTCTTCCTTGGAACGGCTGGCGGTCTTCGCCGCGTTGCCCGTTCCGGCGCAGTTCACCAAGATACGTTCCTGACCATGCGCGGCGCGTGCCTTGGCGAAGCCAGCATCAACGCTTTCGTCGCTGGTGACATTGACGTTGCAAAACACGCCGCCAATTTCAGCGGCCAGCGCTTCGCCCTTGTCGGCTTGAAGATCGAAAATCGCGACCTTCACACCCTTTGCAGCCAGCGCACGCGCGGTTGCTTCGCCAAGGCCCGATGCACCGCCAGTAACGACTGCTGCGACTGTTGAATCCAGTTTCATGTAAATTCCCTTTTTAAAAACCTAAGTGCTGAGCCTGTCCAAGCACGTTCAACCGAAACGCGCCCTTTGACAGGCTCAGGGCTACGGCTATGCTTATGTCTGCGCTAAATTACACCCGCTCGATGATGGTAACGTTGGCCTGACCGCCGCCTTCACACATCGTCTGCAAACCATATTTGCCACCACGGGCTTCAAGCGCATTCAGCAATGTCGCCATCAACTTTGTACCCGACGCGCCAAGTGGATGACCCAATGCAATCGCGCCGCCATGGACGTTGATTTTTGAACGATCGCCGCCTGTGTGCTTCAACCAAGCCAAAGGCACTGGCGCAAAGGCTTCATTGACCTCATACAAATCGATGTCGGATATTTTCATGCCCGAACGCTGAAATGCGCGGTCGGTTGCAAACAATGGTTCTTCCAACATGATCACCGGGTCACCCGCGGTCACCGTCAGGTTGACGATCCGCGCGCGCGGAGTCAGGCCATGTTCTTTCAACGCCTTTTCCGACACGATTAGAACCGCCGATGCGCCGTCGCAAATCTGGCTGGCGTTGGCGGCCGTAATGCTCCCGCCTTCCTGAAGCAATTTGACGCCGGACAGGCTTTCAAAGGTCGCGTCATAGCGAATGCCCTCGTCGCTATTGTGGATTATCTTTCCTTCTGGCGTATCAACTTCCATGCCGACAATTTCATTGGCAAATGCGCCGCTTTGCGTGGCCGCAATAGCCTTTTGATGCGATTCCAGCGCGAACTGGTCGAGATCTTCGCGGCTAAAGCCGTATTTTTTCACCAGCATTTCAGCGCCCATAAACTGGCTGAACATGATGCCGGGATAGGCCTCTTCCAAACGCGGGCTTTTATATGTGCCCATGCCTTCTTTTTTAAACAGCATCGACGTTGAGCCCATTGGTACGCGCGTCATGCTTTCGATACCGGCGGCAAGGACAATATCCTGCGTGCCCGACATAACGCCTTGCGCAGCAAACATCATCGACTGCTGTGATGATCCGCACTGGCGATCTATGCTGACCGAAGGGATAGAATTCGGAAGGCGTGAGGCCAGCACGATGTTGCGGCCAACGTCACCTGCTTGCTCGCCCCCTTGCATGACGCAACCCATAATGACGTCTTCAATCGCCGCAGGGTCGAAATCATTACGGTCGGCAATAGAATCGAGAACCGCAGCACCCAAATCCACCGGATGCACACCGGCAAGCTTGCCGCCGCGACGGCCACCTGCGGTACGGACCGCATCCACAATATAGGCGTCTGCCATTTTCACTCTCCTGTTGTTCAAAATTTAATCAGACGATTAAACTTTGAAGGGGAAGAGTCAAGGCCCTCCCCATCTTTAACCGATGGGGAGGTTTTAAGCTTAAGCCGCTTCGCGGGCTATCGTGATCACTTGCGGATAGGTGAATTCAAGCAAGCCTTCCTCACCCAATTCGGCACCGAAACCAGACTGCTTATGTCCGGCAAAAGGCGCGTTGGGAGCGAGGTGCATGGATTCGTTAATCCAGACTGTGCCGGTTTCCAACTGCTCGGCAACTTCCACAGCAGCTTCTGGGTTGCTGGTCCAGATAGAACCGGCAAGTCCATAATCCGAAGCGTTGGCACGGCTAATGACTTCATTGATTGTCGAAAATTTCATTAACGGCATGACTGGACCGAATTGTTCTTCGGCCACAATCCGCGCATCTTCGGGCGGATTATCAAGCACAGTCACCGGCACGAAATAGCCAGGAATCGATGGGTCATGGTCGCCGCCAGCGAGGAATTTATAGCCCTTGTCCTTTGCGTCCTGAATAAGCTCCAACACGCGCTTATATTGTGGCTTGTTCTGGATGGGGCCAATTGCGGTGCCCTGTTCAGCGCCGTCGCCAACCTTGACCGCCTTGGCATAAGCCGCAATCGCGCCCGACAATTCGTCATAGATATCTTCGTGAATATAGATACGCTTGGCCGCGATGCAGACTTGACCAGCATTGTAAAAGCTCGCCCAAAACAGCTTTTCAGCCACCTTGGTGACATCAGCATCGGGCAGAACGATTGCGGCGTCATTACCGCCCAATTCAAGCGTAATGCGCTTCAAATCCTTAGACGCAGACTCCATCACGCGCTTGCCTGTTGCAGTCGAGCCCGTGAAGGTGATCTTGTCGATGTCTGGGTGCGACGTCAGCAATGGTCCCAGCGCATCGCCGCCCGTGATGATGTTGAGCACGCCGGCTGGGAATACGCCCGCCACGAGCTCGGCCAATCGCAAGGTCGCCAGCGGCGTGAAGGGTGATGGTTTGAGCACCATCGTGCAACCCGACAATAAAGCAGGCACAATCTTCTGAATCGCCATCAATACAGGGAAGTTCCACGGCACGATGCCGCCAACCACGCCAACGGGCACGCGGCGGGTACGGCTCAAGCGCTTGTCGCTATCCTCTGTGATTTTCTCTTCCAAATTTAGCATCGGCAAAGCGCGCGTCATGCCTACGCAGCCGGCGATTTCATTGCCCGCCTGCATATGCGGCTTGCCTTGTTCCGCGGTGAGCAAACGCATGAGCTCGTCGCTGTTCGTCTTGATCACCTCTGCCATTTTCGCAAACAAGGCCCGGCGTTCTTCGACGCTTGTTTTCTTCCATGTCTGGAACGCTGCGCGGGCAGCGGCAACCGCCTTGTCGAGATCGGCCTGACCGCAATCCGGCACTTGGCCTATGACCTGTTCGGTCGCAGGGTTCACGACATCAATCCATTTGCCGTTATCAACCAGTTCACCGTTGATCAGATTTTTATATTGCGTGGTCATTGTCTATCTCCTGATGAGTCTGCGGCTTTATTGCCTCAAGTTGTCGGCTTGTCCTGCTTTGCCCAATATTCATCGCGCAGCAGGCGCTTATATAGTTTTCCGGTATCATGGCGAGGCAGCTCTTCGCGGAAATCAATGCGCCGTGGAATTTTTATGCCCGATAGCTTTTCCCGCGCGTAGGCGGTCAGTTCATCGCGTAAATCATCGCCCGCGTCGGCCATATCAAGCGGCTGCACCACGGCGATAACCTCTTCACCCATTTCGTCATGCGGCCCACCGATGACCGCAACATCGCGGACCCTTGGGTGCGTGACCAAATGGTTTTCAATTTCTTGCGGATAGATGTTTACGCCGCCCGAAATGATCATGAAGCTTTTGCGGTCAGTGAGATAGAGATAGCCCTCTGCATCCAGCCGCCCAACATCACCCAATGTGGTCCAGCCATGTTTATTGGTCGCACCTTTGGTTTTTTCGGGGTCATTATGGTAGCTGAAAGACGCGGCGCTTTCGAAGAACACCGTGCCTTCTTGGCCCACAGGCACATCGTCGCCTTCTTCGTCGCAAATATGCATCGTCGCATTCAACGCACGGCCAACGGAACCTTTATGCGTCAGCCATTCCTCACTTGAGATAAATGTAATTCCCTGCCCCTCGGTTCCGGCATAATATTCGCGCAGGACTGGGCCCCACCATTCAATCATCGCTTCCTTGATCGGTACTGGACATGGCGCGGCGGCGTGGACCGCAGTTTCCAAGCTGGACACGTCATATTTAGCGCGCACATCTTCGGGCAGCTTCAGCATACGTGCGAAATGCGTTGGCACCCATTGGCTGGCGGTAATCTTGTATCTTTCAATAGCTACCAACGCCGCTTCTGGATCAAATTTCTCCATCACCACAACCGTGCCGCCAAGGCGGTGCACCGCGGCACACCAACGTAAAGGTGCGGCATGGTAAAGCGGTGCTGGCGACAAATAGATGCTGTCGCCCGAAAATTTGAACGCCATCATGGCGAGGCCAGCAAGGACATTGGGAGCGGTAATATCGGCGTCCTCGGGCAGCGGAAAGCGAATACCCTTTGGTTGCCCCGTCGTGCCGGAACTATACAACATGTCAGTGCCAGCCCGCTCATCGACCACGGGTGTGATGGGCATTTCTGCGACAGCTAAGGCATAATTTTCCCATCCGGCATGTGCGCCGCCAAGGATGAAACGCGTCACCGGGCTTTCAATCTGGTCCAGCACCGCGCCAAGATAAGGCGAGGCAAAAAGTGCCTTTGACCCGCTATCCTTCAGAATATAATCGATTTCGGAGGCGGTGAGCCGGCAACTAATGGCGACGTAGATCAGCCCTGCACGCTGCGCGCCCCAGACAATATCGAAAAATTCAGCACGATTTTCGAGGCAAATTGCCACTGTATCGCCGTGCTGAAGCCCAAGCGTACGAAACAAATGGGCGCACTGGTTGGAACGTTCGTCAAGTTGCTTGTATGTGATAGTCTCACCCGACCCCGCCATGGTGACGGCGGGTTTATCGGGATTGGCGACGGCGTGAACGGTTGGATGGCCCATGTTATTCCCCCTGCCAGTTTGGTTTACGCTTTTCGGCAAAGGCCAATGCGCCTTCGCGTGAGTCCTTCGAGGCAAAAACAGGTGCGCAAATCTCGCTCTGTTTCTTCCACATCTCTGTGGAGTTCCAATCGGGTCGCTCATTGATAACACGCTTCGTCGCAATCAGCGCCAGCGGTCCGTTGGCAGCTACCTTTGCCGCAAGCTCAAGTGCAGCATCAATGGCAGCGCCGTCTGTCACGCGGTTCACAAAACCTATTTCATACGCCCGATGGGCCGAGATGAAATCTCCTGTCAGTGCAAGTTCCATAGCCATGCGCTTGCCGATAATCGATGGCAGCGTCAGCAAGCCTCCAGCGGCGGCGACAAGGCTCCGCTTCACCTCAGGGATACCAAACTGTGCTTTGTCATTCGCCACCAGCAAGTCGCAGGCAACCGCAATTTCCATGCCGCCTGCAAGCGCATAGCCTTCAACTGCACCAATGAGCGGCTTGGCGGGCGGGGATTCAATAAAGCCAGCAAAACCCTTGCCCTTGATGCTGGGCAGCTCTCCACGCAGAAATGCCTTCAGATCCATGCCAGAGCAGAAAGTCCCGCCTGCACCCGTGATGATGCCCGCGTTTAGGCTTTTGTCGCTATCCAGCTGCTCCATGGCCGCAGCAATGCCTTGTGCGACCGCCTGGTTGACAGCATTCTTCGCGTCGGGCCGGTTGATCGTGATGATCAGGACACCGTCCTGAGCTTGGGTTAGGACTTCGGACATTTACACTCTCCTAAACAAAAAGCTTTGCCCTGAGCTCAGTCGAAGGACGCTTGCCAGGCAATGACTGTGCCCAGTGGAGTCGTCCCGTCTAAACGCTCGGAGCTACGACATCCGTAATCGCTCACCGCCCTTTGGGCAGGCCAAGCACATGTTCACCGATGATATTTTTCTGGATTTGGCTCGTTCCGCCGCCAATCGTGGCGGAGAAGCTGTTCAAATAGGACCGGTGCCAATAGCCGTCATCTACCGCATTTTCGTCGCCAACATAATAGCCGGCGCGCGTGCCTTGGAACTGCAAGGAGAATTCGGTCAATTCGCGCACCAACTCGGTTCGTGCCAGCTTGTTCATCAACGCCAGCCCCATCGGGCGATCACTGGTGAGCGGGGCCATGCGGCGGCGCTGGTTGTTGAGGTTCAGCGCCTGAATTTCGATCATATAGTCGACAAGCCTGTCACGCATGACGGGATCATCCAGCACAGGCTTGCCGCCGCGCTTGGCCGAACGCGCCATATCGATAACGCCCATCACGTCCATTTCCTTGACGAAATAGCCGCCGACCGGATTGACCTTCGCTCCACGCTCATACTCAAGCGTCTTCATCGCGACCATCCAGCCCTGCCCTTCTTCACCGACGAGGCCTGAAGCAGGAATGCGGGCATCGGTGAAGAAACACTGTGTAAAGCCATATTCACCAGTCAATTTTTTCAGGCGCCGCGTTTCGACGCCGGGGATCTTCATCGGCGCAAGGAAGAACGAAAGCCCTGCATATTTGCTTGGCCCGTCATTGGATGTGCGGGCGAGCAGGATCATATAATCGGCGCGGTCGCCCAATGAGGTCCAGATCTTGGAACCATTGATGACATATTCGTCACCTTCACGAACCGCTTTGGTCTGCGCGCTGCCAAGGTCGGAACCATGCTCTGGTTCCGAAAACCCCTGACACCAGATTTCTTCAGCCGAGAGCATTGGCTTTATAAAGCGGCGCTTATCCTCCTCACGGCCAATGTCGAGCAACAACGGTCCCGTCCAGCCATTTGCAATCGCGTTGAGCATGATCGGCGCATCATGGCTTTTCATGATCCGCGTGGCGATACGCTGATATTCAGGGTGCATGCCATAGCCGCCATATTCGGTGGGCCAAGACATTCCGAAATAGCCCGCTTCGTAAACCTTACGCTGCCAATTGCGGAGGAAATCAAACTGCTGATCCGTCGACACTTCCATGAAGGTCAAGGGCAGCATGAAACCGGGGTCGCGCACCGTATTTTCGGCGAACCACGCGTCGCATTGCTTTTCAAAGGCGGCGAGTTCCTGGGGGCTTGGTGTGCTCATGGGCTGATTCCTCTCTCTGCATTTAATTGGGCGATTAAATAGAGGATTGCAACACTGAAATCCTCACCGGATTGCCTAGGATTAGCCCTTCTTGAAGGGGGCCATGTCGCCTAAAAATTCAATTTCGCGTTCCATGGCCTGTGTTTCGCGTTCCAGAAAATCGGCTACTGCCGCGCGGAATCCTTCATTTGCGATATAATGGGCGGAATAAGTCGGCACCGCCTCATAACCGCGCGCCAATTTATGTTCGCCTTGCGCCCCCGCCTCCACACGGGCGAGGCCATGGGCGATGGCATAATCAATCGCTTGATAATAACAGAGTTCAAAATGCAAAAAGGGAACTTCATTGGTGCATCCCCAATAGCGGCCATATAGGCAATCGGGCCCGACAAAGTTGAGTGCGCCAGCAATTGGTCGGTCAGCGTCAAACGCCAGAAACAAGACGATGCTGTCACGCATAGTGTCGCCGATGATGTCGAAAAACGCTCGGGTCAGATAGGGCGTGCCCCATTTGCGCGTGCCAGTATCCTGATAGAATATCCAGAACGCATCCCAATGTTCGGGCGCGATATCCGCACCAGAAATTTGTTCTATGCGGACGGCCTCTTGCGCACCTGCACGTTCCTTGCGGATGGCCTTGCGTTTACGCGACGATAAGGCACCCAGAAACCCTTCAAAATCGGTATAGTCCCGGTTCTGCCAATGAAATTGCGCACCGACCCGCGTCAACCATCCTGCCGCGCGAAATTGTGCCAGCTCGGCTTCCTCCACAAAAGTCGCATGTGCGGAAGACAGGCCATTCTGGTCCACCACTGCTTCCGCCGCCCGCAAGATCGGCAAAGCCATCGCCGGATCACGCACTAACAATCGCGGCCCCGGCACGGGCGAAAATGGCGCGGCGATCTGCAACTTGGGATAATATTGCCCGCCAGCCCGATGAAACGCATCCGCCCAATGTTGGTCGAACACATATTCGCCTTGGCTATGTGTCTTGAGATAAGCTGGAAGCGCCGCCACCGGAACGCCACCCGCATCACGAATGACGACTGGCGCTGGCGACCATCCCGTGCCCGGACCAACGCTTCCCGATTGCTCAAGCGCCGACAGAAACGCATGACTGACAAACGGATTGCCGCGCGGGTTCAGCGCATCCCACTGGTCCGCGGAAATCTCGCTGACTTTGCTTAAGAGTTCGGCGGTGACGCCGTCGGTCATTAAGCCGCGCGGACCTTCACAACGCAGTCGATTTCGACCGTTGCATCGCGTGGCAATACAGGCACGGAGACGGCGGCACGTGCATGCTTGCCTGCGTCGCCGAATACTGCTTCCATCAGGTCCGATGCGCCGTTTGCGGCCTCAGGTTGATCGGTGAAATCAGGGGTCGAGGCTACAAATACGCCAAGCTTGACGATCCGTTCCACGCGGTCGAGGTCGCCGCCGAGGGCTGCTTTCATCTGCGCAATGAGCATGACTGCGCACGCTTTGGCAGCTGCCTTTCCATCTTCAAGGCTACGCGTATCGCCGACTTTGCCAGTGACAACCTTGCCATCGACAAACGGTAACTGCCCCGAAATGAACAGCATGCCGTTCGCTTCGACAGCAGGCACATAAGACGCGACCGGCGCGGCAGGCGCAGGGAGAGTAATACCGAGTTCGGCCAATTTTGCTTCTATCATGATGCTACCTTTTCCAATGTGGGCGCTGGCGCATTCGCAACCAGCCGCTCCCTAATCCAAACTTCCGCGTCGGCCCAGCGGTCTAGCCGTGCATGCGCTGATTGCGAAGGTTTCACGCGATCCCACAGCAAAGGCTCACCGACAAAATGCAAACGCCATACATCGGGGTGCTGTTCGCCAACGGACTCATGCTGGTGCCCGAGATCGTCGACGAATACAGCAACGCTTGGCCGATATTCTTCGAGAATCCGTCCAAGCGCCTCACCTTTGCCACCCTGGTTACAATAGACTGGCGCGTCGATGCCTACGGCCTTCAACTGCTCGGTCCGCGGTCCTGCACGGTGATCAAGCAAATTGGTGAGGATAACGACATCGGCATGCTCACGTAAGCGGTTGATACTTTCTACCGCGCCATCAATTGCCTGTTGCCGGTGCATTTCGGTATCGAAAAATCCGTTAAGCAAATCCCAAACCTGACCGCGCTCGACAATATTGCCATCATGCTTGTGGCGCAGTGCCTCACCCCAGTCACCATGGACGAGGTCGAAATGGATATGGTGTGCGTCATCAAGCCAGTCGCGAAAAGGGACGATCATGTGCAACAACACTTCATCGCAATCCGAAATCAGCAATGGCCGAGGACCAATAACGCTCATGCTTCCAACTCCTGCCGTGCGTGCACCAATAAGGAGGGTGAGACACCAATGACCGCCGCGCACGCGATAAGGTCAGGCTCATACGCCTCCAAAAACGACAAGATCGCCGCCTGAGTACTCCGGTCCATAACGCTGCCGCGTAAACCCTCGGGTGTGAGGCCAGTGAGCGACAATAATCGCTCCGCTCGTGATTCTTCCATCAACGCCCAAGCCAATGCCTGGAACGCCATAGCCGATGCGTCTGACGTGTCGTTTGTTTCATGCATGGCCATCGCTTAAGCCAAGGCATGGCTGAACGCAAAGCGGGAAAAGGTCTGTATGGATAAAAAGGTGATGACCTTTAGGGCAGCAGTGTTGCGGTCGATAGCAGAAATCAGGCAATCATGTTGCCAGAATCAAAAAGGGCGCCCGAAGCGCCCTGATCGATCAAAGTTCAAGCAGCGCGTTGGCTTACTTGATTTTGGCTTCCTTGAACTCGACATGCTTGCGCACGACGGGGTCATATTTGCGGAACGTCATCTTTTCCGTGATGTTACGCGGATTTTTCTTGGTCACGTAGAAGAAGCCCGTGTCAGCAGTGCTGAGCAGCTTGATCTTGATCGTGGCTGGCTTCGCCATGGCCCATTCCTTTTGTTCAAATAATTTCGTAAAAAACTGCGGAGCAAAAAGCTGCGCCGTTCACAGACGGCGGCCAATGCGGATTCGCAAGTGAAAAGTCAAGTCCATAAGCTAGAATGCCGCATGGCAGCATTCCGGTAATACACCACAACCTTATGCGGAACGCGTTCAGCTAGCCACAGACCCCATATGTTGGAAATTGACCTCGTCATTCCTATATATAAAGTTCCCCCCAATATAGGAGAAGTGCGATGGAATCTGGCGACAATAGCAAAAAGGCGTTGGCCGAAGCGTTAAACGCCCTACTGGCCGATTATTACGCGCTATATCTGAAAACCAAGAATTTTCACTGGCATATCACTGGACCGAATTTTCGCGAATATCATCTGCTGTTTGACGAACAAGCGACAGAGCTGATCGCGACGACCGATCTTGTGGCCGAACGCGTGCGCAAATTGGGTCAGTATACACTGACCTCGATCGGTTCGATCGCCGCAACACAGCGGATTAAGGACCATGATTCGACGTCGACCGATGCAGCAATGATGCTGAAGGAACTGCACGCGGACAATGAAACGCTGATCACAGCGTTAAAGGCCGCCAAGGATTTTGCCGACGAGGCGGGTGACAATGCCACCGACGGGCTACTTGACGATTGGACCGACCAAGCCGAGCAACGCGCTTGGTTTCTGGCAGCCACGATAGGTAACGCATAAGAACATATAAAAAAGGGCGGGAGAAGCCTATTGCTTCACCCGCCCTTTTTGAAATTCAGAACAGCACTTATTCGGACAGCGCGCTCAAGTTTGTTGCAGAATATTTGCCACGACGGTCGATTTCGATGTCGAAGGACAAACGGTCGCCCTGAGTCACTTGCCCCATGCCCGAACGCTCAAGCGCCGAAATATGTACAAAGACATCTTCGCCGCCATCGTCACGCTGTACGAAACCAAAACCCTTCATGTCATTGAAGAACTTCACGGTACCGTTGGCCCGTTCGCCAGTCGATTCGCGCTGCGGACCACGTGCGGCCGAGTCGCGATCACCGCCACGGAAGCCGCCGCGATCATCACCGCGCGGTCCACGGTCACGGTCAAACGCTGGACGGTCAGGGCGCGGAGCGCGTTCGCTGACGGGCATAGGTTCACCGTCGATCACGAGATCGGTCGCCGACACTTTACCACCACGTTCCACCAGTTGGAATTCTAGCGGCTGGCCCTCGGCAAGGCCGGCCAAGCCAGCTTGCTCGACAGCGCTGATATGCACGAAGACGTCGTCGGGACGATCATCTACCTGAATGAAGCCAAAGCCTTTTTGACCATTGAAAAACTTGACGATTCCTTTGCCGGAACCAATGACTTGCGCGGGCATTGGTGGGCCACCAGGGCCACGGCGCGGGGCACCAAAGCCACCTCCACCTCCACCGCCGCCGCCATTACCGCCGCCGCCAAATCCACCGCCGCCTGAACGGCCGCCACCAAAATCACTTTGATAGGGGGATGGCGCGCGATAGCCATCGTAGCTTTCATCACCGAAACCGTCTCTTTTGTCCCGGCCCTTGCCAGCACGCTTGCGATCAAAACCCATAACTTCTTGCTTGCCTTCTCATCGCCCTAAACCACTATGTTATGCAGTCGAGGGCGACTGTACTGCACGTCACAAGCGTAACCGTTGGTGATTACGCGACACACTTCTATATCGTAATAAAATGTGACGCGATAGCAAATATTGTTGGCGAAATTCGCTGTGTCGTAACTGTACTTTCATTTGCCTTGGACGGCACTGTCAGGCAAGGGGCAAGCATGAGCGTTTATTTGCATGAAGAAGACCTGCCCGCAGGCGTACTGGCCGAGGGTCCTGTGGCCGTTGACACTGAAACCATGGGGTTGATTACCCCACGCGACCGGCTTTGCCTGTTGCAGATTTCCGATGGCCGCGGGGACGAACATCTGATCCGCTTTAGCCGGGACAGCGATTATAAAGCGCCTAATTTGCGTGCCGTTCTTGCCGATCCTGCACGCCTCAAATTGTTTCATTATGCCCGATTCGATCTGGCCGCGATTTCGCATTATTTGAATGTTGTCGCGACGCCGTTGTTCTGTACGAAAATCGCCTCACGCCTGACCCGGACATATACGGATCGCCATGGTTTGAAAGAATTGGTTAAGGAAATACTGTCGACCGACATTTCCAAACAGCAGCAATCCAGTGATTGGGGTGGCCCCGTGCTATCCGAAGCACAAAAGGATTATGCCGCAAGCGATGTTCGCTATCTTCACCGCCTGCATGCCGAATTTGTTATCCGCCTAGAACGCGAAGGCCGCACCGCCTTGGCGCAGGCATGTTTTGACTTTCTGCCGCACCGCGCAGACCTTGATCTTGCGGGCTGGCCAGAAATAGACATATTCGGGCACAGTTAAGGTTCGATCTGGTTAAGCATCGATCATGTCCGCACAAGCCGATCTTGAACGCACACAAAGGCAACGCTGGGCTATGCCAGACGGGCAGCACGATCGCCTGATCCGCGCGCTACGCGTTGTGTTGCCCATCGTCATTGGCCTGTTGGTAGCGCTGCTGGCATTCAGCCCCTTTACCGGCAAACAGGAATTGAGCTTCGTTCTGAACAAGGATGAAGTAGACCTGTCGCGCGAACGGCTGCGCGTCGTCGAGGCATTGTATCGCGGCGATGACAGCAAAGGCCGCCCTTTTTCCTTGCGCGCAGGAAGCGCTGTGCAAAAAACGTCTGCCGACCCTGTGTTGGACATGACATCATTATCGGGCCGGATAATGTTGAATGACGGACCAGCGTCCATCGTTGCGCAGCACGGCGTTTATAACCTTAACAAAGAAACGATGCGCGTGAATGGCCCCTTGGCTTTTGAATCGGCAGGCTATGACATGGTCGCCAGCAATGTGGAGCTATCGTTGAAAGATCGTTCGATGCAAAGCTTTGGTCCTGTTAGCGGCCGGACAAAAGTTGGCACCTTCCACGCGGAACGCCTGCGCGCCGACCTCGACACGCGTATTGTACGACTGGATGGCGGCGTTCGTTTGCGTATCGATCAGAATGCGATTAAGTGAGCGGGCAATGACTATTCGTTCTCTCTCCCTTGGCATGTGCGCCGCGATTGCTGGCATGGGCATGCTGTCCTCGGCTTCGACGGCGCAAAGTATTCGCAATCATGATAGCAACGCCCCTGTCGATTTTTCGGCAGCTTCTATGGAGTTGCAAGACCGCGCAGACCGAGTGGTGTTGTCTGGTGGCGTGACGGCAATGCAGGCAGGGCTTACGCTGAAGGCAAATCGCGTGACCGCAGCCTATTCCAGCAATAACGGCGTTGATGTGAACCGCCTGGATGCCACCGGCGGCGTCATGATCTCTAAGGATGACCTGCGCGCAACCAGCAGCTCTGCCATTTATGATCTGGATTCCAGCCTAATCACGCTGATCGGCAATGTGAACCTTGTGCAAGGCAATAATCGCCTCACTGGCGGACGTTTGATCATTGATCTGAACTCAGGACGCTCAACAATCAACGGAGGCGGGGCGGCTAATACAACACATTCGGGTGGCCGCGTCACTGGCACCTTCAGCGTGCCGCAACGCAAAAAGTAGGTTTGGGCTAACGCTGAAAAAGCTGAAACTGTAAACAATCCAACGAAGCATGAATCATGCCAATTGCAAAATGCTTCGCTATTCAATAGATATTATATATAAATCAAAAGCATCATTGCGGGCGAAGATTGAAAATGGAAAGCATAATGGCAACCCCACCTGCTGCTGATGCAACTACCGATGCGGGTATGCAATCAGGGCTAGGCGTTGTGTCCATCGCCAAAAGCTATGACAAGCGGGCCGTTTTGACCGATGTTTCGCTGTCCGTGGCAAAGGGCGAAGTAGTTGGTCTGCTGGGGCCCAATGGTGCGGGTAAGACGACCTGTTTTTACTCAATCATGGGGCTGGTTAAACCCGATAGCGGCCGCATTACGCTGGATGGCGCGGACATCACCACGCTGCCAATGTATCGCCGTGCCATTTTGGGGCTTGGCTATCTACCCCAGGAAACGTCCATTTTTCGCGGGATGACTGTTGAGCAGAATATCAGCGCGGTTCTCGAAATGTCGGAACCCGACCCAGAATCGCGCGGCGAGCGGTTGGAAAAACTGCTGGACGAATTTGGCCTGACCCGTTTGCGTAGCGCGCCTGCCATGGCCTTGTCCGGCGGCGAGCGGCGGCGGTGCGAAATCGCCCGCGCACTGGCCGCAAACCCGTCGATCATGCTGCTCGACGAACCCTTTGCCGGCATTGACCCGATTTCGATCTCCGACATTCGCGATCTTGTGAAGGAACTCAAGACACGTGGAATTGGTGTGCTGATCACCGACCATAATGTTCGTGAAACACTGGATATCGTTGACCGTGCGTGCATCATTTACGGCGGGCAGGTCCTATTTGCCGGATCACCAGAGGCGTTGGTCGCCGATCCCAATGTCCGCCGCCTATATTTGGGCGAAAGCTTTGCAATGTAATGTGGAGGAAATGACGGAAACCTAACGTCATGACATTAGCTCCGCGCCTCGACCTTCGCCAAAGCCAGTCGCTGGTCATGACGCCGCAGCTTCAACAAGCAATAAAGCTGCTCGCGCTTTCGTCGCTCGAAATAGAGGCCTTCATCGCCGAAGAGGTCGAACGCAACCCGTTGCTTGATGCGGGCGGCAGCGATTCCATATCCGACATCCCGCTTGATGAGTTAACAAGCGCCACGATTGCCGAGAGCAATGAACGTGGCAGTGACGAGATATTAAGCAATGACAGCCATGCCGCTTCCGACGCGCTTGACGTCGATTTCAGCGCAGAGACCTTCCACCATGATGCGCCATCCGACAGCGTGGGCGGCGCAGACGGAATGCTTGGCCTATCGGGCAACGCCATGTCCAGCAGCGGCTTTGACGGCGACGGCCCTGATTTCGAAAGCTTTGCCGCACGCGACGTTAATTTGCGCGAACATTTAATGGCACAGGCGGGTGCAAGCCTTTCGGGTCGCCAGCTTTTTCTCGTTCAACAGATTATCGAACATATTGAACCCACAGGCTATGTGGGTGAGGATTTGCTGGCAATGGCGCAGAGGCTTGGCGTGCGCTTAGCCGAAGCAGAAGCTGCGCTGTCCGAGCTTCAACGCTTTGATCCCACCGGGATTGGCGCACGCAATCTTGCCGAGTGTCTTGCGCTTCAGGCCAAGGATGCGGACCGCTATGACCCATGCATGGCAAGGCTGATCGACAATCTCGATTTGGTGGCCAGGGGTGCTTTTGACCAGCTGAAGCGGATATGCCGCGTCGATGACGAAGATTTACGCGATATGTTAATGGAACTGCGCGGCTATGATCCAAAGCCGGGGTGCCGTTTCGAAAGCGAGGAAAGTATGGCGGTGACACCGGATATCTATGTGACACCAATTGGCGATGGTTGGTCGATTGAATTGAACAGCGCCAACCTGCCCCGCTTGCTAATCAACCGTAACTATGTGGCCGAGCTTGGGCAGGACAAAGCGACCAAGGCGTGGCTCAGCGATTGCATGGCGGATGCCAATTGGTTGATTAAGGCCATGGACCAACGGCAACGTACTATTGTCAAGGTCGCGACCGAAATCGTGAAGCAGCAAGAGGGGTTTTTCCGGCGCGGTGTTGCGCACTTACGGCCCCTGACACTGCGCCAGGTCGCCGATGCGATTGAGATGCATGAATCGACCGTTAGCCGAGTGACGAGTAACAAATATCTGCACTGCGGACGCGGGCTTTTTGACCTCAAATATTTCTTTTCGTCAGGCGTTCAGTCGGCCGATGGCGAAGGCGCATCTGCCGAAGCGGTCAAAAGCCATATCAATTCGCTAATTGAAGCCGAGAGTGATAAAATCCTGTCGGACGATACTCTGGTTGAACTGCTGACGGCAAAGGGCTTTGACATTGCCCGCCGGACAGTCGCCAAATATCGTGAAGCCATGGGCATTGGTTCGTCGGTGCAGCGTCGTCGGCAAAAGAAAATGGGCCGTTAATCAGCCCGCGGCAGTATCGCCGCTCTGCGCTGCGCGTTTCGCCATTATGTTTTCTGCAAGCACATGATCGCTAAGCTTGTCGACATCTATGGCAGCAACGGGGTCGGTTAAGGAAACCAATTTAGCTTTTAGACCAAGCCGTTTCCCAGCCTTCGCCATAGCCTGATTCAAACCGATGGATCGGGTAAGCGCACGCGCCGCCAAAAGCAGACCAAAATGCAGGAACAGCCGCCACGCCTTTTTTCGGTCTTGCTCGGCATCGACCCATAAATCGAGCGCCAGCGATGATTTTTGAGACATCAGCCCAAAAAGATTGGCGCCGGACCAAGCTCCGTCTGAAAAGCGAAGCCAAGTGCGCTGCGCATCCGGAAACTTCTTCAACATATTTTGCCGTTCAACCATCGCGACCGCAAGATCCCCATCCGCATTGCGTATAAATTCGTCGATCATTTCCACGGTCAACAAGGGATGGTCCGCTGTGGTCACCAATAATGGCGCAGAAAACCCCAGTGTCTCGGCCTGCGCTTTGATGCTCAATGAAATGCTGTTCTGGCTTTCCACCAAAATGGCGCCGCCAGCGGCGTCAACGGCAGGGCGCAAATGCTCTATTTCTTGCGACAATATAACGATTTTACCGATGTGCGGTGATACATGGAGCGTGCGGACAACGTGGTAAATCATCGGCGCGCCGCAGACTGGGACTAAGGCCTTGCGTTCAAGGCCAAAATGCTGGGCAAGCATATCAGGGCCGGGCCGCTGTCCAGCAAGAACGATGCAGGTCCATTGCGCTTGCAAACAGCTTCTCCTAAACGCATCAAAATCGGGGCTAACGTCAACTTTCGTGGCGTACCTTCAGGTGGGGCTTGGCGACCAAATATGAATATTGCAATATATGATCTCGACAAAACCATTACGCGCCGTCCGACCTTCACGCGTTTTCTGCTGTATTACGCAAGGCGGACAGCGCCCTTTCGGCTAGCCTTGCTGCCAATTTGGATAATGGCGATGGTCGGGTACAAGCTTCGCCTATATGGACGCAAACCACTGAAACAATTTGGTGTACGTATGTTCATGGGGCGAGAAATCAGCCCTGCAAACTTGTCCGAAATTACCGCATCCTTTGCGGACAATGTGTTCAACCAAGGCCTTCAACCAGGAGCAATCGCGCGCTTGCATGCCGATCGTGCGCGCGGCGCAATGCTTGTTTTGGCAACGGCTGCACCGGAATTTTACGCCAAATTAATCGGCAACCTTGCGGATTTTCACGCCGTAATTGCCACGCGCCATATCCTGACACCAGATGGCGCGCTCACCCACGAAATAGAAGGCGAAAATTGTTATGCTGGCGAAAAATTACGCCGGATCGAAGAATGGCTTTCGCAGCAAGCCATTGACCGCAAGGATGCGCACATCATCTTTTACTCCGACGATATCAGCGACAGCCCGACGCTAAACTTCGCTGATGAAGGTTACGCGGTAAATCCGTCCAAAAAATTTGCAGAAGCTGCGGCAAGGGCGAATTGGGGCCGTCTGGATTTTCGCCATGCAGAAGGCATTTCCAACAGGCCATAGGCCCCGGCCTAAGCAGGAACTATGGTGTTCAAGCCTTCGACAAAATGGCTGATGGCTTCAGCGCCGCGTTCGGACGCGGGCCGTGGGTCGCTTTGATCGGCGGTATACGCCATGCGCTGCTCTTGAGCTGTGCGATATTGCAGCGCAATCTCCGCATGATCCGGCAATAACGGTAGTAACTGCTTGGCAGAGCGCGCAACCGGGCCATTATTCCAGAAATCATATTCTGGCATCGCCCCGGGCGATGGCGCGCTATGCGTATCAATGAAAAAACATGCACGCGGGCGATAAAGAAATTCATAAACCTGGCTTGAAACATCGCCAATATAGACGTCGGCTGATAGCGTGTAGCTCATGTCAAACAAACGCGCGCTGTCGACATCAATCCGGATATTGGGCGCGTCATAATATTTCGGATCGATATCCGGCCTTTTACGCGTCACGCGATATTCAGGCGAGATATGCACTTTTTTGAAAAATAGCATCACATGCGGAGCAAAGATCAGGTTAAACCGGTCCGCATTCTGGTAAAAATATTCCAATATATCGGCACCATGGTCGAACCAGCTCGACATATGCGGGTCAAAATGAGGATTATATAAAAAAGTCGGATTGTCGTTGTCGAAGAATTTTTCTGCTGTACGCCCCTGCAAAATATCGAATTTGGCGTATCCGATAATGCGGCAACGTTCTGGCGTGGAAACGCCTGCTTCCACCATCTGGTCCACGACCTTTTGTCCGCTAACTATCAAGAGATCAAAGTTCCGGAATGCAGGATGGACAGATACATTCCGGTCTCCCGACCCGTGGGGTACACAGACAAAGGCAGGGCAATGATCCTTGCCGTGAAATTTGGTCCAATGGCGCTTTAAGGTAAGGCACGTCCGTTCGGTCGACACGATGGCTAAGGATTTTCTTAAAATCGCATTATGCCAATATAGGCGAAGGATGCGGTGGACGGGTAAGAGCCTGTTCAGGCCTTTAGTAAGCGCCCTGAGCATTTCGGGTAGTGCCAGCGATTGCCACTCCAACGCAGCAATCTGTTCGGGCGACAACAGTTTCTGCACCTCTTTCATGATTGTCTCACTGCCGAATGCAATGACCGCACGCACCCCGTTGGCCTGAAGCGCAAACGCACCTGCAATGCCCGCCAGATGCGCCACCTGATGACCCGCATCATGATTGAACAGGAATATTACAGGGGCGCTACCGGTTACGTCGGGCCGTTTTTGGTGTGGCTTCATAAACATGGAGTGCCGATATCGTTTGCGGCAAATTATGGCAACCAATCTACCAAAGACAAAGCGCATTTAAACGAGCGCACCGCACGAACCGCAAGCGTTTTAGATACGAAAAGCTGAGCAGCTCACATCTGAGTGCGGAGCATCTTTTTTAGCCAGCACTTAATGACATGACTTTGATTAGGAGGCGAAGTGCACTAGTCCCCCATTTGATTGGGAGCGTCCGTTTGATGGCAGAGCAGAAACAGGGAAGTGGACGTCGCATATTGCGATCTGGTGCCTGGCTTTTTCTGCCGAAAACATTGTCGGCTGTTCTCAGCCTCATTTATCTTGCCGTTTCCACACAGACGCTGGGTGCCGCGGACTTCGGCAAATTCATGCTCATTTTCAGCTTTGCCCAGCTTATCGCGGGTTTTACATCATTCCAAACTTGGCAAATCCTTATCCGTTACGGCACAAATTTGGTGCATGACGGGGCGCAAGCAAAATTGGCGGAATTGACGTGGTTCTGTATAATTCTTGATCTGATTGGCGCCGCGTTGGCGCTGGTCTTAGCCATATTCGGCGCGTGGGTGCTTGCCGCCAATCAGGGCTGGGAAGATAAAGAGGCAATCGCCGTCATCGTCTTTACGACATTGCTCGTACTGTCATCGCGCTCAACGCCAACGGGGCTATTGCGGATTAGCGACCGTTTTGGCGATGCGGCGGTACCGGACATGCTTGTCCCCATTATCCGCCTTTTGGGTACCGGCATATTGGTATTGACGCAACCAACGGTATGGGGGTTTCTAGCGATCTGGCTGCTGTCGGAATTTGTACCGACCATCTTCGTTTGGATAAATGTCTTGCGGCGTCTTAAACTGCCGTTGCGGTGGAGCAATTTGCCCCGTCTGAGCAGTTTCCAGAGCCGCTTTCCTGGCATCGGCAAATTCGCTTTGTGGTCAAACGCTGGCTCAAGCTTTAAGCTGACCAGCCAGCAAATGGTTGCGGTCATTGTCGGTGTCTATGTCGGCGCCGCTGCCGCTGGGTTTTTCCGGCTTGGTTATCAATTGGGTCAGGTTTTTGCGCGTATTGGCGATGCCATTTCCATGGCCTTGTTCACTGAATATGCACGGGTCGCCCACATAGGCGGTTCAAAGGATGCAGGCATCTTGTTGAGCAAGATGATGAAGGTTTCAGGCGTGGCGGCAATGCTTGTGCTGGCTATTGTCGGTTTGGCAGGAAAGCCCATCATCGTTTGGCTATTCGGCGTAGAATTTGTCGCCGCTTATCCGCTGGTGATGATTTTGGGTACCGCAGCAGCGGTGCAATTTGCGACATTGGGGTTAGAGCCTGCACTGCTGACTGCTGGAAAGGCTGGCCGCGTTATGTTGTGCAGCTTAGCCGGAGCCATTATCGTTGCAATTCTTCTCGTCTGGCTATTGCCGATATACGGCGAAGTTGGTGCGGCTTTTGCTATGCTTGCCGCGGCCACCGTCAACGCGGGTTTGTTAATCATTTCATATCGCCAAAAGATCCTTGGCCAAAAAATAAACGCCGTACTCTAACCAGGACTATGCGCTTTTATGAAGTTCACAACATCCGATACAACGGGCGCCTTTTGACGGAACGGACGCGCGACAGCCATGATGATATCGGCGTGGTCGACGTCGGGATAAATCCTTAACTGCTGCTGCCCGCCCAGCGCTTGGATTGCCTCGGATAGAATTTTGCTGTTGCGGGGCTTCACGACGGTGTCCTTATCGCCTGTTAACAGCAGCAGTGGCGGCGCATCGCCGCGTGCATAAGTGATCGGCTGCGTTTCCTTCAGATCAGGCCACTGTCCTAAGGCAAATTTTGACGAATCGGTCGTCAGCGGCAGGAAATCATAAGGCCCGGCAAGGCCTATCACGCCTTTGATTACATCCGGCGCGAGATTGTTCGCAGCCAACCATTGCGGGTCAAGCGCCGTCATCATGGCGATATGGGCGCCAGCACTATGCCCCATTACGAAGATACGGTCGGCGTCGCCATCATATTTGACAATATTGGCATGGACCCAAGCAATCGCCGATGCTGTATCTTGAACAAAGGCTGGAAAGCGCACGCTTGGTGCCTTGCGATAATCGGCAATGACCGTGACAAAGCCACGTGCGGCAAAGGCGCGACCCAAAAAGCCGTAGCCCTCGCGCTCGCCATCGTGCCACGAACCGCCATGGAAAAAGATCAGCACCGCAGAACCGCTATCGGCGTTTTGCTTGGGCAGGTAAATATCAAGCTTCTGTCGCGCGCCGTCACCATAGGCAATGCTTGTCAGCGGGGCTTGGCGATACTCCACAAGGCCCGGTGCAACCCGGTCTGCCAAATCGAGCTTTTGTGGATCGGTCTTGCTCCAGAACCATATACCAGAAGCAACCAAGGCGAGGACGAGAACGAAAACGATATATTTGATCATCTAAGATATGTGCCAATGAAATCGCCAGCCCACAATTAAAAAAGGCGGCCCCGTCGGAGCCGCCTTTTCATGTAGGTCGCCTAGTTTATCATGCGCGTCGCCGTAAAGTTTAGCACTACAAAAATCATAATCCCACCAGAGGAGGGATCAAAAAGGACTTAGACCAACATCCTCGCTTGCTTAACCCTTTGGTTCAACGCATTCTAATTCAAGCGTTGATTGATGGGGGTAAAGTGTGTCCGAGATAGTCACAGCAGTCCAACGAGGCAGTCAAGTCTATGTCTATGGCGCCGGACAGCGACAGCTGTGCTCAGTATTTGCGGGCACTGGGCCGAATGACGGACTGAAAGGATATACATCCAGCACAGTTAGCGTTCGAAGAGGCAGCCACATTTACGTTTACGATAATAAGGGTCGCCAGATTTCTAGCGTGTTCGCGGGAAGATAAGTTCAGGTTTTACAAAATCCCGATGCGGGAGGATGGAGGTTTTGTGGACGAATTACCAACCAGATTTATATCGTCATTTGTAGTCGAATTCATAAGTGATTTCATGCAATTCTGCGTTGAAAAATATGGATTTTCAACTGAAGAAATTAGCATTATTTGCGTAGTTACGACCGAAAGCACTCGGGAAATTCGGCATGACGGTTATTTGTTAAAAACCTATGGTGCTGAAGGTCCCGCAATTCCGGATGAGTTCCGATTTCCGGTCAGCGTTCAGTTCGTTTGTCGACGGTTGGGCATGCGGCGAGAAACAACACGGCGAAAACTTGAAGACTTAGCAAATAGAGGTTTTTTGAAAAAAATTAAGGGTGGATACACGCTACCCGCACAAACGGACGCCGCTGATTACACTAAGGATTTGCGGGACTTTTTGGTATCCAAAGTCCGCGGTCTTCAGAATTATATAGAAAAAATACCAACGTAATTTCTCTATCAATCGATTGCCGCCAATTGAACACAATGCCCAAATTGGGCAAAGTGGATTGTTGTGAATTCACATGCTTAATATTTACCCGCCACGACTTGGGGATGTGGGGGCGAGCCTAGTGGCGGATATGGAGCAAAAAGACGCAACAATTGCCTTATTGGCGATCGGTCGGCGCATACAGAGTGCCAGAAAAAAGAGCAGAATGTCAGTTGCTAAGCTGTCGGCAAAGACTGCCATTTCAACGCGATTTATTGAATATATCGAGGCGGGCGAATTCAGCAAGCTTCCGGGGCGGTCGCATGTGCTGGGTTTTACACGATCCATCTGCCGAGAATTAGGATTAGACGCAGAAGAGATTATTCCGGTGATCAAATCAGCGATGTACCCTGCCCCAATGACGGAATTCGAACTAACTATTGCGCAACAGATGAAACGTCCGCTGATAGCGAAGATCGCGAATATGCTAAAATCTGTTCTGGACAGCATTAAACGTTAAAAAACCATTCTCTAGTTTCCGCGCGCATAGTGAACCAAAATTGAGTTAACAGGGTTGCGGTTCATAAAAGGAACATCCAGCGGGAAACACACCGACCTTTGGTACTCTGTTCAAAAGACTATAAAAAAGGGCTCGCGATTTCTCGCAAGCCCTTGATTTTGTTCGGAAAAACGACTGTTCGGTTTAACGTTTCGAGAACTGGAAGCTCTTACGCGCCTTGGCCTTGCCGTATTTCTTACGTTCAACCACACGGCTGTCGCGGGTCAGGAAGCCTTCCGATTTCACGGCGCTACGCAGCATTGGCTCATATTTCGACAGTGCTTGCGCGATACCGTGCTTTACGGCGCCGGCTTGACCTGAAAGACCACCGCCCTTGACGGTCGCGATGACGTCATATTGGCCAGTACGCTCGGTCACACCGAACGGCTGATTAATGACGAGACGCAACGAAGGACGTGCGAAATAGATTTCCTGATCGCGGCCATTGACGACAATCTTGCCAGTACCAGGCTTCAACCAAACGCGTGCGACGGCATCCTTGCGGCGGCCAGTTGCATAAGCGCGGCCTTGCGCATCGATTTCCTGTTCACGAATGACAGCAGCGATCTGTGCAGGTGCTTGAACGTCGGCGCCCAAGGTTTCGAGATCAGCGAGCGAAGTTGCAGTATCGGACATTATGCACCCACCTTATTCTTACGGTTCATGGAAGCGACGTCGAGCGTCTTTGGCTGTTGACCGGCATGCGGATGCTCGGTGCCGTTATACAGATGCAAAGCGCGCATTTGCGCACGACCCAAAGGACCGCGTGGAACCATGCGCTCAACGGCCTTTTCAAGGACGCGCTCAGGGAATTTGCTGTCCAGCACCTTGCCAGCAGTGATACCCTTGATACCGCCGATGTAACCGGTGTGACGATAATAGACCTTGTCGGTCAATTTCTTGCCGGTGAACTTCACCTTGTCCGCATTGATGACGATGACATGGTCGCCGCAATCGACATGTGGGGTGTAGCTTGGCTTGGTCTTACCACGCAGGATGTTGGCAATGAGGCTGGCCACGCGGCCAACAACCAAACCTTCTGCGTCAATGAGGATCCACGATTTCTCGACGTCCTGTGGACGGATCGATTTCGTAACTCTGGATAGCGTTTTCATCGCTAATCGCACCTTTCGAAATTTTGTAGTTATGCAGAATCATCACTGATCCGCATGCGAAGCGGTGCCAATGACGACGAAAGCCCCATTAGTCAAGAAAAAGCAGGCGTTTTACGACGGGTATAATAATACCATCCGCGAAGTTACGCCGTTTCGCGACCCAATATGTGCGCGCCCCAAACGGTGGATGCGACCAGCAAAGCGCCAACTGCCTGATGCGACACTGCTAGCACGATGTTAACGCCAGTCATGACGGTCGCGATTCCCAAGATGATTTGAATGCCATAGGCACTATGGATGGCGATAGAGGCGCTACGTGCGCCCGTTTTTTTGACGCGGCGCGCCAGCAAGATCAAGGCAAGCACCGCGACCCACGCCCACCAGCGATGGATAAAATGCGTGAGATAGGGGTCGTTCACCAACGCATAGAAAACGCCTTTGGCGGTATCCACGCCATCGGGATACACTCGGTCGTTCATCAAAGGCCAAGTGTTAGACACATAGCCCGCGTGCAAGCCCGCGACCCACGCGCCAAATAGCATCTGGATAAACAGGATAGCAAAAACCGACGCGGTAAAGAACGTTATTCTCGCTGGCTTCGCAGCTGGGTTTTTGACCAGCGCCTTTAGATCAAGCGCAGTCCAAACCAGTCCGCCAAGAATGATGAAAGCAGTGAGCAAATGGACAGCAAGGCGGTAATGGCTGACATCGGTGCGTGCCGACAGTCCCGATGACACCATCCACCAGCCAATCGTGCCCTGAAGCCCGCCCAAGGCCAACAATGCGAGCAAACGCGGCTTGTAGCCTGCGGGAATAGCTTGCTTCAGCCAAAACCATGCCAAAGGAAGTGCAAAGGCCAAGCCAATGACGCGCCCAAGTAAGCGATGCACCCATTCCCAGAAATAGATGAATTTGAATTCGGCCATTGTCATACCGGCAGGGCCGTTAATCTCTGTATACTCGGGGATCTTCTTATATTTCTCAAACTCCGACATCCAGGCTGCCTCGCTGAGTGGAGGAAGCGTGCCGGTAATAGGTTTCCATTCAGTGATCGATAAACCCGATTCGGTCAGCCGCGTGATCCCGCCGACAACAACCATCGCAAAGACCAACACAGCGACGCCCATCAGCCAGTTGATCAACGCGGCGGGGCGTGCCGTGTGGGTTTCGGATGCGGGATGGGAGTTGAGCGCAGTATCCATATGCATCGTTATGGCGCTTAATGCCGATTGTCGCAAGCAGAGGAGGTTGCAAAAATTGCCAATCAAGCTGCAATTTTACGATGTAATGTTGTAACGTTCATCGAATCAGTGTAGGGGCCGGTAATGGCACAGGTTTGGCAAAAATGGCGTTGGGACGGGCTTGGCCTCAGCATTGCCGGGCTGTGCCTGTTGCATTGCCTGATCACCACGGTTTTGCTGGCCATCCTGGCGTCTGCGGGCGGCGCGTTATTGAACCCTATGATCCATGAGGCTGGGCTAGGCCTCGCAATCCTCTTGGGTATTTTGGCATTAGGCAAAGGCTTCCGTGCGCACGGTTTGTTCATGCCCGCTTTTATTGGCGCGCTTGGAATTGGCATGATGGGCGGCGCACTGACACTGCCACATGGCGCTATGGAAATCGCTTGGACAGTAATTGGCGTTGTCTTTCTTGGACTTGGCCATTTGCTCAACCATCGGGCCAAAGGCTGAACCACAATCGCGCGGTGATTGACCCGCCGCATACCAGCGCCTACATCACCGGCATGGCAGCACATCACCATCATGAGCATGCAGGCGCGTCGCTTGCGGACGCCGCAGAAGCCGCACTTGTTGAGGCTGGCGAACAATGGACCGATATGCGGTCAGATATTTTCGCGGTACTCGCAACCTTTGAAAAGCCGGCGTCCGCATATGATATTGCTGATCTCGTGTCGCAAAAGCGTGGCAAACGCGTTGCCCCCAACAGCGTGTATCGCATCTTGGACCTTTTTGTGGCGACGAACCTCGCGCGCCGCGTGGAAAGCGCGAATGCCTATATCGCCAACTCGCACCCGGGATGCTTGCATGATTGCATTTTCCTGATTTGCGATAGCTGCGGCACCGCAACGCATATTGACGATGATGCCTTGACTATGAACGTGCGTGCAGCGGCGGAACATGCCGGCTTTGCGCAAGTGCGTCCCGTTATCGAAGTGCGCGGCAAATGTGCCGATTGTGATTGAAATATCCGCAATTACCCGTTCGACAGCCCGATAAAACACCGCTAAGCTTAAAGCATGACTCATTCGCCTGACACGCCGTTACTTGATACGGTTAAAGTGCCCTCGGACCTTCGTAACCTTGCCGCATCGCAGCTTCGTCAGCTTGCTGACGAGTTGCGCGCCGAAACCATTTCTGCCGTATCTGTCACGGGTGGTCATTTGGGTGCGGGGCTTGGGGTTGTGGAGTTGACCACGGCCATCCATTATGTGTTCAACACGCCCGATGACCGGTTAGTCTGGGATGTAGGCCATCAATGCTATCCGCACAAAATCCTCACCGGACGCCGCGACCGTATCCGCACCTTACGCACGGGCGGGGGTCTCTCGGGCTTCACGAAGCGGAGCGAAAGCGAATATGATCCGTTCGGCGCCGCTCATAGCTCAACGTCGATTTCCGCAGCTTTGGGCTTTGCCGTGGCTAACAAGATCGCTGGCAAGCCCGGCAAAGCTATTGCTGTCATTGGCGATGGGTCCATGTCAGCTGGCATGGCTTATGAGGCGATGAATAACGCGCAAGCCGCAGGCAACCGCTTGGTCGTCATCCTGAACGATAATGATATGTCGATTGCACCGCCAGTGGGTGGCCTGTCCGCTTATCTGTCGCGCTTGGTTTCCTCTAGCGAGTATCTAGGCCTGCGCAGCCTCGCGAGCAAACTCGCAAAACGCTTGTCGCGCCGTATCTATACTGCAGCGTCAAAGGCCGAAGAATTCGCCCGTGGCATGGCGATGGGCGGAACCTTGTTTGAAGAGCTTGGCTTTTATTATGTCGGCCCCATTGACGGCCATAATCTAGACCAGCTGATCCCCGTCCTCGAAAATGTCCGCGACAATGCTGAGGGTCCGGTCCTGATCCATGTCGTTACGCAAAAGGGCAAGGGCTATGCCCCTGCTGAAGCCGCTGCTGACAAATATCATGGCGTGGTAAAATTCGACGTTGTCACAGGCAAGCAAGACAAAGGCCCCGGTGGCGGTCCGCCTGCCTATCAGAACGTGTTTGGTGAAACGCTGGCGAAGCTGGCGGAAACCGATCCTAAAATCTGCGCTATCACGGCCGCTATGCCCGGCGGGACAGGCGTCGACAAATTCTCCGCCGCACACCCCGAACGCTCCTTCGATGTGGGCATCGCGGAACAGCATGCCGTGACCTTCGCCGCTGGCCTCGCCGCGCAAGGCATGCGTCCCTTCTGCGCGATTTATTCAACCTTCCTACAACGTGCTTACGATCAAGTAGTGCACGATGTCGCGATCCAGAATCTGCCTGTACGTTTTGCCATCGACCGCGCTGGTTTGGTCGGCGCCGATGGCAGCACCCACGCCGGGTCTTTCGACATCACCTATCTTGCGACCCTGCCAAATATGGTCGTCATGTCACCTGCCGATGAGGCGGAGTTAGTCCATATGACCTACACCGCCGTTTTGCACGACAGCGGTCCAATCGCTTTTCGTTATCCGCGCGGCAATGGCACGGGCGTTCCGTTACCAGAAGTGCCGCAGCAGCTCGAAATCGGGAAAGGCCGCATCGTTCGTGAAGGCAAAAAGGTCGCGATCCTCTCGCTCGGCACCCGTCTGGCCGAGGCCATGAAGGCAGCGGACACGCTGGACGCAAAGGGCCTTAGCACAACCGTTGCGGACTTGCGTTTTGCCAAGCCGCTGGACGAAAAAATGATCCGTCAGATCATCGCCACGCATGAAGTTGTTGTGACGGTCGAAGAAGCGTCCGTTGGTGGTCTTGGCGCGCATGTTTTAACTCTAGCGAGCGACGCCGGCCTGATGGACACGGGCCTAAAAATCCGTACCATGCGCCTGCCCGATATCTTCCAAGAGCATGACAGCCCGCAAAAGCAATATGACGAGGCGGGCCTCAATGCGCCGCAGATCGTCGAAACCGTTTTGAAAGCGCTACGCCACAACAGCGCAGGCGTTGAGGAAGCCAGCGTGAGCGCTTAAGAGCGCGCTGCTGTCACGGCATTACCCTGGAATAATCGCCTGCGCGGTTTGGCCGTCACCTTCGGGGGCGGCGATGATATCGCGCGTGATGCTGCCTTTATTGACGGTGGTAGTCTGCGGATCACCGACCGATGAACGAATGCCCAATTCGGCAGCGCCCGACGTCGTCGAAATCGCGCGTTCAGCAGCGGAACGTGTTGCGGTGCCGCCAAACAAAGCCTCCAGAGCCTGCTCCTGACCAGCTTCCGCAGGGCGAATGGCCGATACCGCGGTCGGTTCAAGCGCAAAGTCAGGCGGAACCACCAAGGGAGCGGCGCGGCTAACAGACGGTGCAGCCGACTGATTGCCGCCCAATAAACTACCCATCGACCCACATCCCGACAACAAAGGAAGCGCCAGCATCGTAAAGGCAAGAAGGACAGGCTTTGTGTTCATATATATATCCATTTTCAGGCCAAATTACGGGCGGGGAGCAGTTGTAGACGCAGCGCCGCCAAACATGGCGTCCAAAACCTGCTGCTGAGTGTCGCCATCCTGCGGACGCGGCGCGTTAGGGGTCGGCGTTGGCAAGGTGAAGGTCTTAGGGACTTCGATTGGCTTTGCCCGGCTTACTGCAAATTCGTCAGGGCGTTCGCGATCATAAATGCTGGTCGTTCCGCAGCCCGCAAGCGCAAGAATAGCAACTGATGCTGCTGCTAAGATATATATCCGCTTCATGACTTCTCCACTATGTCGGCTTTGCTTGCAGGTTCCTGAACATCAGGGCCGCGATCGGTTTCCTTGTCACCTATCAGGAACGAACGGGCAAGCAATATCAATACACCTATGCTGATACAGGCGTCGGCCAGGTTGAATATATAAAAGGGCCGGAACGCACCAAAATGCAGATCGGCATAATCCACAACATAGCCATAACGCGTCCGATCAACGATGTTCCCAAGTGCACCGCCCAAAACCAACGACAAGGCCAGCACGTCGCCGCGCAATTTTTCGCGCCACATCCATACGCCTACGCCGACCGCAATCACCGTAGTAAGCGCAACCAGTGCCCAGCGTTCGCCGTCACTGTCGGCGGTTAGGAAACTCATCGAAACGCCGCGATTTTCGGCGTAGCGCAGGTCGAAAAACGACACGATGTGAATGACGCCCCGCTCTTTCAACTGCAATGGCCCGAGCATCGCGAATTTCACGATTTGATCGGCGATGAACACGAGGCTCGCGAGCAGGAGCCCCTGAAGGCGGAATTTGGGGTTCGGATTCATGAGCGCGTCCTAACTCAATTTCGCGTCATGCTGAACTTGTTTCAGCATGACAAACTGCCGCCGTGCGTTATCCTGAAACAAGTTCAGGATGACGATCAAGGGAGTGCGGTTATTCCCCAACAACATCCGCACACCGACCGCACAATGCCCCGTCGTCTACAACCTCGGGAAGATGCCGCCAGCAACGACCGCATTTGTGGTTGGTGGTTTTGACTGCATCCTCCTCGCGACCATGATGCACCGCAGACACGATGAACACTTCGGCTAGGTCGATTTCGCCGGGATCACCCGGGTAGCTATATTCGACTTCCAGACTTGAGCCGATTTCCTTGTTGCGGCGCATAGGTTCGATCCGCTCGTTTGCCAGCATACGGCTTCCCCTAATGTTCGCCCATTTTACCGCCAATATTTTATCAATCCAACCAGCATCAACATCGGGCCATTCCGAGAAATGCACGCTGTCCGCATCGGGGAGCCGAGACTGCCAGACTTCTTCGCTGGTGAACACAAGCACAGGCGCGGCATATCTCACCAACGCGTGGAACAATATGTCGAGCACCGTTCGATACGCCATCCGCTTCGGATCAGTCGCGGCATCGCAATAGAGGCAATCTTTGCGGATATCGAAGAAGAAGGCCGACAGATCTTCGTTGCAAAACTCGGTCAGCAAGCGGACATAAGTGTTAAAGTCAAAGTCATTGACCGCCGCCTTCAACTTCGCGTCCATGTCGGCGAGCAGATGGAGCATATAACGCTCCAGCTCCGGCATATCTTTGACGGCAACCTTTTCCGCATCGGAAAACCCATCGAGCGCGCCCAGCAAATAACGGAAGGTGTTGCGCAATTTGCGATATTGGTCGGACACACCGGCGAGGATTTCCTTGCCAATGCGATGATCCTCGGTGAAGTCTACGGTTAGCGCCCATAGCCGCAAAATATCCGCGCCATTGTCGCGCATCAGATCCAACGGGTTGATGGTATTGCCCAAGGACTTGGACATTTTCATGCCCTTTTGATCCATGGTAAAACCATGTGTTAGCACGGCGTTATAAGGCGCCCGGCCCCGCGTACCGCAACTTTGCAGCAAGCTTGATTGGAACCAACCACGATGTTGGTCGCTGCCTTCCAGATAGAGATCCGCAGGCCATTGCAGGTCGGGCCAGCGCCCGCTTTCGAGCACAAATGCATGGGTGCAGCCGGAATCGAACCAGACGTCTAGAATGTCAGTGACGCGCTCATAATCGGCCAAGGCATAATCGCTGCCCAAATATGCCTGTGCGCGTTCATCGGACCAGGCATCGACGCCCATCTCACGTACTCCCGCGATGATACGCGCGTTAACACCTGCGTCGCAGAGATACTGGCCGGACTTGCGGTCGACGAACAAAGTGATCGGCACGCCCCAGGCGCGCTGACGCGACAGCACCCAGTCGGGGCGGCCTTCGACCATTGCGGTGATGCGGTTCTGGCCCTTTTCCGGAACCCAGCGGGTTTCCGAAATCGCGGTCATTGCCTTGTCGCGCAGCGTGCCATCGGCGCTGGCTTTGTCCATCGGCACAAACCATTGCGGGGTGCAGCGATAGATGACCTTCGCCTTTGACCGCCATGAGTGCGGATAGCTGTGCTTGTAATCCGCCGACGCCGCGAGCAAGCCGCCAGCATCATGCAGTGCGGTGCAAATCGGGCCATCCGGCGCATTGAATTTGGGGTTGATGACGCTGCCTTCACCGCCCAGCCAGAGCCAGTCGGCGCGATATTTGCCATCGCCCTCAACCGCGAAGACCGGTTCAATGCCATTGGCCTTGCATAGGTCAAAGTCATCCTCACCATGATCAGGTGCCATGTGGACAAGGCCCGTGCCGCTGTCGGTGGTGACGAAATCTCCCGCGAGCATCGGGCGGGGCTTCGCGAAGAAACCATCGAGCTTATGCATCGGGTGGCGGACGGTGGCATCAGCAAGCGCCCCAGCCTTAAGCGTTCCATGGCCCCGATCAACAGACTCGACGCCTAGTCGAGACAAGAATGCATGTTCAAGATCAAGGGCATAAATATAGCGGCGGCCAGCCACCTCAGAAACGACATATTCAACGTCTGGCCCGTAAGCCAAGGCCTGATTGACCGGAATGGTCCAAGGTGTTGTCGTCCAGATCACCGCAAACGCGCCAACTAAAGAAGGCTCGTTCGGCGCGTCGACAATCTCAAACGCCACATCGATTTGCGTCGATGTGATGTCCTCATATTCAATCTCGGCCTCGGCCAAGGCGGTCTTTTCAACCGGCGACCACATGACGGGCTTGGCGCCGCGATAGAGCTGACCGCTTTCGGCAAACTTCAGCAGTTCCGAAACAATCGTTGCCTCAGCCTGAAAATCCATCGTCAGATAGGGATTGTCCCAATCGGCATTGATGCCTAGCCGCTTCAATTGTTCGCGCTGTGTATCGACCCAATGCTGTGCATAAGCGCGGCATTCGGCGCGGAATTCAACTGCGGGGACTTCGTCCTTGTTGAGCTTTTTCTTGCGATATTGCTCCTCGACCTTCCATTCAATGGGCAAGCCATGGCAATCCCATCCGGGGACATAAGGCGCATCTTTGCCAAGTAGAGTCTGCGTGCGGACAACCATGTCTTTCAGAATATGGTTCAGCGCATGACCGATATGCATGTCACCATTGGCATAAGGCGGGCCATCATGCAGGATGAACTTCTCCCGCCCACGGCGACGATTGCGCAATTCGGCGTAGAAATCGGCCGCCTGCCAGCGCGCCAAAATACCCGGTTCCTTCTGCGGAAGGCCAGCCTTCATCGGAAAGTCAGTTTTGGGCAAGAAGACGCTGTCGCGATAATCTTGTTTCGGTGAGTCAGCAGTTTTAGTCATATCGTGCGGGTGCTTAGGGGAGGTTGGCGCTTTAGACAACTATTTGAGCGCAAGGATGCCAAGCCAGCAATGGTTCACACCGTCCCATTGGAGCGTCACGCCAAAATGGCGCGCGCCTGATCACAATCCTTTGCCATCTGCGCCATAAGCGCATCGAGATTGTCAAATTTCGCCTCGCCACGAATGAAGGCGTGAAATTCGATTTCGATACTTTGCCCATATAAATCTTCGGCAAAATCGAAAAAATGCGGTTCAAGCAATTCCTTGGGCGGATCAAAGGTTGGACGGATGCCCAAATTTGCCGCGCCGTTCAAAACCCGGCCATCGGGCAAGCGGCCCTTCACCGCATAAATGCCGTAACGCGGGCGTAAATAATGGCCCATGTCGATATTGGCGGTGGGAAAGCCCAGAAGACGACCATTTTTGTCCCCATGCTGGACAACGCCTTGGACGGTAAAGGGTCGCGTCAGCAAGGCAGTGGCGGTTGCGCAGTCGCCATCTTGCAACGCAGCGCGGATGCGGCTTGAGGAGATGATGCCTGCATCATCGACCACGGGGCCCATGGCCGTCGAGGAAAGATCGTGCGCGCCACCTATTTGCCGCAGCACATCGATATTGCCGCCACGCGCTTTACCAAAGGTAAAATCCTCGCCTGTAACAACAGCCGAAATCCCAAGTCGCTCAATGAGCAATTTTACAATGAAATCTTCCGCGCTGGTAGCCGCCAGTTCAGCATCAAAATCAAACACCATCATGGCATCGGCGCCCGCATCTTCGAAAAGCCGCTGCCTTTGGTCGAGCGTCGTCAGCCGGAACCAGGGCGATTGCGGCGCAAAAAAACGCACGGGGTGCGGGTCAAATGTCGCGATGATGGCTGGACGGCCGGCCGCCTTCGCCTGCGCAATGGCTTCACCCGCGACCGCTTGATGCCCGAGATGAAAGCCGTCAAAATTGCCCAAAGCCACCACGCCGCAGCGTAAGGCATCGGGCATGCGGTCTTTGGCAGAGAGGCGAGGAATCATAGCGCCTTGCCCGCCCTTGGCACCAAGCCAGCGCGGATGACGCGCAGCGCGTTTTCACCCATGACGGCCCGGATTTCGGCTGCTGTGAAGCCTTCTTCCATCAAGGCTTGTGTAACCTGAACCAATTGCGAGGTGTCGAACCGTACGGTGGTCGCGCCATCATAATCGGATCCCAAGGCGACAAATTGGATGCCCACCAAATCGCGGACATGCTTCATAGCTTTGGCTGCCGCGCGCGGGCTTGTGTCGCACAAGGCGCCGTCCCAATAACCGATGCCGATGATGCCGCCCGTTTTGGCCACACCGCGCACTTCATCATCGGTCAAGTTGCGGTTGACCTTGCAGGTCGCCTGCACGCCGCCATGGCTGGATACGACCGGCCGGGTGGCCATGGCCAGCACTTCTGCAACACCTTTATGTGACAAATGGGCGATGTCGATGATCATACCCTTCGCCTCCATCCGCCGAACAATGTCACGGCCAAAAGGGGTTAGCCCCCCTTTTTTCAGGCCATGCATCGAACCCGCAAGTTCATTGTCAAAGAAATGGGTTAGCCCCGCCATACGAAAACCAGCGTCATACAGCCGGTCCAGATTGGCTGCCTTCCCTTCCAGATTTTGAAGACCTTCAATGGTCAGCATCGCCCCGACGGCCCGCTTATCTTTCTGCCGCGCGGCTAGTAAGGCATCTAATTGGCCTGCGGTATCGACAGCGTTGATCGACCCGTTCGATCCCGCAACCGCCGCATCACGTTTTTGTGTATGATATAACGACCGCTCAACCAACGAGCTCCAAGTCTTCACGGGTTGCAGCTGCGCAATGGTCAATAAGGTAATGTTGTCAGTGTCAGCCCCATTGCCATCATAATTCTGGTTCTTCGGCGTCTTTGTCACAGACGAGAATAATTGCAGCGCGACATTGCCTTCTTGCAAACGTGGCAAATCCATATGACCGCGCGACGCGCTCTCATTAAGATCGCGGTTCCACATCAAAGTGTCGCTGTGCAGGTCAACGATGTTCAGCGTCTTGTGCAAGGCCTTGGCTTCGTCGCTGACCGCAATCAGCGGTTTGCCATCAATCTGGTTCATTGCCCCTTCGACATAGCCAGGTGCAATGCCGAAAAAGCCAATAGCCGCCGCGGCAATCAACGTCGCCGGTATCCAGATTTTTTTACGCATAATCCCCCTATGGCGCCGATGTTTAGGTCACGACCCGTCGCACTAATGTTACAAAATCATAAGCGGGCGTGCCGCCTTGCGCAGCATGGCTCTCCCGCGCAATTTCTTGCCAGACTGCCATATCTAACGCGGGCACTATCGCGTCACCGTCTGGGCTGGCAGCGATTTCGGTAAGTTCAACGCGGTCCGCCAGCGGCAGGAATAGACTATAAATTTCTGCGCCACCAATGACGCAGACATGCGGCCCATTGGCCCGCTTCAATGCCTCCTCGACCGAATGTACAACTTCGGCACCATCTTCCTCCCAATCAAGGTCGCGGGTTAACACGATATGGCGGCGGCCATCCAGCAAGCCCGGCAGGCTGTCAAAGGTCTTACGGCCCATGATCATGGGTCGCCCCTTGGTGACTTGTTTGAAATGGCGCAGGTCGGCGGGGATATGCCATGGCATGCCGCCATCCTTTCCGATTGTTCCATTTGCGGCGCGGGCGAGGACAAGAACGATTTCGGGATGATTCATGCCGCCGTCTTGCCGACTTTTTCTCACCTATACAAGCGGGTGACGTGGCCTATTTTTCGGCCAGGTCTTGCTTCGGCCTTGCCATATAGATGCAGATGTGCCGCAGGATCTGCTAAAATTTGTTCAAAATTATCGCCATCTGCGCCAAGCAAATTTTCCATTTCAACCCGCACAGCAATCGTTTCTGTGGCACCTAAGGGCAGTCCGCAAATGGCACGGATATGGTTCTCAAACTGGCTGGTGGCCGCACCTTCGATGGTCCAATGCCCGCTATTATGCACGCGAGGCGCTATTTCGTTGAATAAGGGTCCTTGCGCGCTAGCGAAGAATTCGGCGGTAAACACGCCGACATAATCCAGCGCCGATGCAACAGCCGCTGCCATATCACGCGCCGCTTGTTGCTGGCTTTCAACCAACGGCCCGGACGGCAAAGTCGATGTCGCCAAAATGCCGTCGACATGCACGTTGCGCGAACTGTCCCAAAAACGGATTTCACCGTCTTGGCCGCGGACTAATATCACGGAAAATTCCGCATCAAACGACACCATGGCTTCGGCGATCAGCGGCTGCCCGCCTGTGCTTTGCCACGCACCCTTTATGTCGCCATCACCCATGATCCGCGACTGGCCCTTGCCATCATAGCCCATGCGTATGGTTTTAAGGATGCAGGGTATGCCAACAGCTTCAATCGCGTCGGATACAGCGCCTTCGTCCTGCGCTACTGCAAACTCCGCCGTTTTCCCACCAATGCCGCGGACAAACTGCTTTTCGGCGGCGCGATCCTGCGCCACTTCAAGCGCCTTAAGCGGCGGATACACCGGCACAAGGCCTGCGATCGATTCAAGCGGCGTCACGGGCACATTTTCAAATTCAAAGGTTACCACGTCGCAGGCTGTTGCAAACGCCTTCAGCGCCTCCGGGTCATCATATTCGGATATGGTGTGATCGGCCGCAACATCGCATGCGACATTGTCCCCCGGTGGCGTGTAAATATGGCAGCGATAACCCAATTGCGCAGCAGCAGTCGCCAGCATGCGGCCAAGCTGACCACCGCCCAATATGCCAATAGTCGATCCCGGAGGTAACGCCGCCATAAATGAACCTTATTCGGGCGTTTCGGCGACCGAAGCCGTCTGCGCCGTGCGCCAGGTGTCCAACCGTTCGGCCAGCGCGGCATCTTCATTCGCCAGCATCGCTGCCGCCAAAAGCGCCGCGTTTGTTGCGCCCGCTTTGCCGATTGCCAATGTGCCAACCGGAATTCCAGCGGGCATTTGCACGATGGATAAAAGGCTATCCATGCCGTCTAGCGCCTTGGATTGTACCGGCACGCCCAGCACGGGAAGGCGCGTCATCGACGCTGCCATGCCCGGCAGATGCGCCGCACCGCCTGCGCCCGCGATAATGCATTTCAGACCACGACCTGCGGCAGTTTTGGCATAATCATAAAGACGTTCGGGCGTGCGATGCGCAGACACCACTTTGCATTCATGCGGAATGTGCAGCGCAGTCAGCGTCGCCGAGGCTTCTCGCATCGTCTCCCAGTCCGAACGGCTTCCCATGATGATGCCAATGAGCGGCGCTGCGTCGGTCATGTGTCACTCCCCTGACAAATTCGATGGCAATGGCCTTAGCCTTGTGGTGCAAAAGGCGCAATCCAGCAACACGGCGTTAACCGCCCCAGCACTTAAATGCAGCTTAAAGTGAACCTATCGCGCTGAAAGATAGTGATATTCACCGTTCAGATGGTCGTCCAATTCATACACGATTGGCTGCCCCGTCGGGATTTCCAAGCCGTTAATATCGGCATCGGAGATTCCCGACAGATGCTTGACGAGCGCGCGCAGGCTATTGCCATGCGCCGAAATCAAAACGGTTTTTCCGGCCTGTAACTCCGGCACAATCGCGCTTTCCCAATATGGCAAAACGCGATTAATTGTGTCTTTCAGGCTTTCAGACGCCGGAATATCAATGCCGGCATAACGCGGATCAGATGAAAGGTCATATGGCGACCCTGCCGCAAGCGGCGGCGGCGGAATGTCGAAACTGCGGCGCCAGATCTTCACCTGATCCTCGCCATGCTTCGCCGCTGTCTCTGCCTTATCTAGGCCAGTTAGCCCGCCATAATGCCGTTCGTTCAATTGCCAATTCTTGGTCACCGGAACCCACAAACGCCCCATGGCCTCCAACGCGAGATTCAAGGTCTTGATGGCCCGTGTCTGCACGCTGGTAAAGGCAGTGTCCGGCCATATGCCCTTCGCCTTCATCAGCTCTCCCGCTGCCCAAGCCTCAGCAGCGCCTTTTTCGGTGACATCTACATCCCACCAGCCGGTGAACCGGTTTTCCAGATTCCACTGAGATTGGCCGTGACGGATGAGGATGAGTTTCGGCATATTTGGATTCCTAAATTGTTTGGTCGGGCCCTAACGCAAGTTGGTCATATCGCCAAGGTCATGAAATCGATGAAGAGATTTTAAACGAAGCCACGGTTGCAATGATGTTTACACCATCTCCGCCAAGGTCGCGAGGCATTCGCGGGCGAGCAAGCGGCAACGTTCGGGGGACCAGCCTTGGTCGGGATCATTGCCGTGCACGGTGTCCTTGTAAGGCATTTCAAGCGTCATCGCGACGCATTGGTGCGAAGGTCCAAAACGCTCCGCCAATTGGTTAGTCGACATCGACAGATTGGCTTTGCCCGGACCGGCCTTGGTATAACCCAGCTCTGTCTGGAAATCAGGGGTCCGCGCCGAAAGGCGATTGATGAAGGCATTGTAGCGATCACCCTGATTATCCGTCCATGAAGGAATGCCTTCAAACCCTGCCATAAACGCGGCTGGAATGGCTTCGTCGCCATGCACGTCCATGGCCCAATGCACGCCTAATTCATCCATTGCCTTGCGGATAGCCAACACTTCGGGGCTACGCTCCGCGGACGGTTCGGCCCATTCACGGTTCAGGTTGACGCCCAGATAATTGGTGCGCAAATGCCCGCGACAGCTTCCGTCCGGATTGCAGTTGGGCACGATATGGAAGCGGCATTTTTCTAGCAGAACGCGTGTGTGCGGGTCGCTTAAGTCCGTCAGCATATCGATGGCACCTTCCATCCAATATTCGGCCTGAGTTTCACCGGGATGCTGCCGCGCATAGAGCCAGACCTGCGTGTCACCATCGCCCATTTCAAGGCAATCAATCGGCTGGCCTTCGATGCTGTGGCCGAGGCAGCGATAGGTTACGCCCTCAAGCGACGCAGTCTCGGCGATGAGGTCATGGTGCCGTTCCATGCTGTAGGGTGCGAAATAGGCAAACCATGCAAGATCGCTTGCGGGGGTATAACGGATGGTCAAGGCGCCGCCATCTTTTGCCTTGTCATAGGTCGTATCGGCGCGCCCCCAATAATCCCGGTCTTCGGAAACACAGGCGCGGTAATCGGGCCAGCCACCGGGATAGGCGCTGCTTTCCAGTCCGGTAATCCGCAACTCCAGTTCTTCGCCAGCAGTGCATGCCACGCGGAAGTGGAACCATTGCGCGAACTCCGAATCCTTATCCTGGCGGATGCCAAGCGTTGCAACATTACCATCGACGGCATGAACGATAATATTGCCGCTGTCGAAGGCGGCATTGATGTCAATAATCGGCATTTTGGGTTCGCTCTCGCAATTAAATTTATGGCACGCGGATAGTCTCCCCCGACACGCCGGGGAAGTCCTTAAACAAGGCTTCGGCCAATTTTGATGCGGCAACCCCCGGTTGCGCGGCGGGTGAACCTGCTTTGGCAAGTTGCACGGCCGTGCCCTCCCAAATCACCACCTGGTCGCTGCGCCGGACAATGCGGACCGCCAAGCTGGATTGTAACTGCGCTGATGACCCATTGTCCAGATTGAAACCAAGGCTAACACCAACGCCCGAACCATAGCTACCCGTCGACCCCCCGACGCCAACCGACACAGGCGCGCGGCGGCCGGGACGAACCTCAGTTGCGCCAAAACGCACTTCGGCAATCACGGCGGAATTTCCGCTATTAGCCCGATAGCCGATTCGCTGCATTTCGCGTGCAACAGCGGCCAGATATGGCGACCCAGCAAGAGACCGGTCCGAAGCCGATTCGCCCACAAGCGTGACTGCAAAACTTCCCGTGCCATAAGGGACGCCTTCGGCCGCGCGGTTGTAGCGCGTCACCTCAACAGGTCCCGTTGGCACGACGCAAGCGGTCAACGCAGAAAATGTCAAAAGCGGCAAAAATCGAGCAATTTTCATCATGCAATTATCCTTAGGCCCGTCCTTTACCATATCAAGCGATGTGTGGAGGCTGAATCCGCAAAGATGCGCCAATCGCGCTTGACTTTCCGCAGCCCGACCCATAGGAGCGCGCCTTCAATTCAAGCTTTATGCATTTATTAGACGGGTAAATCCGATGAAAGTCGTTAATTCTCTGAAGTCGCTCAAGGGCCGCCATCGCGATAACCGCGTGATTCGTCGCCGTGGCCGCACTTATGTCATCAACAAGACCCAGCCACGCTTCAAGGCGCGCCAGGGTTAATTTGGTCCTGCCTGCGCTATGCGGGCAGTTAGAACAGGCAAAATGCCGCTCCGAATCTGATTCGCGGGCGGTTTTTTTGCGCCTTGATTCCACTTAAGTCCATCCCTTGAAGAGGCGAAATGCATGACTAAAATAAGCAATGTGGTCTTTGATGTCGGCAAAGTACTATTCGAATGGGATCTCAGGCATCTTTTTGCAAAGCTGATCACGGACAAGGACGAGCTGGAATATTTCGTTGCGCATGTTGTAACCCCCGAATGGCATTTTCAGCATGATGCAGGTCGCGCTTTGGACGATATGGTTGCCGAGCGGGTCGCTGAATTTCCAAAATATGCAGCTTGGATTGCGGCTTACGCCAGCCGTTTCAATGAAACCATTCCCGGGCCCATCACAGGGTCGCTGGAGATTGTAGAGGAACTCGCCGAACGCGATGTGCCGTTATTTGCGATCACCAATTTCGGCGCAGAATTCTGGGATAGTTTCCGTCCGACACAGCCGATATTCGACCGTTTTCAGGACATAATTGTATCAGGAGTCGAAAAATTGGTGAAGCCGGACCCAGCCATTTACGCGCTGGCGTTGCAGCGTTTCGGACTAAAGCCGGGCGAGGCCATTTTTATCGATGATAATCATGACAATGTCATCAGCGCGCGCCAAAACGGTTTTGTTGCCCATCACTTTATGGACGCCAATTCACTTCGTCGTGAATTGCTTGCCCTCGATTTATTACATTGAATTTTTGCACGCAGATGCGTGAATGACGCAAAAATTAGTATAGATTCTCCGCACGCTCTGCCCCTGTGCGTGAACCAAAAAACATGAGCGCAAGCCCTTCCATTCAATGCCCTTCTGTGCTTAAGCGACCGGCGATACTTTCCATTTGCAAGGATGCAATCTCCCATGAATATCCATGAATATCAGGCCAAAGAACTGCTCGCAAAATTCGGTGTGGCTGTGCCTGCCGGCATTGCGGCGTTGAGCGTGGAGGAGGCGGTTGCCGCCGCGAAACAACTTCCTGGCCCGCTTTATGTGGTGAAATCCCAGATTCATGCCGGTGGACGCGGCAAGGGCAAGTTCAAGGAGCTTGGACCCGATGCAAAGGGCGGCGTGCGCTTGGCCTTCAATCTGGATGAGGTTGAGGCCCATGCAAAAGACATGCTCGGCAACACGCTGGTGACAATCCAGACTGGCCCCGAAGGCAAGCAGGTCAATCGCCTCTACATCACTGATGGCGCCGACATTAAGCAGGAATTCTACCTCGCTTTGCTCGTCGACCGCGCGACGAGCCGTATTGCCGTCGTGGCGTCGACCGAAGGCGGCATGAATATCGAAGACGTGGCACATGACAGCCCCGAGAAGATCCACACCATCGTCATTGATCCGGCCGCTGGCCTGCAACCCCATCATGGCCGCAGCGTTGCCAAGGCGCTTGGCCTGACGGGTGATCTGGCCAAGCAAGCGCAAACAGTGCTTGCCGGCCTTTACAACGCGTTCATCGGCACCGATGCCGAACAGATCGAAATCAATCCGTTGGCGGTTTGCGAAGGCAAGAATGGCGATGAACTTCTTGTGCTCGATGCCAAGGTCGGTTTTGACGGCAATGCGATGTTCCGGCACAAGGACCTCGCCGAACTGCGCGATTTGACCGAGGAAGACCCTGCCGAGGTTGAAGCTTCGGAATATGATCTTGCTTATATTAAACTCGACGGCAACATTGGCTGCATGGTCAATGGCGCAGGTCTTGCCATGGCAACGATGGACATCATCAAGCTAAACGGTGAATTCCCTGCCAACTTCCTCGACGTCGGCGGCGGCGCATCGAAGGAAAAGGTAACGGCCGCGTTCAAGATCATTCTGAAGGACCCCGCCGTAAAGGGTATTCTGGTCAACATCTTCGGCGGCATCATGAAATGCGACATCATCGCCGACGGCATCGTTGCGGCAGCTAAAGAAGTGAACCTGTCAGTGCCGCTCGTGGTGCGCTTGGAAGGCACCAATGTGCAGCAGGGCAAGGATATCCTCGCCAATAGCGGTCTGCCTATCGTGTCGGCCAACGACTTGGGCGATGCGGCGGAGAAAATTGTCGCGGAAGTTCGCAAGGCGGCATAAATTCATGGCTGACGGTTCTTGCAAGATGCGAGAACCCTCAGCCTATTTAAAGCTTGGCAGGATGCATAGATCAGGCACTTGACGTTCACGTAACCGGTAAGCATAGGCGCATCAGATTAAGCAGGCATCCAATTGCCTTTTTGAGTCGGTATGGAAGGATGAGCACATGAAGATCATCGTCCCCGTTAAGCGGGTCATCGATTATAACGTAAAACCGCGGGTTAAGCCGGATGGTTCGGGTGTTGATTTGGCAAATGTCAAAATGAGCATGAACCCGTTTGACGAAATCGCCGTCGAAGAAGCGTTGCGTTTGCGTGAAAAGGGCATTGCGACCGAAGTGATCGCGGTGTCGATTGGACCGGACAAGGCGCAAGAAACGCTGCGCACCGCATTGGCCATGGGCGCGGATCGCGCAATCTTGGTGATTGCTGAAGATGTCGAGCCATTGGGCGTTGCGAAGATCCTTGCAAAGATTGTCGAAGAAGAACAGCCTGGCCTCGTCATTGTTGGCAAGCAAGCCATTGACGATGATAGCAACCAGACCGGCCAAATGCTCGCCGCACTGACCGGTCGTCCGCAGGGCACTTTTGCCAATACGGTAAATATATCGGGCGATGAAGTGCATGTCGCACGCGAAGTCGATGGCGGTCTGCAAACCGTAGCGTTGAAGATGCCAGCGATCATTACGACCGACCTGCGCTTGAATGAGCCACGTTACGCGTCCTTGCCGAACATCATGAAGGCAAAGTCAAAGCCGCTCGCTCAGAAATCACCTGCCGATTATGGCGTTGACGTCAGCCCGCGCCTCAAAACGTTGAAGGTTGTAGAGCCACCCGTGCGCAGCGCGGGTATCAAGGTTGCCGACGTTGATGCGTTGGTTGCAAAGCTCAAGGAAATGGGAGTGGCCGCATGAAGACCCTCGTTTATGCCGAACATGACAATGCATCGTTAAAGGATGCAACATTGGCCGTCGTCACCGCTGCATCGCAATTGGGCGAAGTACATATCCTCGTTGCGGGCGCAGGCTGCGGCGCGGTCGCCGAACAGGCTGCAAAGATTGCTGGCGTTAGCACCGTGCATGTTGCCGATGACGCTATATATGCGCAGCAATTGGCGGAGAATGTCGCACCCTTGGTTGCGTCTTTGATGGCAACCCATGACGCATTCCTCGCGCCAGCCACATCAAATGGTAAGAATATCGCGCCACGCGTGGCTGCCTTGCTCGATGTCATGCAAATCTCCGACATTCTGTCGGTTGAGAGCGCAGATACGTTCACGCGTCCGATCTATGCCGGTAACGCAATTGCCACGGTGCAATCGTCGGATGCCAAGAAGGTCATCACCGTGCGCGGCACGGCCTTTGCCAAGGCACAAGAAACCGGTGGTTCGGCGACGATTGACGCGGTTGCAAGCACAGGCGATGCCGGTACGTCATCATTTCTGTCGGCAGAAATCGCCAAGCAAGAACGCCCTGAACTCACCTCTGCCAAGATCATCGTATCGGGCGGCCGTGCGTTGAAGGATGCGGAAACCTTCGCGGCAACCATCTTGCCATTGGCTGACAAGCTAGGTGCAGGCGTTGGCGCAAGCCGTGCCGCCGTGGACGCCGGCTTTGTGCCTAATGACTATCAAGTTGGCCAAACGGGTAAGATCGTTGCTCCCGAAATATATGTCGCGGTCGGTATCTCCGGCGCGATCCAGCATTTGGCGGGTATGAAAGACTCCAAGGTAATCATCGCGATCAACAAAGACGAAGACGCGCCGATATTCCAAGTTGCCGATATCGGCTTGGTCGGAGACCTGTTTACGGTCGTGCCGGAATTAGTTGGCAAGCTGTAATAGCTTTTAACTGAGCGTAAATTTTAAGGGTGGGCAGAAATGTCCACCCTTTTTGCTTATAGCGCCGACATCGTGTTGCCTAATTTTCTGGCTATGACAAAATCATGCGGCGCAACGCCCTTGCTCAGCCTCGCCTTGCCTGCGCGCAACGCAAATGGCCTGCCCGCTGGGTTCGGCAAACATTTGGACTAAGGCAGCAAGTCCGCTGGCACGGTGGGCTCGCTCAATATTTTCTCCATCCGGAGCCAACGTTCGGTCGCATCTGGATTTCCCCGTTCAATATATGCGCGGACCAGATCTTTGCCCCAGCCATAGTTGATCACATAGCTGCGATAATGGTCTGTGAACTTCACCGATTGTTCCGCGCGCGCGGGGGAGAGCAAGAGATATTTCTGCGTTAAATCGAGTGCCTGCGGCCGCGTAATTTCACGATCGAGATACATTTTAGCAATGGTCAACCGCGCACCCGACAGCGCTTCCGTCATTTGCTGCATTTGCCAAAAGGCTTGCGCAGATTTGGGATCAAGGCCAGCCATAGGATATAGAATATCGCGTTCAAATGCCAAGCGTTCCGACGCAGGAAAGGCCAGATCAATACCATAATTGGCGCTGCCCTCGGATAATACGCTGGTAGGGCTGTAGAGGGGATTAACTTCATATTCCTTCCACCCATTTTTGCGCGCCATTTGTTCTTCAACCATCAAGTTGAGAACATGGTGACCTGGATAGCCTTCATGACAGCCCAGATCGACCGCGCGACTAATACGGATCGGCAAGTCGGTGTTGATCTGGATCAGGCTTTTATAATTGCCCTTATAATAATTATAACCTGACCAAGGCTTGCCTGTGACAAACTCCATCACGAATGTCTCGCCCGCGGGCAAATTGATATATTGCGCCGTGCGACGCTTACATTCGGCAATGGCCGCATCGAAAACGGGCTGCAGCCGGTCTTTGGGAATGATGTAACGCTCATTAAAGGCATCGACGCGTGCGGAGAGTGGGCCATCGCCCGGAATCAGCGTTTCAAGATTAGCCAAGATGGCGTCATAATACGCCAGCGGTTTTAATTCCGGCACCGTCGCAAACTGACCCCGCGCTTCATCATTAAACGCAAACTTCCGGCCCTGAAGCATCTGCAACCTTGTATCTGCCGCAATGAGCATTCCACGCAGCGCAACTGCGCGACGGCGCTCCGATACCACCTTAATCGAAGGTAAGGCCACATCAATAGCTGCGGTCAGCACGCGGGTTTCGATAATCAATTGTGCCAGTGACCGCGGATTTTCCTTTGCCGCTGCTTGCAACGCAGGCGGGCCATAATATGCATCGACATACTCCGCTTCATGGGTGCCAGCCTCAAGCGTCAACCGGATATATGCGTCCGAGATATCGGTAATCGAGATCGCCGGTGCAGCGACACTTGCAGGGGCCGCTGGAGCAACGGTGGCGCTAGCTGACGCCAGCAAAGCGAAAGGAAGGATGATGGTGCGAAGGTTCATATCGTGCTTTCAATTATATCTTTTTGCGGCGCGGCAAAGCGAAGGATTAGATACCCAATTATCGCCGACAGTATAGAGCCCATGAGAACCCCAATTTTGACATCATCGGCCTGATCCGGGCCAGTGAAGGCAAGGCCACCGATAAATAAGCTCATTGTAAAGCCGATACCGCACAGCAATGCGACACCATAGACTTGCGTCCAGCTTGCATGTGACGGACGCGCAGCAATGCCTAGTTTGACCACGATCCAAACGCTGGTGAAAATTCCAAGCTGTTTGCCCAAAAAAAGGCCCATCGCGATACCAAGTGGCAGCGGCGCAACGAGCGTAGCAAGGCTGATGCCGGCCAACGACACACCCGCATTGGCAAAGCCAAAGACCGGTACGATGAGAAATGCAACAGGCTTTACCAGCGCATGCTCTAGCCGGTGGAGGGCGGAATCTTCTGCGTCAGGCGCAGCAAGCGTTCGGCGAAAGGGAATGGCAAATGCCGCCATCACGCCGGCAATGGTGGCGTGCACGCCGGATAACAATGTCGCATACCATAACAGGACCGCAAGGATGAGATATGGCCAAAGGGCATTTACCCGAAAGCGGTTAAGCATCATCATAGCGAGCCAAATGCCGCCAGCTGCGGCCAGCGCGGTGATGTTCAACTCGGCCGTGTAAAATAAAGCTATAATCGCCACTGCGCCCATGTCGTCAACAATGGCAACCGTCGTCAGAAACAGTTTCAGAGAAGCGGGAGCTCGGCTGCCCAACAGCGCAAGCACGCCAATGGCAAATGCAATGTCGGTAGCAGCCGGTATAGCCCAGCCACGCTGTAATGCAGGATCACCGCCCACCACTGTGAGATAAATAATCGCCGGAACAATCATCCCCGCCGCAGCGGCAAGCATTGGAAGCGTGCGGTCGGCCCAAGTCGACAAATGCCCGTCGACAAATTCGCGCTTAATCTCCAGCCCGACGAGCAAAAAGAAAATCGCCATCAGACCGTCATTTATCCAAAGATGGACGGTCATCGGGCCAAGCTTTGGTGTTAACTCCGGCCCGATTACCAAATGTAGAAAATCATTATAGTTTTCAGCAATAGCCGAATTGGCAATAATCATGGCCAATGCGGCGGCCGCCATTAACAAAATACCGCCCGCGGCTTCACTCGACAAAAATGCCCGCAATGCAGAGTTTTTGGCGGGTTGTTTTATAGTTTCAATCATCGCCATCCCTTATGGCGAAGCGGCCAAAAGATGGCAAGCAAAGGGGACAAATAGAGCGATTGCGTTGTTGTGGCATCTTATCTTAGTTTATAATCCTAGGTAAGGGTGGCGTCGCTCGGCATAGCGGTGGTCCCACGATCACCTTGTCCACCAGTTTCTAAAACCCCGCCTTTATCCTGCCGTCAAATGCCGTTAGAGTGCGATAGTCGATCATGGATATTTATCTTCCTATAGCCAATCTGTCGGTCAATGCGCTGGTGATCATCCTTCTGGGTGGCGGCGTCGGCGTGTTGTCGGGCATGTTCGGCGTGGGTGGTGGGTTCCTAACAACGCCGTTGCTCATATTCTACGGTATCCCGCCAGCGGTAGCTGCGGCGTCTGCATCTACGCAGGTGACAGGGGCAAGCGTCTCGGGCGTGTTCGCACATATGAAACGCGGCGGAGTTGATTTCCAGATGGGCGGCGTGCTCGTGGTCGGTGGAATATTCGGCACAGGCGCGGGCGCCGCGATCTTTGAGATATTGGAAGCGCTTGGCCAGATCGATACCGTCATCAACATCCTTTATGTGCTGATGTTGGGTAGCATCGGTGGCTTGATGGCCAAGGAAAGCTTAACCAACGTCCTTGCCGTGCGCGCGGGAAAGCCGGTCGCTGCGGCCAAACGCCGACACCATCCGTTGGTGGCCAATTTGCCAATGCGCTGGCGTTTCTATCGTTCCGGTCTTTATATCTCGCCTATCGCGCCTTTGATATTGGGCTTTATCACGGGTATCATGACCATGCTGCTTGGCGTCGGCGGCGGCTTCATCATGGTGCCCGCCATGCTCTATCTTTTGGGGATGGGCGCGCAGGTTGTGGTCGGGACATCCTTATTCCAGATTTTGTTCGTCACAATAGCGTCAACGATGATGCACAGCTTGACCACTAAAGCCGTCGATATCGTGCTGGCTGTGTTCTTGCTTATTGGCAGTGTGACAGGTGCGCAAATCGGCGCGCGTCTGGCGCAACGTATGCGGCCAGAATATCTGCGCCTCTTTCTCGCTGCGATCGTGCTGCTGGTCGCGATCCGCATGGCGCTTGGCCTGGGCTGGCGTCCCGACGAAATCTACACGTTGCAGGCGTTATGATCCGTTTATTCGCCCTGATATTGTTTTTGCTGCCGATATCGGCAAGCGCGCAAAATGTGCCCAAATTGGTGCCTGATGTCTCGCAACGGGAAATCAATATTCAATCGGGATTCACCGGCGCGGAAATGCTTTTATTCGGGGCCATCATCTATCCACGTGGCGTGGCGCCAGACGGGCAAGTCGATGTCGCAGTTGTTCTGCGCGGGCCAACCCGGTCCGTTACTTTACGGGAAAAGCAGAAAATTGCCGGCATCTGGATCAACGCCGATAGCACCGATTTCCGGTCCGTTCCCGCATATTATGCCATCGCGTCATCACGGCCATTAGATCAAATCATCAACAGCAAAACGGCAGCGATTTACGAGCTTGGCCTTGACCGCCTGCAATTGTCGCCCAGCGGGGAGGTCAATGCCACCGAACAGCGCCGCTTTGTCGATGGACTGGTGGACTTAAATCGCCGCAACGGTCTTTTCCGGCAAGAGGCGGGCACGGTCGAAATCACCGATCAAGTGCTATATCGCGCACGCCTCAACATTCCGTCTAGTGTGCCCGTCGGTATCTACACTGCGGAAACTTTGCTCATTCGTGATGGCCGGGTGATTGTTGCCGACGACAATGTCGAAGTCCGGATACGCAAAACCGGCTTCGAACAATTGGTCACCGTTTTGGCGCAGGATTATGCGTTATTTTATGGCGCAATAGCGGTGCTTGTCTCGTTGCTGCTCGGTTGGTTTGCCGGATTTATATTCAACCGGCTATAGGCCATTCCCGATGTGCGCTTAGGGTCAAGAACTCTTGACTTCTCACTCGTTGAGATTGGGCCGCAAATATTGCCGCGCGCGGTCAAGGTCCAACCCACGCCGCGCTGCATAATCCGACACCTGATCATCGCCAATACGCGCGACGCCAAAATATTCAGATTGCGGGTGGCCGAAATATAGGCCGCTCACGGCTGCGGTTGGTAACATGGCAAAGCTTTCGGTCAAAGTGATACCCGTTTGCTGCGTCGCATCCAGCAGGTCGAACAATGTCGGCTTTAGGCTATGGTCTGGACAGGCGGGATAGCCGGGGGCGGGCCGAATGCCACGATACTCTTCGCGGTTCAGGGCCTCGGGCGTGAATTGTTCATCGGGGGCATAGCCCCATAATTCCTTGCGGACATGTTCGTGCATCCGTTCGGCAAAGGCCTCCGCCAAGCGGTCCGCCAGCGCCTTCAGCATGATGTCTGAATAATCGTCCATATTGGCTTTGAACCCGGCCAAATGCGTCTCAATGCCGTGGCCCGTGGTCACTGCAAATCCGCCAATCCAGTCGCCATCGCGGCTAATAAAATCGGCCAAGCACATGTTCGCTTTGCCTTCGCGCTTGGCGATTTGCTGGCGCAAGAACGGTAAGCGGACATGCGCCTCCGTCTTGTCGCAATAGACAAGCACATCATCGCCATCGCGCGAACAGGGCCACAGGCCGGCAACGCCCTTGGCGCGAAGCCATTTTTCTTTGATGATCTTGTCGAGCATCGCATTGGCATCGGCAAATAAGCTGGTCGCGCTTTCGCCGACGATTTCATCAGTCAAAATCGCTGGATAATTGCCGTGCAATTCCCATGCCCGGAAAAATGGGGTCCAGTCGATATAATTGCGCAAGTCGGCCAAGTCCCAATCATCATAGACATGGACACCCGGCTTTTGCGGTGCGGCTGGCTTTAGGCTTTCGTCGATTTCAAAGGCATTGGCGCGCGCTTCTTCCAACGTGGCGAGCGGCTTTGCCGTTTTGCCAGCACGGGCATCGCGTATATGGCTATATTCAGCGCGGGTGTCCGCAACGAACTTGTCCGCCATAGTGTCGCTGACCAATGTGCCCGCAACACCGACCGCGCGCGAGGCGTCAAGCACATGGATGACAGGACCGGAATAGACGGGTTCAATGCGTAATGCCGTATGCGTTTTCGACGTGGTTGCGCCGCCGATCATCAGTGGCATCGACATGCCCGATTTTTCCATTTCCTCGGCAACGGTCACCATTTCATCGAGCGAAGGGGTGATAAGGCCCGAAAGGCCGATCATATCGGCATCATGTTCGACCGCCGCTTGCAAGATTGTCGGCCATGGCACCATGACGCCGAGATCTACAATTTCAAAGCCATTGCACTGAAGCACCACGCCAACGATGTTCTTGCCAATATCATGCACATCGCCCTTCACGGTCGCCATGATGATCTTGCCCTTGCCCTTGGCCCCAGCTTCTTTTTCCGCTTCAATATACGGAAAGAGATGCGCGACTGCTTTCTTCATCACGCGCGCCGATTTTACCACTTGCGGCAGGAACATGCGACCTGATCCGAACAGGTCACCCACAACATTCATGCCGTCCATCAACGGCCCTTCAATAACCTCAATTGGGCGACCGCCAGCCGCTTTGATGGCAAGCCGCGCTTCTTCGGTGTCTTCGACGATATGCGCATCGATACCTTTGACCAAGGCATGCTCCAACCTTTTGGTCACAGGCCAGCCGCGCCATTCGGCCTCCGCCTTTTCCTGCGCCACATCGGTCCCCCGATATTTCTCGGCCAGCGCGATCAGGCGCTCAGTCGCATCAGGATCGCGGTTGAGGATCACGTCTTCGCAAGCAACGCGCAGTTCAGGATCAATGTCATCATAAATATCAAGCTGCCCCGCGTTAACGATGGCCATATCAAGCCCGGCAGGGATGGCGTGATAGAGAAAGATGGAATGCATCGCCCGGCGGACGGGTTCGTTGCCACGGAAGCTGAACGACAGGTTCGAAAGCCCGCCCGAATAATGCGCATAAGGGCAAAGGATGCGGAGTTCCTTTATCGCCTCGATAAAATCGACGCCGTAATTATTATGCTCCTCAATCCCCGTTGCCACCGCAAAAATATTGGGATCGAAAATGATGTCCTCCGGCGGAAAGCCGATGCCAATAAGTAGGTCGTAAGCGCGTTTGCAAATCTCGACCTTACGGGCTTGCGTGTCAGCTTGGCCGGTTTCATCGAACGCCATGACCACGACCGCTGCACCATAAGCCATGCACAAGCGCGCATGGCACAGGAACGCCTCTTCGCCCTCTTTCATCGAGATCGAATTGACGATTGGTTTACCCGAAACGCATTTCAGCCCGGCCTCAATCACGCTCCATTTGGAACTGTCGATCATTAACGGCACGCGGGCGATATCAGGTTCTGCAGCGATACGCTTGATGAAGGTGGTCATCGCTTCATGCGCGTCCAGCAGGCCTTCATCCATGTTAATATCGATTATCTGCGCACCATTTTCGACCTGGTCGCGCGCCACTTCGACCGCAGCTTCATAATCGCCTGCGAGGATCAGCTTTTTGAACTTGGCACTGCCAGTAACATTGGTGCGCTCGCCGATATTGACGAAGCGGGAAGAGGACATGGTGGGGGACATTTTTGTTCTGCTTTATAAGGTTCAGGCGGCCATGACGAAGGGTTCGAGCCCGGCCAGTCGGGTCATAATATCCGCCTTGGGAATGGAACGTGGCGCACGGTCCGCAACTGCCTTGGCGATTGCGGCGATATGCGCTGGGGTTGTGCCACAGCAACCGCCGATAACATTTACCAGGCCATCGTCGAGCCATTGCCCAATCAATTGTGCCGTGGTTTCGGGCAGTTCATCATATTCGGCCAAATCATTGGGCAGACCTGCATTGGGATAGGCCATCACGAGCGTGTCAGCTTGCTTGGATAATGCGGCCAGATGCGGACGCAGCAGATCCGCGCCGAACGAACAATTCAACCCGATGGTCAGTGGTTTGACATGCCGGATCGCAGCCCAGAATGCTTCTACTGTATGGCCTGACAAATTTCGGCCAGCCATGTCCGTGATGGTCATGGATATCATCAACGGTACATCGCGGCCACAGGCCGCAGCAGCTTCTTGCGCGGCCATCGCCGCGCATTTGGCGTTGAGGGTGTCGAAGATAGTTTCAATCAACAAGAAATCGACACCACCTTCGATCAGCGCATCGCATTGTTCGCGATAGACATCCTTCAAATAGTCAAAATCTATCTCACGATAGCCAGGGTCGTTGACGTCAGGCGACAAGGACAGGGTTTTGTTGGTCGGACCAATCGAACCGGCGACAAACCGTTTTATGCCGTCCTTCGCCTCAGCAGCTTCGCAGCAGGCCCGCGCCAGCTTGGCAGATTCCATGTTTAACTGCCGCACCAGATGCTCACATCCATAATCGGCCATGCTGATTTTTGTCGCGCTGAACGTGTTGGTCTCGATCATATCGGCACCCGCATCCAAATAAGCACTGTGGATGGCGCCCACGACATCGGGCCGCGTGATCGACAATAGGTCATTATTGCCCTTTTGATCGTGCGTCAGTTCAAGCGCGCCGCGATAATCGGCCTCAGACAATTTATAACCTTGAATCGCGGTGCCATAGCCACCGTCGAAAACCAAAATCTGTTGCGCTGCACGGGCGACAAAGGCTTCACGCGCGCTCATGCTGCGGCCTTTTGCGCTGCAGCGGCGGGCCGTTTGCCCAGTAAATGGCAAATCGCGTACGATAGCTCGGCGCGGTTCAGGGTGTAGAAGTGAAATTCTCGAACGCCGCCCGCATATAATTTCCGGCACATTTCTGCCGAAACAGTGGCAGCCACCAATTGCCGTGCGGACGGATGATCATCCAATCCATTAAACACATCCGCCATCCAATCAGGTATCGCGGTCCCCGTCATGTGCGACATGCGGGTGATCGCGGCGAAGTTCGACACGGGCATGATGCCCGGCACAATCTCCGCATCAATCCCCGCCGACGCAACCGCATCGCGGAAACGGAAGAATGTTTCGGGTTCAAAAAAGAATTGCGTTATCGCGCGGCTCGCGCCGGAGTCTAGCTTGCGCTTGAGAAAGTCAATGTCTGCCGCAGCCGACAAAGCCTCTGGATGAGTTTCTGGATAAGCGCTGACCGAAATTTCAAACGGGTGCAACTTACGTAAACCTTCCACCAGCTCCGCCGCGCTGGCATAGCCTTCGGGATGCGGAACAAATTGGCCATCAGAATTAGGGGCGTCCCCGCGCAACGCAACGATATGGCGAACCCCCGCCTCCCAATAAGCGTTGGCGACATCGGCAATTTCACCCTTGGATGCCTCAACGCAGGTCAAATGTGCGGCTGCCGGAATAGCGGTCTCGCGGGCGATGCGCGCCACGGTGTTATGCGTGCGTTCGCGGGTTGTGCCGCCTGCACCATAAGTAACCGAGACAAAGCGTGGACCAAGCGGCGCGAGTGTCACGACCGAATCCCATAACTGCTCTTCCATCTTCTCCGTTTTGGGGGGGAAAAATTCGAAACTAATTTCACAATCGCCGGGAAGCCCAGCAAAAAGAGGCGAGGCAACAGCCCGACTGGCCTCCTGCATCTGAGCAAGTGGGAGAATCATGCGACGATCCTTAAATTGTTTTTTGGGTTGAAGTTATTTGTAGGATGCGGCTGCTGCCCCGAGAGCTTCTCGCCCATCCAGATTTTGACCACCAAAGAGCCTGCCTCAAGCGCGGTTTGATGCACCATCTGCAGACCGTGACTATTAAATGCCTTTTTCATGAAGTCATCCGAGAAGCCAAGCCGGGCGTGGGCATGTACTGTGCGCAATTCTTCCAGATCGTGCGCGGCAAAATCAACGATGACCAGACGGCCACCCGGCGCAAGCGTGCGGATCGCTTCGGCAATGACAGCTTCAGGGTGCTGCGCATAATGCAAGACCTGGTGAAAGATGACCGTTTCAAATTCACCATCCGCCACCGGTAGCATGTTGAAGTCACCAAGCTTGATATCGACCTTATTTGCGATTTCGGGACTTAAGTTCGCAATTTTCGCGCGGGCAAGCCGCAGCATTTCGGGGCTGCTATCTATCGCAACAAGCCGACTGGAATCGGCCGCAAACAATTCGACAATGCGCCCAGTGCCAGTTCCCACATCAAGCACTTGGCCTAAGGGGGCGCTATGCAGAACTTGCGCTAAACGCGCCTCAACTTCCGAATCGGCAATGTGCAATGATCTGAGTGAATCCCACTCATCGGCATGCGCCGCAAAATATTGCGCTGCCATGTCGGTGCGCGCGTTGCGGACTTCATCCAGCCGAAGTAGGTCCCGCTGGAACGCTTTTGCCTGCGACACATCGGCCTCTGCCAATAAAGATGCGAGCGAGCCGTCGGTTAACATCCCACTAGGCCTTAAGAATACCCAGCTTCCCTCTTTGCGACGCTCCAAAAGGCCGGCCTCATCCAGGATCCGGATATGCCGGGAAACGCGAGGCTGGCTCTGATCGAGTATTTGGACCAATTCACCTACAGATAGCTCAAGCCGACGCACTAGAAACACGATTCGTAACCGTGTAGGGTCAGCTAGAGCCCGCATGATGTTTAACAAATTGATCATTTCAGATAGATATAAAGAATTCTTTATATCAAGTCAATCCGCACAAATTCGCCATATTTTCTACCGTTATAGTAGACATAAGCCCAAAACAGCCATGTAACATTCTGCCGAAATGAAAAAGCGCATTGCCAGCGAATTATGAACGGGCTAGAGGGCTTTTCGCAGGCAAGCTGCAATTCTTGCAACGTGCCTGTCAGGTTTTCATAAGTTTTGCTAGGGGGTTTCCCATATGAAGAAAATTGCTGTATCTCTCGTTCTTGCCGCTTCGCTCGGTTTGGCTGCTTGCTCAGGTGCTGAAGAAGCAACAACAGAAGCAACAACAGAAGCAACAACAGAAGCTGCTGACGCCGCTGTTGAAGGCGCTGAAGTAGCTACCGATGCTGCTGCAACTGACGCTGCTGCTCCTGCTGCAGACGCTGCTGCACCTGCTGCTGACGCTGCTGCAGAAGCTGGCGCCGCTGCAGACGCTGCGAAAGAAGCTGCGAAGTAATATTCGCGCTTTCTAAGCGAAAGCATTTTGAAAAGGGCTGTCCTGTTTACAGGGCGGCCCTTTTCTTTGCCTGAGACAATGCTGGACTATGTCTTGGGCAACCCGAATTTCTATCTGCGATTATTGTCCGTGATATGTGGCGACGGTGCGCGACACAAACTGCATGAATGACATGCGCTGCGGAATGGACGCGGTCGTGCTGCCCATCATTATGGCCACGGCATAACGTGTACCGTCAGGCGCCGTCATTATGCCAATATCATTATAGCCCGTTGAGACCGGCGGCAGAATTTGTCCAGTCCCCGTCTTATGCAGAAAACGCCACCCCACAGGCACGCCTGCCTTCAACCGGTTCGGTCCGCTTGATGTACGTGACATTATCTCCAAGATTAGGCGCGTCGATGCAGGTGAAAGCAGCTCGCCTTTAGCCAATTTCGCAAGCGCGCGGACAAGCGCCTCCGGACTTGCTCCGTCGACGGGATCGGCAAGATAACGATCCAACGCTGCTTTTCGCGTCGCCAGGGGCACTTCTGCGCGCGCCGCATAAAAGCGCTGTCCAATGGCATATTCTTGACGCCATTCCAGCCCGGCTATCGCGCTTTGCATCGCACGCTCACCCGGACCAAAGCGGATGGCACCTAGTTTTTTACGCAAAAGAAAATTCTGCACGGCCTGCGGACCACCCGCCGTACGCAGCAGAGAATCATTGGCGGTGTTGTCGCTGCTGATAATCGCTTGTTCGAGAAGCGACAATACGGTCACCTCTATCTGGCCATTGGCGATAACGCGGTCGCGAATGGGTTGATGAAAGACCGCAAGGTCGTCGCGCGTAATGCGTATTTTTTGGTCCAGCCGGATCTTACCTTGGTCGACCAAGTCCAAAATCGTCAGTGCCACCCATGTTTTGGATACGCTTTGCTGTGGAAATAGCTCGTCAACGCGTTGACCAGTTATCCATTCTCCGCCGTCGATACGCATGATTGCTACGCCCGTGCGACCCGGAAAATTGCGCCATTGGTCGTTCAGCAGATTTTCCAGCCCTGCAGGTGCGCGGACAGCCGCTGGGCGAACTGGAATTGCGGGCGCCACTGGCTTTTTCACGGCTGGCGCTGGCTGTGGCCGTGATGGCGCGCGTTCTGCGGCAACGCATGCCGACAACATGCCCATAATCGCCAATGCGGCGATGCCTTTTCGGCTTATGCCCTGCATGCGAATTTCGTGAACTCTTAATTTATTGGCCATGCAGAAATGCTAAAGCAGGCTTTTCGTCGAGAACAGCTTTTACCCATATTTTGCGACGAACGATTCTTGAGCGTCGACGAGATGAGAAATTAGCACGCAGCGGCCTTGATGTTCGCGGCTACTGACAGAATATTGTGCGGGCAGGTTTAATACCCTAGCCCCGGCCGCGGTAGGGCTGCACACCTTGATCGGGGATCCACAAACCCTTAGGCGGCTCGCCCGATTGCCAGAACACATCAATCGGAATACCGCCGCGTGGATACCAATAGCCGCCGATACGCAGCCAATGCGGCTTCATCTCCGAAAAAAGTCGCTCGCCAATGCCAACGGTGCAGTCTTCATGAAAGGCGGCGTGATTGCGGAATGAACCTAGAAACAGCTTTAACGATTTTGATTCGACTATTGTCGCATCTGGCGCATAATCGATCACCAAATGCGCAAAGTCTGGCTGCGCCGTGACGGGGCACAGCGAGGTAAATTCAGGCACCGCAAAGCGCGCGAGATACAGGGTGCCTGGCCGCGGATTGGGAACATAATCCAGCTGCGCTTCTTCGGGCGTTTGGGGAAGCGCGCTTTGTGCACCGAGAAATTTGGGCTTTAGTGTGTCAGTCATGATCGCGCATTTAGCCGTTTTGTAGCGCGAAGCAAACGGCTCAAGCATAAATATAGCGGCATCCATCCAAACAGCCTGACCCTCGTCTTTCTGGAAACCCTGTATCGCCCTTGCATGCGCCCCGCGTTATGTCGCAAACATGACAATTTTGATTCCGATATTTGGCGACCAGCTAAGCCACGGTCTGTCTTCTTTGGCAGAGCAGGACAAAAAAGCATGCGTCATCTTGATGGCGGAGGTCGACGAAGAAACCGAATATGTGCCGCACCATAAATCCAAAATGGCGTATATCCTGTCCGCCATGCGCCATCACGCAGAGGATCTGCGCGCAGCAGGTTGGGCCGTAGATTACGTAAAACTCACCGATGCCAACAACAGCGGCAGCTTCACCGGCGAAATTGCGCGCGCAATCGAGCGGCACACAGTCTCCGCACTGCGCGTGACCGAGGCGGGCGAATGGCGCGTAAAGGCCATGCTCGATAGCTGGCCCGACCGTTTTGATATTCCAGTGACCATCCTTCCAGACGACCGATTTTTGTGCACCCATGCTGAGTTTGAAAGCTGGGCCCAGGACCGTAAGCAATTGCGCATGGAATTTTTTTATCGCGATATGCGCCGCAAATCCGGCCTGCTCATGAACGGAGGTGCGCCCGAAGGCGGGCAATGGAATTTTGACGCCGAGAACCGCAAACCCGCCAAGCGCGATCTGACGATGCCTAAGCCACTGCATTTTACACCCAATGCTGTGACGCAAGAGGTTATCCAGATGGTTGAGGCCCGTTATGGTGACAATATCGGACAGACAGAAAAATTTGGCTTTGCCGTGACCCGTGAAGACGCATTGCAACAGCAAAAGCATTTTCTGGCGCATGCCTTGCCCCATTTTGGTGATTATCAGGACGCAATGCTCACGGACGAACCGTTTTTATGGCACGCGATCCTCTCACCTTATATCAATTCGGGCCTGATTGACCCGCTTGAGCTGTGCCGCGCAGTTGAGGAGCAATATCGGGCGGGAAAGGTTCCGATTAACGCCGCCGAAGGCTTTATTCGGCAAGTCATTGGCTGGCGCGAATATGTACGCGGTATTTACTGGCACGCTGGCCCCGAATATGTGGAGAGCAACGCACTTGACGCCACGCGATCCCTGCCTGCATTTTACTGGACGGGTAATACCGACATGCATTGCCTGTCGCAGGCCATTGGCCAGACAATCGCGCATAGCTACGCACATCATATCCAGCGGCTGATGATCACCGGCAATTTTGCTTTGCTGGCAGGGCTGGACCCGAAACAGGTACATTTATGGTATCTGGCCGTTTATGCCGATGCATATGAATGGGTGGAATTGCCCAACAGCCTTGGCATGAGCCAGTTCGCCGATGGCGGCATGCTCGCGTCCAAACCATATGCGGCGAGCGGTGCCTATATTAACCGCATGTCCGATTATTGCACAAATTGCCGTTATGACGTCAAACAACGCATTGGCGCAAAAGCCTGCCCTTTCAATGCATTATATTGGGACTTCATTGCCCGGAATGAAAGCAAGCTGCGCAAAAATCCCCGTATGGCAATGCCGTATAAAAATTGGGCGCGCATGACGGACGCAGATAAAGTAAAGCTTCGGGCGCATGCGCAGCAGTTTCTGGAAACGCTTGGATAGTTTGTAAAAGCGTCTTATCCTACTCCCCATAAGAATCATATAAGCGGGCAAGGACGACATCATGGAATTGTTAGTAAGCACCGATTGGTTGGCGAACGAAATCGGCGCGTCCGACCTTCGCGTAGTCGATGCCACATGGTTCATGCCCGATGCGGGTCGCAATGCGCAGGCAGAATATGAAGGCGGGCATATTCCATCCGCCGTGTTCATGGATTTGGAAGAATTGGCCGATGCCAATAGCAGTCTGCCGAACACATTGCCGCCACCCGAAAAATTCGCGAGCCGTATGCAATCGCTAGGGCTTGGCGACGGCAGTCGTATCGTGGTCTATGATGACAGCCCGTTCAAGTCTGCTACCCGCGCTTGGTGGATGCTGACCTTGTTTGGTGCACATGCTGTGGCAATACTTGATGGTGGTATCGCCAAATGGAAAGCCGAAGGCCGCCCGCTAGAAACCGGCAAACCCACATTGCGCCATCGTCATTTTACCGTGTGGAAAGATGACAAGGCCGTACGCAACAAGGCCGACATGCTCGCCAATTTGCACAGCAAGGACGCCGATGTCGTCGATGCCCGCGGTGCTGGCCGTTTTACGGGCGAAGAGGCCGAGCCACGGCCTGAAATGGCATCAGGGCATATTCCGGGCAGCCGTAACTTACCATTTGGGCAGCTTTTCAGTGCAGACGGAACATGGAAGCGCGGCGCAGAATTAACGCAAGCCTTTACCGACGTTGGCGTAGATCTGAACAAGCCCATGATTACCACTTGCGGGTCAGGCATGACCGCTGCAGTTGTCCTTTTTGGCGCACGCATGACCGGCAAGACCGATGTGGCGTTATATGATGGAAGCTGGTCCGAATGGGGCCTCGATGCAGACACTCCAAAAGCGCTGGGTGCGGCTTGAGTTCTGACAAGCCCCAAAAGCCCTCCACTAAAATAGTCACTGCAGGGCGAAGCAGCGCACTCACTGGCCCCGTCGTCAACGTGCCTGTCTGGCGCGCCAGCACACATTTATATGACAATGTTGCGGCTTTGGAGGCAGGTAAATCGAGCAATGCGGACGGCCACTTTTTCTACGGTCGCCGCGGTTCACCGACACAATGGTCGTTGGCCGAGGCGTTGACCAATATGGAACCCGGCGCGCACGGGACGATGCTCTATCCATCAGGTGTCGCCGCTATTGCGTGCGCGTTGCTGTCCGTTTTAAAGTCCGGTGACGTCTTGTTAATGACGGACAACGCTTATGACCCAAGCCGGTCCTTGGCCGACGGATTTCTGAAGCGTTTTGGGGTTGAGACACGCTATTTCGATCCGCTTACCACTGATTATGACACGCTGTTTTGCGATCGCACTAAAGCGATATTGTTGGAATCGCCCGGAAGCCTGACCTTTGAGGTGCAAGATATTCCGGCCATTTGCGCAGCGGCCAAAAAACATAATGTGGTCACTTTGCTCGATAACACTTGGGCGACATCTTTTTATCACACGGCGCTCGACAAGGGCATCGATATGGCGATCTTATCGTGCACCAAATATATTGTCGGCCATAGCGACGTCATGATGGGCAGCGTCACCACGCATGTGAAATATTGGACGCGATTGCGCCAAACCGCGCAACAACTAGGCCAGACAGTGTCACCCGACGATGCCTATCTCGCCAGCCGCGGCCTACGGACCTTATCCGTCCGGATGAAGGCACATGAGGCCTCGGCACTGCAGATCGCCAAATGGTTACAAACACAGCCAGATGTTGCGAGCGTATTCCATCCCGCGTTGCCGGAATGCCCAGGGCACGCAATTTGGAAGCGTGACTTTACGGGCGCGTCGGGCTTATTCTCGTTCATCCATAAGGGTGACGCCGCAACCGCCGCTGCCTTTGTAGATGCACTCGACCTGTTTGGCATCGGCTATAGCTGGGGCGGCTTTGAAAGCTTGGCTTTGCCGGTCCAACCTGAAAAATACCGGTCGGCCGTAGCTTGGGAAAAGGATGGCACGCTCATTCGGCTACAGATTGGCTTGGAAGGCACCGACGATTTGATCGCTGATCTAAGCCAAGCTTTTATGAAGGCGCGCAGCGCTTAAGCCTCAGCGCGTTGGAACTGGAACGTCACCCGAATAATCATAAAATCCGCGCTTCACTTTGCGGCCATACCATCCGGCCTCAACATATTTTTGTAGCAATGGGGCGGGACGGAATTTTGGGTCACCCGTCGATTGAAGCAGCACATTGGTGATTTCAAGACAGGTATCGAGCCCTATAAAATCTGCTAAGGTCAGCGGTCCCATGGGGTGATTAAGGCCGAGCTGGCACGCGGTATCGATGTCGCGGATGCTGGCCACGCCTTCGCCAAGCGCAAAGATGGCCTCATTGATCATCGGCATCAACACACGGTTGACTATAAAGCCCGGCGCATCATTGGCAAAAACCAATTGCTTGCCAAGCGCCTCGCCATATTGGCGCACGACGTCGACGGTGGCGTCGGTCGTGGCAAGCCCACGAATGATTTCAATCAGGCCCATGACCGGCACGGGATTAAAGAAATGGACGCCGATGAAGCGTTTGGGGTCGGACGACGCCTGCGCCAAACGGGTAATCGGGATGGACGATGTGTTCGATGCGAGTACCGCCTGTTGGCCAAGGACCTTGCCCACGGCCTCAAAAATCTTGCGCTTAATGTCCTCGCGCTCTGTTGCGGCTTCTATGATCAGCCCAGCATCCGCCATGGGCTCATAGCTGGCGACGGGTTCAATGCGTGTCAACAATGTGGCGGCCTCGCCCTGCCCCATTTTCTCTTTGGTAACCAAGCGGGCCAAGGCGTTGGCAATGTTCGCTTTGCCTGCTTCGGCCTTGGCCAAATCAATGTCGGACAGATAGACATGATAGCCAGCAGCGGCGCTCACTTGCGCGATGCCTGCACCCATTTGACCTGCCCCGATAACACCAACTGCACGCATTTTTTTACCCCGATTTCGTATTTATCTCGGCTCTAGCGAACGCCATGGGCAAGCGCCAGCCTTGCGATTGTTTTAACACGCGCAAGTGCATCGCAAGCTTGGGCTGGCGTTTCCATCAAATTCCACTTAAGCGCGGCTTAAATCCATCAGATTCTAGGCAGAAAGTCATTTAGCCATGTCTACAGCAGTTCGTCATGCACCCCTTAACGTGGGCCTCGCGGGACTTGGAACCGTGGGCAGTGGCGTCATTCGCCTGATTGAAGAAAATGCGGCTTTGATTGGGCGCAGGGCCGGCCGCGAGATCAAAATTGTCGCTATTACCGCGCGTGACCGGACAAAGGATCGCGGCGTTGACCTATCGCCTTATCGTTGGGTCGATGACATGGGACAGCTTGCGACCGCTAATGACATTGACGTCGTCGTAGAGCTCGTGGGTGGATCAGACGGCCCCGCGCTAACGCTCGCGCGTGAGACTTTGGCCAACGGGCGCGCTTTGGTTACCGCCAACAAGGCGATGATCGCGCATCATGGTTTTGAACTTGCAGCTTTGGCAGAAAGCAAGCAGGCCGCGCTCAAATTTGAAGCGGCGGTGGCAGGCGGCATTCCGGTCATTCAGGGCCTGCGGGATGGTGCCGCGGCGAACCGCATTGACCGAGTCTATGGTATCCTTAACGGTACCTGCAATTTCATCCTGTCCACCATGGAGCGCGACGGGTTAGATTTTGCGCAGGTTCTTTCCGATGCCCAAGCCAAAGGCTTTGCCGAAGCCGATCCGTCATTCGACATTGACGGCATTGATGCCGCACATAAGCTCTCAATTCTTGCGTCACTCAGCTTTGGCTCTGTCATTGATTTTGGCGGCGTCGAAGCACGCGGCGTCCGGAAAATCCTGGCGGCGGACATCGCACAGGCTAAAACATTGGGCTATCGCATCCGGCTCATCGGTCTTGCCGAAATTGACGGTGACAATGGATCGTCGACTATTTTCCAACGCGTTCAACCTTGCCTCGTGCCTTTAAGCCACCCGCTGGCACATGTCACAGGCGCAACCAATGCCGTTGTTGCCGAAGGCAATTTCTCTGGCCGCTTGCTGTTCCAAGGCGCAGGCGCAGGTGACAAACCAACCGCATCAGCGGTTGTCGCCGATTTAGTTGATATCGCGCGCAAGGAAACCGGCCCTGCATTCTCCATGCCGTCGGCTGAGCTTGAAA
>NZ_JBIICD010000019.1:0-35911 GCF_044239045.1 Sphingorhabdus sp.
GCTTTGGCGACACCGACCAATATGGCATGGAAGGCATTAGATTCTGGACCAAGGCCAAGAAGATCACGCAGCGTTGGCCAGACGGATCGCCTGACGGCGGTAACGCGTTCGTCATTCCGACCATGGGATAAGCCACATGAAAATCGCATTTATCGGGCTTGGCAATATGGGCGGCGGCATGGCCGCAAACCTTGTCAGGGCGGGGCATGCGGTTAACGCCTTTGACCTGTCGAGCGAGGCACTCATGCGCGCGCAGGAAAATGGTTGCGCAACATTTACGTCTGTGCGCGACGCTGTGGCTGGCGTCGACGCTGTGGTTTCGATGCTGCCCAATGGTAAAATTGTCGCGCGTGTTTTTGAAGACGACGTTTTGCGTCATGCCCCGCAAGGCGCAATATTGTTGGACTGTTCAACGATTGACGTTGGCACCGCGCGGCAGGTGATGGCGGATGCGGTCACCGCTGGCTATGATATGGTCGATGCACCTGTTTCGGGCGGCATCGCCGCTGCAAATGCGGGCACGTTGACCTTCATGGTCGGTGGCACAGATGCGGCATTTGCGCGTGCGGAACCCATATTGTCCGACATGGGCAAGGCGGTCATTCACGCCGGCGCTTCTGGCGCGGGGCAGGCGGCGAAAATCTGTAACAATATGCTGCTTGGCGCGTCGATGATTGCAACCTGCGAGACCTTTGCCATGGCTGAAAAGCTCGGGTTGGACCTCCAGACCTTTTACGACATTTCATCCAAAGCGTCGGGACAGAATTGGTCAATGACCAGCTATTGCCCGGTTCCCGGCGTTGGACCAATGACCCCTGCGGATAATGCTTATCAAGGTGGCTTTGCCACGGCGTTGATGCTCAAGGATTTGAAATTGGCCATGGAGGCCGCGGTGTCGGTACATGCCGACGTGCCGATGGGCGAACGTGCCGCGGAATTATATGCGCAATTTGACGAAGCTGGAAATGGCGCCCTTGATTTTTCAGCCATCATCCAAACCCTTAAACACCCGGCGTAAAGCGCACGCCGTTGGAACGCTTGGCGCAGCAGGATTGCAAAGCTTGCAAAAAACATATTAGGACTGCCGTCCGTTTCTTCATCACTCGATAACCGGCAAACGTGCCGAACCTTAAATTTAGGAGTTGCCCGTGCAATCAGTAACCACGCAGAAATTTGACGACGTCCTTGTGGTGCTTGTCGACAATCCTCCGGTCAACGCATTGTCTTGGCATGTCCGTCAGGGTTTGAACGACAGCTTTGAACAGGGGCTATCGGATGATGATGTAAAGGCCATTGTGCTGCGCTGTGCGGGGTCGACCTTTATCGCCGGCGCCGACATCACCGAATTTGGCAAGCCGCCGCAAGGTCCGGATTTCAACGCCGTGTTGAACATGATTGAAGCTGCCGGAAAACCCGTTGTTGCAGCCATCCATGGCACGGCGCTGGGCGGGGGGCTGGAGACCGCTTTGGTGTGCCATTACCGCATAGCTGTGCCGTCAGCGCGGCTTGGGGTGCCAGAGGTCAAGCTTGGCCTTCTACCGGGTGCTGGAGGGACGCAAAGATTGCCACGCGTCGTAGGCGTCGAAGCCGCCGCTACAATGTGTGCGCTTGGCGAACCTTTGTCGGCTACGAAGGCAGCGTCCATTGGGTTGGTTGACCGGTTGGCTGGCGAAGATAGCCTGGCTGACGATGCTATTGCGTATGCCCGCGAATTGATCGCTATTGGTCCACGGCCAACGCGTGATCGTCCGCTGGGCGGCGATGTTGGCATTATTGAACAATTGAAGGCGGCCAATGCCAAGAAGTGGAAAGGCTTTGACGCGCCTTATGCCAATCTTGCTTGTGTTGAGGCGGCAACGCGTCTGCCGTTTGAAGAGGGCATGAAGTTCGAGCGTGCGGAGTTTGTGAAGCTGATGGGTGGATCGCAATCTGCGGCCCAGCGCCATATGTTCTTTGCCGAACGCCAGGCTGCAAAGATTGATGGATTGGCCAAAGACATTGCGCTGCGTGATATTAAGAAAGTCGGCGTCATTGGTGCCGGCACCATGGGCGGCGGGATTTCGATGAATTTCCTGTCCAAGGGTATCGCTGTGACCATCGTCGAAATGGTGCAGGAAAATCTGGATCGCGGCGTTGGCGTCATCCGCAAAAATTACGAAAACAGTGCCGCGAAGGGGCGCTTCTCGCCTGAGCATGTCGAAGATATGATGGCCTTACTAACCCCATCCTTGACACTCGACGATCTGGCCGACTGCGATCTGGTCATCGAAGCGGTCTATGAAAGCATGGACGTCAAAAAAGAGGTGTTTGGAAAGCTGGACATTATTTGCAAGCCTGGCGCGATTTTGGCGTCGAACACATCCTATCTCGACATTGACGAAATAGCGGCCAGCACATCGCGTCCGCAAGATGTTGTCGGCATGCACTTCTTCTCACCCGCCAATGTCATGAAATTGCTGGAGGTCGTGCGCGGCGACAAAACCGCGCCGGACGTGCTGGCGACTGCCATGGCGATTGGCAAGAAAATTGGCAAAGTCGCCGTGGTTGCAGGCGTTTGCCATGGTTTTATCGGCAACCGCATGCTGTCCACGCGTCAGGCGCCAGCGATGCAATTGCTGTTGGAGGGGGCAACGCCTGCACAGATCGACAAGGTGCATACGGATTTCGGAATGCCCATGGGACCATTTCAGATGAGCGATCTGGCTGGCCTCGACATTGGTTGGCATCGTGATCCGGCAAAGGTGGAAACCATCCGTGATGCCTTGTGCGCCGCTGGCCGTTTTGGTCAGAAGAACAACAAAGGCTTTTACGATTATGATGAAAAACGCGTGGGCACGCCAAGTGCCGAGGCGTTGGCGATCATTGAAGAATTCCGGGCTACGTCAAATCTGCCGAAGCGCGAAATCAGTGACCAAGAAATCGTAGAACGCACGCTCTATCCGATGGTCAATGAGGGCTATAAAATCCTCGAAGAAGGCAAAGCCCAGCGCGCATCCGATATCGATGTGGTCTGGATCTACGGCTATGGCTGGCCGGTTTATCGCGGCGGCCCTATGTTCTGGGGCGAATATGAGGGCGCGGGCAAGATCGTTGAAGCGCTCGAGCGGCATGGGGTCGCCGTCGCGGAGAGCTTGAAAGCGAAAGCCTGATATTTGCAGGAACACGCCCGGCGCCAACGATGCGCCGGGTGGGGTTTTTGAGTTGAACCGCGAATCGGTGCGTCGAAGGCGAACTACATGCGCAGCCGCAGTAAAAAATGGCCTGCGCCTTGCCCGTAGATTGCTAACTGATTGCCGGAGGTCACATTCCGCCGCAATTTGCGCGGATAATGGCAATACTGCCATTGAAAAACCATGGTGGGCGCTAACGGGCTCGAACCGCTGACCCTCTCGGTGTAAACGAGATGCTCTACCAACTGAGCTAAGCGCCCCTCTAGGGAAACGGGCCTTTGCCAAAGGGAATCACATTTGGCAAGGCCATTTAGATGATTGGCGCAAAACGGGTGCTAACCGCCACAATATAATCATCCATTTTTGCCGAAGTTTCGGGTGAAAGTTCAATAAATACGCGGCGTGCGTCTGCTGGGTCCTGACGCCGTAATAGCATGCCGCTTTCGGTCATAGCAGAAATCCATCGTAAGGCCGTTGTCGGTGGAACTGCTGCGGCAATACATAGGCTGGACACAGATACATGCTGCCCCTCTTGCGCTGCTGCTTTGAGGTCAAGCAGGATATCCCATGCGGGATCGGCGAATAAGTCTGGCGGGAAAAACCGATCACGCAAACGGCGTAGCTTGATTATTTCGCGTAGGCTCAGCTTCGCCGAGATATCATTGGCAACCGAACTCTCGCTCGGAAATCCTTGAAAGCCCCCCAGCGGGGCGGCTCTGAAGGAAATGGATGTATCCTTTATTTTATCCTTCAGTTCTGGATCAGCCATGCGCGCTAGCGCTCGGGCGAATTCGGCCAACTCATCGCTGATCCGGTGTAGAGATCTAAATTCTACTTCCTGGTCTCTGTCATGCAGTCGATCCATACCGCCCCGTCCAAATGCGCCCGCCAAAATAGGCATTGCTTTGACGTCATCTGCATTGACCAGAAAGTGACATTGGCCCTGCGGAAACGCCGCATAAATTACTTCCAGCGACTCCATCTTGGACCAAATCAATGCAGTGCTGCGATATTTTTGGAGATAATCTGTTATCCGCGATACCGTATCATTGAGCCTGTCCGTTTCGGAGGAAAGGTCAATCAACAGAAAATCGGCAGGTTGCGTATGGTCCATTGGTAACGGCGTACAACCGGCCAATGTTGCCAGTCGCGCAAGCTTGGCATCCCGCTCCAATGATCCGCCTGAGATCATTGCAATACGTCTATTTTGGCCCGTGCCGGGGGGAGGTGCGTTGTCTGGCATAATTTTTTGAACAACTGACTGATAAGATTATGCTTTTGCGAACGCACGAAAAAACGATGACGAATATGTAAAACTTACCTCCATATTGGAGGAAACAGTTTTGGCGGGCAGAAGCTTTGCTTACGCTGCCCGATGCGCTATCCCTTTGTGCATGAAGCGCCAGCATAGCTGCGATAGGATCCAGAGGAGCAAAATTAGGTGAAAAGACATCACATCATGATGAGCGCAGCGGCGCTTTTATTGTCAGGAGTATCAATGACATCGGTTGCACAAGCAAAGCAAATGAACGTCAACCAGTCTGCGAATGAGCCTGCTTTGTTACGGGAATGGACGGGCCCTTATGATGGTGTGCCACCCTGGGATCAGGTTAAAGTGTCGCAATTCCCCGCAGCATTCCAAGCCGCGATGGATGCGTCAAAGGCGGAATTCGAAGCCATGCTTGCAAAGCCTGAAGCGATCACCTTCGAAAATACAATTACCGCCAGCGAGCTTTCGGGTGAGAAAATTGGCCGCTTATTCTCCATATGGGGCGTCCATTCATCGAATCTGTCCAACCCCGAGGTACGCAAAATTCAGGCCGAGTGGGAACCGAAGCTCAGTGCGTTCTTCTCCGAATTGTCGTTGGATGCGCGCTATTTTCAGCGCGTGAAATATTTATATGACCAGCGCTTTAATCTCGGTCTTGATACCAAGCAGATGCGGCTGTTGGAACGGACCTATGACGGCTTGGTCCGAAATGGCGCGATGCTTGATGCGGCACAGAAAGCGCAAGTCATCCGCATTGAGACAGACCTGTCGAAGAAGTTTTCCGCTTTTTCCGAAAAGGTTCTCGCGGATGAGGAAACCTTCATTCTGATCACGCAAGAGGCCGATTTGGCTGGCCTACCAGAAAGTTTTGTTGCGTCGTTGCAAGCCGCGGCAAAGGCGAAGGGTCAAAACGGATGGGCCGTCGTCAACACGCGGTCGGCGGTGCAGCCATTCCTCGAAAATTCGACCCGCCGTGATTTACGCGAGAAGGTCTGGCAAGCTTTCACCAAGCGCGGTGATAATAAAAATGCCAATGACACGAACGCGACCATCGCCGAAATCCTGAAGCTGCGTCAGCAGCGCGCCGAAATTTTGGGCTTTGCTACCCATGCGCATTACCGGATGGCCGACACCATGGCGCAGGACCCGAATAAGGCGATGGACCTGATGATGAAGGTGTGGCCCGCCGCGGCCGCCCGCGTCCGTGAAGAAGTCGCCGATATGCAGGCGATTGCCAATGCCGACAACATCACCATCGCGCCGTGGGATTATCGTTTTTACGCGGAGAAAGTCCGCAAGGCGAAATATGATCTCGATCAGGAAGCGGTAAAACCCTATTTTCAACTGGATAATATGGTCGCCGCGATGTTCGATGCTGCCGGCAAATTATACGGTATGAGCTTCACGGAAAACACAGGCACGATTCCTGTTTTCGAACCGAAGGTGCGGACATTTGAGGTCAGGCGCGATGGCAAAGTCATTGGCCTATTCTACCTCGACAACTTCGCGCGCGCGGGCAAGCGCTCGGGTGCGTGGATGACCACGTACCGCAGCCAGCACGCCTTGGGCGGCAAGAACAACATTGTGCTGGCGTCAAACAACAACAACTTCGTGCCCGGTGCCGATGGCGTGCCCACGTTGATCAGCATTGATGATGCATCCACCTTGTTCCACGAATTTGGCCATGCGATCCATTATCTCAACTATGACATCACCTGGCCTGGCCTTGGCGGGACACCGCGCGATTTTGTCGAATATCCCAGCCAAGTGAACGAAAACTGGCTGCTGACGCCTTATATTCTCAACACTTATGCCAAGCATTATAAGACCGGAGAGCCGATTCCAGCCGCTCTGGTCGAGAAAATCCGGGCAAGCGACACGTTCAATCAAGGTTTCTCCACGGTTGAATATCTGTCGAGCGCGATATTGGATATGAAATTGCACAACCGCAGCGTGCCTGTGGCTGATCCCGCTGCCTTTGAACGCGACACGCTTGCGGAAATCGGCATGCCAAAGGAAATGGTCATGCGGCACCGCTTGCCGCAGTTTAACCATCTGTTTTCCAGCGACAGCTATTCCGCGGGCTATTACAGCTATCTTTGGTCGGAAACGATGGATGCCGACACATGGGCGGCCTTTACCGAAAAGGGAGATGTCTGGGACAAGGAAACGGCCGAGCGTTTTCGCTCCATGCTCATGGCGACAGGCAATGAAACCGACCGGATCGAAGCCTATCGCGCGTTCCGTGGCCGTGATCCTGACGTCAAATTCATCATGAAAAAGCGCGGATTTCCGACCGGCGAATAAGGCGTCGCGATATCGTTAAAAAAGGGCTGCGCAGGCGATCATCTGCGCAGCCCTTTTTTGTTGACCTTTATCAAACAAGATATAAATATGATATCATATTTTATGGAGGTCGTAATGACAGACGATTCGAAAAACATACTTAATGCCAGCCAGGAAATTGCTGCGCGCAGCTTCAACGGCTATGTGATGTTACTCGTAATTTTGAGCAGCATGCTGTGGTTCGGTTGGGCGATGACCTCGGTCATTCCCGGCGGCCCCAATGCTGATTTCCTCGGCATGGGTCTGAGTATCGCTGCTTTCTTATTTGTGTCTGCAGGCTTTTACATGCTGCAGCCAAACCAAGGCGTAGCGCTGACGCTGTTCGGTGCTTATAAAGGCACTGACCGCAATGAAGGGCTGCGCTGGACTTGGCCGTGGATGGGCAAAGCCAAGGTGTCGTTGCGCGCGAACAATCTGATCTCAGAAAAAATTAAGGTCAACGACCTACGCGGCAACCCCATTGAGATGGCGGCGCAAGTGGTCTGGCGGGTGACGGATACGGCGCAGGCTTTGTTCGATGTCGATGATTACAAGGCATTCGTGCTTGCGCAAATCGAGGCCGCGGTCCGCACAATTGGCGCACGTTATCCTTATGATGACTTTACGCATCAGGAAGTGACGTTGCGCGGCAACCATGATCAGGTCGGTGGAGAATTGCGGCTGGAGCTGATGGAGCGTTTACGCGTTGCGGGTATCACAGTCGACGAATGTGGCTTCACCCATTTGGCCTATGCACAAGAAATTGCGGGCGCGATGCTCCGCCGCCAACAGGCAGAGGCGGTAGTCGCGGCGCGCAAAACCTTGGTCGAGGGTGCAGTCGGCATGGTCGAAATGGCGCTCGAAATGTTATCGGCCAAAAATGTCGTCGAACTGGACGACGAACGCCGCGCGGCGATGGTGTCCAACCTGATGGTCGTTTTGTGTGGCGAACGTGATACACAGCCCGTGGTCAACGCCGGCACTTTGTACAGCTAGGCCACCTGCGTGTCCGTCCCGTCCAAAAAGGCTTTCCCGCTCCGTCTCGATCCGGCATTATTTGTCTGCATCGAACGGTGCGCGGCCGCCGATTTCCGGAGCGCCAATGCCGAAATTGAGGTGCTGTTGCGGGAGGCACTGGCCAAGCGCGGGATAAAAGTCGGGGTTAGCGAAACTGCGAAGCGTGGGCGACCGCCAAAGGAGAATTGAAGTGCGCGATGAAGATAAACCCTTTATATATTATAAGTCGGGATCTGGCGTTAAAATATCGCCACGCAATGCTGCTGGCTGGCGGGCCTTTGCCGTGTGGATGATTGCATTCTTCGGCGCGACGGGCGTTTTTGTGTGGACGACTGCTGTCGCCGAAAATGCGGGTTGGAGCGATGGCAAAATACTACTGTTTCTTACTTTGCCCTTTTTGCTCGTGACCGCCCTTTGGGCTTTCGCGATGATTCGTTACATGAAAGCGCGGAGCGAGATTGTCGATATGGACAGTCTGATACAGTTAAAGCGTGAGCAAGATGCGAAGAAAAAACGCCGCGGCCAAATTTAAGGCTTAGCTTAAGGCCTCGTCTAGCAACCGCGCCAAGCGGATACCGCCGCGTTCGACCTGTTGTCGTAATGCCGCACGCGACGCTGCGACATCGGCCTCGTCAATTACGACGGTTGTGGTTGGTTTCGCGCCACAGGCGTCACCATCCATAGCGCGCGGATAGGCGATGTTTTTTGACACGGCCCAATTTTCTTCACTCCACAGGCGCACATTGCCTTGCACGACCGCAGCCTTCTCAGCAGGTGAAAATATGCGAACGATTGACGGCGCGGCGGACAGTGCGCGGTCGGCCAAAAGCCCGTCCCACACGGAATGGAGATTATATCCGGGCATCACACCATAAGTGGCCTTCAGGTCGTTGCCACCCCGATCGGCGCGGTCGCCCGCATGTAATGGCTGATGTATGTCGCCGACAAAATGGATCAGAAAGGCAAGCGCTTCCAACCGGACATGCTTGGGCAGGGCCTTGTTTGATAAAAGCGCAAAGTTGCGGTCGATTTGCGCGGATACGCAATTGCCATCGGCGCAGGCACTTTTCAAATCGAACGGCTTGCAGATGTCGACATTCTGGTAATGCCAGCTGTTGGTGTAGCCCCAGCGCACCCGATCGCTTTTGATGCAGTCCGCCCAAACGCTGACGTCCGCGATATTGCGCATCGCGCATTTCGGTGTGCCAAGCATGGGCGCGCTGCGCAACAGGCGCTGCATCTGTGCGCGCGCTTTAGGTGACATATTGGCTTGGGCAATATGTGCCACTGTCTCATGACCATATTCCCAATATGCTTGGGCAGGTGCCAATGGTGCGAACAATAGGGCGAGCGAAATAAGGAAGCGTTTCATGGCTTCGCCTTAGTTTGTATCCACGCGTAAAGCAAAGCGGTGCTGCAAAGGGATAGGTCCTGATCCTAAGCCCATCACCACCCCATAACTTTGCCTTTCAATATACCGTGTCTGGTAACCCAGAAACTGACAGGATAAAGAAACCACACATCGCCGCATCATTGGGCGAGAATATGAGGAAGCCGGCCATGGAAATTGATAGACGTGGAATGATGGCAAGTGTCGCCGCGTTGGCGCTCGCAGGCTGCGTGGGCCCTCGGCAGGTGGCGTCATCCATAACCGCCAACGCTGCGTTGGCTGCGCTGGAAGCACGCGTTGGCGGGCGGCTAGGGGTGCTGGTTCTCGATACCGCATCGGGCCGCATGACGGGGCATCATTATGATGAAGCCTTTGCCATGTGCTCGACCTTCAAGCTCGCGCTCGCCGCAGCGGTGCTACAACAGGCGGACCAAGGCAGGCTGAATCTAGATATGGCGTTGCGCTATACGCAGGCGGATATGGTCCCGCACGCGCCCGTTACGGGGCCAAATCTGGCAAAGGGCGCTATGCGCATCATCGACTTGGCCGAAGCCACGCAAAAGACTAGCGATAATGTCGCCGCAAATTTGTTGATCAAACATCTGGGTGGTCCCGCCGCCATAACCGCGATTTTTCGCAGTTGGGGCGATGACGTCACCCGGCTGGACCGATATGAGCCCGATCTGAACAATGTCCCGCCCGGTGAGGCCCGCGATACGACCACGCCGGGCGCCTTTGCGGGAACGATGGCGCGACTTTTGACGGACGACCGCATATTGAAACCGGCGTCGCGTGACATGCTGATCCAATGGATGGTTGACACCAATACAGGCATGAAGCGGATCCGGGGCGGGCTCCCCTCATCTTGGAAAAGCGGCGACAAAACAGGGACCGCCAACAGCGCAAATTTCAATAACAAGACCAATGACGTCGCCATTTTCTGGCCACTAGCGCGGCCTCCGGTCATAGTGACGGCCTTTTATGAAGCCGACGGAAAATATGAACAGACCCGCGATGCTGATCAGGCCGTGCTGGCCGAAGTGGGCAGGATCGCCGCAGCGCAAGCGGTGGCCTGGCACGGCGGGCTAGACTGATTTGCGTATCACCTTGTCCTGAAAACAGTTCAGGATGATGATTGCGGGAAAATCCCAAGCCGCCTATATCACATATATGTCTTCTATTCGCCCTTGGCGCGACATTGCGCGCCGCCCGTCCCGCCAGATCATGGTCGGTAAAGTCCCTGTCGGTGGCAATGCCCCGATCTCGGTGCAAACCATGACCAATACGCTGACCAGCGATGCCGCTGCCACGATTGACCAGATCCGCCGGTGCGAGGATGCGGGCGTCGACATCATCCGCGTATCCTGCCCCGATGTGGAAAGCACGGCGGCGCTGAAACAGATTGTCCGCGCGGCCAATGTCCCCATCGTCGCCGATATTCATTTTCATTACAAACGTGCGCTTGAGGCGGCGGATGCGGGCGCGGCATGCTTGCGCATCAACCCCGGCAATATCGGCTCATCCGAACGGGTGAAGGAAGTGGTTAACGCCGCCAAAGCCAATGGCTGCGCGATCCGGATCGGCGTGAATGCAGGCAGCCTCGAAAAAGACCTGCTCGAAAAATATGGCGAGCCTTGTCCCGAGGCGCTGATTGAAAGCGCGTTGGACCATATCAAGCTTCTGCAGGACCATGACTTCCATGAATTTAAAGTCGCAGTGAAAGCGTCGGACGTTTTCCTCGCGGTGGCCGCTTATATGGGCTTGGCCGAGGCCGTCGACTGCCCCTTGCATTTGGGCATTACCGAAGCGGGTGGGTTGATTGGCGGCACGGTCAAATCCTCCATCGGCATGGGCAATCTGCTATGGGCAGGGATTGGTGACACCATCCGCGTCAGCCTGTCTGCCGAGCCCGAAGAAGAAGTACGCGTCGGCTATGAAATCCTGAAGGCGCTTGGCCTGCGCACCCGTGGCGTGCGCGTTGTCAGCTGCCCAAGCTGCGCACGGCAGGGCTTTGACGTCATCCGCACCGTGCAGAAGCTGGAAGATGCGCTTGGCCATATCAAGACACCCATGTCGCTCTCGGTTCTGGGCTGCGTCGTCAACGGCCCCGGCGAAGCGCGCGAGACCGACATCGGCATCACCGGCGGCGGCAATGGCAAGCATATGGTCTATTTATCCGGCGTCACCGACCATCATGTCGAGGATGACGACATGATCAGCCACATCGTGCGCTTGGTCGAAGCCAAAGCCGCAGAGATTGATGCGGGCACCAGCGTCAGCATGGACACGCTGCACGGGAAAACGGCTTGAGCCTCTCGATACGGGCTGCAACGCCAGCGGACATCGCACTCATCGGGCAATTCATTCGCGACCTCGCGGAATATGAAAAGCTGGCCCATGCGGTGCGCTTTGATGAAGCGGTGCTGGCGCAAAAGCTGTTTGGGCAGCGGCCTTATGCCGAGGTTTTGATTGGCGAGATTGACGGTGTCGCGCAGGGCTTTGCTTTGTTCTTCCACAATTTCTCAACCTTTGAAGGGCGGCCTGGAATCTATCTGGAGGATTTGTTTGTCCGGCCGGATGCGCGTGGGTCTGGGCTTGGCAAAGCGTTGCTAGGACGGCTCGCGGCGCTTGCGGTCGAACGCGATTGTGCGCGGCTTGAATGGTCGGTGCTCGACTGGAACACGCCCGCCATTGATTTCTACAAGGCGCTAGGGGCCGTGCCGATGGACGAATGGACCGTCTACCGCGTGGACGGCGCGGCGCTCGATCAACTTGCTGCACACAGCCTTTAGACATGGCTGAATTGCACTCGCGCCCGTTTATTCCGTTCATGGTGGCGGCGGCGGGCGTTGGCACATTTTCGCTGATGGATGCGGTGATGAAAGACATCGCTTTGTCGCTGGGCGCGTATAACGCCGTGATGTGGCGCAACTGCCTTGGTACCTTATTCATGGGACTATTGTTTGTCGGCACACGGCAGAAATGGCCGACCGTCGATAACCTTAAAATGCATATATGGCGCAGCATCATCGTGTCGGTCATGGCGGTCAGCTTTTTCTGGTCGTTGACGCAATTGCCGCTGGCCGAGGCCATTGGATTGAGCTTCATCGCACCCGTCATCGCATTATATCTCGCCGCGGTTATGCTCGGTGAGACGATAGGCCGTCCGGCCATCTGGGCATCGCTGGCAGGGCTTGGCGGTGTGCTGATCATCATGGCTGGCCGTTTGAGCGGACATTATACCAGTGGGCATCTTTGGGGCGCTGCGGCGGTGTTATTTTCGGCCGTGGTGTTTGCATATAATTTGATTTTGGCCCGGCGGCAGGCGCAGGTTGCAGGACCAATCGAAATTGCCTTTTTCCAAAATCTGTGTGTCGCGGCGACACTTGGTCTTGCCGCGCCTTGGTTTTTGCACCCGATCGGCATGTCCGATACCCCGATGATCGGCGGCGCTGCGTTGCTAGCGATTATTTCCCTATTGTTGCTGAGCTGGGCCTATGCCCGCGCGGAGGCGCAGATTTTGATACCGGTCGAATATACTGGCTTCGTCTGGGCTGCGTTTTTCGGCTGGCTGTTCTTTGCCGAGCCTTTGACCTTGCCCGTGCTTTTGGGCACCGCCTTGATCGTCGCCGGAAGCCTGATTGCGGCACGGGCAAAACCGGAGCCCGTCAATCAGGTGGAGATTGCGACGGTTTAGGGGATAGGTTTGCGCCGAAAGCTTTTTTGCTTACCCACGACTGTGTCACCCTGAACGTCACTTCGTCATCCTGAAACAAGTTCAGGATGACGAGGGATTGATTAATGGCGCAACTTAAGCCGCCAGCGCGGAATAGATCATCGTCTTGATCTCGCGTCGGACGGGGTAAGTGGTTGATGGCAGCAACTGCGTCATGAAAATCATGATGATGTCCTCAACCGGATCCACAAAAAAGGCGGTGGAATACATGCCGCCCCAATAAAAATCGCCCTCGGAACAAGGTGCAAGCGTCGCGGCGCTGTCGATGGTGGTCGCAAAGCCAAGGCCAAAGCCAATGCCCGCCATTTCAGCCTCGCTGAACAAGGATTTCGACATTTGCGTCAGATCTTGCCCGCCCGGAATATGATTGGCGGTCATCAATTCTATGGTCTTGGCACTCAAGATTTGTGCGCCGTCAAGCGCGCCGCCGTTCAGCAGCATCCGGCAGAAACGATGATAGTCCGCAACGCTTGACGCAAGGCCGCCACCGCCGGAATTGAATGACCAGCCTTTGGCCCACATGCTTTCGGCGCCGGCTTTGTCGAGCAGCTTCATTTTCGCTTCGGGGTCAAAGCCAAAGCCTTCGGGGATGCGCGACGCCTTGTCGGCGGGCACTTGGAAGAATGTATCGGTCATGCCCAAAGGCGCGAAAATATGTGTTTGGAAATATTCAGGCAGCGATAGTCCGCTAATCCGTTCGACCAAGATGCCAACTATGTCGGTGGCAACCGAATAATTCCACTGGGTGCCGGGGTCGAACTCCAACGGGATTTGCGCCAGCGTATCAATAAAGCTTTGCGCCGTATTTTTGCTCCAGCTTTCGACATCGGTCTTGCGGTACGCCGCGTCGACATTGCCTTGTTCTTGGAAACTATAGGTGAATCCCGCCGTATGCCGCAGCAGGTCCACCACCCGCATCTGCGTCGATGGTGCGCGCGTCATAAAAGGCACATTGCCGCCGCCGCCAACAAACACGCCCAATTTCGCAAATTCGGGGATATATTTCGTGACCGGATCGGTCAGTGCGACCTTGCCCTGTTCCACCAACTGCATGAACGCGACCGAGGTGATTGGCTTGGTCATCGAGGCTATGCGGAAAATGGCGTCTTCGGCAACGCCCGAGCTCCATTGCAGCGCCACATCATTACCACGGCCAACCAACACGGACGCAAAGGGCAATTTGCCATTGTCGAGATAATTGGCCTGAATGAACGCGGGTATGCGGGCGAGGCGGTCGGGAACGAAACCTAAATCTTCGGCGCTCATACGGCGGTTTGTCCTGTTAATTGGCGAGTTACGGGGTGCGAGCTCGACAGCCCGCCGTCAACGGCAATGGCTTGGCCGTTGACATACGACGCTTGGTCGCTGGCAAGGAACAATGCGACATTCGCGAGCTCGTCGGGCTGCGCGCCACGGCGCAAGGGGTTCAGACGACCGATTTTTTCGGTCACGCCCTTTTCGCGGGCATAATCAAATGTCGGCTTGGTCATGCCGGTTTCGGTAAGGCCGGGGCAAATCGCGTTGCAGCGGACATTGGTGCCCGACAATTGTTGCGCGCTGACCTGCGCCAGATTGATGACGCCAGCCTTGGATGCCGAATAAGGCGGGCCGCCTGCGCCCGAACGGATACCGGCAACGCTTGCGGTCAGGATGATCGAACCGCCATTGCCTGCATCCGCCATGACCTTGCCCGCATGCTTGATCATCAGCCAGGGGCCGATGAGGTTGACGCGCAGGACGCTGGTGAAATTTTCGACTGTGTTGTCGAAGATACCTTCCATGCCGCCGGAGATACCCGCATTGGCAAAGGCGATGTCGAGATGGCCATGCAGTGCGATGGCCTTTGCGACAATCGCCGCGACGTCCGCTTCATCGCCTGCGTCCATTTGCACGGCAGTGGCGGCGTCACCGATCATTGCGGCGGTGTCATGCACCGATGCCGCCATGTCGCCTAAAACGACCTTCGCCCCCTCGGCGGCAAAGCGGATGGCGGACGCGCGGCCAATGCCTGACCCTGCGCCTGTGATGATGGCTACTTTGCCTTGCAATGCTCCACTCATACGACAACGCCTCCATCCACAACTATTGTCTGCCCTGTCATAAAGCTTGATGCGTCCGACGCCAAATATACTGCCGCGCCGGCAATCTCACGTGGCTCGCCAATGCGGCCCAAGGCCGCGCCCGAGGTGGATGCTTTCAGATTTTCTGGGTTCTCCCACAATGCCTTGGCAAAATCGGTTTTCACCAGTCCCGGCGCAATCGAGTTAATGCGCACATTATGCGGCCCATATTCGCGGGCGAGATTCTTCGTCATCTGGATATCCGCCGCCTTCGTAATTGCATAAGCGCCCAAGATCGGCGACCCGCGCAGACCGCCAATGGACGAGACAATCACGATGGAGCCTGATTTGCGTGCGATCATTTCGGGCACGACCATCTGGATTAGCCAATGTTGCGAGACAATATTGTGATCGAGCGTTTTGCGCAGTTGTTCGTCGGTGATGCTGGCCATCGGTCCATAATGCGGATTCGACGCCGCGTTGCAGACTAAGACATCGACCTTACCAAATGCCTTGCGCGTTTCATCGACGAGATTCTGCAGGCTCTCCTTCGAAGACAGGCTGGATGCCAGCGCAAGTGCAGCGCCCGCATGCTTAGCATTGATGCCAGCGGCAACCACTTCGCAATCTTCGATATTACGGCTGGAGATCACAACCTTTGCGCCATGATCGGCCATTTCTTCGGCAATCGCCTGACCAATGCCGCGCGACGACCCTGTGATGATGGCGACCTTGCCGGTCATATCGAATAAAGACATTTTGCTCTCCAGTTTCCTCTCCGCTGATGGGGAGGGGTTATAATTACGCCCCGGCTTTCTCGGCGAACTTCCATGCGGATTCCGCCAGCGGGAATACGCGTTCGGCCATCGCTTGCGCATGTGACGAACTTGCGGTGCCGTCTATCACGCGTTTTTTGATGCCTTGAATAATCCCGGCGAGGCGGAAGAAATTATAAGCAAAATACCAGTTCATATCGGGCACGCCGTCGCGGCCCGTGGCAGCGCAATAACGTTCTACCATCGCGTCGAGTTCGGGAATGCCTAAAGCCGCGCGGTCCAAATCCATAACGCCCGAGCGGCCTTCATTTTGCGTCACCCACGCCATGGCGACATAAGTGAAATCCGCCAGCGGGTCACCCAAGGTGCACAATTCCCAATCGAGCACTGCGACGACTTTGGGATCCTTGGCATCGAAAATCATGTTGTCGATGCGATAGTCGCCATGCACGACGCTGGTGCGCGTTTGCGCGGGCAGCGTCTTTGGCAACCATTCGATCAGCCGCTCCATTTCGGGCATCGTTTCGGTTTCGGCGAGGCGATATTGCTTCGTCCAACGTTCCACCTGACGTCCGAAATAATTGCCGGGTTTGCCAAAGTCGGACAGGCCAGCGCCTTCAACATCCACATTATGCAATGCCGCCAAGGTGTCGATCATCGCCGCATAGGTTGCGCGGCGTTCGGCAGGGTTTGATCCCGGCATAGCGCCATCCCAGATGGTGCGACCTTCAACCATGTCCATGATGTAAAACATCGAACCGATGACGCTATCGTCGGTGCACAGGCCAAAGGGTTTGGCTACCGGAAAGCCGGTCGGATACAGACCAGCAATGACCTTATATTCGCGGTCAACTGCATGCGCGCTGGGCAGTAATACGCCAAATGGCTTACGGCGTAAGACGTAGGAGCCGCTTTTCGCGTTCAACCGGTAGGTCGGGTTTGACTGCCCACCCGCGAATTTCAGAACCTCAACCGGGCCTTCAAAACCCTCGACATTGTCGGCCATCCACTGCGCAAGCTTATTAGCATCCAAAATGTCCGCACCTTTTGGCGCAACGGTTCCGGTAAAGGCCGTCTGTGCATCAATCGGGGTTGGGGCTGAACTCATTGGTCAAAAACGATGACCGATCGGGCCGAATCGCCGCGCTTCATCTGGTCAAAGCCCTCATTGATCCGCTCCAGCGGAATGGTCTCCGAAATAATGGTGTCGAGGTCCAAAAGGCCACGCATGTAAAAATCGACCAGACGCGGAATATCGACAGGGAAGCGGTTGCCGCCCATGATTGCGCCTTGCAATTTCTTGCCCGACAAAAGGTCCATCGCCGACAGGCCAACCGAATGTTGCAACGGCATCATGCCTAGAATCGTGGCTGTTCCGCCACGCTTCAGCGACTTGACCGCGAGCGTGCCCGATGCCGGACGTCCGACAGCTTCAATTGCGTGATCAACGCCGCCTTTGGTCAATTCCTGAATTTGCGCAGCGGCATCATCGGCCAAAGCGTCGACGACATCGGTGGCACCCAGCTTCATCGCCATCGCCCGTTTTTCAGGCAATGGGTCCGCGGCGATGATGCGACCAGCGCCCGCAATCTTCGCCGCGTTAATGGTTGCAAGGCCAACGCCGCCGCAGCCGATAACGGCCACGGTTTCGCCCGGCGTTACTTTGCACGCATTGAATATCGTGCCGGCACCCGTGGTCACGGCGCAGCCGATAACCGACGCTTGTGGCAACGGCATATCCGGATGGATTGCGACGCACGCATGTTCGTGCACCAACATCATCTCGGCATAAGCCGACAGGTTCAGCATCTGGTTGACAGTGCTGCCATCAGGCCGCGTCAGGCGCGGGGCTTCGCCTGGCTTGCGCCGTGTGTCGCCGCCAAGGCACAAGGACATGCGCCCCGTGACGCAATATTCACAATGGCCACAAAAGGCGCTGAGGCAGGTGACAACAGCGTCGCCGACCTTGACGGTGCGCACTTCGCTGCCCACCGCCTCGACGATGCCCGCCGCCTCATGCCCGGGGATCGCGGGTAAAGGATGCGGATAGGTGCCTTCGATAAAGTGCAAGTCGCTATGGCACAGCCCGCAGGCCGCGGTGCGGATAAGCACCTCATGCGGCCCTGGATTGGCAATGTTCACTTGCTCGATTTGAAGCGGCTTGCCCGCTTCAATCAGGACGGCAGCCTTCACCGTGTTGCTCCCATATCGCCGCTGGATAGGCCGTCTTTGCCACGGCCGCCATGCTTACCCAATTCCATACGCGCGATGGCGCGGGCATGTACTTCGTCAGGACCGTCGGCCAGACGCAAAGTACGCTGATGCGCCCAAGCGGATGCGAGACCGAAATCGTCGGACACGCCGCCGCCGCCATGCGCTTGGATGGCATTGTCGATGATGCTCAAAGCCATGTTCGGTGCCTGCACCTTGATCATGGCGATTTCCGCGGCAGCCGCCTTGTTGCCGACCTTGTCCATCATATCCGCAGCCTTCAGGCAGAGCAGACGCGTCATTTCAATGTCGATACGGGCACGGGCAATGCGCTCTTCCCATACGCTATGCTCGGCAACTGTCTTGCCAAAGGCGACGCGCGATTGCAGGCGCTTGCACATTTTCTCCAGCGCTTCTTCGGCGGTACCAATGGTGCGCATGCAATGGTGGATGCGGCCTGGTCCAAGGCGCCCTTGCGCGATTTCGAACCCGCGCCCTTCGCCCAGTAACATATTCGATGCCGGAATACGGACGTCTTTCAATTCGATTTCCATATGGCCGTGCGGCGCGTCGTCATAGCCGAAGACGGGCAGATGGCGCAAAATCTTCACGCCGGGCGAATCGAGTTCCATCAGCACCATCGACTGCTGCGCATGGCGCTTGGCTTCGAAATCGGTCTTGCCCATGACAATCGCGATTTTGCAGCGCGGGTCGCCGGCACCGGATGACCACCATTTCACACCATTGAGAACATATTCGTCGCCTTCACGGCGGATGGAGGTTTCGATATTGGTCGCATCTGATGAGGCAACGGCTGGCTCGGTCATCAAAAAGGCCGAACGGATTTCGCCGTTCATCAATGGGATCATCCATTTTTCTTTTTGCTCTGCCGTACCGTAACGCAGGAACACTTCCATATTGCCAGTGTCTGGTGCCGAACAGTTATAGACTTCGGACGCAAAACCGATGCGGCCCATTTCTTCGGCGCACAGGGCATATTCCATGTTGGTCAGGCCGGGGCCATCGAACGCTACGCTATCATCGACATGCACGCGGCCAGACGTTGGCGGCATGAACAGGTTCCAAAGACCCGCAGCCTTGGCGCGTGCCTTTTCTTCTTCAACGACTTGCAGCACTTTCCAGCGGTCGCCCACGGCCTGCTCGGCATAATAATCGGCGACGCGTGGACGCAAAAAGCGTTCATTATGGTCGCGGATACGGTCCCGCCAATATGTTTGCTTGTCGTTGAGATCGAAATCCATGACTCATTCCTCTTTCAAATTTAATTGATCAGTTAACTGGCAGACTCTGCCGATGTGTTCAAGGCGCGCAAGCGTTCATTATGACTTTCGCGCGAAATCGGAAAATGGCGCAGGATCAATATGCCGATAAAGCCAACGATCACCACCGTGCCCATATAATATAGCGCCAGCCCGTCGAGGACGGCGACATCCACTTCGCCCGGCTTGGCATCTTGCGGGAAATTGGCAAAGCTTAGGATCATTCCAGCGGCAAAGGTGCCGATGCCAACGGCGCATTTTTGCATGAAGAAATAGCCCGCGAAAAACAGCCCTTCGGAACGTCGGCCCGTTTCTTGCTGCGATGCCTCCACCACATCCGCCATCATTGAGGATGTCAGCATCATCATACTCACCGCCGCGCTATTGGCGATGGTCATTAAGCCAAACATGAACAGGATCGAAGGATCCGACGGCGCACCGGGCACAAGGTCGAGCAGCCAACTACCGTATAATGCGGCCGTGAAGGTCAATGAGATTATGGCAAATAGGATTGCCCCGCGTTTCTTGCCCAATCGCGCGGAGACAGGCGGAACAATGATAAAGGCAATGATGACCGTCGAGAATAAGGTCAGCGCATAATAGAGCATTTCCATTTGTTGCAGCTGCCACAGAAAAGCGAGTTGATAATTGGTGAGCGCAAAGGTCAATCCTTGATTGATCAGCCCGAATAATGCGGCGGACACCAGCCACAGAAAAGCGCGATTGGACAGCGTTGCTTTAGCTTCGGCAAAGGCATGGCTAAGGCCAACGCCGCGCGGTGCTGGCGGTGAGGGCTTGGCGATGTGGCGGTGTTGGCCAAGTGCGGAGATAAGCACCGCACCGCTCATCATCAGCGCGCCCCATAGCGAATAGGCATCATAGCCCGCAGGGTCGCTCACGCCCTTTTCGCCGGTGAAGAAAATGCCATAGGCAAAAATGAGCATGAGCAAGCCGCCCGCCCAGCCAAATAAGAAACGATAGCGCATCAAACGCGTGCGTTCATCATAATCGCCCGTCAGTTCGGGGACGAGGGCGATAGACGGCACTTCACACATTGCCACTAAGGTGCGCGCCAACACAGCGGTGCAGAACAGCCAGATGATCGTGCCCGTCTGCCCCAAGGCAGGTGGGTGCCACAGCAATAGCCATATGATACCAAGCGGAATGGCCGCCGCATATAGCCAAGGGAGGCGGCGACCCCATTTGCTTTGCGTCCGGTCAGACAGCTCGCCAATGATCGGGTCTGCAAAGGCATCAAAAATCAGCGCGGCCATGATAACCGTACCGACGATGCCCGCATCAATGCCCAGCACCTGATTATAAAAGATCAGCAAGAATACGGAAAAGCCATTATCCTTAACGCCATAAGCAACAGAGCCAAGCCCGTGCATGACTTTTAAGGATCGGGGAAGTGCGACGATTGGTGCCATAATGGGTTAAATCACAAAACGCGAAAAGGCGTGTTTTCCGGCGAATCGCACGATGTTTCTCTCCTATATCCCGTTGCTATGCTAGGGCCGCGTCCCAGCCTGTCAATCGCGATGCAAATGACGTTACGGCATGCATCGCTCACCGATAAGGGCTTGCGTTTCGGTGCGTGACCGCCCAAAAATTCATCAAGCAATTAAACAGGAGATCGTCATGTCCGACCTTGAAACATTCCGCGCCGAGGCGCGCGCCTGGCTGGAGGAAAACTGCCCCGCCGAAATGCGCACACCGGCCAAAGGTGATGAAGACGTTTGCTGGGGCGGACGGAATTTTGTTTTCCAATCCGAAGCGCAGAAACTGTGGCTCGAACGCTGCGTCGCCAAGGGCTATACGGTACCCGATTGGCCCAAGGCTTATGGCGGCGCGGGTCTTTCCCCGCAGGAAACAAAAATATTGCGTCAGGAAATGGCAAAGCTTGGCTGCCGCTCGCCGCTCAACAGCTTCGGCATCTGGATGCTTGGCCCGGCCTTGCTGAAATTCGGCACCGAAGAACAAAAGGTGCATTATATGGGCCAGATCGCCCGTGGCGAAATCCGCTGGTGTCAGGGCTATTCCGAACCCGGTTCGGGCAGCGACTTGGTGTCGATGCAAACCTTTGGCGAAGATAAGGGCGACCATTGGGTCGTCAATGGCCAGAAAATCTGGACGTCTTATGCGGACAAAGCTGACTGGATTTTCTGCCTAGTCCGCACCGACAAGACGAACAAATATCAGGGAATCAGCTTCTTGTTATTCGACATGGAAACGCCGGGCGTTTCGACCAAGCCGATCAAGCTGATCTCCGGCAATTCGCCTTTCTGCGAAACATTCTTCGACAATGTGGTCGTGCCAAAGCACCAGATTGTTGGCGAGGTAAATCGCGGCTGGGATGTGGCAAAATATCTGCTGGGCCATGAACGCGAGATGATCTCCGGCATGGGCGGCGATGGCGGCGTGACCTCGATTGGCGCGGCGATGAAGGCGACCTTGTCGCAAGAGCCTGTGCTCCGCGCACAAATGGCATTGTTCGATGTCGATAACCTCACCTTCCGTGCGCATGGCGAGCGGTTTATGGACGAATGGAAAACCGGTAAGGCGCATCCCGCTTATTCCAACCTGATGAAATATGTCGGAACCGAATTGAACAAGAAACGCAATGAACTGGTCATGTCGATTGGCGGCAGTCAAGCGCTCGAGTGGGAAAGCGAACGCGCCAATGGCGGCTCCAAAGCGCGCAACTGGCTGCGGACCAAGGCGAACTCAATTGAGGGCGGTACCAGCGAAGTGATGCTGAACGTCGTGTCCAAGCGCATCCTCGAAATGCCGGGGGCTTAAGACAATGGCAATGACCTTAAACGATGACCAGAATATGCTGCGCGACACTGCGCGGGATTTTATGGCGAGCGAAGCGCCCGTCACCCATTTCCGCAAGTTCCGTGATATGGGGTGCAAAGACGGTTTCAGCCATGGCTTATGGAAGCAATTCGCTGAAATAGGCTTTACCGGCATCCTCATTCCCGAGGCCGATGGAGGCATGGGCATGGGCCAGATTGAGGCGGGCATCGTGCTGGAAGAAATTGGCCGCAACCTGTCACCATCGCCTTTCCTAACCACATCGGTGGCGGCTGTTGAGGCATTGAAGCTGGCGGACAAGGCGATGCGCGACCGTTGGTTCCCCGGCATATTGGCTGGCGAAACCGTGATCGGCATTGCGATTGAAGAAGGCGTCAAGCACCGGCCGGAGAAAATCGCCTGCGTTGCGGAACGCAGCGGCAATGGCTTTAAGCTGACCGGTCAAAAGCAATTTGTCGTCCAAGGCGCGTCATCGGACATGCTGATCGTTGCGGCGCGTACCGCGGGTGCGGCTGGCGAAACCGATGGTCTGACCTTGTTCGCGGTGGACAAGGACGCGGCGGGCCTTTCGATGGAGGCGGCACGGCTTGTCGATTCCGCTGTTGCTGCGCATGTAAAGCTGGACGGTGTGCAGCTGGATGCCGACGCCGTCATTGGCGAGGTTGATGGCGGTTGGGCGGTGCTGTCCAAAATGCTCGACGCCGGACGGGTTGGCGCCGCGGCCGAAATGGTCGGCGTTGGCACGGGCGCGATGGACATGACCTTTGAATATCTCAAGACGCGCAAGCAATTCGACCGCGTCATCGGTGAATTTCAGGCGCTTCAACATCGCGCGGCACATTTATATGGCGAAATGGAAGGCGCGCGTTCGATTGTGCTGAAGGCGCAATCCTTAATGGACGAAGGCCATGCCAAGGCCGAGCTTTATGTTGCGGCGGCTAAGGCGAAAGCGGGCCTAGCCTGCAATCTTTCGGTGCGCGAAGGCGTGCAAATGCATGGCGGCATCGGCATGACGGACGAATATGACATCGGCCTATATATGAAGCGCGACCGCAGCTTGAACGAATTTTTCGGCGATGCTTATTACCACGCAGACCGCGTAGCGACGATGAACGGTTATTAAAAGGAAACCGCAAATGGACATTCAAACCTTATTCAACCTCAATGGCCGCGTGGCGTTAGTCACCGGCGGATCGCGCGGCATCGGCAAAATGATTGTCGAAGGCTATTTGAAAGCGGGCGCAGCACGTGTGTATATCAGCGCACGCAAGGTCGACCAGATTGAGGAAACCGTCGCCGAATTCGGCAATCAGGTCATCGGTCTGCCTTGCGATCTTTCGACTGTGGACGGTTGCCTGTCATTGGCCGAACAAATTGCGGCGCGTGAAAAAAAGGTCGATATTCTGGTGAACAATGCGGGCGCAGCCTGGGGCGCGGATTTCGGCCAATTCCCCGAAGCCGGCTGGGACCGTGTGATGGACCTGAACGTCAAATCCTTGTTCTTTTTGACGCAAGCCTTGCACCCGCAGTTGAAGGCAGCGGCCAGTTTTGACCGCCCCGGTAAGGTCATTAACATCGCATCGATCGATGGCCTGCGCATCAACCCGTGGCAAACCTATAGCTATCAGGCGTCGAAAGCGGCCGTTATCCATTTGACGCGTCGCCTCGCGGCTGAACTCGTAAAGGATAATATCCTTGTGTCGGGTATTGCGCCGGGCGCGTTCCAGTCAGACATGAACAAAGCAGCGCGCGACCATGCCGATGCCGTGGGCAAAAATATTCCCTTCCCACGAATCGGAACGCCGGAGGATATGGCTGGGCTTGCGATCTTCCTCGCCGCACGTGCTGGTGATTATATCGTGGGCGAAACCATCGCGTGCGATGGCGGCATCGTCAATGCGTCGCTGCCGGGCAATGGTATCGCGCCTTAATTGGGTTTTTCGCTATAATTTGGAAGCGCCATTAACGCGTTTCCAACAAGAATAGGGCTAGTTGCAAAACACGCAACTAGCCCTATTCTTTTCGCAATTGCAGCAATTACATCCTGTCCTTATTTGGAGATCAACGGCAAGCGATTGCCGAACGCACATTGACCGGGCGGCTTTCTCCTCCTCTCTCCCCCGCCCCCGGACAATTTTTACGGCCTCCATGCACTGCGTGGGGGCCGTATCGTTTTCGGGGCATGGGATTGGCCAATTTGCGCTTAATCGCAACCAAACAGGCTAGATAAACACAAGCGGTCTCGCTAAGGCCGTTGCATGTCCGAAATCACGCCCCAAATCGTCGCCGACCATGGTCTCAATGAAGAAGAATATGCGCGCATTTTGCACGCCATGGGGCGCGAACCCAATTTGGTCGAGCTTGGCATATTCTCGGTGATGTGGTCGGAGCATTGCTCCTACAAATCCTCCCGCATCCATTTGAAGAAATTGCCGACTGAGGCCCCTTGGGTCATTTGCGGTCCCGGTGAAAATGCAGGCGTGATCGATATTGGCGATGGTCCAAATGGCACGAAGCTCGCCGCGATCTTCAAAATGGAATCGCATAATCACCCGTCTTACATCGAACCTTATCAGGGCGCGGCGACGGGCGTAGGTGGCATCTTGCGCGACGTGTTCACCATGGGCGCGCGGCCCGTGGCCAATATGAATGCGCTGCGTTTCGGGCGGCCCGACCATCCGAAGATGAAGCATCTGGTGCAAGGTGTCGTTGCCGGCATTGGCGGATATGGCAATTGCGTTGGCGTGCCGACCGTAGGCGGCGAGACCAATTTCCATCCCGCTTATGATGGCAATATCCTTGTGAACGCGATGACCGTCGGCGTCGCGGACCAAGATAAAATTTTTTATTCTGCCGCAACGGGCCTTGGGAACCCCATCGTCTATGTCGGGTCAAAGACAGGCCGCGACGGCATTCACGGTGCGACGATGGCATCGGCCGATTTCGGCGCGGATATTGAGGAGAAGCGCCCGACGGTTCAAGTGGGTGATCCCTTTACCGAAAAGCTTCTGATTGAGGCGTGTCTTGAGCTGATGGCGTCGGACGCCATTGTTGCGATTCAGGATATGGGCGCCGCAGGTTTGACCAGTTCCAGCGTCGAAATGGCGACCAATGGCAAAGCGGGCATTATCCTCGACATGGACAAGGTGCCGTGCCGCGAAGAAGGCATGACGCCGTATGAAATGATGCTGTCCGAAAGCCAGGAGCGCATGCTCATGGTGCTCAAGCCCGGCCGTGAAGAATTTGCCAAGGCGATTTTCGACAAATGGGAACTGGATTTCGCGGTCATCGGCGAAGTCACCGACACGGGCCATATGGTGCTGACATGGAAGGGCGAAATTGTCTGCGACATTCCGCTTGGGCCATTGGCCGAAGACGCACCTTTATATGACCGTCCCGCCGCGTCAAAGGAAGCGTATAAGGCATGGGCCAAGGTTCAGCCCTTAAGCGACATTCCCACCAGCCACGACCTTGGCGCGGATTTGCTCAAGCTCATGGCCTGTCCCGATCTCGCCAGCCGCGCCTGGATCTGGCAGCAATATGATAGCCAAGTCGGTGGCGACACGGCGCAGCTTTCGGGCGGCGACGCTGCCGTGGTCCGCATCCACGGCACCAATCGCGCGCTGGCGATGAGCACCGATTGCACACCGCGTTATTGCTATGCCGACCCCTATGAAGGCGGCAAGCAAGCGGTGGCCGAAACCTATCGCAACATCAGCGCCGTTGGTGCAACGCCGCTCGCGATCACCAACTGCCTCAATTTTGCCAATCCGCAGCGCCCCGAAATCATGGCGCAGATTGTCGGCTGTCTGGAGGGCATGGGCGACGCCTGCCGCGCGCTCGATTATCCGATCGTGTCGGGCAATGTGTCGCTCTATAATGAAAGCAAGGCAACCGGTGGCGGCAGTGCGATTTTGCCAACGCCAGCGATTGGCGGCGTGGGCGTGCTGGAAGATGTCAGCAAGATGGCGACCATCGCGTTCAAGAACGAAGGCGACGGCATTTTCGTCATTGGCGATAGCAATGGGCATCTGGGCCAGTCTCTATGGCTGCGTGAATTGCATGGCCGCGAAGACGGCGCGCCGCCGCCTGTCGACCTCGCCCAGGAACGGGCCCATGCCGCATATGTGCGTCAGCTTATTCATGACGGCATGGTGAACGCGGTGCATGATGTGGCCGATGGCGGCTTGCTGGTCGCGTTGACCGAAATGGCGCTCGCCAGCGGTCGCGGCTGCGTCCTTACCGACATCGGTGATGCCGCCACGGCCTTTGGCGAGGATCAGGCGCGTTTTGTTGTCACCACTGCGCACGCTGAACTTATGCAGGCGGCGGGTATTCCGATCACGCGGATTGGCACGGTAACTGGACATGCGGTTACTGGCCGGGGCTTTTCGGTGGCAATCGCCGATTTACGCACCGCGCATGACAGCTTCTTCAAAGACTGGATGGAAGGCTAGGACCTCTCGCCCCCGCGCGGCGCACGAGAAGGGTCCCCCCACCCAGTTATCAGTCACCCTGAAACAAGTTCAGGGTGACGTCGGGGGTAAGCGTGACGAAGGGTACACGCCACCGGTCCCCGTTCGTGTCGAGATTTGTCGCTAAATGCGCCGGATGCTCTTGCCCTCAACCGCGGTCGAGGCACAAGGAATGCAGGCCTAAGGTTAAGCCGTCGCAGCCAGCAAATTATACGGATCAATGCCTTCTGACCGCATCGCGGCGTGGGCCGCATGATAGGTCTTCGGCTCGGTTATCCCTAAGCGCTTACGGGCATCAGCCAGCGGCTCGCGTAACAAGGCTGCGATGTCTTCCTGAGCGATGTTCTTTGCAGCTTTGCCGATACGATAGCCTTCGTGCACCGCTTTCATAATCGGCGCCGATTTCGTAACGCGGTATTTCAACTCTAATCCCCCAGCATAAGCAATGAAGCCGACGCCAAGATTGTGGTTTTGCGCATAGGTAAAGCCCAACACGCATTGTTCACCCAGCGCGTCGCGGCCATAGCCAGTGAGGATGTGCAGCATGTCATGCGTGTCGCGCAAGCGGTCACCATAACGTTCGACCACATCGCCAAAAACCGGATATGTTGTCCGGAACTGGGCATATTCCGCCTCAAGACCCGCAGCGCTTAGACCCTCGCGCTCCATGAACGCGACATAAGCGCGGCCAACCGTTCCCTCGGGAAGCTTCTTGATGCTGTCATGATCATCGAGCATATCAATCAGGCGCTCATTGCTTTCAAGCAATGCCCGGCCCTTTGGCGTTTGCCAGAATTTCAGCGCCATCTTACCGAACTTGCTGCCGCTTAAGGCCGCAATGATGTGAAAGACCTGCTCGGTGTCTTCTTTGTTGGCAATCAGCTTACGAAAATGACGCCATGCCTTCAGCGGTTGAATTTTAGCTGGCGGGCGGTCGGGGTGCGAAAAATATAGTTCAGTCATGACGAATCCAAAACTAAGATGAAAGGCACGTTAAAAATTACCTACACTGGTGTCAATAACAAAAAATATCCGCTGGACGCGCATGCGCATGGGCTGTATTAATATCATAATACAGGGGGTTGGCCATGCAAAATTTAGAACAACGGCACATCAGCTTGGACGCGATGCGCGGTTTTGCGGTGATGGGTATCTTGGCGATGAATATCATCGGCTTTGCGATGCCCGAATGGGCCTATGTCACGCCTGCGGCTTATGGCACCGACACTTTGGCCGACAAAATTGCATGGGCATTTTCCTTCATCTTCATTGACGGCAAAATGCGGGGGCTATTCTCGCTTTTGTTTGGCGCGAGCATGATGCTGGTCATCGACCGCGCTGCGGCAAATGGCGAAAGCCCGGCGCAGGTGCATTTTCGTCGCATGGCATGGCTCGCTCTATTTGGCCTCGCACATTATTTCTTCATCTGGTTTGGCGACATCCTGTTCCTCTATGCGATGATCGGCATGATCGCCTTTCGTTTCCGTGATTGGACGCCAAAACGATTGATAAAGGTCGCTTTAATCATTTTTGCCCTTGGGTTGGCGCTCTGGGGCGTACAATTTGGAGGGCTTCAGGCCTTTCAATATTTTGCAACCCGGCCTGATGCGAGCGCAGGCATGGCCCAGGAGTTTCGCAAACTGATGGCGAGCGCTGATCTTGCGTTTAACATTGCGCCTGACCTCGCGCTGCACAGGGGCAGCTATGGCGCGATCGTGATGGACAAGTTTGACGCGTGGAGCACGCCATTTATCATGGTGTTGCAGTCCATTGGCGAAACTTTGCCGCTGATGATGATTGGTATGGCGATGCAAAAAAGCGGGTTCATCACAGGTCGTTGGGATGCGGCCGATTACCAGCGCTGGGCCAAGCGGATGGTACCGCTTGGCTTGTTGCTGACGGCAGGCTTGGCCGTTTGGATGGCCGCCGTTGATTTCGACCGGATCACGGCGCTTGCGATTTTTTACTTCTGGGGGGGAATCCCGCGCTTGATGCTGACGATTGGCTATGCGGCGTTATTGATCCTGCTCATCGGCCATTATCGCAACCACCCGATGCTCTTGCGGGTCGCCGCGGCCGGGCGCGCCGCGTTCAGTAACTATCTGGGCACGAGCATTATTATGACGACGATTTTTTATGGCTATGGCCTCGGCTTGTTCGGCGATGTCGGCCGCGCCGGATTGTGGGTATTTGTGCTGGGGGCTTGGGCGGTGATGTTGCTGTGGTCAAAGCCATGGTTGATGCAATATCATTACGGTCCGCTGGAATGGCTATGGCGGAGCTTGGCGCGCGGGAAAGTGCAATTGATGCGTCGTTAATGCTATTGCAATCAGTTCGCATTAACGATAATGCGATTCCATAGGAGTTAATCCATGGTCGTTTGCATCTGTAATGCTATCAAGGAAAAAGACCTGCGTGCTGCGGTGCGTTGTCCTGCCGAGCGTCCAAATGACGTGTATGCGCGCCTGGGGCGTAAACCAAAATGTGGCCAGTGCCTATCGTTCGCGCGAAACATTATCAGCGCCGGACCTGCAACCGCTTAGCAATAGCGCGTCGAAAAAATCAGCTTTTCTGCCGTTTTCCGCCTTCACGGCGTTCTATTAACGCGCTAACATATGCGCAAATAACCTAAAGGAAATGGCCATGAAGGGTGATGCAAAAGTCATCGATTTTTTGAACGAGGCGCTCAAGAATGAACTGACTGCGGTCAATCAATATTGGCTGCATTACCGCATGCTCGACAATTGGGGCGTATCGCGGCTGGCGCATTTTGAACGGCATGAATCGATCGACGAGATGAAGCATGCCGACAAATTGTCGGAACGGATCTTGTTTCTGGATGGCCTACCCAATTTCCAAATGCTGGGCCGTTTGCGCATTGGCGAGACTGTTGAGGAAATCCTGAAGGCCGATCTTGAGCTTGAATATGAAGCTTTGCCTCTGCTCAAAGATGCCATCGCGCATTGCGAAAGCGTCCGCGATTATGTCAGCCGGGACCTATTCGCATCCATATTGGAAAGCGAAGAAGAACATGTCGATATGCTGGAAAAGCAGTTCGACTTGATTGCACGCATGGGCATGGAAAATTACGTGCAGTTGCAGTCAAAACCAATTGAGGACTGAACCTAAAGCGCGGTCGGCTTATCCATTATCCGCAAATGGATTTTTCGACGAACGGAAGTTGATCCGCACAGGCACCGCGCCGAAATCTAAATCGCGGCGAATACCGTTCAGCAAATAGCGCGCATAGCTGGCGGGCAACTCGTCCGTCCGGTTGCCGAAGATGACAAAGGTTGGCGGACGGTTCCGCGCTTGCGTCATATACCGCAGCTTGATCCGCTTGCCGCCAGGGGCAGGGGGCGGGTTGGCCGAAATCGCAGCTTCAAACCAGCGGTTAAGTATACCCGTTGGCACGCGCTTGTTCCACGCTTCGCGCGCATCGAACGCGGCGGAAATCATTTGATCAAGACCCTTGCCGGTCAATGCCGATACCGCGATCATTGGAACGCCCTTCAACTGCGACAGGCCTTCTTCGAGCGCGGCACGAATGCCTTTGAAAAGCCCGCTGCCATCAACCGCCACATCCCATTTGTTGATCGCGATGATCAGCGCGCGGCCCTCTTGAATCACATGGTCGGCAATTTTCAGGTCCTGAACTTCCAAACCCTTGGTCGCATCAAGCAGCAGCACGACAACTTCGGCAAAGTCGATTGCGTGGCGTGCGTCGGCGACCGATAGCTTTTCCAACTTGTCCTGCACCTTGGCGCGCTTTCGCATGCCGGCGGTATCAATCAAGCGCACGCGGCGTTCGGTCAGCAAAGGCGGGATATTGCCTTCTTCATCGGGCTCACCTTCTTTCGGGCTTGGGTCTGTCCAGATCCAGTCCACCGAAATACTGTCCCGGGTAATCCCGGCTTCAGGGCCGGTAATCAGGCGGTTTTCGCCTAACAACTTGTTGATCAGCGTTGATTTTCCGGCATTTGGACGCCCCACAATCGCCAGCTTCAAAATGGCGTCGGGCGCTTCGGGATCCGGCACTTCAAACGCGCCGCCGTCAATATGCGGCAGCAAAGATTGAAACAGGTCGGCCATACCTTCGCCATGTTCGCCGCTGATCGCGATGGGGTCGCCAAAACCCAGCGCATAGCTTTCTAAGATGCCATTATCGCCTTGCTTGCCTTCGGCCTTATTGACCGCAAGTACGACCGGCGTCGCACTGCTGCGTAGCCAGCGGGCAATTTCTTCGTCGAGCGGGGTCACGCCAACACGGCCATCGATCAAGAACAGGGCAACTTGCGCCCCTGATATTGCGGCCTCGGTTTGCATCCGCATTCTACCGGGCAGGGTGTCGGGATCTTCATCCTCATAACCCGCGGTATCGACAATGGTGAATTCCAAATCGAACAAGCGGCCTTCGCCTTCACGGCGATCGCGCGTGACACCCGGCGTGTCATCGACCAAAGCAAGCTTCTTGCCAACCAGCCGGTTGAACAAAGTGGACTTGCCGACATTAGGCCGACCAATAATGGCTACGGTCGGCAACATGCCGCTACTCTCCTTTAGGGCCTAGCCGCGAAACGCGGAGATGCGGCCGGAATCATCTAGAATATATAAAGTATTATTGGCGACAATCGGCGCAAGCGACACGTCGGATTTCAGGTCGGCAACCTCAGTCGCAGTGCCATCTTCCGGCGCCACCGCCCAGATTGCGCCGCGCGAATTGGCAATGATCAAGCGACCGCCCGCGAGTATCGGGCCATACCAGCTGATCGGGCCCTTTTTCTTCTTTTCATTCTCATAACGTTGCAGCTTCGAAATCCAGCGGATTTTACCGCTGGAACGTGCAACGCTTAACAAACGTGCTTCGTCGGTCATGACGAACACCCATTCGCCCGCCGTCACCGGCGTTGAAATCCCCGCAATGTTGATTTCCCAAATGCGCTGGCCCGTTACCAGTTCATAGGACGCCATGCGTCCGCCTTTGCCCAATGCGAAGACGCGGCCACGGTCAATGACAGGGTCGGCATCAATATCGGTCAGCGTCGAAACCGACGTCGACATCGCGGTCCGCGACAAGGTATCGTTCCACAGGCTGCGGCCATTTTCATAACGATAGGCGGCCAACTCACCGCTGGAATAGCCAGCGATGACGGTGCCTTGCGCTGCGGCAGGGGCGCCAACGCCAAAAATGCCTGATGCCGCGACAGGGCCGGCTTCTCTCCATTGCGGTTCACCATCGCTTTGGCGCAGCGCGTAAATCTGGTTGTCCTGCGTCATCACATATAGGTTGCCGTTGGACAATGTGGGCGCGCCGCGCAACGGGCCGGCTGGACGCTTTTTCCAAACAAGCGCGCCCGTGTCTGCCGCAAGCGCGACGACGTCGCCGACGCCATTGGTGGCAAAGACGTTGCTGCTGGTGGCGCTGACGCCGCCGCCATAACGCGATGGCTTACCGTCGCTGTCAACCTCCAACGCGTTCGACCAGATTTGGGCGCCGGTGTTCGCATCAAATGCGGTAACGCGGGCCGTGGTGTCGACGACATAGACGCGACCATCGCTCATCACCGGGCTCGCGGCCAGGCGCGCGCGCGGATTGGCACCCGTCACATCTGCGGTCCAAATGCGCGCGAGGCCTTGACCAAGTGCGACATGGCCGGGCGATTTCGACGCATTACCACCGGGTTGTGCCCATGCTTCGTTGATTGTTGCTGGCGGCAGGGTGACAGCGACATCCGCCAAGGACGCATCGACTTCGGTGTCACGCTCTGTGCCCAAGATGCTGACGCGTGCGCCGACAGTTGGCGTATTGTTTTTCTTACCGGCATCACCGCGCACACCGTCAAGGACGGCGCAGCCACCAAGCGTCGTTGTCGCGGCGAGCACCAGAAGCAATTTGGATATGGACTTCACTATCACTCTCCTTTGGCGGCGGTATCGCCAGCCTTCGATGCCGCATTGCGGTTTACGTCAAGCTGAACGGTATCGATACCCAGCGCACCGGCCATTTGCTGGGCACGGCTACGCAAGGTCTGCGGCGCATCCTCTTGCTTCGCAATCTGCGCAAAAATTGGCCCGGCCATATTGTCTTTGCCCATCTTGATATAGGCCAAGGCGGTCAATTCGCCGGCGCTACCGAAATAAGGGTGACCAGCGGTAGCAAGCGGTTTCAACCGGTCAATCACTTGCTGCGGCGGGAGGGAATCAAACTCAGCGCTTACTTGGCGGATCAGTGCCAAATCGCGGAATGTTTGTGGCAGACTGTCATCGCCGACCACCTTAGCATAGATGGCAATGGCCTTCTTAGTCTCACCATCTTCGCCGAGTAGATTTGCCTCGACCAATTGCGCCATGGCGCGATATCCGGGCTGATCGGCTTTGGCGAGCACTGCCAATTTGGCGCGGGCCTCTTTTTCCTGCCCAGCGCGCAACTTGTCCATGGCGTCGACAAATTCTTCGCTTTGCAGGTCTGCTGCGGCCTGCACTTGGTTTTGATAGATTATCCAGCCGCCAAAGGCCAAAAGCCCGGCCACCAGTGCCGCCAACAGCCAGCGGCCATAACGTGTCCAAAAACTGGTCAGATCACTCGCGCGGACGGCATCGTCGACCTCCCGCAAAAATGCTTCGTCGCTGCCGCTCCGGTCTTTATCCGCGGGCGTTTTAGTCGGTGTCAAAGCCAAAAGGGCCTCCGAATTTGTTTAGTCAAAATTGGTCAGAGCTGTCCTTAGCCCGACTTGGACCGATAGACCAGCCTGCTTTATACAGGCTGATACAGCTGGTCAGGTCCGGGGAAGCTGCGGTCCCGGACGCCAGCGGCATAAGCGCGTACAGCGTCTTCGACGCTGACACCCATGTCACCGAATTTCTTGACGAATTTCGGTACGCGATCAAACAGGCCGAGCATGTCTTCGGCGACCAACACTTGGCCGTCGCACTGCGCCGACGCGCCAATGCCGATGGTTGGGCAAGCAACTTTCTGTGTGATTTCGATGGCGATATGTTCCAGCACGCCTTCAATCACCATGGCAAATGCCCCCGCGTCGGACATGGCAATCGCATCCTCGACGATGGATTGGGCTTCCTCTGGGCTTTTGCCGCGCACGCCATAGCCACCAAGGATGTTCACCGCCTGTGGGGTCAATCCGACATGCGCCATAACCGGAATGCCGCGCGAGGTCAGGAATTCCACGGTCGGTGCAAGCACCTTGCCGCCTTCCAGCTTCACGGCTGCTGCGCCGGTTTCTTTCAATAGCCGCGATGCGTTGACAAATGCCTGCTCGGGCGAAGCTTCATAAGAACCAAAGGGCATATCGACGATGACGGCGGCGTGATAGCTGCCGCGCACAACCGCCGCGCCATGTGCTGCCATCATTTCCATCGTGACCGCCACGGTATGCGGCAGGCCGTAAATCACCTGTCCCAACGAATCACCGACGAGCAGCATGTCGCAATGCGGGTCCATCAACTGCGCCATGCGGACGGTATAGGCCGTTAGCATCACCAAGGGCTCCTTACCCTTTTGCTGCCGGATGCGCGGCACGGTCAGGCGCTTCATCGGCGACGGCGTCGGGTTCGCACGGCTGGTGGATGTGTCGAAAGTGAGCGTTTTAGGATGCGTAGACATAGCGCAAGGGCTTAGCCGCTAAACGCCCCGGGCAAAAGAAAGAACGGCAAGATGTTCGATTTGATTGACGCAATGTTAAAAATATATAACATTAAGTGCGAATCAATTAACATGGAGATGTGCTAATGTCGTTTCGTGAGAAAATTCACTGGGTGGCTTTTCTAAGTCTCATACTGGGCTTTGGCTGGTATTTCCTATCTTACCCTTGGGCCGTCGCCAACACGCGCGCTGGTATGCTGACATCAGTCTGGATGCTTATTCCGACGACCATCATTTTTCTGGTGCCGATGGTAGCGGGGACTGTTTGGTTCGCTATCCGCACACCAAAAGAGGCAAATCTTAAAGAAGATGAACGCGAAAAAACGATTCATCTGAAGGGAACCCATGCGGCGTATTACCCGTTAGTTCTCGGGATATGGGCCAATATCTTTGCCCTCATTAATGGCCTAAGCTACGGCTGGTCGGTCAATATTTTGATGGCGACGTTGGTGTCGGCAGAATTGATCCGCGTAGGTGCGCAGTTGCATCTTTACCGGCGCGGTTATTGAGCGATGGCGCAGGCACCCTTTACCAACGACATTAAAACCTTACGCTTTCTGGCAGGCGAAATGACGCAGGGCGATTTGGGGGACAAGGTGGGCGTCACGCGCCAAACCATCGCCGCCATTGAGCAGGGTAAATATTCACCCTCGCTTGAGGTCGCGTTTCGAATCGCGCATGTCTTTGGCAAACCGCTTGAGGAGGTTTTTCAATGGCAGCAGGACTGACGCGACTGGCCTGATCGTTAGTGGCCCCGCGCCGCAACCGCCTCTGTCACATTGTCGCTGAAAATGCCGTCTATACCCGTGGCCAAAAACGCTTTTATCTCGGCCTTCAAGTCACCATGCCCACGCGGATCAACGCCGGATTTTTGCGCCAATGGTAGGAAGTAATTTTCGCGGCGGAATGTCCAGGGGTGGACCGCAAGGCCGACCTTATGGGCGTCGGCAACCAGTGTCGTCGGATCGCCCAGATTGCCCAGCAAAGTGCGCGGAATCACCATTGCCTTGTTGGGGCCAATGCCATCGGCATAAGTTGCAACGGTTTTCAGGCCTTCTGCGCTTGCCATTTGGGCATAGGTCAGGCCGCTATGGTCTGCGGGGCTGCCAGTTTCTGCAATCAACTGGATCAAGCGCAATTTGGTCTTGGGCCGCAAGGCCTTTAGATTTTCGACTTCGAAGGACTGAATGAATACAGGCGCGCTTTTTTCAACATGGCCATATTGTGTGAGTGCTGCCAGCAATGGCGCTTCATGCGGCAAACCAATGGCGGTGAAATAGCTAGGATGCTTGGTTTCGGGATAAATGCCAATCGTCCGCCCCGTTGCCGCGCTTTGGGCCTTGGCCAGCGCGAGGATCTCGTCAAAAGTTGGTATCTCAAACTGCCCGTCATAGGCCATATTGGCCGTACGCAATTGCGGCAGGCGTTCTTTCGCGCGCAGCGTCTTCAATTCGGCGAGGGTAAAATCCTCGGTAAACCAGCCCGTCATTTTCTGGCCATCGATGGTTTTGGTCATCTTGCGGTCGGCAAATTCGGCCTTGTCGGCAACGTCAGTAGTTTCGGAAATCTCATTCTCATGCCGCGCGACCAAAACGCCATCCTTGGTCAGCACAAGGTCCGGCTCAATATAGTCGGCGCCTTGTTCAATCGCGAGGCTGTAGCTTGCCAGCGTATGTTCGGGCCGCTCGCCACTCGCGCCGCGATGGGCGATGACGATGACG
>NZ_JBIICD010000020.1:0-32918 GCF_044239045.1 Sphingorhabdus sp.
GCTCTTGACGCGGAGATCTTCGGTTTTGCTCATCTTATGATGCTCCCAGATGCGAGGTGTCGCCGAGACGCGCCACGACCTTGGTCTTGATTGGCAGTTTCATGGCTGCACGCTGAAATGCGACAGCGGCGATTGGACCAGGAACACCGTCGAGTTCAAACATGATGCGGCCAGGCTTAACCTTGGCTGCCCAATATTCGACCGAACCCTTGCCCTTACCCTGACGAACTTCGGCAGGCTTTTTGGTGACGGGCACGTCTGGGAAGATGCGGATCCACAACCGTCCCTGACGCCGAATGTGACGTGTAATCGCGCGGCGGGCCGCTTCGATTTGACGTGCAGTAATCCGCTCTGGTTCCAACGCCTTCAGGCCGTATGAACCGAAGTTCAGGTCAGACCCGCCCTTGGCTTCGCCCTTGATACGTCCCTTGAACTGCTTGCGGAACTTTGTTTTCTTTGGTTGCAACATGTCTAGTTCCTAACCTTTAGCGGCGGTCAGACTGCGGACGGACGCCGGAAGTCTGCGCTTCCATCATCAGCCGGTCAGTTGCCATTGGGTCATGACCCAAGATTTCGCCTTTGAAGATCCAGCATTTGATGCCGATGATGCCATAAGCAGTCAGTGCTTCGGCTTCGGCATAGTCAATGTTGGCACGAAGCGTATGTGCAGGTACGCGACCTTCGCGATATGATTCAACGCGGGCAATTTCTGCACCGCCCAAACGTCCACCGCAGGTGATCTTGATACCTTCTGCACCCAGACGCATGGCTGACTGCATCGCGCGCTTCATGGCACGACGGAAAGCAATACGACGGATCAGCTGATCAGCAATACCTTGCGCTACGAGCTTTGCGTCAACTTCCGGCTTGCGGATTTCAACGATATTCAAAGACACTTCAGCGGTGGTGAACTTGTTGATCAGCTTCTTCAGCTTTTCAATGTCCGCACCCTTTTTGCCGATGATCACACCAGGACGTGCTGCGTAGATTGAAACGCGGCAGTTCTTTGCAGGACGCTCAATAACGACCTTCGAAATCGCAGCTTGTGGCAGTGTTTCGAAGATGAACTTGCGGATCTTGATATCTTCCAGAAGCATGCGGCCATATTCCGCACCTTCGGCGTACCAACGGCTATCCCAAGTCCGGTTGATTTGCAGGCGAAGCCCGATTGGATTTGATTTCTGACCCATGACTTATGCCTCTTCTTGCTGTTCGCGCACAACGATACGCAGACGGCTGAATGGTTTAACGATCCGGCTCGACTTGCCGCGGCCGCGGGCCATGAAACGCTTCATGGTCAGCGCCTTGCCAACGCTCGCCTCGGCAACGACAAGGCTGTCGACGTCGAGATTGTGGTTGTTTTCGGCGTTAGCGATGGCGGATGCCAGAACCTTGCGCACGTCATCTGCCATTCCCTTGGTGGAGAATTTCAGAATGTTAAGCGCGTCTTCGGCTTTCTTGCCACGGATCAGCGCGGCAACGAGACCAAGCTTCTGAGCAGAACCACGGATGGTTGTGCCCACTGCCAGTGCTTCATTGTCGGCGACGCGACGGGGTGCGGATGCCTTACCCATTAGCGTTTGCCCTTCTTATCTGCGCCATGGCCATGATATGTACGCGTTGGAGCGAACTCACCAAGCTTATGACCGACCATGTCCTCATTCACCGAGACGGGAATGAACTTGTGGCCATTATAGACGCTGAACGTCAGGCCAACGAACTGAGGCAGGATTGTCGAACGACGCGACCAAGTCTTGATCGGCGCAGCCTTCGATGCTTCCTGAGCGGTTTCTGCTTTTTTCAGCAGATAGAGGTCAACAAACGGACCTTTCCAGACGGAACGAGACATGAGTTACCTCTTCTTCTTAGCATGCCGCGAACGGATGATCATCCGGTCGGTCGACTTGTTGCTGCGGGTACGAGCACCCTTTGTTGGCTTACCCCAAGGTGTAACCGGATGACGACCACCTGAGGTACGACCCTCACCACCACCATGCGGGTGATCGACTGGGTTCTTAGCAACACCGCGCGTCAGCGGGCGAATACCGCGCCAACGGTTACGGCCTGCCTTAGCAAGTGTCGTGTTCGAGTTGTCAGGGTTCGAAACCGCACCAACTGTGCCCATGCAAGTGCCGAGAATGTAGCGCTGCTCACCTGAGTTCAGGCGAACGATAACGCGACCACCGTCACGACCGACGAGTTGCACATATGTGCCTGCCGAACGGGCGATCTGACCGCCCTTGCCGGGCTTCATTTCGATGTTGTGGCAAATGGTGCCGACGGGCATCTGGCTCAGCAACATTGCGTTACCAGGCTTAACGTCGGTCTTTTCACCCGCAACAATCGAGTCACCAACGGCGAGACGCTGCGGCGCAATGATGTAAGCCAATTCACCGTCTTCGTACTTTACAAGCGCGATGAAGGCAGAACGGTTGGGGTCATATTCCAGACGCTCAACCGTTGCAGGCATATCCCATTTACGACGCTTGAAGTCGATCAGGCGATATTTCTGCTTGTGACCGCCGCCGATACCGCGCGACGTCACATGGCCCTTGTTGTTACGGCCGCCGGTCTTGCTCTTGCCTTCGGTCAGACCCTTTACAGGACCGCCTTTGTACAAGCTTGACCGGTCAACCAGCACAAGGCCGCGACGGGCGGGGCTAGTTGGTTTGTAGCTTTTGAGTGCCATTATCCTGCCCTTAAATACCGGTGGTCACGTCGATGCTCTGGCCTTCAGCCAAAGTTACGATCGCTTTTTTGACATCCGAGCGCTTGTAGGGCTTGCCCTTCCAACGCTTGGTTTTGCCCTTTTGCACGAGGGTGTTCACGTTCGTGACCTTCACATCGAACAAGGCCTCTACGGCTGCCTTGATCTGTGGCTTGGTCGAGCTTCCCGTGACCTTGAACACAACAGCGTTATGTTCCGACAGCAAGGTTGCTTTTTCGGTGATGTGCGGGGCAACGATGACGTCATAATGACGCACGTCGATTGCTTTATCCTTAGCCATTAGTTGGCACCTCCCGTAAGGGCGAAGCGTGCTTCCAGCTTCTCGACCGCAGCACGGGTCAAAACCAGAGTGTCATGCTTCAGGATGTCATAAACATTCGCGCCAACGGCTGGCATCACGTTGATGCCGACCAGATTAGCCGAAGCCAGACGGAAATTGTCACTGACGGCGTCGCCATCGATAACCAATGTCGACTTGCCGAAACCGAGCTTGCCAACTTGACCCTTAAGCGCCGCAGTCTTTGCAGCAGCCAGATCAAGATTTTCAAGAACGATTAACGAACCCGACTTTGCTTTGCTCGAAAGCGCCATCTTCAGACCCAATGAACGGATCTTCTTATTCAACGACGGGTTAAAGTCACGCAGACGGGCACCATGGGCCTTACCACCACCGATGAAGATCGGCGCAGCGCGGTCACCGTGACGGGCTGTGCCGCCACCCTTCTGGTTACCAAATTTCTTGCCGGTGCGCGCAACGTCCGAACGCTCACGGGTAGGACGAGCCGTACCGCGGGCCTTCTCACGCTGCCAGGTGACAACACGGTGCAAAATGTCGGCGCGTGGCTCAATGCCAAATACGTCGTCATTCAGGTCGATGTCGCCCTTTGCTTTGGCGTCGAGGGTTTGAACCTTGAGCTTCATGGTTTAGCCCTCCTTCTTTTCTTCGCCGGCGTCTGCAACAGGTGCTTCAACAGCAGCGGCTTCGACAGCGGGTGCAGCTTCAGCGGCGACCTCAATAGAGGGCGCTTCAGCTTCGACGGCTGGGGTGTCTGCAACGTCCACTTCGGTGTTGATGATGACGTCTTCAGCTATTGGAGCCTCATTGTCATTCTTCAACGCACCGGGGAATGGAGCAGCGTCAGGGGTAGGAACCTTCACCGCATCACGAACGAGCAACCAGCCATTCTTCGCCCCAGGGACAGAGCCCTTCACGAAGATGAGACCGCGCGCGACGTCCGTGCGGACGATTTCGAGATTCTGCTGCGTACGCTGACGGTCGCCCATGTGGCCGGCCATCTTCTTGTTCTTGAAAACCTTGCCCGGATCCTGGCGTTGGCCAGTCGAACCATGGGCACGGTGGGTAATCGAAACACCATGCGATGCACGCATACCGCCAAAGCCCCAACGCTTCATCGCGCCGGCAAAGCCCTTACCCTGCGTGTGGCCAGTAATGTCGACCAATTGGCCGTCAATGAAATGGTCCGCAGAAACGGTGGCACCGACTGGCAACAAGCCATCAGCATTATCAACGCGGAATTCAGCGACGCGAGCTTTTGGCTCGACTTGTGCTTTAGCGAATTCGCCACGTTGCGGTTTGTTTACATTTTTCGCTTTACGGGCTCCTGCACCAAGGCGGACGGCAAAATAACCATCGCGTTCCTCGTTACGAGTTCCGACCACTTGGCAGCCTTCCAGCGCCAATACGGTGACAGGAACGTGACGGCCGTCTTCATTGAAGAGGCGCATCATACCCATCTTTTTCGCGATCACGCCAGTGCGCATGATCCATACTCCAACTTATGTCAGAGGCCCGGCTGGCAGGATTGCCAGGAGGGCGTGACGCCTAAATCCAGCCCTGAATTTTTAAGCATTGCCCCGTCCGGGCTAGGCACCAGTGTCTCACCTTAATGAGCAATCTGGTAAGACGGGGAACGCAGCCCGGGTAAACCCGGCGGTATTCCTAATGTCTCACTCTACTTTACGTAGAGATATTGGCTTACGCCAATTTGATTTCGACATTCACACCAGCAGCAAGATCGAGCTTCATGAGCGCGTCTACGGTCTGTGGCGTGGGCTGCACAATGTCGAGCAACCTTTTATAAGTCCGAACTTCGAACTGCTCGCGTGACTTTTTGTCGACGTGCGGTCCGCGGTTCACGGTGAACTTTTCGATACGGGTAGGAAGTGGAATTGGTCCACGAATAAGCGCGCCGGTGCGGCGGGCTGTGTCGGCAATATCGCCAGTCGCCTGATCAAGGACGCGATGGTCAAATGCTTTCAGACGGATGCGGATATTTTGCGTTTCCATGGGTTCACCAATTTCCAAATTCTATCAATATCAAAGAGCCGAAAAACAGCCATTCCGACTTACGCTTTCGAAGCCGGAACAGCTGTTTTGAATTTCTTAAAACCGCCCCGCCCGAATCAAGGATTCAGGCGGGATGCGCGGCCTATATTACTTCGTGATGGTGCTGACAACCCCAGAACCGACAGTACGTCCACCTTCGCGAATTGCGAAGCGGAGACCTGGATCCATAGCGATTGGTGCAATCAACTTCACAGCGATCGTTACGTTGTCGCCTGGCATAACCATTTCAGTGCCCTCTGGAAGGATCACTTCGCCGGTTACGTCCGTCGTACGGAAGTAGAACTGTGGACGATAGTTAGCGAAGAATGGCGTGTGACGGCCGCCTTCGTCCTTCGAAAGAACGTAGATTTCTGCCGAAAACTCAGTGTGCGGCGTAACCGAACCTGGCTTGCAGAGAACCTGACCACGCTCAACTTCTTCACGGCCTACGCCACGAACAAGCGCACCGATGTTATCGCCTGCACGACCTTCGTCGAGCAGCTTGCGGAACATTTCAACGCCGGTAACGGTCGTCTTCTTGGTGTCCTTGATACCAACGATTTCAACTTCTTCGCCAACCTTGACGATTCCGGTTTCTACGCGGCCGGTTACAACGGTACCACGACCCGAGATCGAGAACACGTCTTCAACTGGCATCAGGAATGGCTTGTCGATTGGACGCTCTGGCTGAGGAATAGCTTCGTCAACGGCAGCCATCAGTGCAAGGACAGATTCCTTACCGATGTTGTCGTCACGGCCTTCGAGTGCAGCAAGTGCCGAACCACGAACGATTGGAATATCGTCGCCTGGGAAATCATACTTCGAAAGAAGCTCACGGATTTCCATTTCAACCAGCTCGAGAATTTCTTCATCGTCAACCTGGTCAACCTTGTTCATGTAAACAACGAGGGCAGGAACGCCAACCTGACGTGCAAGCAGGATGTGCTCGCGGGTCTGTGGCATAGGGCCGTCAGCAGCGTTCACAACGAGGATTGCGCCGTCCATCTGGGCAGCACCGGTGATCATGTTCTTAACATAGTCAGCGTGGCCTGGGCAGTCGACGTGTGCATAGTGACGGTTGGCTGTTTCATATTCAACGTGCGCCGTCGAAATGGTGATGCCGCGCTCGCGCTCTTCAGGCGCCTTATCGATGTTAGCGAAATCAACAGCAGTACCGCCGTAGGTTTCTGCCATGATCTTCGTGATCGCTGCAGTCAGCGTGGTTTTGCCGTGGTCAACGTGACCGATGGTACCAATGTTGCAATGCGGTTTCGTCCGCTCAAATTTAGCTTTTGCCATTTTCTCAAACCTTCTTTCGATTAGGTAATATTTTGATCAGGTGGGACGACGCCGTCTGAATCAGGCGCCGCCATTAGTCGGCTTTTGCCTATCAGGCAAGCTTCTCCTTGATTTCGGCTGCAACGTTCGACGGCACCTCATCATAATGATTGAAGAACATCGAGTAGTTTGCACGTCCTTGCGTGAACGAGCGGAGCTGATTCACATAGCCGAACATGTTGGCCAAAGGCACCATGGACTCGACAACCTGTGCGTTACCGCGGCTGTCAGTGCCCTGAATTTGGCCACGACGTGAGTTCATGTCGCCGATCACATCACCCAGATATTCTTCAGGAGATACAACTTCGACCTTCATGATTGGTTCAAGCAGCTTGATGCCTGCTTTTTGAGCAGCTTCGCGCATACCGGCACGACCCGCGATTTCGAACGCCAGCGCCGACGAATCGACATCATGGTACGCGCCGTCATACAGCGTGATTTCGAAGTCGATGATCGGGAAGCCGATGAGTGAGCCGGATTCGGCAGTTTCGCGCATGCCCTTTTCAACCGACGGGATATATTCCTTCGGAATGTTACCGCCCTTGACTTCATCCTTGAAGATGATGCCCGTACCACGCTCGCCCGGCTTTACGGTGAACTTGATGCGGCCAAACTGACCTGAACCACCCGACTGCTTCTTATGGGTATAATCAACGTCAACTTCGCGCGCGAGATATTCGCGGTAAGCAACCTGCGGCGCACCGACATTTGCTTCAACCTTGAATTCACGACGCATACGATCGACGATGATGTCGAGGTGTAGCTCGCCCATGCCCTTAATGATCGTCTGGCCCGATTCGTGATCGGTCGAAACGCGGAACGATGGATCTTCAGCCGACAGACGATTGAGCGCGATGCCCATCTTTTCTTGGTCAGCCTTGGTCTTTGGTTCAACCGAAAGCTCGATAACGGGCTCAGGGAATTCCATACGCTCAAGAATGATAGGCGAACGTTCGGCGCACAAAGTGTCACCGGTTGTTGTTTCCTTCATGCCAGCAAGCGCGATGATGTCGCCTGCGAATGCTTCGTCAACGTCCTTACGTTCGTTGGCGTGCATTTCGAGCATACGCCCGACCTTTTCCTTCTTGTCCTTTACCGAGTTCAGATAGGTGCCCTTGACGAGCGTACCCGAATAGATTCGGATGAAGGTCAGCGAACCCACGAATGGATCGTTCATGACCTTGAACGCGAGTGCCGAGAACGGCGCATCGTCAGCTGCCGGACGGCTGTCTGGCTCAAGGCTGTCCATCTTGACGCCTTGAACGTCTTCAATGTCGAGCGGCGAAGGCAGATAATCAACAACCGAGTCGAGCAAAGGCTGAACGCCCTTGTTCTTGAACGCCGAACCACAGCAGACAGGAACGAATGACTGGTTCAGCGTACCCTTGCGGATCAGCGCCTTCAGCGTTGCAACGTCAGGCTCATTGCCTTCAAGATATGCTTCCATAGCGACATCGTCTTGCTCAACGGCAAGCTCGATCAATTCGCTACGATATTTCGCAGCTTCGTCAGCCAAGTCAGCGGGGATATCTTCGTAGAAGAAGTCCGCACCAAGCGATTCATCTTTCCAGATGATTGCGCGGTTATGCACAAGGTCAACAAGACCCTTCAAATCCGCTTCAAGGCCGATTGGAATGTACAAAACAGCTGGCTTTGCGCCCAGACGATCGATGATCGATTGCACGCAATATTTGAAGTTCGCGCCGGTACGGTCAAGCTTGTTGATGAAGCACATGCGTGGAACGCCGTACTTATCGGCCTGACGCCATACGGTTTCGGACTGTGGCTCAACGCCGGCAACGCCGTCGAAGCAAGCGACCGCGCCATCGAGAACGCGCAGCGAACGTTCAACTTCAATCGTGAAGTCAACGTGGCCTGGCGTATCAATGATGTTGATGCGGTGGTCGTTCCAGAAGCAGGTCGTTGCAGCCGAGGTGATCGTGATGCCACGCTCTTGCTCTTGCTCCATCCAATCCATGGTGGCGGCGCCATCATGAACTTCGCCGATTTTATACGACTTGCCGGTGTAGAAAAGGATGCGCTCGGTGGTCGTGGTTTTACCGGCGTCGATATGCGCCATGATACCGATGTTGCGATACATATTGAGTGGATGGCTGCGTGCCATATGCTTTACTCCGAAGTGTGGGCCACCGAAGTGGCCCGAATGTGATTACCAGCGGTAGTGTGCGAATGCACGGTTGGCTTCCGCCATACGGTGCGTATCTTCACGCTTCTTGACGGCGTTTCCACGGTTTGACGCGGCATCCATCAACTCACCCGACAAACGGGCAGCCATGGTTGTTTCGCTGCGGTTACGGGCAGCGCCGATCAACCAACGAATTGCAAGAGCCTGTGCGCGCTCTGGACGCACTTCACAAGGAACCTGATAGGTCGCACCACCCACACGGCGGCTGCGCACTTCGATGCCCGGCTTTACGTTTTCCAGTGCTTCATGGAAGGTCTGGATGGGGTCTTTCTTGGCGCGGGCCTCAACGGTTTCCAAAGCACCATAAACGATACGCTCTGCTGCTGACTTCTTACCGTCAAGCATCAGGTTATTCATGAACTTCGAAAGCACGATATCACCGAATTTGGGATCGGGAAGAATGATGCGCTTTTCGGGACGACGACGACGTGACATATATTATTTCCTTTATCTCATGGGACCAGTGGCAGCGCAGATGCGCGCCATTCAGGCCAGCCAGTGGTGACGTTCGAATTACTTCGGACGCTTTGCACCATATTTGGAACGCGATTGCTTGCGGTCCTTGACACCCTGCGTATCGAGTACGCCGCGAAGCACGTGGTAACGCACACCGGGAAGGTCGCGTACGCGGCCGCCACGGATAAGCACGACACTATGCTCTTGAAGGTTGTGGCCTTCGCCTGGGATATAGGAAATAACTTCGCGCTGGTTTGTCAGGCGAATCTTCGCAACCTTACGCAAAGCCGAGTTCGGCTTTTTCGGGGTGGTTGTGTATACGCGGGTGCAAACGCCGCGCTTCTGTGGATTTTGGTCCATCGCAGGGACCTTTGACTTGGTCTTCTGCGGTGTCCGGCCCTTGCGGACCAGCTGGTTAATCGTTGGCATATCTTCACCTTTATTAAGCGGTTACTTTGGATGGGCAGCCGATTTTTGCGGTGGAGGCTCAGCCTTTGGCCCACCCGGCCGATCACACAATGTGCTGCTATTCTGAGTATTTCCCATGGGCCAGAAAGAATCACCCCTCCGACCTCGGGAATGCGCGCCATTAGCGCCCGCTGACTGCCGGGTCAAGTAGTGTGGCCACGCTCCGTCAGCACGTCATTTTCGATCCTGATCCGCCACCACAGCAGCACGGCATTCAGGATCGAGAAGGTAATCGCCATGGCAGGTGCGCCGAAAAGAAGTGGCAGGACGGCAATCTCCACAACGACCAAGGCATAATTGGGGTGCTTGATGAAGCGGTAAGGGCCGCGCCGCACACGCGGGAAATGGGGGGCGCTAATGATCCGTGTGGTCCACCATCGGCCGATGCTCGCTAACGTCCAAAAGCGGAAGGCTTGGCTCGCGATAAAGATGCTAAGCAATAGCATGTCAGGCGCGGACGTGGGCCCAGCAAACAAGGCGATTGCGGCCAACCAACCGCTGTGGAGCACAATAAAAAGCGGGTAATGGCGCGCCCCATGCTCGCGCCCGCCTTCGGCGAGTAAGCGGCGGGTGTTGGCATTCGCATAGGCGAGTTCGGCCAGTCGCTGTATTATGACATACGCAAACACTATGAGCGCCCAAATTGGCCAATCGAATAATGTCATGGTTTGAGAAGTCCTATCGCGCCAACAAAGCCCGGCCCAAGTGCAGTCAATAATGTTGGTTTCGCAATTGGTCCGGCAGAGAGCAATGCCTCCAACACAAACAATACCGTCGGAGAACTCATATTGCCATGGTAGCGCAAAACTTTACGCGTCGCGGCCAGATCGTGCTCTAGATAATCGGACAGTGCATCGACCACGCGTCCACCGCCTGGGTGGCAGGCGGGTTCGGCCATGCCCGACTTGGTCAGCCCTTGTTGTGCGATAAAATCGTCGCACACGGGTGCAAAATGGCTGTTCACGAAAACAGGTATGTCGCGCGCGAGGACTAAATCAAACCCCGTGTCGCCAATCTCCCACCCCATCATATCGAGTGTATCGGGCCAGACATGGCTGGCAAATGCGTCCAATTGCGGACCCGGCCCGGCGCCGATGATTGCAGCGGCACAGCCATCGGCAAAAAGTGCCAACGCAACCATATCCTTTTTGTCCATGCGCGCATGGTCATAGGCAATGCTGCACAATTCAAGGCTGACCAGCAGGACCGGTTTGTCTGGGCATGCACGATATAAATCAGCCGCAACACCAAGGCCAATGACCCCGCCAGCACATCCATATCCAAATAAAGGCACGCAGCGTGTGTTGGGCGCAAAGCCTATTTTTGCTAGCATCCGGCTTGGCAGGCTGGGCGTCATCGTTCCTGTAGTCGATACAAAAACAATCTGTCCTATGTCAGAGGCCTGCAAATTTGCGCGCGCCAAAGCCTGCACGGCAGCCGCTTCAAAAATCTGTGCGGCGACAGCTTCATAAACGCCTGCCCGCTTGGCCCAGCTTCTAGCGTCAAAATAATATTCGGGCGGCATGGCAATATAGCGCTGCGAGATGCCTGTGTTGCCCAATATTTCGGCCATGCGCGGCGGCAGCGCCTGTCCTTTGGCCTGCGCCAAAATCGCCAAAACGTCCGCTTGCGTGATACGGTGCAACGGCACGGCGGTGCCAAGCGAAATGAGTCTGGGGAGAATCTGGTGCATGAACGGCAATCGCTACGCCCGTTCACAAGTTTCCGCTAGGTAGACTTTACCCTTAGGCGAATTTCCTGCAACGCACCGTAAAGATGACAAGCTGCCTGCAGCTTGTTAGAGGGCCGCCGAACCGACATTGAAAGAAGTCTCTATCATGAATGCCATCACCCGTCCTGTCCGCACCAGGGTTGCCCCATCCCCCACTGGCGACCCACATGTTGGCACCGCCTATATTGCGCTGATCAATTATTGCTTTGCCAAAAAGCATGGAGGCGAATTTCTGTTGCGGATTGAAGATACGGATCAGGCGCGGTCAACACCGCAATCGGAAAAAATGATCTTAGAATCACTGCGCTGGCTGGGTCTTAGCTGGGACGAAGGACCGGATGTTGGCGGCCCGCATGGCCCCTATCGCCAGTCAGAACGCAGCGCGATTTACACCGCGCATTGCGACCAATTATTGGCCGATGGCCATGCGTTCAAATGCTATTGTACGCCTGAAAAGCTCGCGGCCTCCCGCGCCGCACAAATCGCGGCAAAGCAGCCGCCAAAATATGATGGCACCTGCTTGGCACTGACCGCTGAAGATATCACCAAGCTCGACGGCGACGGTGTTTCCCACGTTGTCCGTATGAAAATCCCCGCAACGGGCACATGTATTGTTCAAGACACGCTGCGCGGCGAAATTGCCTTTGAATATGACGTTGTCGACATGCAGGTGTTGATGAAGTCAGATGGCCTGCCGACTTACCATCTCGCCAATGTTGTTGATGACCATCTTATGGGTATCACCCATGTCATGCGTGGCGAGGAATGGATTTCGTCGGCGCCAAAGCATTTGCTGCTCTACCAATATTTCGGCTGGGAACCGCCGGTGCTCACACATTTGCCATTGCTCCGCAATGCCGACAAATCGAAGCTGTCGAAGCGTAAGAACCCGACCAGCATCTTATATTATCAGCGCGCAGGATATCTGCCGCAGGCGATGCAGAACTTCTTGGGTCTGTTCATCAAATCGGCCAGCGAGGAAGATGAAAAAACCTCACTGCAGACGCTTATCGACGAATTCGACGTGCACAATATCTCGCTTGGCGGGCCGGTGTTCGACACGTCGAAGCTGGATTGGCTCAATGGCCGCTATTTGCGCGAAGAACTCAGCGTTTCGGAATTCTTGGATGCGGTGAAAGCATGGGCGCTCAATGACAGCTATCTCACCCCCATCGCTGAAATGGCGCAGGCGCGGATCACCAAAATGTCGGACTTGGGCGGCCTGACCGCAATGTTCTTTATGAACCGGATCGACGGCATGACCGCAGAGCGGCTGCGCGATGGTGTAAAACTGGAACAGGATGTGCAGCGCGCTGCCTACACCCTTGGTTTGCAGCAGTTTGACGGCATGATCGACTGGAACAAAGAAGGCGTTGAAACCACGTTACGCCGCACTGCCGAAGTCTTAGACGCGAAGTTGAAGGACGTCATCCGGCCATTCTACATCGCCATCACTGGCAGCGCGCAGGGCGTGCCCCTGTTCGACGCGATCACGCATCTTGGCCGCGACATCATTCGCGAGCGGTTGCGCCATGCGATGGAATTGCTTGGCCCTGCCACATCTAAAGAAGCGAAGGCCTGGACCGATTTGCTGACCGCGCCGCCAAAGGCCGAATGACCGCTTTCGCGCTACCGCAGGATTGGCAGACGCCGCTGAAAGCGGTGCTTGCCACACAAGAAACGTTAGCGCTCCAAGGGTTTCTCGACGCCGAGCTGGCCGCAGGCAAAACGATATACCCGCCGCAAGGCGCATGGTTTCGAGCGCTTGAGCTGACGCCACTAGATAAAGTGCGCGTCGTCATTTTGGGGCAAGACCCGTATCATGGGCCGGGGCAAGCGCATGGCCTGTGTTTCAGCGTCCCGCCCGGCGTGCGTCCCCCTCCGAGCCTTTCCAATATTTACAAAGAGTTAGGAAATGACTTGGGCCTCCCCCGCCCAAGCCATGGCTTTTTGGAGCATTGGGCGCGGCAAGGCGTGCTGTTACTCAATAGCGTCCTCACGGTCGAAATGGCCAAGGCCGCATCGCATAGCAAAAAAGGGTGGGAGCAGTTTACCGACGCGATTATCGCGCAAGTGAACGCGCAACCCACGCCCATCGTTTTCATGCTGTGGGGCGCATATGCCCATAAAAAGGCGGCGAATGTCGATGCCCACCGCCATTTGGTGCTCAAGGCGGCGCATCCCTCGCCCTTGTCGGCACATAACGGCTTTTTGGGCTGCAAACATTTCTCGCAATGCAACGCATTTCTGATTACCAACGGGTTCCCGCCGATTGATTGGGCACTGCCCGATGGCTTTCTATGAGCAGTCTCACATTTATTTCAAACCATTGAAAAATGTAACTTGGCATTTTTCTATCGGGCCAGAAGGCCATGCAGAGGTGGCACAACACAGCTGACAACGCCATGCGGCCGATGCGCTACGATTTCGAAATCACTATTCCTGCGATTGATGATTTGGTAGCGAAGTTACAAAATGCGATTGGCAATCAAGGAGTGGCACGCATGACGGGTGAAGTATTTTGCGGTGCACCGCTGATCATGGTCGAACGTCCCGGTCCCGGTATCACCACTTTATGATGCGGGATTGGATGAAGCAGGCACTGCGCGAGCCGCTGGTGCATTTCCTTGGTGCGGGATCGGCCTTGTTCCTGCTCATGGGACAATTTGGCGGGGAAGACAGCCTTGACCGCAGCATAACCATCAATGAAGCAGACGTCGCGCGGCTGGCTTCGCAATGGGAGCAGACATGGCGTAGTCCGCCAACGCCGCAAACACTCGACAACCTGATCCGTGATTATATCAAGGAAGAAATCTATTTTCGGGAGGCTATGCGCATGGGCCTTGACGTCGATGACCCCGTCATCCGTCGCCGCTTACGCGCCAAAATGGAATTTCTGGCGATAGCGCAAATCCAGAATATGGAGCCTTCGGAAACGACGCTGCAAAGCCTCTATGCGGCGAATAAAATCCGCTATGCCGAAAAACCGGCCTTCAGTTTCGATCAGATATTTTTGGGCGACGATGAAGACGCCGCGAAAGCATCGGTCCTTGCTCTAAACGCCGGAAGGCAAGTGCAGGGACAGCCGTTGAGCGTATCTGCAAGCATGGAAAAGGCCGCGTCGGACAGCATTGGCCGCGAATTTGGCGACGGCTTTGCCGACAGTCTGCGCAATTTACCCAAAGGACGTTGGAGCGGGCCAGTCCAGTCCGGTTTTGGATGGCATGCCGTCCGCATCCGCGACTTCGTTGCGTCAGCGACACCGCCTTTGACTGACATTCGCCAGCGCGTATCCAACGACTGGCGTGCCGACACGCAAGCCACGCGCGAAGCAACTGCCTATCAGGCACTGCTCGACGGATATGACATTCGTATCGCCAAGCCGTGATCGTCCGCTTTCTCCTCTTGCTTTTGCTCGCGGCTGGCTTCACGTCGGTCGCCCGCGCGGATGACTTGCAACCAGGCTATCTGGAAATCCGCGAGCATGAAGCCACAACCCACCAGTATAAAATCACATGGAAAGCGCCCATCCGGCCGGGCCTTGCCGCGCGCGTAGTGCCGATATTCCCAAGCGATTGCGCAGCGACCGAACCTGTGCGCACCTTTGATGCCGCCGCCTTGTTGGCGCGTTGGGACATTGACTGCGGTGAAGCATTGGCAGGCCGTTCTGTCCGCTTAAGCGGCATGGAAAACACACCAGCCGACGCATTGCTGCGCTATCAATCCGCCAATGGGATCACGCAAGCCGCGCGGCTGACGCCAGCCAACCCATCTGCTGTCATCATGCAAAAGGCCTACCGATGGCAGGTCGCCCGAACCTATTTTGTGACCGGCGTCGAACATATTTTGATGGGATATGACCATTTATTGTTCGTGCTGTGCCTTGTGCTTTTGCTCAATGGAGCATGGCGCGTCGCGGCAACGGTGACGGCCTTCACCATAGCCCATTCGCTGACCTTGGTGGCCACAACGCTTGAGCTTATCAGCGTTCCTGGTCCGCCAGTTGAGGCTACAATCGCCTTATCGATTGTTTTCCTTGCCGTCGAAATCGTGAAACGCAAACCCGGCGAATTGCGCTTGTCAGAGCGTTTTCCATGGGTCGTCGCTTTTCTATTTGGCTTGCTCCATGGCTTTGGCTTTGCAGGCGCATTAGCCGAAATCGGATTGCCGCAGGGCGAAGTCCCCATGGCATTGCTGACCTTCAATCTGGGCGTTGAGGCGGGTCAGCTTGTCATCGTCGCGGTGGCGATGTTGGTCTTATGGGCGCTCCGTCGCGCGCACGCGCTCTACGCGGCGCGGGTGCAGATGATAAGCGCTTATGCCATTGGCGGCATAGCCGTCATGTGGTTGCTACAACGCGTTCTACCCGCTTGAGCAGCAGACGAGAAAGCGGCGTGGCTGCTTTTGGGGGTAACGCGCGCTGTGAAAAGTCGCTAAGCAAATGCCTCTACGGTCATAATGTAAGTTTGGGGTAAGATGGCGGTTTTGCAGCAGGGGCAGGGATTGATCGGCATCGCGTTTATCCTGACGTTGGCATGGGCGTTGTCCGAAGATCGCGCAAGCCGGCCATCATGGCGTTGGATATTCGGCGCGCTTTTTGTGCAAATTGTCCTCGCGCTGGCGGTCACCCGCGTGCCGTTCATCTGGACCTTAGTCGGCTATGCCAATAATGCGGTCGCGGCAGTGGAAAAGGCGACATTGGTCGGGTCCAGCTACATGTTTGGCTACACTGGCGGCGCGCCGATTCCCTTTGTGCTCAAGCCCGGCGCAGAACAGCCTGTCATCGTCGCATTTCAAATATTGCCGCTCATCATCGTTTTCTCCGCGCTTTCTGCTTTGTTGTGGCATTGGGGCATCTTGCGTGCTGCGGTTCGGGGCCTGTCTTGGGCCTTACGCAAGACCTTGGGCGTTAGCGGCGTCGTTGGCCTCGGCGGCGGCGCGACGATGTTTCTGGGCGTTGTTGAAACCCCGTTAGTCCTGCGGGCGTGGTTTGAACGGATGAGTAGGTCTGAATTGTTCATGATCATGGTGCTGATCATGGCCACAATCTCCGGCGCCATTCTTGTCCTTTATGCCACGACCTTGTCCAAAACCGTGCCGAACGCCGTTGGGCATATGATTGTGGCCTCGCTGATTTCCTTACCCGCCGCTGTGTTGATTGCGCGGCTGATGGTTCCTGGCGACGGCAGCTTGAACGCAGTGGATGCAGACGCTGACCTGAAATATGAAAGCAGCATGGACGCAGTCATTAAAGGCACGATGGAGGGCATCCAATTGGTGCTGTCCGTCATCGCCATCATCATAGTCGTGTTTGCCTTGGTCAATTTGACCGACCAGCTGCTGGCCCTGCTGCCCCAAGTGGATGCACAGCCACTCACCCTCAAACGCATTTTTGGCTGGCTGTTCGCGCCGTTGATGTGGAGCATCGGCATCCCATGGGGCCAAGCACCCGCGGCAGGTGCATTGATGGGCACCAAAACTATACTTAACGAATATGTCGCCTATCTTGATCTCGCTGCCCTGCCCGCCGATACCTTTGACGCGCGCAGCAAGCTGATCATCACTTATGCTTTATGCGGCGTTGCGAACCTTGCCAGCGTCGGCCTGTTGGTATCAACCATCGCCACGCTCGCGCCTACACGGCGCGCAGAGGTTTCCGCGCTGGGAATGAAAAGCTGGGTCGCCGGTAATATGGTTTCCGCTATGACTGGCGCGGTTATTGGACTTGTCACCTTGGCCTAAGCCGCTTCATCACTGCATTAACTTGATAATATAATCCTAGCGTCAGAAACCCACGAAGCGGACGTTGCCTTCAACTGGTTCGCGCTGCCGCTCAAAGCCGTTCACCGCAGCCTCTTCGTCTCTATAGCCAATGGCCATACCACAGAAGAAAATGTGGGTTTCATCGGAAACGCCGATAAATTCCTTGATGAGCTTTGCATGCATGGCGAGGAATTCCTGAGGGCAAGTATCCAGCCCTTCTTCACGCAGCAATAACATAATGGTCTGAAGCCACATCCCGACATCCGACCATTGCGGTGAGCCCATGCGGCGGTCAAAATAGCACAGCAGCACCGCAGGGGCATTGAACGACATCACATTGTTGCGAACGAAATCGCTTCGCGCGTCAGCGTCAGAGCGACCAATACCCATGGCCTGATACATCGACGCCCCCACTTGCGCCAAGCGCGCCTTACATTCAGGGATAACCTCTGGGTCGGACCATGAATATTCAGGCGGATCCTGCATAGGCGAAGCGAGCATTTTCTGTTGCAGCTCAGCAAGCGGCTCGCCCGTCAGGATCGTTGCTTCCCACGGTTGAAAATTACAACCCGACGGCGCCCATCGCGCCTTGTCCATGACCCGGTGAAGCAACTCCAGCGAGACGGTATTGGGTGTAAACGCGCGAACTGAACGGCGCGAAAGTACGGCTTGGCTTACGGTTAATTGGTTCATGCAAGGTCAACTGCCTATATAACTGCGATCGGTCAAGCCCATGCAGCGTTCATCTAAACAGGTCAGATTGTGTGATCATCGAGAGTATAGAAAAATGGTGCCGCCTATAGGATTCGAACCTACGACCCCCGCATTACGAATGCGATGCTCTACCAACTGAGCTAAGGCGGCATGTGGCGCTTCGGCCGGGGCTTCGCATAGCTAAGAGCGCTGATGAGTTCAAGTGGCCTTTGTGCGGAGCGGGGTTAATCGCCCGATAGCACCCAGCCAACGCTGATCTGCTTGGCGGCCAATGGAACGTCAAGCCGCGCCTCGCTAAAATCGACCTTTGCGCCTGGCGCAAGCGTGCTGGCCTTGGCTTTCATTTTCCAACTGTAGACCGGTCTGCCACTGGCATCCTTGAGCGTCACCAGCAGGTCGGGCACATTTTGCTGTACCCCAGTCGGGTTCACAATACTGCCGCTCGCGATAAAATATGGCGTGCCATCTTCGCGCGTGTTCAGTGCCAGATTATCGTTGAGCACAATAGTGAGGTCGGGTTGTTCTGTCGTGCTGGAAAAGCCGATATTTGGCATACCGAAATAAGAGATAGCCGTGCCAATGAAGGTGACCGTCAGCGCAAAGATGACCGCTACCAAAGTCCAGATTTTCGCAGGGCTGCGACGTTGGTTGAACGGTGGCGCATGCGCAAAGCGGCTTTGCTTTGGTTCTGTATCTGCCCATTTGCCTGCACTTAACGACGGATCGACATATACAGGCGCCTGATCAGGCGCGGCCGCGCGCTCAGGCGCAAATCTAGGGAAGGCAGGCTGTGCGTCATCCGCATCCGTTTCTGCGCCCATGAATCGGGGCGCGGGATCTAGAACGGGGTTTGGGGCGCTTTCTGCTGGCTCTGCACCCATTGGTGACATTTGTGCGGCGGCAGCACCCTCTGGCGGGGCGACAACGGGCGCCGGGTCGCTCGGTTCGGCTGGGGCGGGGATGGAGGGTGTTGGCGCCGTCGGGGGAGCCGCCGCCTCTTGAAACCATGCATGCTTGCAATTGGCGCAACGTACTTGGCGACCATCAACACCAACGGCATTGTCAGGAACATTGTAACGTGTGCGGCAGGAAGGGCAAACAAGCAGCATGAAAAAGACTAAACAGCAGCATCTTGTGACTTGCAACCCCGCTGGTGAAAATTGCTGTGGACGACGCGTTTTCGGGTCGCGACTCGACCATGAATAGCCCCTATCCTGTCCTATTTTTCGCGCCATTTGTCGCTGCGGTGCGGCGCATTCCGCTTGCTGTGACGACGCTTGCTATGCTTAAGTCGTGCTTCACGGTGATTACTGTGTTAAAGAAGAATTTATGATCAGTCGCTCTATCGCTTTCATATTGTTGATCTGGATGCTGGGCTTTGCTTGGTTTGCTTTGCTGTTGCCGCAGCCAGCGCCCATTGCGCCAAGCGATGGTGTTGTCGTGCTGACCGGTGGTGCACACAGAATTGATCGCGGGCTAGAAATATTGGAATCGGGCAAGTCCAAAAAATTGCTGATTTCTGGCGTAGACCGCGATGTGAAGCCGCCCGAGCTTGAGGCACAATATCCAAAATCTGCCCAATATTTCCAATGCTGCATCGCGCTGGGTTTCCAATCGGTAGACACACGGTCCAATGCATTAGAAACGGCAGCATGGGTAAAGCGGAACAATATGCGCAGCATTCGACTTGTTACGCATGATTGGCACATGCGCCGCGCGCGCTTTGAACTTGACCGGGCCTTGCCCAATGGCATCACCGTCACCAATGATGCGGTGTCGACCCAACCCTCGCTTGGCGGCTTGTTCAAGGAATATAACAAATATTGGTTGCGCGCTGTCGCGTCGCTTATTGGGCTTTAAGCCATGATGGCAGTCATCCGGTCTGCTGTTTACATCGTGATATTCTACACAGGCTCGGTGTTTTTCGTGGTTACCGCGTTCTTGGCGCAATGGTTCTCCGTCCCGCTGATGCAATGGGCCGTGCGCGGCTGGTCGCGCTGGCAATATACCTGCTACCGCCGGATATTGGGCATCAACATCAAAATTGAGGGCGCATTGCCGCAAAAGCCCGTTCTCTACGCCATCAAACATGAAAGCATGTTTGAAACCATCGACATGCCCCGCATGTTTCACAAACCCGCGGTGGTGACGAAGAAAGAGCTGTTTGATATCCCCTTATGGGGTCCAGCCGCGCAGGCCTATGGCATGATCCCGGTTGACCGCAATGGCGGCGCGGCGGCACTGCGGGCCATGCTGGTTCTTGCTAAGAAAATGATCGCCGACGGACGACCAATCGTGATCTTCCCCGAAGGTACGCGGGTCGCCCCCGGCCATCAGCCCCCATTACAGTCGGGCTTTGCAGGCTTGTATAAGCTTATCAACCTGCCCGTCGTGCCGATTGCGGTGGACAGCGGCACGTTAAGCCCACGCAAAACGGGTATCTGGAAATCAGGGACGATTACCTACAAGATTGGCGAGGAACTACCCACGGGTCTGCCTCGCGCGGAAATTGAGGCGCGGGTCCATGCTGCGATTAATGCACTGAACGTTTAGGGTCAGGACCTAATGCTTGCGCCCGAAATCGGGTGCGTCATCATCTTGGCCCTGTTCCACAATCGACCGTCGGATATTGCGCGTGCGGGCAAATAATGCCTCCAACTCGTCGCCTTTATCATACCGGATCGCGCGCTGCAGTGCGCTTAAATCTTCGGAAAAACGCTGAAGCATTTCGAGGACGGCGTCCTTGTTAGACAAAAACACATCGCGCCACATCACCGGGTCGGACGCAGCAATGCGCGTGAAGTCCCGGAAACCACCTGCCGAATATTTAATAACCTCGCTTTGCGTCACGCCTTCCAAATCATCGGCTGTGCCCACGATGGTATAGGCGATCAAGTGCGGCAAATGGCTGGTGACGGCAAGCACCATGTCATGGTGACGCGCGTCCATAATTTCGACATCGGCGCCAAGCTGTTGCCAAAAAATGCGCAGGCGCTCAATTGCGGCCTCGGGTGCATTTTCGGGTGGCGTCAATATGCACCAGCGCCCCTTGAACAAGGTCGAGAAACCGGCGTCAGGCCCACTTTTTTCGGTGCCGGCCACAGGATGGGCAGGAATTATGATCGCGTTCGGAAGCGCGGCGCCGAGGGCCTCTGCCACGCTTTGCTTGCAGGAACCGACATCGCTGATAATCGCATCGATTGGTAGGTCAGCCGCGAACTCGGCCGCAACCGCGCCCATAGCGCCCACAGGCACGCACAAGATGACAAGGTCCGCATCCATCACCGAAGCGCCAGCCGTGTCGGTCACATCATCGCAGAAACCAAGCGCAATGGCGCGTTCACGCACAGTCGGGTCGGCGTCATGTCCGGTAATGCGCACTGCGGGCATCTGCGCCCTGACCGCGCGTGCCACCGATGAACCGATCAGGCCCAGGCCAATAATCGTCAGGCGCGTGAAGGGTAACATTACGCGTTCGCGTCCAGGATTTTGCGCAGGGCTGACATGATACCCCGATTTTCCTTTTCGGTACCAATGGTAATGCGTAGGCCATTGCCAAGCCCCTGTCCCGGCAACCAGCGGACGATATAGCCTTCGGCCATAAGCGCGTTAAAAGCTGTCTCTGCGCTGCATGTGCCTTCGAAAAAGACCATCAGGAAATTGCCCCAGGATGGAATGACCTTCAAACCGTGGTTGGACAATGCCCCAAATTCTGCGACCATCCAGTCACGCCATTCGGCATTATGCTGACGGCTGCGCGTCACGAAATCTTTATCCGCAAGCGCAGCGATAGCCGCCGCCTGTCCTGCGGCTGTCACATTGAACGGGGCACGCACGCGGTTGAGCGTTTCAATAAGGCCCGCATGACCATAGCACCAGCCAATGCGTTCTGCCGCAAGGCCGTAAATTTTAGAGAAAGTCCGGGTGATCAAGACATTGTCATGGCGGCGCGCCAGTTCCAATGCGGCGGGACCGTCATCCTCAAGATATTCGCCATAGGCCTGGTCCAGCACGAGCACACAATTGCTCGGTAAGCCCGCATGCAGTCGCGCAATTTCGGCGTCATCGGTATAAGTGCCCGTAGGATTATTCGGGTTCGCCACAAAAACCACGCGGGTCTTGTCAGTCACCAGCGCCAGCAAAGCATCGACATCGGTGCCATAATCCTTATCCGGCGCGACAATCACATTGGCAGCCGCTTTGCGGGCCGCAATCTCATAGACCGAAAAGCCATAGCGGACATAAATGATATCATCGCCTGCGCCTGCATAGCCCATGGCAATGAGGTTCAGCAGTTCATCCGAACCTGTTCCGCAGACGATTTGATCGCTATCAATCTCATAAGCCGCGCCCAATGCTTCACGCAAAGCGGTACAGGCGGGGTCCGGATAGCGGGCCAAAGAAGCGCTTTTGTTCACCAGCGCCGCCGCAGCGTCGGCACTGCACCCCAACGGGTTTTCGTTCGCTGATAGTTTAATCAGCACGCGGCCATCGTCCGACTTTGCTTTGCCGGGTGTATAGGCGCTGATAGCTTCAATCCATGGTTTGGCTTTGGGTGTATTCATGCCCGCGGCCATAGCGGCGACAGCAGCGAAGCGCAACGTGTCGCCAACGCACTAGAGTCAGGACCACTAACACTTCTATTGCGAGTTTCTGTTGTTTCGCACGAAACCGCTGATATGGCGGTCATCATGCAGAATGACGCGCGTTTTGGTCTGGATAAAAAGACACTGTTGCTTGGGGCAGTGCAGCTCGACAGCGGTGTCGCGTTTGCGCCTGTCGAATTTGCCTATGAAACCTATGGTGCACTGAACGCCGATAAATCCAACGCCATATTGATTTGCCACGCGCTCACCGGTGACCAATATGTGGCATCAAACCACCCCGTTACGGGCAAATCGGGCTGGTGGACGCGGATGGTTGGCCCCGGCAAGCCGATAGACCCCGCGCGCCATTGCATCATCAGCATAAACGTCTTGGGTAGCTGCATGGGGTCATCTGGTCCCGCCAGCATCGATCCGGTAACGGGCGCGCCTTATGCCATGGGTTTTCCGGTCATCACCATTGCCGACATGGTCCGGGCTCAGGCTTTATTGCTGGACTATTTGGGCATCGAAACATTGGAGGCCGTGGTCGGCGGGTCGATGGGCGGGATGCAGGCCTTAAGCTGGGCTGCGTTATATCCGGAACGCGTCCGATCTGCGGTTATCATTGCTTCGACCGCGCGGCATTCGGCGCAGAACATCGCCTTTCACGAGGTCGGGCGTCAGGCAATTATGGCCGACCCGCGCTGGAACAATGGCGCTTATTATGGGCATGAAGCACCTGCGGCTGGCCTTGCCGTTGCCCGCATGGCGGCACATATCACCTATCTATCCGAAGCGGGCCTTACCGAAAAATTCGGCCGCCGTTTGCAAAATAGGGATGCCAAAAGCTTTGGCTTTGACGCCGATTTTCAGGTCGAAAGCTATTTGCGCTATCAGGGCCTCAGCTTCGTCGACCGCTTTGATGCCAACAGCTATCTCTACATTACCCGCGCGATGGATTATTTCGATCTGGCAGAGCCGCATGACGGCGTACTTGCCAAAGCCTTTGCCGGCACCAAAACCCGTTTCTGCCTAATCAGTTTTGACAGCGACTGGTTGTATCCCACGGCAGAATCGCGGCGCATTGTGCATGCCCTGAACGCAGCGGGCGCCGCGGCGAGTTTTGTTGAACTATCGAGCCCCTTTGGCCATGACGCATTTTTATTGGAAGCGCCCGAAATGAACCGCATCGTCGATGGCTTTTTGCGCGCAGGGGAAAGCCGGTGACATCTTTACGCTCCGACCTTGCGATTATCGCCCGCGAAGTACGCGCCAACGCCCGTATCTTGGATGTTGGCTGCGGCGATGGCCTGTTGATGGCGGCACTGCGCGACACCAAAGATGCTGACGCGCGCGGAATGGAGCTTGACGCCCGCGACGTGGCCACGGCGGTCGCGCGCGGGCTATCGGTGGTTCAAGGTGATGCCGACACCGACTTGGCCGATTATCCCGATGGTAGCTTTGACTATGCGATTTTAAGCCAGACATTGCAGACCACCAAAAGGCCTGATCTGGTGTTAGATCATTTGGTGCGGATCGGACGGCAGGCCTTTGTCTCCTTCCCTAATTTTGCGCAATGGCGCATGCGTTTGGCGCATATGTTTGGTGGACGCATGCCGGTGACAGAGCAGCTTCCCCATAGCTGGTATGACACGCCCAATATCCACCATGTGACCATCGACGACTTTCGCAGCTTCCTCGACGAACGGAATATTAGAATAGAAGGCCAATGGTTTTTGTCTGGAGATAAACCGCGCAATGGACGGCTTGCCAATCTGTTGGCAGAACATGCGGTGTTCCTGCTGCGGCGCGATTAGGCGGCCTCGAAACGATAATGCCTGTTGCGCCACCCTACGCGCTTTGCTAGGGGCCGCCTCCTACCTGTCTAGGCGCGTGCGGCCATGGCGGAATTGGTAGACGCGCAACGTTGAGGTCGTTGTGGGCGAAAGCCCGTGGAAGTTCGAGTCTTCTTGGCCGCACCAGGCAGTCTGTGTTCCTCACCCAGATACAAAAAATCCTGACCCCATGCTGCCCTAATAAGGCCAGTTTAGGCTAGGTTTTTTGATTTTCGCGATGGGCGAGAGGCTTTCGTGAGCATCTGTTTTACAGGGTCTGCGCCCCGCATTTGGAGCTGGCGTCTCCAACATCAGCTTTTCGTCAATCCCAGAAAATCGTGCTTGTCAGTGCTTAATGGAGATACGCCGCCTGCGCAGCCTATTTGACGGCGAAAATGGCGACGAGATCTTCAGGAGCCACGAAAGATCGTTCAATGAGTTTGGCCAGGTGCTTGTGACACCGCCCATGCGCCTTTGCGATTGCTGCAAGCGACAAAGTCGGGTTCTCCGTCACTAGCTTGCGGGCTTCGAACGCCTCTGCAAGCTTAAAGATCGCCTTCTCATCGCGCTGGGGCGACTTTGGTAGCTCGGCTTCTTCCCCTTGTATAACCAGCCTTATCTGGTGTCCTTTTCGGGCGCGCTTGGCAGGCACAGTCAACGTGACCGGTGCTTGTTCATCAGATACCGGGAGGCCCAGAAGAGATGCCAGCCTCTCTGGTCTCAGCTGAACAACGATATGGTCAGCATAGAGTGTAATCCGCTCTGTGAGCCTCTGGATAAGTTCATACTTGCTGTTGGCTGCGCCACTTCGCAGCATCGCTGCTGAAAGGTCAGCTTGCGCCAGTGCATTTTGGAGCGTGGTTGCTTCGACGTCAGACCCTGCGAGCTGTGCGATTTCTGCTGGACTGTTAAAATAAGCTGCCAGACGGTCAGTTGTAAGCTGCTCTATGTCATGTGCGTTGACGCGCCAGACGGGCGCAGTTTCTGCCTTGTCAGCCCGCGTGATATAGTAGCGATACCGAGTGGTCTTTCCCTTAGTGGCATGGGCAGGCGTCATAGGTCGCTGCTCGCTATCGAACAGGAGGCCTGTCAGCAGGCTTGGATGTTGTGCTTTGAGGCGTCTGGAGCTGCCTGAAGCATTCTCCTTAAGCTTAGCCTGGACGGCCTCAAACAGGTCTTGAGAGACGATAGCGTCATGCTCTCCGTCATAGACCTGCCCTTTGTGGACAATCTTGCCGAGATAGATCTGGTTAGAAAGCAGGTGGTAAAGCGTGCCTCGTCTAAAACGACATCCACCCCTGTGCGGGCCGCTGGCCCGGTGCTGAACCTTGGTCGTATAGCCTTGGGCGTTCAGATGATTGCCAAGGTCCTGAACGGATGGATGCTTGAGATATTGTTCGAGGATGTATCGGACTAGCATCGCTTCTTTGGGGTTCGGGATAAGCCGCCTGTTCTCAAGATCATATCCCAGAGGAACAGGGCCTCCCATCCACATGCCTTTGCGCTTTGAGGCAGCAATCTTATCTCTGATGCGTTCGCCAGTTACCTCACGTTCAAACTGGGCAAACGAGAGAAGCATGTTGAGCGTAAGCCTGCCCATGCTGGTTGTAGTGTTGAAGGACTGGGTAATGGACACAAAGCTCGCCTTGGCCGTGTCCAAGACATCGACGATCTTGGCAAAGTCAGACAAGCTTCGGGTAAGCCTGTCGATCTTGTAGACTAGGATAATATCGACCCTGCCAGCTGCCACATCACTCAGCAGACGCTTAAGGCCAGGGCGTTCCATATTCCCCCCTGAATATCCGCCATCATCATAGCGTTCAGGCAGAAGATGCCAGCCTTCATGCTTCTGGCTCAGTGCATAAGCAGCACAGGCCTCATATTGCGCATCAAGGCTGTTAAACTCTTTCTCAAGCCCATCCTCGGTGGACTTGCGCGTATAAACCGCGCAGCGGAATATCTTCTCAACCACGGCGCTTAATCCCGAAGAACCTTGGCCCTGACCAATGTGTGCCTGTTACCACTCTCGCAATCTCACTCAGAGAGCCATAGAGCCTATCCGCATAGAGATAGCCCTCTTGTCTCACCTCAACGCTGATAGTCTTGCCATTCCACTCTCGGACCAGGCGGGTGCCGGCAGATAGAGAGCGGCGCACAGAATCGACGCGCTTCTTCTCTCTTGGCTTACGGCTCTCGAGCAACACGCGATCGAACTCAGCCAGAACCCAACCAGGAATGCCGCCATAGGCATGTTCGCGGACGCGCTGGGCGTAGAGCCGACGTAGCAGGTCGATTGGGATGTTGGGAGGTTTAGCACCTTCGAGCCGTTCCCAGCGGGCATGCAGCTCCGTTTTAGAAAGGGTAGGAATGACGGTGATGTCTTTTTGCCAGACGTCATCGGTGATGGGTTGCATGAGTTGCCCTCTTGGAGAGTAGGCCTCATGCCTGCCTCCACCACCCAGAGCCCCGTGGGTCAAGCCCAGCGGGGCAAGCAGCGCGTGCCAGCGCTACTACACACTACGCTACTGCTCGAACTGGAAGTGAAGTCCAGTAGAATATGCTGGGTGTATTCCGAACGGTGCACCTTGGAGGATGCAGTAAGAAACGATTTAGAGGTCCGCTTTGCGCCCAGGAGGGGCAAATGCAAGGAAATTGACATCGATCTAGCCTTGCCCTTTCTGCTTATGACGGGCAAACCAGCGGGAACAGGCAAATAACGATAAAGGTTCTCGCGATCGGGTTTGCCGGGTGTGAAAATTGTTAAAGGTTGCAACGCGATGCCCGATGCCAAACGAAGTGCTCTATCGAAGTCTCAGAAACGGGTCCGTCTCGCCCCAAGTGAACGACAGACGCTCATCCTCGATCATGTTGCAGAGATTGTAGCGCGCGACGGTGTTTCGGCCTTGTCGATGGATCGCATCGGGCGTGAAGCGGGTATAAGTAAGTCTCTTGTCTACAATTATTTCCCCAATATAACTGATTTGCTGAGGCTTCTTCTGCAACGCGAATGGAGGCGCTTGCGACGACAACAGGTCGAAGCAGCTCAAAAAGCTAATACTTTCGAGGATTTGGTTCGTTCGGTTACACATGTTTACCTCAAATATATTGATGAGCGGGGTATGTTGATCGAACGGTTGCAAGCCGAACCCTCAGTCTCTGCTATTCACGACCCCACAGAGTTCGGTCGAGACACCGCCGTCAGCTATCTGGCCGAAATTGTTACCGAACATTTCAATTTACCTCCCGATATCGCCAGAGCAGCAACAGACATCAGCTTTGGTTTGCCGGCCGCTGCGGGTGCCTATTTGTTGCAACGCAAGCTCAGTCGAGAAGCGCTTGAAGATTTAACTGTCACCATGATCCTAGGGACGCTGACTGAGATCAAGCGTGAGCATACAAATCGGCACCAGCCGATCCGGCGTCAACAACCGGCATCAATCTGAGCGCTCAACTGACGGCTTTAGAAGTTCAGGCATGCGCTTGGGCGGCGTATCCGCTATCGCAACTAGATCGCGCTGCAACCCAAATTCGGCGCGAATGTCATCCAAGGGTTCACCGAGACGATGCTCAAACTTCACGAACTGGACGCTGCGGGCGTGCCGGCCAAGGGCCCAACCATCAGTGATAGCATCCATCCCCGGCTTGATTAGGTAGGGATCGACCAAAGTCATATGACTGGTCACAACGGCAATCCACATGGCAGCATAAGGATAGTCCATCTGGGCAAGTTGGAATGCCTGAATTGCAAGCTCACCGAGTGGTGTAGCCGGATAGCCGGTCAGGACATGATGAAGATCATGTGTCTGAAAGCCACGTAACACCTTGTAAGCTAATGCCGGAGGCATGCGATCAATTTTACCGCTTTGCAGCAATTCATCATGCCTAGCGTGGTAACCAGCTGCCAAATGTTCAACCAGATTGTTGTCGACCATGAAGGCGCGGTAAGCATGGCCCAACGTACCTGGACCATAGCTGTCGAGCGAACCAATTCGAAAATCCGGCGCAAGCCATCCTTCCCGAGCCAGCGGTCCATGGTCCGGGTGATCGAGGATCGCCGCTTCGTACTTCGCAATCACATCAGCCGGAGCTGTTTCCCACCATTCGTTGAACAACCAGTCGATCCCGTAGGTGTAGAAATTGTCGATGCTTTTGAGGAATTTTTCCCCGAAGCTACGTTCGATCTGCGTCACCATGTCAGCCTCCTCTTCGGGTTACTTGGCCAAGGTTCCGCCATCGACCGGCACAAGGGCACCAGTCATGAAAGCGGCTGCATCGCTGACCAGAAACGCCAAGGCTTCGGCCACTTCCTCTGGTGTGCCATAGCGTGCCATGGGGATACCCTGTGCCAATTGTGGCCGAGCAGCCTCTGGGTTATCGGGCGAAAGGCGGCGCTCGAGTTGGAACATCATTTCGGTTGCCGTCGGACTAGGGCAGATTGCCAGCACACGCACCCCGTGCGGCGCCAGCGCGATGGCCGCGGACTTGGTCATTCCATTCACCGCATGCTTGCTGGCAGTGTACCCAAAGATGTTACCGCTACCGCCAAAGCTCGAAACCGAGGATGTGTTGACGATCACACCGCTGCGATTGGTCAGCATGTGATGGCCGACATACTTTAGCCCCAGAAAGACACCTTTAACGTTGACCGCCATAATCCGGTCAAATTCTTCTTCCGGATAGTCTAGCGCATTGGCTATCGCACCCGATATCCCTGCGTTGTTGAACAAGATATCAACCCGCTCACCCAGCGTAAGAGCAAGGTCGATCGCCCTCTGCCAATCGGCTGCATTCACTACATCACCGGCTAGACTGGCAACGCGACCAGCGGACAAGGCGGTACTGAAATCGGCCTCCGGCCGATCGAACGCGACTACGCTGGCACCGCTCGCGCAAAGGCGATGCACGGCCGCAAGGCCAATTCCACGGGCAGCCCCGGTGATGATGGCAACGCGGCCTGTAAGGGTTTGTTCTGTCATGCTGTAACTTCCTTCGAAATCGGCCGGATTGGGTGTTGAGCGATAAATTTAGTAATCAACGCTGCGCAGCATTCAGGGGTATCGCGGTGCGGGACATGTCCAGCAGCGGGCAGTCGCGTGAGGATAGCCTCCGGGCAGGCATGGACGATGGCGTCCGCCATGGCTGGCACAAAAACGGCATCCAGATCACCCCAGATGATCTGGACGGGGCACTCGATGTGGCATTCATCCAGAAAGTCGTTGCCAAATTCTGCATCGATACCCGGCACATCAAAAGGAGATGCACGATACCAAGCCAACATCGCCTGCCACACACCCTTTTGGGTCCAGGCATGTCGATAGGCCTCGATGTCAGCATCATTCAGCAATCCATGATGATAAGGTTGCGCCAAGAAACGCTCTATCAAAGCATCGACATTGGTTTCATTGAACAGTGCATCTGCCTCGGCGGAACGCAGCATGGTGATATATTGCGATGCAAGGCGCTGGTTGGGGTCATTCCAGATCATTTTTTGCAATACTGCAGGCGGCGGCGCGTTGAGGACGGTAAGGCTGGCTGCTTTATGCGGATGCTTTTCCGCAAATGCGAACGCCAAAACGCCACCCCAATCATGTCCACATAGATGCACCATCGACAAATCAAACGCATCAATCAATGCCGCGACGTCGTCGATCAAATGCCCCAGCCTGTAGCTTTCAACATCCAGCGGGCGCGAGGTCAAGCCATAGCCACGCAGATCCGGCGCAATCAACCTGAATTCGGGCGCGAGACGTTCTGAAAGGGGGCGCCATGTGGCAGCGTGGTCGGGAAAGCCGTGCAAAAAAAGAATTGGTTCGCCGTGCCCCTGTTCCAAGCAATGAAAATCCAGTCCATTGGCCCGAACATTTCGGTTCATAGGGGAAGCGTTGGCAATAGCAGGACCCGAGGTGAAGGACATCGGGGTTATGCCCCTGTAACCGTCGTGGCCAATCGATTGCGATATGCGGTTCGCGCAGCATCGACGCTATGGCCATTGGCTTCTTGCAACATTGCAGCGACTGTTAGCTGTTTGTCTAAGCTGGGTTGCAGCAATTCGAAAACATTGCCATCGGGGTCGCGTCCGAAAAAAAGCCGCGCATTTCCGAACATATGGGGCGGCCCATGCAATTCGATGCCATGGGCCACTAACCGTGCATAGTCAGCGTCGATGTCATCGCTTTCAAAGCAAATATGGTTCCACCCCGGAGTCGCGAGAATGCGCCTGTTTCCTGGCAGAGTAGGTGGATGTGCATAGCACCAAAATTCTAGTTCGGCGTTGGCGAGCCGCGACCAAGCGCCCGTGAAACATATGTCTGAAAGTCCAGCCACATGATCGAATTTAGGACTGGGGCCGAAACTGCCTTGGCGATGGATATCGATTCCGGTGAGCAGCGCATAAAAATCAGTCAGCCTGCTGATATCTGGAGTGACCAGCGCAACGTGCGCAAACCAAGGGCGGCGTGCCTCCTCCGGCGCCCAAGGTGTTCCCTCAAGCTCCAGAAGATTGCCTTCGGGATCACGGATATAGACATAACTGTTGCCTGTTCCCAACCCCGAGGGTCGTGCATGTGAAGTCGCACCGGCGGCAACCAGTCCATCGTACAACCGGTCGGAAATCTCGCTCTGTAGGCAGATATGGCGAATCCCTGCTGAATAGACTGCCTTATCTTCCTGATCCATTTCAGGTTTACAGGCATATTCGAACAGTTCCAAACATCCGAGACTGCCCTGCAAAAACGCGCCCCGAGCAGAGGCATTATCAAGCTGCAGCATGGCACGATTGTTTGCGTTATCTTCTACGTCAAATCGGTGGGAGAGATTATAGGCATGCTGTTTGGTATAGAAGTCGATCGCCGCGTCGAGATTGAGCACAGAAAGTCCGACATGATGCAGCCCTGTGATCATTATTCTTTCACTCCGGAAGAAGCGACGGCCATTCGAGCGTCGATTTCGGCGCGGATGTCGCGATGGCGCGCCTCTGTCAAAGTATAATGCCACGCCATATAAGCGGCAATCAGCACCAGAACCGCTGGAATAACACTATAGCTGATCGTCAAGGCTAGCAGCGGTTCGGCTCTGCTCTCACCGGCAGAAACATAACCAATGCCACCAAGAATGAGCAAAGGCAGACCAGAGCCGGCAGCATATCCCATCTTCTGAACCATGGCCGTCACTGCATAAAACAGTCCCTGTTGGCGATCCAACGTGTCTGCGGTGTCGATATCTGCAGTATCAGCGATCATCGCGTGCGGCAGCATGAGCACTGCACCATAGCACGCACCTTTCAGGATAAAGAGGGCGGTAAAGACGTATACCCCGCCCTTTGGCACAAAGAACATCAACGCATTGGTTGCCGCGACGATGACGAGCGCCAAGGCAAGGGCGCGGTGTTTTTCGATCCGCTTGGCGAGCCAAACCCAACCGGGCACAACAAGCAGCGCGGCGACGAAATAGAGGAAGTATATGACGCCTATATTGGGGACGCCCACAACATCGCGCGCAAAAAACACGGTGATCGTCTGACGGAAAACTTCGCCCACCGTTGCAACAAGCACCAACAAAGTTACCTGCAAGAAAGCCCGGTTGGAGCCAAGCATTTTCATCGCCTTGGTTATGTTGAACGGGGCTTTGCGGATTGGAGCTTCGGGCTCTGGAACGAAAAAGAAGGCAAGCGCCGCACATAGCGGCAGCAAAGCTATGATAACGACGCTTAACGCCGACATCACATCTGCGCTGGTCGTTCCAGGCTGCATTTGTACATAGGCAGGGATGAGTGTCGATGTAATCAGGCCGGCGATGCTGAAGGCCTGTGAAACCGAACTTATTCGGGTTCGGACGTGATAGTCTTCGGAAAGCTCGGCTGCCCAGGCATGATAGGGTAGCAATAGCATCGTGTAGCCCAGATAAACGAGCGCGACAGCTGCAAGGAAATAGACGATATCAATACCCGGCGAGGGCCGGAATAGCAGGTAGACCCCTGCCATCATTGTCAATGATCCAAAAATCAGCCACACCCGTCTGCGACCGATTTTGGGGCGCCAGCGATCGGAAACAATTCCTATAATCGGATCGGTAATGAAATCGGATAGGCGTGCTAGGATTAACGAAATCCCGATGAGCTGCAGAGCCAATTGCATCTGTCCAGAATAGAGCGGAGCCAGATAGATTGCGATCGGTAGCCCGATCATTCCAAGGGGCAATTGCACGGACCCAAAGGCAAGAATTCGCCACAAGCCTATCTGTTGCTCTTCACGACCGGATGCTGATGCCACTTATGCCCCCTTCCAAATTCGACTTTGTAAAGCGTTTCTTGAACGATTTGTGCGATCGCTCCCCTTGAAATCCGATGATGTATCGGGCCCCATCATAGAGGAAAAATCGAATGGCCGCCGTCAAGCACCAGCGCTTGACCGGTCATGAAATTGCTTTGCTTGGATGCAAGGTAAACCGCGATACCTTCCATGTCTGACAATTGCCCAATCTTACCGGACGCTGCCCGGCGGCGACACCCGTCTTGAAAGGCTTTGGGCGTATTCAGCGACATTTCGGTCTCGATGAACCCGGGCAGGATTGCGTTAACTTGGATACCGCTGCGTCCCAGTTCGATTGCAAGTGAACGGACCAGCCCAGTCACGGCCGATTTGGTCAGGCAGTAGCCAGCGGAATTGGGTAGTCCAAGGAGTGCCGCCACCGAAGACGTGACAATCAACTTGCCCCCCGCTTTGCGGTTTTGCCAGTGACGCGTTGCAA
>NZ_JBIICD010000029.1:0-8470 GCF_044239045.1 Sphingorhabdus sp.
CGCATCTGGGAACGCGGCCAAGATGCTGCTCAATCGCAAAATGTTGTTGTTGTTTTTGGATAGATAACGCGACCGGCCGTACCGTAAGATAATAAGTTTAACATATTTTTTGAACGCTTCGGTTGTTTCCCAGTCGGCTTGCATAGCAGACAGATGGGTGTTCCGCCGAAATAGTTTGTGGCATCGCATCCCCCAAAATAACTCCTCTATGGCTTCGGGACTTTCGAGGTCATGGGTCAAGCCATCGCCATGGGACCGCTCATGCGTAACAACTTGTCGAGATGTATTGCCTTGCAAACGTGCATATAAATTTGGTGCCAACGGGAATGGCAAGTCACGATAGGTAAGCGACGAAAAACCACCAGTTTCGTGAAGCTTTCGCAGTAGCAGGCTTGTTCCTGATCGCGCCAACCCACAAATGAATACAGGTTTTTGTGCGGTAAGCGGTTCGGTTTTTTTTTCGAAAATTGCGGTTTCAATATCAAATGATAGTTCTAGAAACGGCGTGAAACCTAATGCAACATTGTGCAGTAACCGATCGAACCGCCCATATCTAACGTTGGTTGATTGATCGTCGGGCGACAGCATAAAATATGGTTACAATCAGCAGAAATCCGTGGAAATACCAGTCCGTCATATACACACCCATTGCAATGTCTAGAAAATCTCCTGCTGCCAACGCTGTCATCATAGGCGCTGCGACGAACAGAAATAGCACGATGATTGATAGGGTGTTACATAGCATGCGGATTGCCAACATCCGAAATGCGAGTTCTTTTCTGAAATCACGTGTTTTTTTGTAGCGAATGATGCGACTGGCCATTGCAACACTATTCCAAGAGTGCGTCAGAAGGCGATTGAACGGCAACCGGACAACAAGTTCCAGCGAAACGAGCGCCGCAGCGGTTAACAATGACCATGCAAAAACCACGGTGCCCATCAGGATCAGGGTTTGGGTTCTTTCGGACCCTTTGTCCTGATGCCTTTGAGCATTCGTTTCAGTGGATACCAGAGCAAGCCGAGAAACGCCAAAACGAAGGTTGCGATAACACCCAGCGTGACGCCAATGGCGCCCAGGCCCACGCCTGGCCCCAGATATGCATGGGCCGGGCTTTCGAACCCGACTGCAAGCATCATCATTGCCGCCAAAGACAGATACTGTTTTAAATACATTTTGCTTCCTTTGCTGCGGTAATGGCCGATGCGTGAATGTCACCCGAGATATACCTGCTCCACGCCAACATCAATCTATCCCCATTTGGCGTAGCGCTGATATATTGCCATTTAATTGTTCCATCGACCGCAAGACGCATAACCCGGCCAAGGTTTGTTTCCTCAACAACCGCATCACCATTGTCAACGATCAACCCACGGCCTTGAAATGGGGTAGCTATTCGTTGTCGTTGAAACGCCTTTGATGACCAGGGCGTAACGGCATCATTCTCAAAATTGTAAATGAGGATCTGGTTGGTGCCGTCTACGATATCGCGCGGGCTGGCAGATTTCGTGTGATTGTCAAAAATGGAAATCCGGTGATCGTCTAAAATGTTGACGTCATGTTGTTTCTGCCATGGGCCTTCACGCCACCAAAGAACTTTTCCGGTAGACGGCCGATAAAGCATGACAAGCGACAAGTGCCGTGCGCTGATGAAAATATCGCCCTTCAACCAATATCGTCCATCGACCAAAGCGGGTTGGATATCATTAAGGTGATACGGGTCGTCCGAATAAGGGCGCCGGTCGAGAAGGAATAGCAGCCCCGCTGCTTTCAAAATGTCGTAAAACGAAGTTCTGCTTAAAATTTTCCCGTCGGCAGAAATATGCGCGATCGCATTTTCTTCAAAAGACGCAGACACTCCCGGCTGCTTGGCCTTTGCAAGAGTTGCAGGTACCCAGTAATTGCCATCCGCATCAGCCTCGATCGAATGATGGAAGTGCCCCGGAATTGTCCATTTTGTTCGACCACAAACGTCGATAGCAGTTAGCGGCGATGCGTTTTGATACACCAACCCGCCGTCTGCCGTGAGATAGGGATGAAACATCCGGCTCGCCATACGTCCCTCTGCAGGATCTAAGCTTACCAGCCATCGCCGGAGTGGTTCATTGCTCTCACCTACGGTTCGCAAAGGTTGATAGCGACGGACAACGACGCCGTTCGATACATCAACCAACTCGGCCACATACCGCTGTGTTTGCCAATCAAACCGCGACAGTAGCAAGTAACCAGCATCCTGATCGTTAGCAGACAAAATGCGAGACCATCCGGCAGGCTGTGTCGTAGGGGCTTTGACAATCACTTGTCCGGCATCATCAGCCCACCATGCGGCGATAACGGTGGGAACAACCGCAAGCTTGTTTGCTGTGGCTCCGATTATTCCCGACTGCCGTTTGCCGTTGGCCGCATCTTGTGCGGCCCACGCGATAACAACTGTGGCCAAGAAGCCCAACAGCATTATTTGTCCTACGAACCAAAGCGGGATGGATCGCTCCATCAGTTTGTGAAATTTTTTAAGCATTGTTGCAGTTCATAAACGTCGATGTAGGTGCCAAGCCTAAGTATTAGATATTCGTTAAATGGAGGTTGAACGAATCAGCCCGAATTTGGGCGCTTTTAGATAAACGAAACAACAAAGGAAAGGTTGCATTGAGTTCACCTTTTTTGACCTGTACGGCCACAATGAGCCTAGATCGACTGATGCGTCAAGCATTTCGTTGATATACGGAGGGCTGCTTCGCATGCCGATAACCTCGGCTGTTTTGACAATAGGCGGTGGCGCCATTGTTCGGGGGTGAATTGAATAGTCCGAATATGAGTGACCCGCCAATCAGCGAAGCTGCGAACATAACATAGCCAGCTAATGTCGAGCGGCCCCTGCCCGCCTCACTTAGCCTCTATAAACCACCGCTCCGCGCCCTCTAGGCCAATGGCGGTCAGCCGCCCAGAAGAGTAGGCGCCCGTGTCGATGCCGACGCGCCCGGGACGCACGTCGGGCGCGTCGGTGATGGTGTGGCCGTGCACGACGCAGTTCCCCTCTTGAGATGCGTGGCTCAGAAACGGTTCGCGTATCCAGCGCAAGTCGGCGGGCGTCTGGCTGTCGAGGTCGACGCCGGGCCGAATGCCGGCGTGCACGAATATATAGTCGCCAATGACAATCATATCCTCAAAGCCGCGCATGAAGTCGAGGTCTTCGGAAGGAATGCGCGCCGCCATCGCCGCCTGCAACTCCTCGACCGTCATCTCCAGATATTCGTCGCGCGTGACGCCGTAGGAGAGGATGGTCTCCTTTCCGCCGAAGCGGATGAATTGGCGCAGGACGCCCTCATCTTCGAGCGACTTCAGGAACATTTCTTCGTGATTGCCAAACAGGATGCGCACGGCCCGCCTCTGGCTCCAGTCGCGCGCGGCGTCGATCACGCCGCGGCTGTCGGGGCCACGATCCACCAAGTCTCCGAGCAGTATGACCGTCGTCTCAGACGGCCCGCGCGCGCGGTCGTCAGCCTCGATGGCGGAGATGAGGTGCCCAAAGAGGTCGGCGCAGCCGTGAATGTCACCGACCGCATATACGCGCTGCCCGTCGGGGACGCGCGTCGCCGCGCGCTGCGGCGTCGGGGAGAGTAATTTCTGAAAGAAGTTTCGCATAGCTGGCCGCCGATATAGACGCATTTGCGTATCCGACAAGATGCGGAGACGGGGCAGGCGATGCTGGGTGCTGGAGAAGGCCGGGCGCAGGCGCGGCGCGATTATCTCACATTTTCTATCTGGCCGTATAGGTCGTCTAAGACTTTGTCCGCCTTCTCCATCAGAGTGTAGCGTACGCGCCGGCCGTCACCGTCGAAGGCATCCTTTGCAATGATGCCGGCTTCCGTAAGCTTGCGAATATAGTCGTGGATGGTGACGTGGGAGTATTTTGAGGCGTCGCATAAGTCTCGGATTTTACGGCCCCTATTGTCCTTCAGGAACAACAAAATCTCCGCCTCACACGTGATGAGGCGGACGCGAAGGTCATCCTCAATGATCCTAATGCGTTCAAGTTGCCCCATTTCGACCTGTTTACCCATATAACCCCGCTTTTAAATTACATTTTAGGGTTGAGCGTCTGGGTGATGTGTTAAAAAATTCAACGAAGTCTTTTTAAGTTAAGTTTTCATATTTACCCCCCGCACGCGCATCATATAAAAAATTAGCACCGCATGGGGCGGTACTGATGCGAGGCGTCTTTATTGGGTTGAAATCGGAACCTCAGAAATCACGCCGGGTGAACAGATATTTAATGATTTAGAAAATAATCATTTTAATAAAAATATTTTACTTAAACCCATCGCCTTTACATTATATGTAAAATCATGCTTTCTTTTGTAAAACGATACTTTAATTGTCGAAAGGGCCGCCACGAGCGCGACAAAAGACGCGTGCGGCACAATGGCGACACATTTGCCGCACCCTGCCGGCACTGCGGCGTGCGCCTCATTAAAAATAATCGCGGACTGTGGGTGGAGAGCCCCGCCGCACCCAGCGCTTAGATTTCGGCGGCTCCACCCCCTAACCGCCAGACGTGACCCAGGTGCGCCCTTGCGCATCGGGGCAATTGCGAACGCCGCCCGCGTAATCCAAGGCACCTGCCTGCTTGAATGCGCCTGCTTGACGACACCCATTCTTCCCCACACCCACACCCCACTTGCGCGCTATTAACATCCATGGCAGTAAGCCTTAACCGCGCAATTAAATGAGGAAACAAGCCCATGGCCCTTGCCCATAGCGAAGCTGCAAACCCGCATTGGGTGCCGCGCACTAAGATTGGTGACCTTTCCCATATACCCGGTGAAAATGGTCCGCCGATCATTGGCACGACTTTTCGCGTGTTGCGCGACCCGCCCGCTTATGGCGCGCATATGGTCAAAACCTATGGCAAGGTGTTCCGCACCAACGCCTTTGGTAATCCAACGGTGTCGCTGGTGGGTGCAGAGGCCAATGAGCTATTGCTGTTTGACCGTGAAAAGCTGTTTTCGTCGGAGCAAGGCTGGGGCCCGGTTCTGAACCTATTGTTCCCGCGCGGATTGATGTTGATGGATTTCGACCACCACCGCATGGACCGCCGCGCACTGGGCATTGCGTTCAAGCCAGAACCGATGCGCGCCTATACGCAAGACATGAACCGCATCTTTGCCGAGCAGTTGAAGGACTGGCGCGGCGATATGTTGTTCTATCCGGCGATCAAGCAACTGACGCTCGATGTCGCGGCGAGCAGTTTCTTAGGCATCCCATTGGGGCCAGAGGCAGACAAGATTAACAAGGCCTTTGTCGACATGGTCCAAGCATCTGTCGCGCCCATCCGCGCGCCATTGCCGTTCACGCCGATGGGCAGAGGCGTTGCCGGCCGCAAATATCTCATCGATTATTTCGGTCCGCAAATCGCGGAACGCCGCCGCAATGAAAACCGGCAGGATATGTTCAGCCAATTCTGCCGGTCCAAGCGCGAGGACGGCGAATATATGTCCGACGGCGAGTTGATCGACCACATGAACTTCCTGATGATGGCGGCGCATGACACGATCACATCGTCGGTGACGTCGATGATCTGGTATCTCGCGAAACATCCCGAATGGCAGCAGAAATTGCGCGAAGAGTGCCTCGCGATTGGGCCTGCGGGATCGGACATCGCCTTTGCCGACCTCGATAAGTTCGAGCTGACCGAGTATGCGTTTAAAGAATCGCTGCGCCTGATTTCGCCGGTGCCGTCGATCCCGCGCCGTGCGCTGCGTGATTTTGATTTCATGGGCTATCATATTCCCAAGGGCACTTCGGTCAGCATCAGCCCGTCTTATGTCCACATGATGGAAGAATATTGGCCGAACCCGCATGAATTTGATCCCATGCGTTTCACCGCCGACAAGGTGAAGGCGCGGCATAAATATGCGTGGGTGCCCTTTGGCGGCGGCGCGCATATGTGCCTTGGCCTGCACTTTGCGTATATGCAGACCAAGCTGTTCATGCACCACTTGCTGACGTCGGTTAAGGTCGAGATTGCCGATGGCTATGCGCCCGATTGGCAGGCTTGGCCGATCCCCAAGCCCAAGGATGGGCTGAAGGTCCGGTTCACGCCTCTATAATGCGGGATTGCAAGCGGCGCCCAGCGCACTAAAGCTGCGCGCTGCACGCATGGCCTATTCAGAACAGACAGATTGGAGCCGTGACGACTTACGGCGGCGCGGGCTTGGCCTCGCCATCGCGCTGCTGCTTGAGGTCATCATTATATTGGCGATATTGAGCCTCAGCATGCGCGCGGGCGGGCCTGCGGCAGGCACACGCGCACTCAGCACCTTCTCCCTTGAGGCGGAGAGTGCGTCATCGGCCGAAAAGAGCGAAACGCAAACGCCTGTCGCCAAAGTGCAGAAAAGCACCGCCACGCCGCCGGTCCCGAAGCCATTGCTTCCGCCCGTCAATCCAGTCCAAGCGCCTCCGCCCAATCCTGATTTAATCAAACTCAGTAAGTCGGACTTTGACGCGATGGACCTGTCAAAATTGCCAGCGAGCGGCGGCGCGGGCGCGGGCGAAAGTAAAGGCAGCGGTCAAGGCGCGAAGGGCATGATGGGCCCCGGCCTTGGCCCCGGCGGGGCGCAGCTTTATCCTGTGGCGTGGCTGCGCGAACCCTATGACAGCGAACTTACGCCCTATCTCGCTACGGTCAAACGCATCCCGCCCGGCGCGTCGGCAGAAATCGCGTGCCGCATGATCGAACGTAATCGTGTGGAAAATTGCCAGATCATCGGCGAAAACCCGCGCGGGACAGGCCTGGCCAAGGCGCTGCGCCTCGCCGCGTGGCAGTTTTTGGTAAAGCCCCCGCGCATCGACAACAAGCCGCAATTGGGTGTGTGGGTCCGGATCCGCTTTGATTTCGGGGTCCGGGCGGTTGATGGGGAAGGCGAGTAAGCATCTCAAACGTTAACCCACCGTCACCCCAGCGCAGGCTGGGGTCCATCACGCCTGTCAGTCTAAAAGGATAAGCGAGATAGGCTCCAGCCTGCGCTGGAGCGACGGTGCCCACGAAGCGGACATTGCCTTATCAGTTGGGAGCGCCATGTTTGGGCGCCCCCACCCAATCACTTCCGCGAGGCAATCCATCCATCGACTTGCTCTTCGAGCACATCCAACGGCACCGGACCTGATTTCAGCACCGTGTCGTGGAAGCCGCGTATGTCGAATTTCTTGCCCAGCGCCTTTTGCGCCTTGTCGCGCAGATCGCTGATTTTCAGGCGGCCAACCATATAGGCGGTCGCTTGGCCGGGGTAGATGATGTAGCGTTCAATCGCCTTGACGATGCCGCCAGGCGCATCGGCGCTATTGTCCTCAACATATTTAATCGCTTTTTCGCGGGTCCAGCGTTTGTGGTGCAGGCCGCTATCGACCACCAGGCGGATCGCGCGATGCAGTTCCAGCTGCAGCCGGCCAAAATCGCGCGCCGGATCGGTGTAGAGGCCCATATCCTTACCCAGCTTCTCCGCATACAGGCCCCAGCCTTCTGAATAGGCCGTGACGCCGCCAAACTGACGGAATGCGGGCACGTCTTTTAGTTCGGTCTGGATTGCGCGCTGCATGTGGTGGCCGGGAACGCCTTCGTGATAGAACAGCGCCTCCACTTCGGTCAGCGGCATATCCGCCATCTTGTACAAATTGGCATAATAAGTGCCGGGGCGTGAGCCGTCGGGGCTCGGGCTCTGGTAAAATGCCTTGCCAGCTGATTTCTCGCGGAAGGCCTCAACGGGCTTCACGACCAAAGGTGCCTTGGGCAAAACGCCAAACCATTTTGGCAGCAGGGGGGTGACCGCGTCCTGCGCCTTTTGCGTTTCGGACAGATAGAGGGCACGACCTTCCGCGGTTTCGGGCGCGTAGAATTTGGGCTCGGTGCGCATATAGTTGAAATAAGCCTGCAGATCGCCCTTCACGCCCATCTTTTTCTGGACGACGCGCATTTCCTTATGAATGCGCGCGACCTGTGCGAGGCCCAGATTGTGGATCTGGTCCGGCGTCATATTGGTCGTGGTATAATTGGCGAGGCGCTCGGCATAATAGCCTGCGCCATCCTTGAAGCGCCAGACACCGTCGTCGGCTCCGGCGACCTTTTCCTGCGCCGTCATTTCGGCAATCAACGCCTCATAGGCAGGCTTTACCGATGCGTTCAGCGCCTGCGCCGCGTCAGCGATTAACAGGTCTTTTTCGGTCTGGCTGATTTTGAGCTTGGCCACCTTGCCCTTGAAATCGGCATATAATGGCGCGTCAGGACCATCGTCAAAGGGCGCGCCAGTGATAACATTGCGCGCGTCATTAATGACATAAGGAAAAACCCATTTGGGGGGCATAATGCCGTTCGCCGCGCGCGTCTTGGCTTGGGCGATCGCCTCCATCATGCCAGGGCCAAGGCCATAGAGGCGGCTGACATAGGCACGCGCGTCGGACTTAGTGTCGACGCGGTGA
>NZ_JBIICD010000021.1:0-30646 GCF_044239045.1 Sphingorhabdus sp.
TTTCGGAACATCTCGATATCCTTGACCAATATGTGGCCCGCGTGGCGCAAGCCGCACCACAAACGGCATTTCGCATCGGTTGGGATGCGGGCAACGGCGCGGCGGGACCGGCAATTGAAAAGCTGGTTAAGATGTTACCCGGCGAGCATCATCTCTTATTCACAGAAGTGGATGGCCAATTTCCCAATCATCACCCAGATCCCACTGACCCAGCCAACTTAGTCGATTTACAGCGGCTTGTCGCGGAAAAGAAGCTCGATTTTGGCGTGGCTTTTGACGGCGATGGGGATCGTATCGGCGCCATTGATGGCGAAGGCCGCGTGATCTGGGGTGATCAATTGCTGCAAATCTACGCCGCCGATGTGCTGGGTGACGTCCCCGGCGCGACGATTATCGCCGATGTAAAGGCATCGCAGGCCCTGTTCGACCGTGTCAGCGCGCTAGGTGGTCAGCCCATGATGTGGAAAACCGGCCACAGCCTGATTAAGTCCAAAATGAAGGAAACCGGATCGCCCCTGGCGGGGGAAATGAGCGGACATATTTTCTTCAAGCATGCATATTATGGTTTTGACGACGCGATCTATGCCGCCGTCCGATTGATGTCGGCCTCGGCCAAGCTAGGCAAAAGCGTGACCGAGTTGCGCAGCGAAATGCCGGAGATGATCAACACCCCCGAAATGCGTTTCCAAGTCGACGAGAGCCGCAAATTCGCCGTGATCGACGAAGTGCTTGCACGATTGTCGGCCGATGGCGCGGATGTGAACAACACCGACGGCGCGCGCGTCAATACGCCCGATGGCTGGTGGCTATTGCGCGCATCAAACACGCAAGACGTGCTCGTCGCTCGGGCCGAAGCATCTTCCGAAGAAGGTCTGGAGCGGCTGATGGCGCAAATTGATGCGCAATTGGCGGCATCAGGGCTGGAACGCGGAGAGCAAGCAGGGCATTAAGCCCGTTGTGAATTTACCGCTTATCATTCTCGACTGGTTCGCCGCGCGCGAATGGCATCCGCGGCGGCATCAGTTGGAGATGCTCGACGCAGCACGGGATGGACAGCATGCCCTGCTGGTCGCCGCGACGGGTGCGGGCAAGACGCTGGCCGGATTTTTGCCGAGCCTCCATGATTTGATTGCCGATCCGTCAGACGGCCTGCACACGCTATATATCTCCCCTCTGAAGGCGTTGGCCACCGACGTCCGCCGCAATCTGTTAATCCCAATCGAGGAAATGGGCTTGCCCATCCGCGTTGAGGCGCGGACGGGCGACACGCCGTCGGACCGCAAGGCGCGGCAGCGGGTTAAGCCGCCGCATATATTGTTGACCACACCTGAATCGCTGTCGCTACTGCTCAGCCATGAAGACAGCGTGCACATGTTTGCCACGCTGAAGCGCGTCATTGTCGATGAGGTCCACGCCTTCGCCAATGGCAAACGCGGTGATCTGCTCAGCCTGTCGCTCGCGCGGTTGCAGACATTGGCACCTGACATGCAACGTGTTGCCCTGTCTGCAACCGTGGCCGATCCCGATGACTATCGCGCATGGCTCGCGCCTTATGGCGACATGGATCAGGTGCGCTTGGTCGCGGGGGAGGCTGCAGCGGAGCCTGATCTGACAATCCTGTTGCCAGAGGGCCGCGTGCCATGGGCGGGGCATAGCGGGCAGCATGCGATACCGCAGCTTATCGAAGAAATCGGCCGCAACAAAATCACACTGATTTTCTGCAACACACGCTTCCTCGCCGAATTTATCTTCCAGAAATTATGGGACGCGAATGAAGCGAAATTTCCCATCGGCATTCACCACGGGTCTTTGTCGGTCGAGGCGCGGCGTAAGGTAGAAGGCGCCATGGCCGAGGGCAAATTGCGCGCCTTGGTCTGCACCGCCAGCCTTGATTTGGGTGTCGACTGGGGCAATGTCGACTGCGTGATCCAAATGGGTGCGCCCAAGGGTTCGTCACGCCTGCTGCAGCGCATTGGCCGGTCCAACCACCGCATGGACGAACCCAGCAAGGCGATCCTCGTTCCCGGTAATCGTTTTGAATATCTCGAAGCGCAGGCAGCCTTTGACGCGGTGGCAGAGGGCGTACGCGACGGCGAAACCTTCCGCCCAGGCAGCTATGATGTGTTGGCGCAACATGTCATGGGGATCGCCTGCGCGGGACCATTTAACGAAGGCGAACTGCTGGCGGAGGTCCAATCGGCTTTGCCCTATTCGGGCATCGATGCTGCAACCTTTGCGCGTGTCATCGCCTTTATCGCAACGGGCGGATATGCGCTGAAAGCCTATGACCGCTTCAAGAAATTGGTCAAAGACCCCGATGGTCGTTGGCGATTGGCGCACCCGCAATTTGCCGCGCAGCACCGGTTAAATGCGGGCATCATCGTCGATGCACCGATGCTGGAAATCCGGTTCCGCAATGGTCGCAAATTGGGCAAGGTGGAGGAAGCTTTCGCCGCAACTCTTAGCCCCGGCAACTGCTTCACCTTTGCCGGCATGGCGCTTGAGGTTGAATCGATCAAGGACCTCGACCTCATCGTCCGCGCCGCGACCAAGCCAGCAACCAATATCCCAAGCTATATGGGCGCGCGCTTGCCCCTCACCACGCATCTGGCCGCGCGTGTGCGGCAGATGCTGACCGACAGGCCGGGCTGGGCCCGCTTTCCCGACGAAGTGCGCGAATGGTTGGAGATGCAGGCCTATCGCAGCCAGATGCCACAAGCGGGGCAGTTGCTGGTCGAAACCTTCCCGCACGACAAACGCCATTATATGGTCGCCTATCCATTTGAAGGGTGGAACGCGCACCAATCGCTGGGCATGCTCATCACGCGGCGGATGGAGAGCCGCGGCCTGATGCCCATGGGGTTTGTCGCCAGCGATTATGCCTTGGGCGTATGGAGCCTCAAACCCATTACCGATCCGCGCCCCTTATTTTCAGCCGACATATTGGCCGATGAATTTGTTGACTGGGTGGAATCAAGCTACTTGCTCAAACGCGCCTTTCGCGAAGTGGCGGTGATCAGCGGCCTTGTTGAACGGCAGCATCCCGGCAAGCGCAAGACGGGTAGGCAAGTGACCTTTTCTACCGACCTTATTTATGATGTGCTGCGCAAATATGAGCCCGACCATTTGTTGCTGGAGGCGGCATGGGCCGATGCACGGACGCGGCTGACCGATGTCGGGCGGCTTGGTGATTTGTTAGACCGCGCCGCTGACAATATGCTGCACGTCGACCTACGGCGCGTCAGTCCGCTGGCCGTACCATTGCTGGTGATGATTGGCCGCGAGAGTGTGGCGCAAGGGTCGGTGGACGACGCGCTGTTGATGGAGGCAGAAAGCCTCGCCAGCGTGGCGATGACGCCGTAAACGCATAGAGATTGGGCCGGAGGTAACTACGCACATCCGCTTGCAGTCGCGCACCACAATCCGCATAGCCTGCGACCATGGCACATGAATTCGAATTTGGTGGGCAGACATTTGAGATAGCCGGAGAGGCGGCGTTATATTGGCGCGCGCAAGATGCATTATTGGTGTCCGACCTGCATCTCGAAAAGGCCAGCGCCTTTGCTTTATTTGGCCAAATGCTGCCGCCTTATGACAGCGTATCGACGCTGCAGGATATTGCGGCGCTTTGCAGCAAATATAGCCCGGCCAAAATCATATCACTGGGTGACAATTTCCATGACGACGATGGGGAACACCGACTGGCCGAGGATGCTGCGGCATTATTGGTCGATTTGATCCGCGACACCGAATGGATTTGGATTACTGGAAACCATGACCGCGCGGTATCGGGCATCTGGGGTGGCGAGGCATTGGACGAATTGACATTGTCGGGCATCACGCTTCGGCATGAGGCGAAAGCTGGCGACCCCCATCCCGAAATTTCCGGCCATTTTCATCCCAAGTTCCGGCAAATACTGCGCGGGCGGATGGTGAAGCGGCGTTGCTTTGTAAAAACCCCACGTAAGATGATCATGCCCGCCTTTGGCGCGCTCACCGGTGGGCTGGATGTGCTGGATGCTGCAATCTTAAAGGCGTGCGACCTCAGCGATGGCGAAGATGTAGAGGCCTTGGTCGCCACACAGAGCGGCTATGCCCGATTTGCCTTAAACAACGCTGGGGCGCGCGCCAAATAAGGCCGTGCCGACACGGATATACGTTGCGCCCAGCATGATGGCGGTTTCAAAATCATCGGACATGCCCATGCTCAATTGTGCCAGACCGTGCCGCGCGGACAATTCGGCCAAAAGCGCAAAAAAGGGCGCGGGCTCCAGTTCCGCAGGCGGAATGCACATGAGGCCCGCCACCGGGACGCCCGCGTCCTGCGCAGCCTTCAAAAGGTCTGGAAGCTCCGCCACCGCGCAGCCGCCCTTTTGCTCTTCCGCGCCAATATTGACTTGAATGAAGCAAGGCACTGCGCGGCCGAGCTTTTGCATCGCCTTGCCCAATGCCGTCACGAGGGACAGCCGATCAACCGAATGGATCATATCAAACAACGCAACCGCCTCTTCGGCCTTGTTGGATTGCAATTGGCCAATGAGGTGCAGTTCAACTTCCGGGTGCCGTTCCTTCAGCGCGGGCCATTTGGTGGCAGCCTCCTGAACACGGTTTTCCCCGAACAGCATTTGCCCCTCTAATATGAGCGGCGCGATGTCCTCCCCTGACCGCGTTTTTGACACGGCGATGAGGTGGATATCCGCCCCCGGGCGTCGCGCCAACTTGGCGGCGGCATTGATGCGCGTGCGGATGGCCGTCAAACGGTTGGCGGATGTTTCTGGTGTCGCTTCCTGCATAACGCGTCGCTATAGGCAGTTGTATGCCACGAAGCCACCCCCTGCCGAAAATCTGGCTGATGACCGATGCGCGTTTTGGTGATGACCAACTGCGCGCTATTCAACAGCTGCCCGCGCGGTCAGGCGTGGTTTTCCGCCATTATCATTTGGCTACTCAACAACGTCGCGCAATGTTCGCTAAAGTGCTGCGGATTTGCCGTCGGCGCGGGCATATATTGCTGTTGGCGGGTGATGAACGGACCGCTTTACGCTGGCATGCCGACGGCGTTCACCAACGCAACCGCCGTCAAACAAAGTTGCTACACAGCGCGCCTGTCCACAATGCGCGCGAAATCACATCCGTCAAAAGAAGCGGCCCCGACCTCTTATTCCTCTCCCCGCTTTTCGATACCAACAGCCACCCCGGCGCGCAGCCACTTGGTCCCTTGCAGTTTCAGCGGCTCGCAAAGCTTGGCAAGAGCGCTGCCATCATCGCCTTAGGCGGCATGACCCGCCAAAGCGCACAAATGCTCAGCCCACGGATAATAGATGGGTGGGCGGCGATTGATGCTTTCAGGAAAAAAGCCGCCTAGAAGCGGATTTTGGTTCCGACATAGACAGCTTCGCTGTCCTTGCGGTTGTCCGCCAAGGGAATCACGCGGTCATTCTCGCTCGCGTAACGGACGCCAGCGGTGAAGTCGATTTTGCGGCTGATCGAGAAGCTGCCGCCGACATCCAGTTTATAGTCACCCGAAGCGGCGCCTCCGCGCGCAGGCGGGGCCATTTCTTTATTCTGGTCAAGTTTAATCTTGGTGCTGAACTTGCTTGGTTTCTGGGCCGATTCATCCAGCCGGAAACCGCCCTTGCCGACATCGCTCAGAGGTGTCTTTGCGACACGTGCATGCGCCTTAGGCAAAGCGAAATCCTGCCAACCCTTGGAGGCCGTCAAACGATAGTCGACCGCAGCCAGGCGAAGTCCCTTGCCCGCGCCCACTTCGCTTGGGGCCATGACATTGCGTATGGATACGGCGCCCGCGGTCAGGCGCGAGTTCGCCCGCGCGGCAACCGTTATCGTGCGGTTGCGGCCTTCACCGGCACTCGCAGGCGTGAATGGGAAACGCGCATTGGATGCAATTTGCGTCGCGGAGAATTTCTGGGCAAGAACGCTGTCACCGCCAGCAGGCGTGAACATGGCAATCCACGAAGGCGCGGCCGTTTCTTCAGGACCAGTCGCCTTTGCGGCAAAGGCAGGCATGATCATCGGCGAAAGGGCAAACGAAGCCGTTGCCAGCATCACTGCCGCAAAGGTCGCATATTTTCCTTTCTGTACCCGCTTCACGTTCATAGCCTCTTCTCGGGCGATTCTTTTTCGCCCCAACATTCATACGCCTCATTTCGGGGATTCAAAAGAGGCTAACTTCAAAATCATGCCAATAACACGTTTTGTCCCGAGTTGTTGCATGATGTCCACAATCGGATAGCGTATCAAAACTGACTGCAGCATTAATTGCGCGCCGTTCAGCCGCCAGAAAGCTTGCCCCCGACAGCAAGCCACTATAGAGGTTTCCAATATTCCATTGTTCAAGGACTTTTTATGCGCACCACCCGCCTGGCACTCATCGTTGCGACCAGCAGCTTATTAAGCTTAGGCTTGCTTTCCGGCTGCGGCGGCAGGGAACGCCCAAAGGCGGACATCGCGGCGAGCCAGGTCACCACCATTGGCGTCAACAGCTATTTGTGGCGCGCATCACTTGACGCCCTGTCCTTCATGCCGTTGGTGCAAACCGATTCTTCGGGCGGCGTCATCGTCACCGATTGGTATGTAAATCCGCAAAGCCCCGGCGAACGCGTAAAGTTAACGATTTCGATCCTCGACCAAGACCTGCGCGCCGACGCCTTGCGCGTGGCCGGCAGCCGCGAAGTCTCGCAAAATGGCCAGTGGGTTGCCGCACCATTGCGCGCAGCCACAGTGCAAAAGCTTGAAGCGGTCATCCTCACCAAGGCGCGTGACCTTCGTCGGTCTTCCATCACCGGGTAATTTCTATGTCCAATGTAGAGCGCTTTAACCCGCACGTCGCCGACGCGCGGTGGCAAAATATTTGGGAAGAACGTAGCAGCTTCGTCGCGGATGATAATTCGACCAAGCCGCGCGCTTATGTCCTTGAGATGTTCCCCTATCCGTCGGGCCGCATCCATATTGGCCATGTCCGCAACTACACGATGGGCGATGTGCTGGCGCGCTACAAGCGGATGACGGGGCATGAGGTGTTGCATCCCATGGGCTGGGACGCGTTTGGCATGCCCGCCGAAAATGCGGCGATGGAAAAGAATGTTCACCCCGGCGGGTGGACGCGTGACAATATCGCTAACATGAAAGCGCAGCTGAAACGGCTTGGCTTCGCGATTGACTGGACGCGCGAGTTGGCGACCTGCGAGCCCGAATATTATGGCCATGAACAGGCGCTGTTCCTCAAGCTCTATGCCGCTGGTCTAGTGTATCGCAAGGAATCCGCGGTGAATTGGGACCCGGTCGACATGACCGTACTTGCCAATGAACAAGTCATCGACGGCAAAGGCTGGCGCTCCGGCGCGCCCGTCGAGCGCCGCAAGCTGAGCCAGTGGTTCCTCAAAATCACCGACTTTGCGGATGAGCTGCTGACCGGCCTTGGTTCGCTGGACCAATGGCCAGACAAGGTGCGGTTGATGCAGGAAAACTGGATCGGCAAATCGCAAGGCTTGAAATGCACCTTCCGTTTCCCAGGCGGCGATGGCGGCATTGACGTATTTACAACACGGCCTGATACCATGTTCGGCGCAAGCTTTGTCGCCATTGCCGCGGATCACCCCGTCGCGCAAAAACTGGCCGGCAACGCGCCCGACTTGCAAGCATTTATCGAGGAGTGTCGCAAGGGCGGCACAACGGCAGCCGATATCGAAACCGCGGAAAAGCGGGGCTTTAACACTGGTCTAACCGTCGAACATCCGCTGGATGCCAGCTGGCATTTGCCGGTCTATGTCGCCAATTTTGTGCTGATGGACTATGGCACGGGCGCCGTCTTTGGCTGCCCCGCGCATGATCAGCGCGACCTTGATTTTGCCCGCAAATATGATTTGCCCGTTACACGCGTTGTTGCCGATGGCGATTTGACCGATAGCGTCTTTGCTGGCGATATTGCCTTCACTGGCCCCGGCACGATTGTGAATTCCCATTGGATGAATGGCATGACCATTGATCAAGCCAAGGCTGATGTCATAGCACGCGCACAGACCGAGGGTTGGGGCATTGGGCAGACGCAATATCGTCTGCGCGACTGGGGTGTCTCGCGTCAGCGTTATTGGGGCACGCCCATTCCCATCATCCATTGTCAGACCTGCGGTGCAGTGCCGGTACCGGATGATCAATTGCCGGTGACATTACCAGAAGATGTCAGTTTCGACATTCCCGGAAACCCGCTTGACCGCCATCTAAATTGGAGCAAGGTCGATTGCCCAAGCTGCGGAAATCCTGCGCGGCGGGAGACCGACACGCTTGATACCTTTGTCGATTCAAGCTGGTATTTTATCCGCTTCGCCAGCCAACCGCAGGACAAGCCATTTGATCGCACCGTTGCGGAAAAGTGGCTTCCGGTGGATCAATATATTGGCGGCGTCGAACATGCCATTCTGCACTTACTTTATGCCCGATTCTGGACACGCGCGTTAAGCCATATTGGCTTGATCGACGTGAAGGAGCCTTTTGCGTCTCTGTTCACGCAAGGCATGGTGACACACCAAACCTATCAAGACGCAAAGGGCAGTTGGCTGAGCCCCGATCAGGTGCGGCGCGAGGGTGACATCTGGACTATCATCGACAGCGGCGCGCCTGCAGTTGCTGGCCGTATCGAAAAGATGTCCAAGTCGAAAAAAAATGTCGTCGATCCCGATGACATTGTAGATCAGTATGGCGCAGATGCCGTCCGCTGGTTCATGCTGTCCGACAGCCCGCCCGAACGCGATCTGGAATGGTCGGAAGCGGGTATTGAAGGCTGCTGGCGCTTTGTGCAGCGTCTGTGGCGTCTGACTTCGCAAGTCAGCGGTGCAGAGGGCGCCGACAAGGCCTTGGATCGCAAAACTCATCAGGTGATTGCTGGCGTCGGCGCGGATATTGAGGCACTTGCCTTCAACAAGGCCGTGGCGAAAATTTACGATCTGGCTAACGCCATTGAGAAGGCCGCGCCTTCGGCTAGCCGCGATACGGCTATCCGCACAATCCTCTTATTGTCATCGCCTATGGTGCCGCATTTGGCCGAAGAAGCGTGGACACAGCTTGGCGCGGAACTGGGTGGCGGCTTAATCGCCGATGCTGCATGGCCCTTGGTTGATCCAGCCTTGCTGGAAGAGGACGAGGTTACGATCGCCATTCAGGTTAGGGGCAAATTGCGTGATACGCTCACCGTCGCCAAGGGCTTGCCGCAAGCCGAGATGGAGGCGCTTGCGCTCGCCAGCGAAAAGGTTCAGCATGCCATTGACGGCGGCGATATAAAGAAAATCATTGTCGTTCCCGACAGGCTGGTCAACATCGTCTTATGAAACGTTTCTTCGCCCCCGTGATGCTTGCTTTGCTTCTGCCCGCGTGCAGTTTGCAGCCCTTGTATAGCGGCGGGTCAAAAGGGGCGGTGGCGCAAACATTGGGAACCATCACCATCGCGCCAATCGAGGGCAAAAACGGATGGCTTATGCGCAATGCATTGACCGATCGGCTTGGTGCGCAAGAGAGTAACTCTGCCCAATTCCGCCTGATTGTTGTACTAGATGATCAAATTGAAGGTTTCGGCGTGCGCGCCGATGATACAGTCACGCGCGAACGCCGGACATTGCGTGCGCGTTATCAGCTTCTTTCGGTCGCAACCGGCGAAACTGTGCTGGATACGACCGCAGGATCGGACGCGGGCATCGACGTCGTCAGCTCGGAATATGCGACGATCGCTGGCGAAAACAGCGCACTTGAGAACCTGACGCAAAAGGTCGCGGATCAGATTGTTACCCGGCTTTCCATTTACGCACGCGGCGAATGAGCAGCGCAAAAGAACGTAGCTTTATCAGTGCCATCAGTGCACGTCCCGATATCCGGCTGTTTTTCATCTTCGGGCAGGATGAATCGGCTGTGGTCGATATTGCCGGACAAATGTCGGCGCAGTTAGCAGGCTCGGAACGCATTGATATCGACAGCGACCGGATCCGCAATGACCCTGCCTTATTGGTAGATGAAGCATCTTCACTATCGCTGTTCGGTGACAAACGACATATTCGTCTCAATTTCCGCCGCGAGGAGGGCTTAGCCGCAGTCGAGAATTTGCTGGCTCTTGAAGGCGACATAAGTCCAGTGATTGCAACCGCCGGTAACCTGACCAAGGCGAGCAAATTACGGAAATTGCTGGAGGCGCATCCGCGCGCCTTGGCGCACATCTGTTACTTACCCGAGGAAGGCGACGCCGCGGCCGCTGTCATGGCTTTTGCTGCCACAGCGGGATTGAAGATTGATCGGCCCCTTGCCGCGCGCATTGCGCGCTACACAGGGCAAGGCCGCAAGTTGGCACAGGCCGAGATCGAAAAGCTATCCCTATATTATGACGCATCACCACAGCGTCCCGCAACGGTCGAAATAGCTATATTCGAAGCCCTCTCGGCGGAAACTGGCGAAGAAAATATCAACGGTCTCGTCCATGTCGTGATGGGTGGGGATTTGCGCGGCACAGGCCGCGAGTTAGCTGCTGCGCGCGATATGGGTGTGGATGCCATTCGCATCATCCGCGCGATGCAGCGCCGTGTGACGATGCTCGCCGCGATGCGGACAAAAGTCGACAGTGGCGCCAATCCCGGCGCCGTAGTTAAAGCTACGCGCTCCATATTCTGGAAAGATGCCGACAGCTACGCACAGCAGCTTATGCGCTGGCCATCGGTGCGGCTTGCTGGGTTGAACAGCCATTTGCTAGAGGTGGAATCAAAGTTGATGCACGTCCGCGACGGGCTTGCCGTCACGATATTGGAAGAAGAACTCGTCCGCATTGCCCGTGCCGCAGCACGTCGCGGCTAACCCCCGGTCGGGACTTACGCAGATTTCAGGAAAGCACTCTTGCGCTAACACCTTGAACCGCTTTGCCACTGCCCCCACATCATTTTCACGAAAGGCGTCGTCTCATGGAAAAAATTATCAAATCCGATGCGGAGTGGCGGGCAGAATTGGACCCCATTCAATATCATGTCCTGCGTGAAGCAGGCACGGAACGTGCCTTTGCGGGCGCGCTCACCGATGAAAAGCGCGAAGGCGAATTTCGCTGTGCGGGCTGCGGGTCGACCCTGTTTGCATCTGACACAAAATTTGACAGCGGTTCAGGTTGGCCAAGCTTTACCGCGCCGGCAGATAATGATGCTGTTGAAGAGCATCACGATACATCGCACGGCATGGTCCGCATAGAAGTGCGTTGTGCCGCCTGTGAGGGGCATTTGGGGCATGTATTTCCAGATGGACCTGGGCCGGCGGGCCTACGTTATTGCATCAACAGCGCCGCGCTTGCATTCGATCCTGAATGATAAGGCGCTTGTAGGTGGTTCTATGACTGGGTAACAGTCGGACCATGGCACGCGCACGCAAGATTTCGAAAGAACGTGGTCCAATGGGAACATGGATACTCCGCATCGTCAAAACAGGCGTCATGGCAGCGTTGCTGGGCGTCATGGTCCTTGGCATTTTTGTAGCGATTGCACGCAGCGAAATTGACAGTTTTGAAGATCTGAAATCCTCCCCCAACGGGCAAATGATCCGCATACGTGCCGCGGACGGCACTGTCATTCAATCGCTTGGCCCGAGCTTCGGACGTTGGCTGACCATCGACCAATTGCCATCCGAAATGAAGGACGCGATGGTCGCCGTCGAAGATCGCCGTTATTATCTGCACCCCGGTGTCGACCCCATTGGAATTACCCGGTCCGTGTATGTGCGGGCCGTTGACGGTCGCTGGACGCAGGGCGGTTCGACAATCACGCAACAATTGGCGCGCAACATATATCTAAATAGCAACAAGGAATTTGGCCGTAAAATTCGCGAGGTCATCCTTGCCTTGGCTATGGAAACCAAATTCTCCAAGGACCAGATCCTCGAGCTCTATTTGAATAAAGTATATTTCGGTGGCGGCGCTTATGGGGTCGATGCGGCCAGTCGCCGCTTCTTTGACCATGGTGCAGAGGATATCAGCCTGGCCGAGGCCGCGATTATCGCAGGTCTTGTGAAGGCACCCTCACGCTATGCCCCAACCGCAGATGCGCAGGCCGCCTTGGACCGCGCTAAAGTGGTGGTCGAAGTCATGCAAGATGCGGGGATGATTACTCCAGCTGAGGCCGCGAGCGTCGATCTGGCCGGAGTGCGCTTGGCCGCTGAAACGCCTCAAGACAGCGTGCGCTACTTCACGGATTGGATTTTGCCGCAGTTGGACGGCCTGATTGATGAAACTGAAAAGCCTATCGATGTCTGGACCACTTTAGACCTGACCATGCAGCGCGCCGCGGCCTCCGCGATTTCGGCGAATGCGCCCAGCGGCGCCCAAGGCGCGTTAGTGTCGATTGACCGCGACGGTGCAGTGAAGGCGATGGTGGGCGGCACCGATTATATTTCAAGCATTTATAATCGCGCAGTTACCGCGGTGCGCCAACCGGGTTCGGCATGGAAGTTATTCGTTTATCTCGCCGCATTGGAAGCAGGCTACCGCCCTGAAGACATGGTGGAAGACAAGCCCGTCGAAATCGACGGCTGGCAACCTAAAAACAGCAACGGCAATTATGCTGGCGAGATTTCTCTTCGGACCGCTTTTGCGTATTCCAAAAATACCGTCGCTGCCCAAATCGGACAAGATGTGGGTACCGGCAGCATCGCCAATATGGCACGAAGGTTTGGGATCACCACCCCTGTCAACACGCAGCCGTCGATGGTCCTGGGCACATCGGATACGCGGGTTATCGATATGACACAGGCGTTCGCGGCGGTTGCGTCCGGTGGGCGCACTGTCACGCCATATGGCATTACAAAGGTCACGACGATTGATGGTGAACTTTTATATGCGGCGAAACCATCAAGCTCCGTGCAATTGGTTGATGATTGGGTTGCAGGTGCAATGACCGATTTGCTGCAAAGCGCTGTCGCCACCGGCACCGGGCGGGCTGCAAATATTGGCCGACCCGTCGCGGGCAAAACGGGGACAACTTCAAGTAACAAGGATGGATGGTTCTTGGGCTTCTCCAGCGGCCTTACAACAGGCGTGTGGATGGGTCGCGACGATGCCAGACGGATTGGGGGCCTCGAAGGCGGACGGGCGCCTGCGCAAGCTTGGGCAGCCTATATGCGCGTTGCCGTGGCTGGGCGCCCCGTGGAGAAATTCGCAACGGAGGTGACGTTCCCAGAAGTCCTTGAAGGGGAGGATGCACTGCTTGGGGCAGACGAAATGCTGATGTTTGATGAAAATGGCATGCCGATTGAAGGCGACCCCCTAGTGCAAGACCCCAATCTTGGGCCGGCGGCGGAACCAGGGCCAGAGCCGCTGGATGATGCATTTATCGAAAGAGCCTTGAACGGTCGGCGCAATTAGCGGGCAGTACCACAAAAGGGTGCAGCGATCGGCGAAAGTGTTTCGCGCCTTCATTAATTTACAGTGCGTGGCCGGTCCGGCTTTTTTTGGTTTCAAGATAGTGGGCGTTGTGGGGATTGGCAGCGATCTTAAGCGGTAGTCGCTCCGCGACCGTGATGCCCGCTTTTTGTAGGCCATCCACCTTTTCAGGATTGTTTGTCAACAGGCGCACCCGCTCCACACCAAGCAATTCCAGCATCCGCGCCGCGACTGAAAAGTCGCGCGCATCAATGGCGAAACCCAGTCGGGTATTGGCATCGACGGTATCAAATCCCTGATCCTGAAGCGCGTAGGCGCGCAGTTTGTTGATCAAACCAATGCCGCGCCCCTCTTGTCGCAAATATAACAATATCCCCCAATTTGCGTCTGAGATCTGTTGCAGCGCTTCATGCAATTGCGGGCCGCAATCGCATTTCAGGCTACCGAGCACATCGCCCGTCAGGCATTCACTGTGCAACCGGACGACTGGTGGGGAGGAATCGCGCGTACCAATCACCAACGCCACATGGTCGGACGCATCTACGGCTGTCCGAAACGCTACAATTTCGGCATTGGCATTGGCGGCAACAGGAAGGTTCGCCCGCGCAGCTATGCGCAAGGCGCCGCTATCATCAAAGGCAGCGACATCTTGCGGACTCACATAAACGTTATTCTCGTCCGCATTCTCCAACACCAAAAACGCAGGGAGCAAACCCGCCAACCGCGCCAGTTCGATAGCCGCCGTCGCTGACGGGCCATCATCTAGCGCTAGCGCCGCAAAAGGTCCCTTCATTGGATAGGCAAGGTCAAGGCTAGGGTCAGCTACCGCCAAAGCGAGCCGCAGGTCGAGATCAGCAGGCGACTTGATAAGTACCGGAAGGTCGCCATCTGCCGCAGCACGCTGGTTAGTTAACTTCAGCGTCGCCGCACGACTCGCCGAGAGCATTATAGCATGCGCACCGGAAATATCCTGCGCCGTTTCGACCGCAAGCACGGTCAGCGCATTGTCCAAATGCTGCACGGTGACTGGCCAACCACGGCGCAAGGCATCAATCGCCATCGCTGCGCGGCGTGAGTCTCCCAACGCTGCGCTCGCCCCGATCAAAAGGTGAATTCCGTGACGATCGGTGCATGGTCGGATGGCTTACCCCAGCCGCGCACATGCTTGTGCACGATATGCGCCTTTGCCTTATCTTTCAGATCAGGGGTGATCCACATATGATCTAGTCTACGTCCGCGGTCGGAAGTCTCCCAATCCTGCGCGCGATAGCTCCACCATGTATATAGTTTCTTAGACGGATCAACAAAGTGCCGCGCAACATCGACCCAGTCTGCGGCTGCCTGAATTTCCGCCAGATGCTCAATTTCAATTTTTGTATGGCTGACGACATTGACCAATTGCTTGTGGCTCCAAACATCTTGCTCCAGCGGGGCGACGTTAAAATCACCCGTGAGGACTGTCGGTTGCACAACGTTACGCGACCATTCCGCCATCCGCTTTAAGAAGGCCAGTTTCTGTCCAAATTTGGAGTTAACCTCGCTGTCGGGGACCTCGCCCCCAGCAGGAATATAGACATTGTCGATTCGCACTCCCTTGGCTGCGTCGATGTTTAACTCTGCACCAATATGCCGCGCCTCGCCATTGGCCTGCCAATCCTCCACTCGGCGGTTGATTAGCGGCAACTTGCTGACGATTGCGACGCCGTGGTGCATGGGCATGCCGTTGACGACGAAATGACGATAACCCAATTGCCGGAACAGTCCTTCGGGAAATAGGCTGTCGATGACTTTGGTTTCCTGTAGACATAAAACGTCGGGCGCTTCTTCTTTCAAATAGCGTTCGACAATGTCGATACGGGCGCGGACAGAGTTTATATTCCACGAGGCGATGCGAATGGTCTGGGACATAAGACAAAGGCCCTAGATGCCAGAAGCGTCAGGAGCAAGTCGGTGAAGCCATTTCAATCAAAAAAGCAAAGCCCTCATCCCGGGGGCATATGGGATGAGGGCTAAGCTTGCGTTCGACACGCGGATGTTAACGGCTATAAAACGTCGTAGGCAACAGGGGGAAAACCACACGAACTTTCAGCCGCTAACGAAGTATTTTATAGTAGGGCTTTCCTGTCATTCAGATGAACAAAGCAGTCAGACATTGCAACTTGTCGGCGACTGGCATCGGTTCATCGACTGATTTTACGATTTTTGTCGGACGGGCCGCGGATCTTTCCACGTGAACGCATTTTGGGGGATGGCGCCGTTATAGGTAATATTGTTGAGTCGAATGGTGGTGCGGTTGTTTTTGGAATCGAGCGCAACCCAGCCATTCAGGGTCAATCCGCCGGGCGCGCCAGGTTTGGCTACGAATATCATCGTGATGGTGCCATATTCGGGGCGCTTTGGATCGCGGACTTCGACACTGACAACGTCATTAGTTGAAGTGGGAAGTATCTTGCCAAAGCGCGCGAGATCCTGTCCGGGGTCAAGAAGGGCCGCCAGCGGACTATTGCGGATTGGCCAGCGTTGCACTTGCTTAACCTCATAATCCACCATCGTCAGCGCACGACCGTCTGCGACAATCAACAGGGGTACGTCTTTCTGATACTCAAACCGCACTTGCCCAGGCCGCTTCAACAGCAGCTTGCCGGTCAGCGTCCCGCCGCTCCTGTCCGTCTGCGTAAAAGTGGCTGACATCGTACCCACGGCTTTCATATGCTGCACCACCCGCGCCATCTGCTCGGGCGAAGACTGCGCAGGACTAGCCGTCATTGCAACGAGCGCAACTGGCGCAAACAACAGGGCATATTTTGAAAAAGTCATCTTTGTTTCCTTGGGATGGGCGGCAGTGATCACTATCCAGTCTGCCTTGAACCCCGTCTGAACGGCTAAGTTGGGTCGCCGTTCCGGTCGCGTAGCACTTCGCGACGGCCGATATGGTTGGGCGCGCTGATGAAGCCGTCTTCCTCCATTCGGTCAATCAACCGGGCCGCGCTGTTGTACCCAATGCGCAATTGCCGTTGAATCCAGCTTGTCGAGGCCTTCTGGCTTTCGAACACGATCTGACACGCTTTGCGATATTGCGAATCTTCTTCGCTGTCGTCGCCGCCCATGCCGCCAAAGTCGAAACCGCCGTCTTCAGGCTCTTCGGTTACCGCCTGAATATATTCAGGCTGCCCTTGACCGCGCCAATGGTCGGCAACGCGGCGCACTTCATCGTCGGAGACAAAGGGTCCGTGAATACGCGTCAATCCCCGACCACCTGCCATATAGAGCATGTCGCCCTTGCCCAGCAGCTGCTCTGCGCCTTGTTCCCCAAGTATGGTCCGGCTGTCGATTTTTGACGTCACATGGAAGGAAATGCGGGTAGGCAAGTTGGCCTTGATAACCCCCGTGATAACATCGACCGATGGCCGCTGCGTTGCCATGATCAAGTGAATCCCGGCTGCTCGTGCCTTTTGCGCCAGACGCTGGATCAGGAATTCAACTTCCTTACCCGCGGTCATCATCAAGTCCGCCAGCTCATCAACGATGATAACAATCTGCGGCATGGGTTCGTAAGCGAGGCTTTCTTCCTCATATTGCGGTTGGCCAGTCATCGGGTCATAACCGATTTGTACCTTGCGGCCCAATGGCGCGCCCTTCGCCTTTGCCCCGCGGACCTTTTCGTTGAAATTGGCAAGGTTACGCACGCCCAGCGAGGACATCATACGGTAGCGCTCCTCCATCTGCTCAACTGCCCATTTCAGGGCGCGGATGGCCTTTGCGGGCTCAGTCACCACTGGCGACAGCAGATGCGGAATATCGTCATAGCTGCTCAGCTCTAGCATCTTAGGATCGATCATGATCATCCGGCACTGGTCCGGTGTCAGTCGATAGAGCAGCGACAAGATCATGCAGTTCAGGCCAACCGATTTACCCGACCCGGTTGTCCCTGCGACCAACAGATGGGGCATGGGCGCAAGGTCAGCAATAACGGGATCGCCCGAAATATTCTTACCCAAGATTATCGGCAATGCGCCCTTTTGCTCCGCAAAAGCGTCCGAGGCGACCATCTCCTGAAACACAACCGCTTCCCGGTGTGCATTGGGAAGCTCGATGCCCATCACTGTACGGCCAGGAATAGTCGAGACGCGCGCAGACAGCGCGGACATGTTGCGCGCAATGTCTTCGGCCAACTGAACGACACGACTTGATTTGATACCGGCCGCGGGCTCCAGTTCGTACATCGTCACAACAGGGCCGGGGCGAACCGCGACAATCTGCCCCTTCACATGGAAGTCATCCAGCACGGACTCCAGCAGTCGTGCATTGGCTTCCAACGCCGCCTTGTCGAGTTTAGGCACAGGAATCGAGGAGGGCGGATCAAGCAACTCAAGCGATGGCAAGGTAAAGCTGCCAAAGAAGTCACCTTGCCGCGCACCGGTAGAAAAGGCGGCTTTTTTAGGCGCGAGCGTGCGATCCTCAATCACCGGCGGCTTGCGTTGATCTGGTTCCACGGCCTTGCGTGGCGGCTTGGGTTCAACAATTTGTGGTACCGGCAGGTCGTCGCCCACTAAAGCCGGCATGCCAGCATTTACGCCTCCAAATTTAGGCATCGTAAGAGTCGGAATGCGCAACAATGGCCGTTCCAGCTGAAGCGATCGGATGACCAATGCTACCCCGCCTGCTAAGGCGCCGACGATGAGCGACACCCGAAGCAATGTTCCGAATATACCCTGAATTTGGCTAACGAGCGCACTGACGCCATTACCCAATAGCAAGGCAATCAACCCGCCCCATCCCGCCGGAAGCCCTATGTCGCTTCCCTGTTGCCAATAAGCCATGCCAAAACCGATCAACAGCATACCGATCAGGCATAATGATAATTGTCGTTTCCATTGTGGCTGCGGGACATCGCGCCACAAACGCCGCGCAAACACAAGCATCAACGGCAACAAGAATATCGCTGGTACGCCAAACAAGAAAAGCACGGCATCTGCAACATAGGCACCGCTTTGCCCCATCCAATTGTGCTGCACATCGGCCGCTGCACTATTATAAGCGGCGTCGCCTGCGGAATAGCTGAGCACCGCAAGCCCGTAAAAAATGGCAAATAGCCCTAACGCCGCCGCGCCAAACAAGGCGCCACTGCGGATCAACGACGCACGCATAAGCTGCCGCCAATTGGCGAGATTTGATTTCGAGCTAAATTTTGAAATGCGCAAGGCCATGTTACGAATGCCGATATGTATGAAGCCGCAAAGGACCGAATACGTCCCTTTTCGGCGTCAGCGGACTCCTCGTCAAGTATTAGAGGGCAAAAGGGCACATGACTGGTTTTAGATAGTCAAAATCCTGCTTTGAATCCCGCGCTTTGTTGCGGCATAAGGGCGCTATGAAAAACAAGGCAGATGTAATCATCATTGGTGGCGGCCTCATTGGTCTCACACAAGCTCTGGCACTGGCATCGCAAGGTATTACGAGCCATGTCATTGACCGCGCGGACCAGGCTAACATGCTGGAGGCGGGCTTTGATGGGCGCACTTTTGCTATCTCAAGCTCAAGCTATAAATTATTTGAAGCCATGGGTCTTGGTGATGCTTTGGCAGGTAAAGGCTGCCCCATTGAGAAGATATGGGTGAGCGACGGGCTCAAACCGGGGTCACTCGATTTCGCGCCCGCCGAAGAAGACGGGTTTTTAGGTCAGATGTTTGAGAGCCGTTATTTGCGCGGCGTGCTTTACAAGGCCGCGCAAGAACATGCCGCAATCCAACTACACATGCCTGCCAACATCATCGACAAATCGCGAGATGCCGGCGCGGTGACGGTGACGCTTGAAGATGGAAAAGTGTTGACCGCCGACCTGATGATCGTCGCCGAAGGCCGCAAGAGCGAGACCCGCGAAGAGGCTGGGATCCACATCGCCCATTGGCAATATGACCATCACGCGATTGTCGGCGCGATTTATCATGAACGGCCGCACAACAATATTGCCTATGAAATTTTTTACCCCACGGGCCCCTTTGCCGTTCTGCCCATGTTGGATGATGAACATGGCCGCCACCGTTCGGCGCTTGTCTGGTCCGTTGAGTCGAAGGATGCGGCTGGTTACCTAAAACTATCACCGCGCGGCTATGCCGCTGAGCTTGAAAAAGGCATGGGCGGACTATTGGGCAAGGTCGAATTGTCCGCGCCTTTGTCGTCATACAAATTGGGTTTCCACCATGCAGCGTCGATTACGGCGGAGCGGTTGGTGCTAATCGGGGATAGTGCGCACGGCATTCACCCGATTGCGGGCCAGGGCCTGAATTTGGGCCTACGCGATGTCGCGGCGCTAACAGAGGTGCTGGTGGACGGCATGCGTCTTGGTCTCGATTTTGGCGATGCGCAGTTGCTAGATCGCTATAGCAGGTGGCGCAGTATCGACACCCTGCTCATCGCGGTTTCGACAGACGGGCTAAACCGGTTGTTTTCCATACCTGGAAAGACCGCATCGGCGGTCCGGCGTTTCGGTATGGCAATGGTGCAGCGCACCGCGCCAGCAAAGGCCTTTTTCATGGCCGAAGCACGGGGCGAAAGTGGTGCGCTGTCCAAAATGCTACAAGGTATTCCGGTATAAAATCGGATTAACCCTGCGTTACCGGCACAAGGCGAATTTCGACACGGCGGTTGGCCGAACGACCCGCTGCATCCAGATTGCTGGCCTTTGGCTGGCTCTCGCCATAGCCACGGGCGGCCAAGCGCGCCGATTGCACGCCGCGTGTCGACAGATAATCCGCCACCGCAGATGCACGACGTTCGGACAATGCCTGATTATAAGCATCCGAGCCGGTAGAATCGGTATGGCCTAACACGTCGACATAGGTTTTCTCATATTGCGTCAATGTTGACGCAAGCTGATCAAGCGTGTTGCGGAAGCCAACGTCAATATTTGCGCTATCAACACCAAAGGTAATTTCCGATGGCATATCGAGGACAAGATTGTCGCCATCACGGATGACATTGATGCCTGTGCCCGCTGTCTGTTGACGCAATTTTCTCTCTTGTTCGTCCATATAATAGCCGACGCCGGCTCCCGCCACTGCGCCAATACCAGCGCCCAAAATCTTTTCGGTGCGATCACGGCGGCCGCCCACCAAGTCACCGAGCAGATAGCCGCCCAATGCCCCGCCAATGCCGCCAATGGCGGCTTTAGAGATTGTGCGATTCCCAGTTTCGGGATCCGTCACACAAGCCGACAGCGGGAGCATCGCCACAACAAGTCCCATAGTCATCATTTGGCTTTTTTTCATAATTTTCCCTTTCCACTAATGCGCCGCTTAAACGACACCGATGATGAACCTACGATGATCATTTCAACCGGTTGCGTCATTTTACTATAACGCATTTTTGTGCATTTTGTTGCCAAACCCCCATTTTTGGCATTATGGCGCAAATGTCCTTATGGAACCTCTTGACCCTTTCCCGTGGTTTGATGCCGCAACGATATTAGCGCTCATCGCCTTAAACGGTGTGTTCGCCATGTCGGAACTCGCCATCGTATCGGCACGCACGGCCAAGCTGAAAGCTATGGCGGAGGATGGCAAACGCGGCGCGTCTGCAGCTCTCCGACTTGGTCGGGACCCTGGAAAATTTCTGTCGACTGTGCAAATCGGCATAACGCTCATTGGCATAATCGCTGGTGCCTATTCAGGATCTACACTCGGCGGGCCAGTTGCCGATCGCATTGCCTTATGGGGTGTCGATCGCGAATGGTCCGAAACCTTGGGCTTCGGCATTGTGATCAGCCTTACAACTTATGCGTCGTTGGTTGTTGGCGAGCTGGTGCCAAAGCAATTTGCTCTTATCGCGCCCGAGCGAATCGCAGTTACGATGGCTGGCCCAATGGAAATGCTTGCGCGACTCACCGCTCCCATTGTTTGGACACTCGACAAATCGAGCGCGACCATCTTTCGCGCACTTGGGCTTCGCCGCGATACCCGCGACGCTTTGAGTGCCGAAGAATTGCGCATGATATTTGCCGAAGCTACCCATGCAGGCATCATTGAGGAGCATGAACATAAGGTCATTGCAGGCGTTGTCCGCCTTGCCGACCGTCCGGTGCGTGAAGTGATGACGCCGCGCACCGATGTGGACCGTATTTCCGCCGATGCGTCGGAAGAAGCGGTACGCGATTCGCTCTTGAATTCCCTGCACACCAGGCTGCCTGTGACGGGCGAAGATGGCGACGATATTATTGGTGTGGTCCAGTCACGCGACATCGTCGCAGCGCAAATTCGTGGCGAAGTGCTGGATATTCGCAGTTTGATGCGCCGTGCCGAGATTATTCCGGATCAGCTGGATGCCATGGACGCGCTGGAGATTTTGCGCTCGTCGGATGTGCCAATGCTTTTGGTGCATGATGAATATGGCCATTTTGAAGGCATTGTGACGCCGAATGATCTTTTGGCCGCGATTGCTGGCGAATTTGCGTCCGACCAGGCACAAGGCAGTGCACCCAATATCGTGACGCTAGATGACGGATCGATGCTGGTATCTGGATCAATGTCTGCCGATGCCATGGCAGAGGCTTTATCCATCGACCTGCCCGAGGACCGCGACTACGCAACAGCGGCAGGACATGCTTTACATATATTGCGGCATTTGCCCTCTGAGGGTGAGGCATTCACAGATCAAGGCTGGCGCTTTGAAGTTGTCGACATGGATGGGCGCAAAATTGACAAGCTACGCGTGCGACTTGCAGAAAAGGCAATCAGAGAAGACGCAGTTGAGGGCTTGTGATTGCTTAATCGCTTGGTTAGGGCAATTGCTGATACGGAATACTAAGTCGTTTGCGTCCACAGGATATTGATATGGCCGATTTCTTTCTCCCCAAGAACAGCAAAGTCCAGAAGGGCGCTGTTCATGCCGCAAAAACCAGCGGTAAGACCAAAAAGTTCAAGGTCTACCGCTATGATCCCGATAGCGGGGAGAACCCTCGTTACGACACGTTTGAGGTGGATACCGACAATTGCGGTCCAATGGTGCTCGACGCGCTGATCAAGATGAAGGGTGAACAGGATTCATCGCTAACCTTCCGTCGGTCATGCCGCGAAGGCATTTGCGGATCTTGTTCCATGAACATCGACGGCAAGAACGGCCTTGCCTGCACCACTGCGATTGAAGATTGCAAAAGCGAGGTTACCATCACCCCGCTCCCGCATATGGAAGTCATCAAGGACCTTGTTCCCGACTTCACGCATTTTTATGCGCAATATGCGTCAATAAAACCATGGCTGCAGACGGTAACGCCTGAGCCATCGGGTAAGGAACGCCTGCAATCGCCAGAAGATCGCGCCAAGCTTGACGGTCTGTATGAGTGCATCTTGTGCGCCTGCTGCTCGACTAGCTGCCCGTCTTATTGGTGGAACAGCGACAAGTTTTTAGGACCAGCTATCTTGCTGCAAGCCTATCGTTGGCTGGCCGACAGCCGCGATGAAATGACTGGTGAGCGCCTCGACGAGTTGGAAGATCCATTCCGCCTCTATCGCTGCCACACCATCATGAATTGCGCCAACGCCTGCCCCAAGGGTCTGAACCCGGCAAAGGCCATTGCGGAAACGAAAAAGATGGTGGCCGAACGCCATTTGTAAGCGTTTCAATTCGCCATAAGGCCCTGATCGGTTAGGATTGCCGTTGGATACACCCGCTTTTGACAGCAGCCCTGACCCCGATAATCCGGGGTGGTTGAACTGGCAGATGACCGACGCCAGCCGATACAATGGCACGGTGCTTGGCAAAATGCTGGTCCGGAGCGAGGGCGACAACAAGGCGCGCTTGCGCATGTATCCCGAACACCGGCACAGCAATTTACGCAACGCGGTGCATGGCGGGGTCACTCTGGGCTTTATCGACGTCGCAATGTTCGGCGCGTCCCGCATGTTCGGCCTGATTGAGGCTGGCGCGGCGGTCACTTTAGACCTCTCCGTGCAATTTATCGGTGCAGGCGTCATCGGCGAACCACTTGAGGCAGAAGTCGAGCTCCTCAAGGAAACCGGCCGACTGTTGTTCATGCGCGGCATTGTGATGCAGGGCGAATCGCGCGTTGCTGCATTTTCGGGAACGATTCGAAAACCAACGAAAAAATGATGTCGGCATCGGTTCTGGATCGTCACGCTGCGCTTGTCCAAGCCGGTGAACTCAGGACAGATGCCGATCAGATAAGGGCGGTGGGCGCCCTTGCTAACGTGCAGTCTAAACTCGAAGCTGCACCGGCACGTGGGCGCACTGTTTGGCGGTTCTTGGGACGAAAGCCCGAACCGGCGCGGGGACTCTATCTATGGGGCGGTGTCGGGCGCGGCAAATCCATGCTGATGGATCTGTTTTTCGATAGCGTGCAAATCCAGCATAAACGCCGCGCGCATTTCCATGAATTCATGATCGACATTCATGCGCGGCTAAAGGCCGAGCGTGTGAAGGAAAAAGGCGATCCCATCCCACCCATCGTTGCGGCGCTGGCCGATGAAGCGCAGTTGCTGTGCTTTGATGAAATGGTGGTAAACAATATGGCCGACGCAGCGATTATGTCACGGCTCTTTTCTGGCCTAATTGCGGCTGGCGTTACCGTTGTGACCACGTCAAACCGTCACCCCGATGATCTGTATAAGGATGGCCTGAACCGGCAATTGTTTCTGCCTTTCATCGATTTGGTGAAAGAAACTCTCGATATCATCGCGCTGGATGGCCCGACCGATTACAGACGCGATCGATTGGGAAGTGCTAAAGTCTGGCTCGTGCCTAACGGTCCTAGGGCAACGACGGATTTATCAGAAACCTTTTTCAGGATGACCGATTATCCGCCCGAAGACCGCGGCCATGTGCCAGCCCTGGAGATGGACGTTGGCGGCGGACGCATGTTGCATGTGCCCAAAGCGCTAAAAGGCGTGGCCGTATTTTCGTTCAAGCGCTTATGTGCAGAAGCGCGTGGTGCGGCGGATTATCTTGCCATTGCGCGGCGTTTCCATACCGTCATCATGGTCGGGATACCCGTTTTGGGACCCCATAATCGTAATGAAGCCGCCCGCTTTGTGACGTTGATCGATGCATTGTACGAATATCGTGTGAAGTTTTTAGCGAGCGCCGATGCGGAACCAGATCATTTATACCCGCAAGGCGATGGGCGGTTTGAGTTTGATCGCACCGTATCCCGCCTTATGGAAATGCAGTCTGAGGATTATCTGGCGGAAGGGCATGGCCCGCGTTAGCATGCCCCAAAAGGGAGAGAGATGATGCGACGGAAGACTTTATTATTTGCTGGCTTGTTGGCTCTAACGACGACGGCAAATGCGCAGGTACCAAACCCAAAGTATGCCACAGAGCGTGATCTGTTTGCAAAAATTGTCGAAATTCCGACGGTAGAGGGGCAACCCACAGAATTCAAAAAACTGACCAGCCTGTTAACGTCAGAATTCCGCAAAGCTGGTATCACTAATGTCATCGTCAAAGATCATGATAATACCCAGACATTAATCGCGCGTTGGCCCGCAGCCAAGCCTTCGGGGGAAAAACCCATCTTGCTTATGGCGCATATGGACGTCGTTGCGGCTAAGGCAAGCGATTGGAAATATCCGCCGTTCCAGTTCCGCGAAGAAGGTGGCTATTATCTGGGTCGCGGTTCAAATGATAATAAGGCCGCGCTGACGGGGATTGTCCTTGCGCTACAATATTTGCGTGCCGAAAAGTTTGCGCCGACGCGCGATATCATCGTGCTGTTTACTGGTGACGAAGAAACCACTGGTAACGGTGCACGGCGCGCGACAAGTGAATGGCGCGACCTAATTGACGCCGAATATGCATTGAATGGCGATGCAGGTGGCGGGTCGGTATTTCCCGACGGACGGGTCGAAGGCTTCGGCATACAGATTGCCGAAAAAACCTATGCTGATTTTCGCCTGACAGCTGTCAATCGTGGCGGGCACAGCAGTGTGCCGCGGCCTGACAATGCGATCTATGCGCTTGCCAACGCATTGACAGCGGTTGAGGAGCATCGCTTCCCTGCGATGATCAACGACGCCACACGCGCCAGTTTTGACATGCTCGCGAAGGGTGACAGCGGCCAATATGGAGAGCTTCTGCGCCGATTTCTTGCCGACCCGCAGGACCGCGAAACCGCGGACCTGTTGGAGACCATGGACCCCGGCAGTACGCGCACACGCTGTGTTGCGACCATGCTGTCTGGCGGGCATGCGCCCAACGCTTTGCCACAAAAGGCCGAAGCCAATGTTAACTGCCGTATTTTTCCCGGTGTTAAAATTGAAGACATCCGGCAGCAATTGCAGACCCTATCGGGATCAGATGTGACCGTTTCCGCGGTGGAAGGATCGCAGACCCCTGAAACCGCACCATCACCGATGCGCGACGACATACTGCAGGCCTATCGGGCCGCGGTTAGCACACGTTTCCCTAATGCGCCCGTCCTGCCGTTCCAGTCCGCTGGCGCCACCGATGGCGCTTTTTTGCGCGCCGCCGGTATCCCTGTTTATGGCTTTGGCGGTCTATGGGGCATAGTCGGTCAGCAGGAAGGCGCACATGGTTTAGATGAGCGCGTTTGGGCGGAAGGTTTTCACGGCCAAATACCCATTTGGATGGAGATGTTACGCAGGGTAGCTGGGACCTGAAGTGCGCATTTCTATTTATTAACGCTATTGCGAACTATTATCATAAAAACCCTTGGTTTTGGAGCTTTATTGGGTTGTTATCCACAGCGATTCGGCGTAACGCCACCTTAATTCCGCTATAAAGCCCTAAGGGAAGGACAGTTTTTCATGGCTCGCAAGAAAATTGCACTCATCGGCGCCGGTAACATCGGTGGCACTCTCGCCCATCTCGCAGCATTAAAGGGCCTTGGTGACATCGTCCTTTTCGACGTTGTTGAGGGCGTTCCCCAAGGCAAGGCTCTGGATCTGTCGCAATGCGGTCCTGTTGAAGGTTTTGACGCCACAATCACTGGCACTAATGATTATGCCGACATCGCGGGCGCAGATGTCATCATCGTCACCGCTGGCGTCGCGCGCAAGCCCGGCATGAGCCGCGATGATTTGTTGGGAATTAACCTGAAGGTGATGAAGGCAGTCGGCGAAGGCATTGCAGCCAACGCGCCAAACGCTTTTGTCATCTGCATCACCAACCCGCTCGACGCGATGGTTTGGGCGTTACGCGAATTTTCGGGCCTTCCGCACAATATGGTGGTCGGCATGGCCGGGGTTCTAGACTCGGCACGCTTCAGCCATTTCCTCGCGGATGAATTCAACGTGTCGGTGAAGGACGTAACCAGCTTTGTGCTGGGCGGCCATGGCGACACTATGGTTCCCGTCATTCAATACTCAACGGTCTCGGGTATTCCTGTGCCTGACCTGATCGCGATGGGCATGTCCACCCAGGAGCGCATAGACGCCATCGTCCAACGCACGCGCAGCGGCGGCGGCGAAATTGTCGCCTTGCTAAAAACTGGCTCTGCTTATTACGCACCCGCCACCAGCGGCATCGCGATGGCAGAGGCCTATCTGTACGACCAAAAACGCGTCCTTCCTGCGGCAGTCCATTTGACCGGCCAATATGGCGTCGACAATCTATATGTCGGTGTTCCAGTGATAATCGGCGCAGGCGGCGTTGAAAAGATCGTCGAAATCGCACTGGATGACGAAGCCAAATCCAACCTCGCCGTCAGCGTAGATGCGGTGAAGGAGCTGCTGGTGGCATGTAAAGCCATCGACCCGTCGCTGAACTAAGCGCAAACCAAAGATTTCAGGAGACGTTTGTGAGCATCCTAGTCAATAAAAACACCAAGATCATCACGCAGGGCATGACCGGCGCGACGGGCACATTTCATACCGAACAAGCGCTCGCTTATGGATCGCAAATGGTCGGCGGCGTCACCCCTGGCAAGGGCGGAACAACGCATATCGGTCTGCCGATGTTCGATACCGTACTTGAAGCGAAAGAAGCCACAGGCGCAGATGCTTCGGTTGTGTATGTCCCGCCACCCTTTGCGGCAGACTCAATCCTTGAAGCCATCGATGCAGAAATTCCATTGATCGTCTGCATCACCGAAGGCATTCCGGTACTCGATATGGTCAAGGTAAAGCGCGCGCTTTCAGGCTCTAAATCGCGCCTTATCGGTCCCAACTGCCCAGGCGTATTGACGCCGAACGAATGCAAAATCGGCATTATGCCCGGCAGCATTTTTTCGGCAGGATCGGTAGGCGTTGTGTCGCGTTCTGGCACATTGACCTATGAAGCCGTATTCCAGACCACAGCAGAAGGCCTTGGCCAAACGACTGCGGTCGGCATTGGTGGTGATCCGGTTAACGGCACAAACTTCATCGACTGCCTTGAGCTATTCCTCGCGGATGATGCCACTAAGTCAATCATCATGATTGGTGAAATCGGCGGTAGCGCAGAAGAAGAAGCAGCGCAGTTCCTAATCGATGAAGCCAAAAAGGGCCGCAAAAAGCCAATGGCTGGCTTCATCGCCGGACGCACGGCTCCTCCAGGCCGCCGGATGGGCCATGCAGGCGCGATCGTATCGGGCGGCAAGGGCGACGCCGAGAGCAAGATTGCAGCCATGGAAGCCGCGGGCATCCGCGTATCGCCATCGCCATCCTTGCTCGGCAAGACATTGGTAGAAGTATTGAAGGGTTAAGTAGCGCCCCCTCGCCGAAACGGGGAGGGCCATGCGCAGCATAGCGGTGGGGCACCCGCCAAATAGCGAGAGCTTGAACGCACGTGCCCTTCCGTCAGTCCTGCGGACCGCCACCTCCTCGACGTGGGGAGGATTTGGAGAAGAAAAATGGGCTTAGAAAACCAGGATTTCGAAGTAGAGCGGGGCCCCAGCTGGGAACGCGCCAACTGGCCATTGTCAGCAACTGACGATTTGACGGCATCGCTCGACCCCACGCAAATGGCGGTCGAAGTGAAGGCTGCGGCCAAGGCAGCAGGCAAACCCATGGCCGAGGCTGACGCCGTTGCTGCGGCGAGCGATTCTATTCGCGCGATGATGCTGGTACGCACATACCGCGTGCGCGGGCATCTGGCGGCCAATCTCGATCCGCTTGGCTTATCGAAGCAAGACATTCCTGCTGACCTGACGCCTGAATATCATGGCTTTTCTAGCGCCGACCTCGACAAGCGCGTATATGTTGGCGGCACGCTTGGGCTTGAGTGGACCACGGTGCGCGAGCTCGTAGATACGCTGCGCGCCAATTATTGCGGGCCGGTAGGTCTTGAATATATGCATATTTCCGACGTGGAAGAGCGCCGGTTTCTGCAAGAAAGGATGGAGGGCAAGGATGCCGCCATCCAGTTCACGCCAGAGGGCAAGAAGGCGATACTCGGCAAGGTTATAGAAGCCGAGCAATATGAGAAATTCCTTGGCCGCAAATATGTAGGCACGAAGCGTTTCGGCCTTGACGGTGGCGAGTCCATGATCCCGGCGCTCGAAGCTGTTATCAAATATGGTGGCCAGCTTGGCGTGCGTGAAATCGTCTATGGTATGCCGCATCGTGGCCGTTTGAACGTGCTCGCCAATGTGATGGCCAAGCCCTATCGCATCATCTTCCACGAATTTTCAGGTGGCAGCGCCAACCCTGATGATGTCGGTGGTTCAGGTGATGTGAAATACCATCTTGGCACCAGCACCGACCGCGAATTTGACGGTATCAAGGTGCATATGAGCCTTGTACCGAACCCTTCGCATCTTGAAGCCGTAAACCCCGTTGTCTTGGGGAAGGTGCGCGCCAACCAGACGGCGCGCGACGATTTGGGCAAGCATGAGCAAGTGTTGCCTGTGCTGCTCCACGGTGATGCCGCCTTTGCTGGCCAGGGCATTGTATGGGAATGCCTCGGCTTCTCCGGCATTCGTGGGTATAATACAGGTGGATGCCTGCACTTCATCGTCAACAACCAGGTCGGTTTTACCACTAGCCCACAATATGCGCGATCATCGCCTTATCCGTCCGATGTAGCCAAAGGTGTTCAAGCGCCTATTTTCCACGTCAATGGCGATGATCCCGAAGCGGTGACATTCGCATGCAAAATTGCGATTGAATTCCGCCAGACATTCCACCGCGATATCGTGATCGACATGTGGTGCTATCGCCGCTTTGGCCATAATGAGGGCGACGAACCCGGCTTTACGCAGCCATTGATGTACAAAGTCATCAAAAACCATCCGGCCGTAAGTGCTCTGTACGCACAACGTCTTCAAGCCGAAGGCGTGATCGACGCCAATTGGCCCAATGAACACGCGATGCGCTTTGTCCAAGCGCTTGAGCAAGAGTTTGCGAGTGCAGCAGACTATAAAGCCAACGCCGCTGATTGGTTTGGTGGCCGTTGGTCAGGCCTGTCGAAGCCCGCTGATCCAGAAACTGCGCGACGCAACGTCCCAACTGGTATCACGCGCAAATTGTTCGACAGCCTTGGTCGCACGCTGACGACGGTACCCGAAGGCCACAACATCCATCCGACATTAAGCCGCGTGCTTGATGCCAAGAAGACGATGTTCAGTTCTGGGGAAAGTTTCGACTGGGCAACCGGCGAAGCGCTCGCTTTTGGTTCGCTGCTTTCGGAAGGCTATGGCGTGCGTTTGTCTGGCCAAGATTCAGGCCGAGGCACTTTTAGCCAGCGGCATGGCGTCTGGGTCGATCAAACGACAGAAGAAAAATATGTGCCGCTGTCCACCTTGCCACATGGGCGTTTTGAAATCTTGGACAGCCCCTTGTCCGAATTTGGTGTGTTGGGCTTTGAATATGGCTATGCCGGAGCAGAGCCGAAAACATTGGTCCTTTGGGAAGCGCAATTTGGCGATTTCGTGAACGGCGCACAAACCATGATTGACCAGTTCATTGCGTCAGGTGAAGCCAAATGGCTGCGCGCCAATGGCCTCGTAATGCTGTTGCCGCATGGCTATGAGGGTCAGGGGCCGGAGCATAGCTCGGCACGGCTGGAGCGCTTCCTGCAATTATGCGCGGAGGACAATATCCAGGTCGCCAATTGCACTACGCCGGCTAACTATTTCCACTTGCTGCGCCGGCAAATGGCACGACCATTCCGCAAACCGCTCATTGTTATGACGCCAAAGTCGCTTTTGCGTCATAAGCTCGCGGTTTCCAGGGCTGAGGACTTCCAAGGCGAAAGCCACTTCATGCGGATATTGTCCGACATGAATGCACCTGCCGACAAGGATGTGAAACGGCTGATATTATGCTCCGGAAAGGTCGCTTACGACCT
>NZ_JBIICD010000008.1:0-89075 GCF_044239045.1 Sphingorhabdus sp.
AACCTTCATTCCCTAACAGGATCAGCAGCAATTCTGGCGCCCAGAATTGCAATATTCCCTGAAAAATCCCATGTATCAGGGAAGGTCTGACCAGAGACCCGTTCCTACCAGACTGCACCACGCACCAGGATTTCTCACATATCTCTAGCGATTTGCAAATATTGCCTTCGGGCGATGATTTTCCCGTTAACCTGGCACGCCATTTACGATGGATGCATCCACGCCCAGGTCGCGGGCAATCTCACGGGCGGTCATTTTAGCCGACATCATAACCGACGGCGTGCCGCCCCCTGGCTGTGTGCCTTGGCCGACGAGATAGAGATTGTGCACATCTTCCGACTTATTGTGCGGGCGGAAGAAAGCGGTCTGGGTCAACACGGGTTCGACGCCAAAGCCATTGCCCAGATAGGAACCCAAAGTTTCGGCAAAATAATCCGGCGTGATGAAACTCATATGCTTCAATCGCGCGGCAAGATCGGGAATATAGCCACGTTCTTCTAAGAAGCTCAGCACCCGCGCGCTCAGCTTGGGCCCCTCGACGTCCCAGTCGATGCCGCTGGCGTTATTGGGCACGGGGATAAGCGTATAGGCCGCATGATGCCCCGCAGGCGCCATGCTGGGATCGGTCAGCGTCGGGATGTGCAGATATTGCGAGAAGTCCGGGCTCATGACCTTCTGCTCAAAAATCTCATCTAGCAACGCTTCGTAGCGGGGGCCCAATATGATGTTATGGTGGCGCAAATCGGGGTCATTGTCGCGGCGTTCATAACCGAAATAAATCACCATCAACGACATGGATTGCTTACGGAATTTCACCAAAGCATCTCGGTTAATGCGCCTATGCGCCTTATCGACCAGCTTGAGATAAGTCGTGGCATAATCCGCGTTCGACACCACAACATCGGCAGCAATTTTTTCACCGCTTACAAGCTCGACGCCTTTGGCAACGCCGTCTTCGACCAATATGCGCTGCACGGGTGCATGCAACCGCAGCCGCCCGCCCATGTCTTCAAACTTTTTGACCAACCCCGCCACCAAAGCGCCGGTGCCGCCTTTGGCATAATGAATGCCCCAGGTTTTTTCGACGAAATGGATCATCGCATAAATCGCCGGCACCTTCATCGGGTTGCCGCCAACCAGCAAAGGTTCAAAGCTGAACACCTGACGCATTTTGTCTGACTTGAAATATTTGCTGACCATGCCGAACAGCGACCGCACCGCGCCAAGCTTCAGCAAGTCAGGCACCACGCGCAACATCGACCCAAGGCTGCCGAAATAGGTATAGCCCAGCGTCAAAAATCCACGTTGGAATATCGCGCGGGCTTGCTCGTGAAAGGCTTCATATCCCGCAAGATCCTCGGGCGCCAACTGCTGTATCTGTTCGCGCGTGCTGACAGGATCGCCATCATAATCAAAAAATGTGCCGTCATCGAAATAGATGCGGTAAAAGGGGAGTATCGGGATAATCTCGACATATTTGCTGGTATTCGGGCCGCCCGAAATGCCTTCGCGGACGCGGTTATCTTCGTCCAGAACATGGGCTGGAAAGTCCGGCTCTCCCAACATGGCATGGTCTTGCTGCAGGCTAAACAATTCCTCAATGAAATGCGGGACAGTTAGAACCGTTGGCCCCATGTCAAAGACAAAGCCATCGGCCTTGCGGACATATGCGCGGCCACCGGGGGCATCCAATGCCTCCAATATTTCGGTGTCAAAGCCCAGGCTTTGTAACCGCATGGCGCATGCTATGCCGCCAATACCTGCACCAATGACAACTGCTTTACGTCGCAACATTTTGTGGAACACCCCTTATGGCAACGCTGCTACTGCCTAAAGCGCCGCGCAACAACCTAGATGTTATCCTAGGTTTGGTTGGAGGCAACCCGTCACCGCGCAAAACCCCGTCGTACCAGTGGGGGCTGGTGCCCATCACATGTGTTTGGGGGGATCGACAGGCGCGATAGGCCCCAGCCTGCGCTGGGGCGACGGACGATGGGTTGATTGAATATACAGCGCCCGCCCCTTAACCCTTGACGCCGCCATCGGTTTCCCGTCATGCGGACGCTTATGCGTTTCTTTTCTGACAATGCCGCCCCGGTGCATCCTGCTGTCATGCAAGCCATGGCCGATGCGAACCATATCGACACCGCTTATGACGGTGACCAATATAGCACGCGGTTGGATGCGGCGTTTTCGGAACTCTTTGGCCGCGATGCCGCGGTTCTGTGGGTGGCAACAGGCACCAGTGCGAATTGCCTTGCGCTGGCCTCACTCGTGCAACCGCATCAGGGCATTATCTGCCATAAAGAGGCACATATTGAGGTTGATGAATGCGGCGCACCGGGTTTCTACACCGCGGGCGCGAAGTTGATGTTGGTCGATGGCGACGGCGCGAAGATAACGCCCGCGACCGTCACCTCTACGCTCGACGCCATTCGCAACGATGTGCATCAGGTGCAGGCCGCCGCTGTGTCGATTACCAACGCCACCGAATATGGCATGGTCTACACCCCAGCCGAGGTCGCGGCGCTGGGGGCCCTGTGCCGCGAACGCGGGCTTGGCCTGCATATGGACGGCGCGCGTTTTGCCAATGCGGTGGCGCATGTGGGATGCGCGCCAGCCGATATCACGGTCAATGCAGGCGTCGATATCTTAAGCTTCGGCTTTGTCAAAAATGGCGGCATGGGGGCCGAGGCCTTGGTCTATTTTGATCCCGCTCTGGCCGATGCCGCGCGCTATCGCCGCAAACGCGCGGGGCATTTGCAATCCAAGGGCCGGTTCTTGGCGGTGCAATTGCTCGCCATGCTGCAGGATGATCTATGGCTGCACAATGCGCGGTCCGCCAATACAGCGGCGATGGTCATTGCGCAGGCCGCGGGTGAACGCTTGTTATACCCTGTGCAAGCCAATGAGGTGTTCCTGCGGCTCATGCCTGCCGAGGCGGCGGCGTTACGGGCGCAGGGCTTTGACTTTTATGACTGGGGCGTGGTGGACGATCATTGGGGCGCGGCGCGCTTGGTTACAAGTTGGCAGCATACAGAAACCGACGTCGCCCCTCTGGCAAAGGCAATATCAGCCCTATGAACATAGCAAAAACTGAACCCGCCGAAGAGCTCAGCTTTCTGGAGCCACGGGTGTGGATACCCTTCATGGTGACGTCGTTGATTTGGGGGTCAACCTGGCTGGTGATCCGCGATCAATTGGGCACGGTGCCGACAACTTGGTCGGTGGCCTATCGTTTCATCCTTTCCGCGATCGGCATGTTCCTCTTGGCGCTTGTCATGCGGCAATCGCTGAAAATTGACCGGGCGATGGTCGGTTGGACGATGTTGCTTGGCCTGTTGCAATTCGGGGTGAACTTTAACTTTGTCTATACCGCCGAACATTATGTGACATCGGGCCTTGTCGCGGTGGTGTTCGCCTTGTTGATTGTGCCCAACGCCGTGTTGGCCAAATATTGGTTGGGACGCCCCATCAGCGGGGCGTTCAAATGGGGCTCCGCAATTGCCAGCGTCGGGGTCGGGTTGTTGATGTTACAGGAATATCGCGCTGCGCCAATGGGCGGAGCAGATGTGCTCTTTGGGCTATTTCTGGTGTTATGTTCGGTGGCGACGGTATCTGTGTCTAACGTCCTGCAGGTCACGCCAAAGATTGCGCGTTTTCCAACGATCACGATATTAGCATGGTCGATGTTGTGGGGCAGCATTGGCAACAGCATATATGCCTTCATCACGGCTGGTCCCCCCATTATCGACATGCGTCCCGGCTATATCGGCGGTGTTTTTTATCTCAGCATCATTGGAACGGTCGTCACCTTCCCGCTCTATTTCCGCCTGATCCGCGACATTGGCCCCGGCAAGGCGGCGTATACGGGCGTCGTCATTCCCGTGGTCGCAATGATCCTGTCGACAATATTCGAAGGCTATGTCTGGTCCACGTTGGCGCTGGCGGGCGGCGCGTTGGCGATGCTTGGCTTGGTCGTCGCGATGCAGACGCCTAAGCCCAGCCGGTAATCGGCATATCGCGGTAACCAGTTTAGTAAGCGCTTCGCCTTTTTATTCGCTACGCGGCGGTTTTCGGCATAAAATCCACGCGCCATAGGTGACAGTCCAGCCGCCTCGAGTGACATTAAAGGCGGCCAATCGCGATGCAGCAGGTCGCAGGCATATTCGATCACGTCATTTTGCGGCGCGGGCATGTCATCGGCGATATTGTAAACACCCGCGGGGCCATTGAAGGCGGCCATGACTGCATCGACGATGTCGTCCACATGTACGCGGCTGAAAATCTGATCGGGCATGTCGATGCGGTGCGCCTTACCTTCTGCCACCCGCTCCAGCGCCGATCTGCCGGGGCCGTAAATACCGGGCAAGCGGAAGACATGGACATCTTGGCGCAAGGCCTGCCACGCAAGGTCGGCTTCGGCCCGCGCGGTCCGGCGTCCCTCACCCACCGCGGCGCTTTCGTCGACCCACGCGCCGCCCGTATCGCCATAGACCCCGGTGGAGGACAGATAGCCAATCCATAAATCGGCGCGCGCCGCAATGGCCGCGCCATATTTCAAAAGCACCGGATCGCCGCCCTCGCTCATGGGCGGGACGCTCGACAAAATATGCGTCGCGGTCTCCATCGCGGTCAGCACCGCCACTTCATCGTCAAAGGCAATGGCATTGCCGCCGCTCATCCGCCTTGTGCCCGTGACCAACCAGCCATCAGCGCGCAAGGTGGCGGCAAGGCGAGTGGCGGTGTAGCCCATTCCAAATATCAGCATGTGTCTCTGCATATATTCTGGTTCGCAATCTAATGGCTTGCCGTCAAGCGCCGCAGTTGCGAATAGAGGCGGCGGGAGGAGGCGCAAGGCATGGCAGTTGAGGTAATCCAATCAGGCGTGCTGCGCACAGTCGCCCATGGCTTTTTGGGACGAAAGGGCGGGATTTCGACGGGAATCTATGCCGGACTAAACGTCGGGCTGGGTTCTGAAGATACGCGGGAATCCGTCATTGAAAATCGTTTACTGGGCGTGCAGTCGGTCCTGCCTGGCGCTATGCTTGCGCGCGTCTATCAGTTTCATTCTGCCGATGTTGTGCAGGTCGACAATGCTATTTCGCAAGATGATCCGCCGCGCGGCGACGCTATGGTGACGGATCAACCCAATGTGCTTTTGGGCATAGTAACCGCCGATTGTGTCCCCGTCTTATTTGCAGACACCGAGGCCGGAGTCATCGGCGCGGCGCATGCAGGCTGGAAAGGCGCGATAAATGGCGTGCTGGAAAACACCATAGCCGCGATGGAAAAACTTGGCGCGCAGGCAAGTCGCATAAGCTGCGCCATTGGCCCCTGCATTGCGCAAAAAAGCTATGAAGTGGACGAAGGATTTTTCCGTAACTTCGTCGCGCAGGCCGCGCAAAATGAACGATACTTTGCAGATGGTAAAGCAGGCCATTATCAATTTGATATTGAAGGCTATGTCGCGGCGCGATTGGCGGCGGCGGGTATCCGGACGGTCGCATGTCTAGGTGAAGACACCTATAGCCAGCCCGACCGCTTTTTCAGTTACCGGCGCAGCTGCCATTTAGGTGAGCCCGGATATGGCCGCCAACTTTCCCTGATTGGACTGCACCCATGAAGGTGGAAAGGATCGGTTTTTGGGGCGGTCTTATCGTCTTTGCCGTCATGCTGTTTTTGCCTGCGCCAACAGGTATGGAACCATCTGCGTGGCACGTCGCCGCGCTCACCATCTTGATGGCGACATATTGGATGACGCAAGCCTTGCCGTTAACGGTGACGGCATTGCTGCCGTTTCTGGCGCTACCGCTGATGAATATTATGACCGCGCAGGATGTCGCGAAGGAATATTATTCACCTATCCTGTTTCTCATTCTTGGTGGCGCATTTCTGGCGCTCACCATTGAACGTACGGGCATGCACCGCCGCGTCGCACTCGCCATATTGGGAAAATCAGGACATAGTGTCACGGGCCTGATGATCGCGTTCATGGGTTCAACCGCATTGCTCAGCATGGTGATGTCTAACACGTCCATCGCGCTCATCATGGTGCCGATCGCAATCGCAGTGCTTGCCGCAGGCGGAACCAAACCTGGAGAAACCGACGGGCTGGCTGGCGCGCTTATCATGGGTGTGGCCTTTGCCGCGTCGATTGGTGGACTTGGGACGCTTGTTGGTTCGCCGACCAACGCGATTGCAGCCGCGCTCGTGGAAAAGCAATTGGGCATCGAGATCAACTTTCTGACATGGATGCTCTACGGCCTGCCCGTGGTGATTATCGGTGTGCCGTTATGCGCGTTCATCCTTATGCGGGTTCAGAACGTAACCGCTAGCAGTTTTGACGTCGATACCGCGCGCGCGGCCATTGGCAAGGCGCGGCCTATGTCCGTTGCGGAAAAACGGCTCGTTCCAATATTTCTTTTGGTCATCTTTATGTGGATTGGCCAACCTTTGTTGGAACCGCTTTTGCCCAAGGGTGGGATTACCGACGGCAGCATTGCGATTGCGGGTTCACTGTTATTGTTCCTGATACCCGATGGCACAGGTCGCCCGTTGCTGACCTGGCAGGAGGCGGACAGAGCGCCTTGGGGAGTGATCATGATGTTTGGTGGTGGCTTGGCGCTCGCTGCCGGCATCACGCAGTCCGGGCTGGCAGCGTGGCTTGGTGAGGCATTAGAGCCTTTGTCAGTCGTACATCCCATCATCATCGCATTGGCGCTGACTGCTTTAGTCATATTAATCACTGAGTTTGCGAGCAACGTCGCAACCGCCAGCGGTGTGCTACCCGTGGTGGCTGGCCTCGTGGCAGCAACGGGCGCGGATCCATGGTTGATGGCGATGGCTGCCTCCATGGCGGCCAGCTGGGGTTTCATGATGCCATCCGGCACGGGGCCAAATGCCATTGCATGGGCCAGCGGGCATATCGCCCTGCCCAAAATGGTGAAGGCGGGATTTTATCTCGACCTCGCGGGCATTCCTCTCATTGTAGGAGCGGTATGGCTCGTGGGTGCGCTTTGGGTGCTATAAATTTAGGATCAATTTTCTGCCAAGCGCCAATCGACGATGGGCCAGCCCTTTGTCTCCGCCAGACGCGCCAGCGGGCCATGCGGATTGGTGGCGAAAGGTTCATCGGCAAAATTCAGCAATGGCGCGTCAGAGACATGGTCGGAATACGCACGGATATGACAATTGGCGCGCTCAAGGCCGTGTCGGTCCATCCAGCCCTTCACCAGCTCCAGCTTGGCCGCATCATAACAATTATGCCCGTCAATCCGCGCCAGCACATGGCCGCTGCTGTCGGTCGATAAGTCTGTTGCAATGACATCATCAAAGCCAAGCCGTTTGGCAATCGCCTCCACATATAAACGATAAGAGGCAGTCGCCATGATATGGCGATAGCCAGCCGCTTTCTCCTCCGCCACGCGCGCCAGCAATTGCGGATAGACGTTTTTGCCAACGACCAGATCCGCATGGCTTTCCAGATATTTGGCGAAATGCGCCCGAGGAACACGTCTGCCGATCAGCAGAATTTGCGAAAACTGCTTCAGCCGCGAGCGGTCCCAAATTTTCAGCGCATATAGAGCCAAACCAACCGGCAAAAACGGTGCAAGCAACAATCGCCACGGTGACTTGTTCAACGCCATATGCAGGAGGAACCCATTATAGGTTGCGCGCCGCGTGATTGTCTTATCCATATCATATATGGCGAGCAGGATCGTTTTGGATTTCGTCATCATGATCTTAAAGGCATAACTTTACCGAAGAAGTCTACAGGCTTGTGATAGTCCCCATAATAGGCCAATTATAGTGCTATGGCTAACTCTGCCGATTTCACTGTTGAAGATCTGCCCAGCGGGCAACTTCTCCGGCTGTCCGGTGACTTTGTCATTGCGTCCATTGGTGCACTAGACGGCAGTTTGCGCGACATTAGCGGTCCCGTTTCTGAAATCGACATTTCCGGCATCACCCATATGGACACCGTTGGCGCTTGGCTCGTCCATCGGACCGCTAAAGAGCATGATGCCCAAATCACCGGCGGCGCAAATGACGCCAGCCGCCTGATTGATGCTGTGCGCGGTGTCGATCAAGACGAAGTCGTCGCCAAACCACCTATTTCGTCGCTATATCATTTTTTGGCCGAAATAGGCGGCGCTGTTGTCGTCGGTGTAACGACGTTTTTGCAATTTCTGGGCTTTGTCGGGCAGGTGGTCAAAGCGTTCTTCAATTTACTTATGAACCCGCGCCGCTTTCGCTGGCACGCGGTGGTTCAGCATTTCGATATGGTGGGTGTCCGTGCATTGGGCATTGTCGGTCTGATGAGCTTCCTCATCGGCATCGTCATTGCGCAACAAGGCGCGGTGCAGCTGCGCCAATTTGGTGCGGAGGTTTTTACCATCAACCTGATTGGACGGCTTACACTGCGTGAACTCGGCATATTGATGACTGCGATCATGGTCGCTGGGCGGTCTGGATCTGCCTTTGCCGCACAGATCGGGACGATGAAGATTACCGAAGAAATTGACGCCATGCGCACAATCGGCGTTGTCCCTGTAGAAGCATTGGTCGTGCCGCGCGTAATCGCCGCGGTGGTCATGATGCCATTGCTGGGTATTTTCGCTTCGTTAATGTCCATCATTGGCGGCGGATTATTGTGCTGGATTGTCTTGGACATACCCCCGGCGACCTTTGTGCAGCGACTGCGCGAAGTAACGCCAATGACTGACTTTTGGGTTGGCATGATCAAGGCACCGGTCTTCGGCGCAATCATCGCTATGGCGGGCTGCTTTCAGGGGATGCAGGTGAAAGGCAATGCCGAACAAGTCGGGTTAAGAACAACTGCAGCGGTGGTGCAGGCCATTTTCCTCGTTATCGTTCTCGACGCATTTTTTGCCGTGTTCTTTAGCGAAATTGGTTGGGATTAAGCGATGAACGCACCCAACATCATCTCCGTGACTGGCCTGTGCAACAGCTTTGGCGACCAAGTCATCCATCAGGATCTCAACATCGAAGTGCGCCGCGGCGAGATATTGGGCGTCGTTGGCGGTTCTGGCACAGGTAAATCCGTGCTCATGCGGTCAATCATCGGCTTACAAAAACCCGATTCAGGCGAAATCCGCGTCTTTGATGAAGGCATGATTGGCAAGGAAGAAGATCAAGCTACCGACGTCCGGCGACGCTGGGGCGTCTTGTTTCAGGGTGGCGCATTGTTTTCGACCTTAACCGTCGCGGAAAATGTGCAGGTGCCCTTGCGCGAATTTTATCCGGATTTCAGTCAAGAGCTGCTCGACGAAATCGCCCGCTACAAAATATTCTTAAGCGGCCTTCCGCCAGAAGCGGCGCATAAATATCCATCCGAGCTATCGGGTGGAATGCGCAAGCGTGCGGGTGTGGCACGGGCATTGGCGATGGATCCGGAATTGTTGTTTCTGGATGAACCGACCGCTGGACTTGACCCCATTGGCGCCGCCAAATTCGACAATCTAACACGCGATTTGAAAGAGACGCTTGGACTAACCGTCTTTTTGATTACGCATGATTTGGATACGCTCTATTCCATTTGTGACCGCGTGGCCGTTTTGGCCGATCGGAAAGTTATAGCCATCGGTGCGATTGAAGAATTACTGGCTATCGACCACCCGTGGATCAACGATTATTTCAGCGGCCCACGCGGTCGCGCGGCACGGCGCGGTCACAGCGACCAAGGCGATTCCGCCCGTGCAAAGACGCAGCAGCTAGGAAGGTCATAAGGCATTAAGATGGAAACCAAATCCAATTATGTGATGGTGGGCGCTGTCACGCTTCTTCTTATCACGCTGCTGGCGGCCTTCACCGTTTGGCTTTCGCGGACAAGTGACGGCGACAGAAAAGAATATGACATATTCTTTCAACAATCGGTCAATGGCTTGGCCAAGGGCTCGGGCGTATCCTTTTCTGGCGTTCCAGTGGGCCAAATTGAAAGCATCGAATTATGGGAGCCCGATCCAGAATTCGTTCGGGTGCGCATCAGTATCAAGGATACGGTGCCCATACTTTTGGGTACGACTGCGACAATCAATGGTGTTGGTTTCACCGGTGTCTCGGAGATTCAGCTGGATGGTGCGGTTAAAGACGCACCTGCACTGGATTGCCCTAAAGTGAAACCGCAGACCGCATGCCCGACAGGCGTGCCTGTCATTCCGACAAAGCCCGGCGCTTTGGGTGAGCTGCTCAATAACGCGCCTTTGCTTTTGGAACGGCTGTCGACTTTGACTGAACGGCTGACCAACATATTGTCCGACAAGAATCAACAGTCCATCGAACAGATTTTGGACAATGTGGAAAGCCTTTCGGGATCATTGGCAACGCAAGGACCCGACTTGCGTGCAGCCATACAGGAATCGCGCATTGCCTTGCAAAAGGCAGGTCTGGCTGCGGATGAGATTACCAAAATGGCAGGCGCGACCAATAAGCTACTCGACAGCGACGGTCGCCCGATGCTGGATGAATTGCGCAAAACGCTGCGATCCGCAAATGGCAGTCTGGCTGCTTTGGAAACTACTTTGAACAATGCGAATCCGGCGATTGAAACTTTAAATTCCCAGACTTTGCCTGAAGTGACGCAACTGGCCCGCGACTTGAGAGACCTGTCGACATCGTTAAAGTCGGTGACCGAGAAAGTGGATCAAGGCGGCATAAGCAGTGTCGTCGGCGCGCCCGCCTTACCCGATTATAAACCCGGCAGCAGGAACCCAAAATGATGTTCAGCAAAATCTCCGGATCGCGCTTATGTGCGTTACCTCTCATCATGGCCCTTGGCGCGTGCGTAAGCTTCGGTGGTAAGGCGCCAGTCTCCATGCTCGTCCTGACAGCTGACAATACCGTGGCAGCCGGTGTCGCGCGAACAGCGACAGCGAAAGACATATTGGTAATCCAGATGCCACAAGTCCCGCGCAAGCTGGATCATAATCGGGTGCCAGTGCAGATTGATCCCAGCAGCATTGCCTATCTCAAAGACGCATTTTGGGCGGATAAACCCGCCCGTTTGATGCAGAGCTTACTCGTCGAAACCGTTTCGGCAAAGAGCGGGAACTTAGTGCTGAACGAAGCCGACGCAGGCGGCAAGGCCGTGCGCTTTTTATCGGGAAGCCTGCTAGAATTTGGCATCGATGCGGAAACGAGCGAAGCTGTAGTCGTCTATGACGCGGTCAAAATCATTCGCGGAAGTGCGACCGAAAAGCGCCGGTTTGAGGCGCGCCGTCCCGTATCCGCGATTGCACCCGTATCGGCAGGCGCGGCGTTAAATGCCGCCGCAAACGACGTTGCGGGTCAGATCGCCGACTGGGTAGGCTAAAGACCGAAACCCTCCGGCTGCGGCCAACCTTGGGCATAAGCGGCCAATGTCTTGAATAAGGCCCCCATGGCGTCAGGCTCTACCAGCCGTTGACGCGCCGCGTTTATGTCTGCAGCTCTGTCGGGGTTGGACGCAGCCAAATGTTGCGCACGCTGCTCAATGCCCAGACCCAAAAGCCATGCACCTTGGTCACTTGGTCCAGCCGTCAAAAGACCACTATTTTTCGCGCAGGTCGCCAATTCAAAAAAGTCGACATGCGCCGTCAAATCCAGCTGTCCCGGATTGGTAAACGGGTCGGCATAATTGTGGCTCTGGACCGCTTGTAACGTGTTGCCCAACGCAGGCTGTGTATAGCCATAGTCGATGACCAACATCACCCCGCCCTGCTTTACCAGCCGTGCCGAAAGCTGCTGCATGATCGACGATGCATCAGGACAGATTTCATAAATACTGCCCATGGCGGCCGTGCGAAAATGTGCGGGAATGAGGTCATCAGCCGAGGACGCGCCGGGCACAGCCGCAAAACCCGATTCACTATCCCGCACAACGACCCGTTCCCGCCAGCCAGATTGTGTCGCAACCATCTGTCGAACCGGTAAGGCGTCGAAAAACTCGTTTGCCACAATGCACAAAGGCGCATCGGTCGGAAGACTATCCAGATTGTCATGGAATGTCGCGTCTGGCACTGCCTGCAACTGCTTGGCGCGTAATGCCGGGCTGTTTTCCACGAAATGGACCGATGGTTCCCATCCAAAACGCTTCATTGTTCTGAGCGCGTCTGCTGCCAAAGTTCCCCGGCCAGGGCCAAGCTCCACATAATGGCAAGTGGCCGGACGATGGCGTAACCAGATATCGCTCAACCAAATGCCCACCATCTCGCCAAACATCTGGCTGATTTCTGGCGCAGTGATGAAATCACCTTCTGCGCCCAGCGGGTCAGCGCGACCATAATATGCGGTGTTGGCCACACGCATATATTCGGCAACGCTGATGGGTCCTGATGCCTCTATCTGCTGCGCTAGACGGACTGCAACTTGCGCGCTGTCAGGTGACACTATTACTGCCGGACATGGCCTCGGCGCGCTGCTTGCGGGCACCTGCGGTGAATACCAAGAACAGTCCAACCAATATCATCGGAGCGGTGAGCCACTGCCCCATGGTCAGGCCGCTTGTTTCCACCAGCCACTGCAACTGTAGGTCAGGTTCCCTGACAAACTCGATGGAAAAACGGGCTGTGCCATAAATGATTGCCGCCATACCTGTCAGGAGCCCGGGCCGATACCGCGCAGTGGTTTTCCAGAATAATGGCCACAATATTGCGGCCATCAACAGCCCTTCAAACACAGCTTCATACAGCTGGCTTGGATGGCGCGGCAAATCACCGCCATTGGGAAACACAATCGCCCATGGCACGTCGGTGACGCGGCCCCAAAGTTCATCATTCACAAAGTTCGCCAGGCGGACGAGAAATATCCCAAAAGGCACGACGCAGGCAACATAATCGCAGACCCGCAAGAAAGAGAGCTTATGCTTGCGCGCCAAAAGCCAGATCGAAAATATGATACCAATCGCGCCGCCATGGAATGACATCCCGCCTTCCCAAAGTTTGAAGATGTCCATAGGATTCTGCAAAATGGAGGGTTGGTAGAATAAAATATACCCAATCCGTCCACCCAAAATAATACCTAAGGTGGTATATAAGATTATGTCATCGGCTTGCTCGCGTGACATGGGCGCACCGGGACGTGCGAGCAATTTCAACAACATCCAATAGCCGAGCAAGATGCCGACCAAATATCCAAGCGAATACCAACGGATTTGGAAGAAGCCCAAATCGAGCGCAACGGGACCTACGCCAAGGCCCGTAAACTGAATAAAACCGGCAGCGGTTGAAATAATCTCGAATGACACAATATTTCCTCAGGATCTTTTGACATTCCTATAGAGCCAAATAGAAGTCGCACAAAGAGTTTAGGAGAGAATCACATGCCGTCGCAGTTGGACCTTGCAATCGATGCCACCATTAACCGGCTCATGGCCGATGATGGACCCTTAGCCGTTACCTATGCCGAGAAAAACGGTGTTCAAATGCCCGTTTTCGCCAAAGCACCGGGTAACATGGCCGACTATTTCGCATTTTTCTGTGCGACCCATGCGGACAAGGAATTTTTGGTCGATGGCGATATCCGCTTAAGTTTCGCAGAAACCTATGGTGCGGCGCGCGCTTTGGCTGGTGGTCTTGTAGAAGGCTACAAGCTGCAAAAGGGTGAGCGCGTCGGCATTGCGGCGCGTAATTCCGCCAATTGGATCGTTGCCTATATGGCGATTGTGATGGCCGGCGGCGTTGCAACGTTGCTCAATGGCTGGTGGCAAGGTGGAGAATTGGCAGAAGGCATTCGCATGGTTGGCTGCCGCTTTGTTCTCGCCGATGAACAGCGTGCCGCGCGGATGGCTGGACAAGATATTGGTGGGTGTGAACTGCTCATCATCAACCATGATTCCAAACCCTTGGATGGCTTATCGGTGATGACCGCTAAGGGTGGCGGCGCGGCGACAGCGCTGCCAACCATCGATCCACTCGATAACGCGACGATTTTATACACCTCTGGATCAACCGGACAGTCGAAGGGTGCGGTGTCAGACCATCGCGCTGTCGTCCAAGGCGCAATGAGCTATGTCGGTCAAACGCTTGTCTTTTTTGAGCTTATGTCCGCCAGTGGCCAGTCGATGCCGGCCCAGCCTTCAGCGCTCGTCAATGTGCCCTTGTTCCACGTTACTGCGTCGATACCTTTGGTGCTGCAAAGCTTCGCCATTGGCCGCAAGCTCGTTTTGATGCCCAAATGGGACGCAGAAGAAGCGATGCGGATTATCGAAAAAGAACGCATCACATATTTCGTGGGCGTTCCGTTGATGAGCATTGAGCTTGCAACGCACCCGGCCCGACACAAATATGATTTAACAAGCTGCACCGCATTTGCCGCCGGCGGCGCGCCACGCCCTGTCGAGCATGTCAAAAAAATCCGCAAGGAAATGAGCTGGGGTTATCCATTATTGGGCTACGGCCTTACTGAAACCAACGGCGTTGGCTGCGGCAATTTCACCGACAATTATCTAGAAAAGCCAACCAGCACGGGCCCTGCGACCAAGCCACTTGTCGAGGTCCAAATGCTGGACGATGATGGCAATGTATTGCCGCAGGGTGAACGCGGCGAAGTGGGCATTCGGACGATTGCCAATTTCAATGGCTATTGGAATAACGAAGATGCCACGCGTGATGCCTTCACCGCCGATGGATTTTTCCGGACCGGCGACATCGGCTATCTCGACGAAGATGGCTATTTGTTTATCGTCGATCGAAAGAAAGATATCATCATCCGGGGCGGCGAGAATATCAGTTGCCCAGAGGTCGAAGCTGCGGCCTATGAACATGACTCGATAGTCGAATTGTCTGTCTTTGGTATCGCTGATGACAAATATGGTGAGGTTCCGGGCATTGTCTATCAGACAAAGGAAGGCGTCACGCTAACCGCGGATGAATTGAAAGCGTTTTTGGCACCCCGTCTTGCACCATACAAAATTCCTGTACATTTCTGGCAAGTGGCCGAACCACTTCCCCGTCTGGGGACACAGAAAATCGACCGGGTGACGCTGCGACGCGAATATAATGCCAAGATATCTGCTTAATACTGACATGATGCCGGATCGCGACTAAGGTCGCGTGATGGCATCAACAGTAGAACGGATATTCAAGCAGCGCGACATTATCGACCGGAGCGTGCTGGCCGAGAAAATTGACGGCATTGTTCACGCATGTGGAGCCGAAGCACGCCGTCCACACGTCGTAGAGATATTGCAAACGGCACTGGCCAACGGTCGGACCGAAATTCAACGACGCCTCAATGCTGCGCCGTCGCAAGGCTATCGTGCGTCTGCGGAGCAAGCATTTCTTGTCGATCAAATCGTCCGGCTTATCTACGATTATGTCACTGTTCATGCTTATCCCGCTGCCAATCGCTCGGCATCCGAAAGGATCGCGGTTCTGGCTGTCGGTGGATATGGTCGCGGGGAAATGGCGCCACATAGCGACGTGGATATTGGCTTTGTAACGCCCTTCAAGCGCAGCTCTTGGACCGAGCAGGTCGTCGAAGCGATCCTCTATTTGCTCTGGGATCTTGGGTTGAAGGTTGGTCAATCAAGCAGATCCCTCGATGAAACGGTAAAGATGGCGCAAGAGGATTTAACCATTCGTACCGCGTTGCTGGAAAGCAGGTTTGTGTGGGGCGATCGCGGCGTTTACGAAGAGGTTTCACTACGTTTTTGGAATGAAGTTGTCGCAAACACGGCATCAGACTTTGTCCGCCTAAAAATGATTGAACGCGACGATCGGCATCGACGCATGGGTGACAGCCGATATGTGGTCGAACCCAATATCAAAGATGGCAAAGGCGGGCTTCGCGACCTCCACACACTCTACTGGATTGGGAAATATATCCATAAAGTGTCAGCCGTGTCCGAACTTGTCGATGTTGGCCTGCTCACAATCGATGAATATAATCGTTTTAGAAAAGCCGAGAATTTCTTGTGGTCCGTGCGTTGTCATATGCACAATATCACCGGACGCGGGGAAGACCGTCTGACATTTGATCTGCAACGCGAAGTAGCAGAGCTTATGCAATTTGCCGATCGCCCCGGCCGCTCAGCGGTTGAAAGGTTCATGCATTTTTACTTTTTGAACGCAAAAACGGTTGGCGATGTGACGGGACTTTTCCTGGCGCATTTGGATGAAGCTATGGCCCAAAAAGGCCGTCGATTTTTACCCAGCTTTGGCCGGAAGCCAAGAAAGCTCAACGGCTTTCAATTGGATCGTGGTCGCCTTGCGTTACCAGATGATGGCTTTTTTGCGCAAGACCCCGTGCGCTTGCTCGAGATATTTCATTTGGCGGACCTGCATGAATTGGAAATTCACCCGCTGGCGATGCGTGCCGCCCAAAGGGATGCCCGGCTGATCGACAAAGTATTGCGGCGCGACCCCAGAGCCAACGCCCTTTTCCTCGAAATATTAACATCGCCGCGCGACCCGGAAACGGTGTTGCGCTGGATGAATGAATCTACCGTTTTTGGGCGATTTATACCGGATTTCCGTCGCGTCGTAGCGCAGATGCAGTTCGACATGTACCACCATTACACGGTCGATGAACATTCGATCCGCGCCATTGGTTTGCTGGCCGATATCAACCGCGGAAAGCTCAAAAAAGATCACCCATTATCTACCGCGATGGTGCAACAGATTGTCAGCAAGCGGGTATTGTTTGTGGCAACCTTGCTCCATGATATTGCGAAGGGGCGTGGCGGCGACCATAGTGTGTTGGGCGCGGAGATTGCCGAAACCTTATGCCCGCGGCTCGGCCTTTCACCAGCCGAAACGGAAACCGTTGCGTGGCTCGTCCGTTATCATTTGTTGATGTCGGCCACTGCGTTCAAGCGGGACTTGGCAGATTTCAAGACCATCCTGGATTTTGCCCAGGCGGTACAGTCGCCCGAGCGGTTGAAGCTGCTATTGGTCTTAACCGTCGTTGATATCCGCGCGGTTGGACCAGGCGTTTGGAACAGTTGGAAACGACAGCTTTTGTCGGACCTGTTTGAAGCGACAGAAGAAGTGCTGCGCTTGGGACACAAACAACGCGGCCGGGATGAGAGGATCACCTCGAAAAAGGCGCAGCTGGAGTCCACGTTGCAACTACCGCCCGATAGCTTCGCGGCTTTTGCCAAAACGCTTCCTGACGCTTATTGGATCGCCGAACCAGACGACATCATTGAACGCAACGCCCAGCATCTTCTTTCCAATGCCGGTACAGAACTTGCCATTGATGCCTGTTTCTATCCTGATCGTGGGGCAACGCTCGTCACGGTTTTTGCGGCCGACCATCCAGGATTATTTTACCGCATAGCGGGCGCCATTCACCTAGCGGGCGGCAATATTATCGATGCGCGGATTCACACCAGCAGTGACGGCATGGCGGTCGACAATTTCCTGATCCAGGACCCGCTGGGTCGTCCGTTCCAGGAGCAAAGTCAGTTAAACCGCCTCAAGCGCAACATTGAAGAGGCGCTCACCAATCGCGCACGTTTGATGACACAACTGGACGCAAAGCCAAAAGCACTGCGCCGGGCTGACGCCTTTAAAATCGCGCCATCGGTGTTGATTGATAATCAAGCATCTAACAGGTTTACAGTGATTGAAGTGAATGCGCTGGATCGCCCCGCCTTGCTTAACAATTTGGCGCTCGCGCTGTTTGAATCCAAAGTCACATTGCACAGTGCGCATATCGCCACTTACGGGGAACGCGCCGTCGACACATTTTATGTGACGGATTTATTCGGCGGCAAAATCGAAAACAAAAACAAGTTAAAGGCACTTGAAGCGAGGCTTTTGGAATCCGCCGCAGTAAAGGCGCGAGCAAAGCCAAAGGTCGCAGCCTAAAGTTTGAGCCCCACCTGTGAGGTCGCACACAGGGGGTCAAAAAAAAGGCCGGTCTTTCGACCAGCCTTTCTTTTAACCTGAAATCAGATTGGGAATTACATTCCCGAACCTGGACCATAGGTGACTTCCACGCGACGGTTTTGCGGTTCACGCTCACCATCTGCAGTTTGTACCAATGGTGCAGTTTCACCGAATGCTTCGCTGGCAATCGCGCCAGCTGATACGCCCTTGGACTCAAGATACGTACGAACGGTATCGTTACGACGCTGTGAGAGGCCAACATTGTACTTTGCAGCACCCGACTTATCGGCGTGACCTGCAAGCATAACCTTCGCACTGCCACAGTTCGAATATTGCGCAACGGCATTATCGAGAACCGAAGCCGCGTCTGGACGCAGGTTCGATTTATCCCAATCGAAGAACACGATATAAGGACCCGTGTTGCACACTGGCGCAGGTGGCGGTGGTGGCGGTGGTGGGGGTGGTGCCACATAAGGTGGCGGTGGTGGTGGTGGTGCCACTTCAACAGGCGCAGGTGCACCGCCGAAGTTATAAACAAAGCTACCCATCACGCTGTGCGAACGGAAGCGTGTCTCTACGGCACGGCCAAGACGATCAACAAGACCGACCTTATCCGCGTTGAAGAAACGATACTTCAGGCCCACATCCCAGTTGTCGCTCAATGGCGCACGAACGCCAGCAAGTGCCTGCCATGCAAGACCCGTATCGGAGTCATCGAGGAATGAAGGTGCTGCTAAAGTGGTTTGCGCGTCTACACGAGCAACACCAACGCCGCCACCAACAAAGCCCTGAAGGCCGTCGTCATCACCGAAATCAAACATCGCATTGACCATGAAGCTCAATGCATTTGCATCACCAGCTACGGCGTAGTTACCGCCAGCTACCAAAGTCGTGGCCGTGCCCCGTGTGATCTGAGGTGCGGAGCTGTTGAAACCAGACACATTCGCTTTACGGTATGAGACTTCTGATTCGAGACGGAAACCGCCAAAATCATATCCGACTACGCCGCCGAAATCATAACCCTTGTCTGTGTCTACTGTTGCCGCATTTTTCTGGGCACCAATATCCAAAGCAAGGTCTTCTACTATCATGGCACCGCCATCAACTCCGACATACCACTGGTTATCGCGGGCCAAAGCCGGTGACGCCAGAGCAGTAGAAGCGAGTGCCAAACTTATGGCTAACTTACGCATCAACTTTCCCCTTATCTATCTTAGGAACGGAAATTCGAGAACGCTGGTTTACCCATTCTGTTCCATCGATGCAAGTCGCTATGTCCTTATACTGTTGCTAAAATGTCGCCATTTTTGGCGATTTATCATAATATTTGCTGCGTTTTTGAGCGTTATCGGCCCATGCTGCTAAGCTCATGTTGCTAATATGCCCAATAGCCGGAAATATTGCAAAATTGCCACAAGTGCCGCGCGCGCTTCGCTGTCGACGGCAGTGCCACCGGTTGGATTGGATATCGAAGGCGCGGTGGTCCATTGGCCTGATATGAACAAGCTATGCCGCCGTGTGGACTTATTCCAAACCCGCATAGCTTCATGGGGAGCGATAAAGCGCCAACTGCCGCCAATCCAGTAAGCGATTTGACCGGCTTTGTTCGCCCACGCCCCCGCTGGCGTTCCATTAATGATCCAAGATTTGCCAATATCATTGTCGGTTACGGCGGGTACCGCGGACAAGGCCAGCGCCCATGCGTCACGAAACGCCGGCGAGCGCCGCCGTTCGGCATGGACCGCACTGCTCAACACCCCCGCCGCGCGCGCCGACGCCGCCACATTCGCCGTCTGCGCCAAATGGTCCAGAAAAAGGCTACGGATTTTCATATTCAACCGCGCATCCGGCACGGGTGTTTTGTTGATGGCCATATCCAGCCCTCCTGAGCGCAAAGAAAAAGGGCCGAAGTTTGCGCTTCGACCCCAAAGGTGATGATGAAAGCGAGCCCCAACGCGACTCGCAATTTTCGACTATGACATAAATTAAGCTTTTATGGTTACGATGTCAATATGTTTTTAGCCTATTTGGTTATTACGTAAAGCCCCACACCCACAACAGCATTTCGCATCTCCCCCGCTTTCGCTAAAGCCCCCCCCCATGTCCCGCATCATCCTGTTCAACAAACCTTATGGCGTCTTGCCGCAATTTACCGACAAGGGGACGGAGGGCTCGCCGCGGCCGACTTTGTCGCAGTTCGTCGATGTGCCGGGCGTCTATCCGGCGGGGCGGCTCGATATGGACAGTGAGGGGTTGATGCTGTTGACCGATGATGGCCGGTTGCAGGCGCGGATTTCGGACCCGAAATATAAAATGGCGAAAAGCTATCTGGTGCAAGTCGAGGGCGATATGTCCGACGATGCGTTGCTGCAGTTAAGGCGCGGCGTTTCATTGAAGGATGGCCTGACCCTGCCTTGCGCGGCGGAGCGGATTGCCGACCCGATGCTCTGGCCACGCGACCCGCCGATCCGTGTGCGGCTGTCGGTGCCCGATAGCTGGATCATGCTCACCATTCGTGAAGGCCGCAACCGTCAGGTCCGGCGTATGACCGCCGCCGTTGGGCATCCGACATTACGGCTTGTCCGGCGCGCGATTGGCGAATGGACGATGGATGGCCTTGCACCAGGCACTTGGCGCGAGGTTGAGGGCTAAGGCTTTACCGGCCGTGCGATGCGCTTGCCCTTGGTCCGGCTGGTCAGATGAAATTGCCCGCAACGGTCGCAGGCATAATGCCGCAGCGTGATGGTCGCCGCTGCAATCGCCGATAGCGCGTCTGCCGCGGTCGCATAACGCGCTTTCTTCGCGCAGATGCTTAACCGCGTGCGCAGATCAATCCTCGCTATCGAACGCGATGCAGCCCTGATTGCAGAGTTGCGTCAGAAGATCGACGGCGGCGGGGCTGCCCGCGATGGCGGCATCCAGAACAAGGCTGTCCGCAGCGCACAAATCTTTAGCCAACGCCGCCGTCTCGCCAACACAGTCGAAACAGATGCCATCGGCAAACAGCATCAGCGCGTCCTTGCCGCCTGCGATAAAGGCCAGACGGCTCGCCGGATTACGCGCCAGCGGCAATTGCGCGTTGATCGCCGCGCGCAGTTCCTCCGGCGTAACGGGCTCTTCGGGCCGCCAATCCATATCGGGATATTTGGGGGTGCTGTTGAAGGTGCCGAACCAGCGGGCGAAATGGGCGGGGTCGGACAAGGATTCCAACATCATCTGCTGAAGCCGCCCAAGCGCATCGGGTAAAATCTCGCCTGGATTGGCTTGGGCCTTCAAATCGGGGTCGCGGTAGAGTTCATCATCTGGAATGCCGTCGAGAATATCGTCGACATAATGCCCCAAAATGTCGGCGCGCGATGGGGCGCGGAAACCGACCGAATAGGTCATGCAATCCGCGCCCATAGCAACGCCATTATGCGCGATGCCCGGCGGGACGTAGAGGATATCGCCGGGCTCCAGCACCCATTCCTCGGTCGCCTCAAATGCGCTCAGCAGTTTCAAATCCTCATGCGGCAGCAAAGGCGTATCGGCATCGCAGTGCGCGCCAATCTGCCAATGACGGCGGCCAAGCCCTTGGATCAGGAAAACATCATATTGGTCGAAATGCGGCCCGACCCCACCTTGGTCGGCGGCAAGGCTGACCATCACATCGTCGATGCGCCAATTGGGAATGAAACGAAACGGCGCGATCAGGTCGGCGACAGCAGGGACATGATGGTCCACCGCTTGCACCAGCAACGTCCAATGGCTTTCGCTTAAACCCGAAAGCCGTTCTTCGGCCAGCGGGCCTTGCTCCATCTCCCAACCAGTTTCGGTCTGAATAATCAGCCGCGATTCCGTTTCCTCTTCGCACGCCAGCCCCGCCAGCTCGTCCGGCTCCAGCGGGTTTTGCCAGTCGCGAAACGCATTGCGGATCAGCAGCGGTTTTTTCTGCCAATATTCGCACAGGAATAAGTCGATGTCGAAATTTTGAAGGTCCATGGCTTTGCGCTGTCGTCTAAAGCGGCAAAATGCAAGCGTCAGCGCGCAAACAAATTCGCGTCGTCGGCAAAGGCTTTGAACTCCAACGCATTGCCGCTGGGGTCATAAAAGAACATCGTGGCTTGCTCGCCCACTTGGCCCTTGAACCGGATATGCGGCTCGATACCAAAACGGACGCCCGCCGCCTTTACCCGTTCGGCCAATGCCGTCCATTGCGCCATATCCAAAACAACGCCGAAATGCGGAACGGGGACGTCATGGCCATCGACGGGATTATGTGTCGATACGCTGCGCGCTGACGCATCCAAATGCGCGACAATTTGGTGGCCGAAAAAATTGAAATCGATCCATTGATCCGATGACCGCCCTTCGGCGCAACCCATGACAAAGCCGTAAAAATGCCGTGCCTCGGCCAGATCATGGACGGGAAAGGCCAGATGGAATGGACGTAAGCTCATTTTTTGGTCACCGGTTTAGGCAAGGGTTGGTCGATGCTGTCAGCACTAGCAAGCTCTTGTGCCATTTGCACGGCGCAACTGTTGACCCGCGGCAAATTGCTTGGCCGCTGACTGAGCTGGCCCATTGTAAACCGCAAGCAACGACGCTGTTTGTCCGATTGCAATTGTCACATAGGGACGGCAAAGGCGGGGCATGCAGAAAATCTCCGCCCTGCTTCATCGATTTCCGCGCTGGGCCGCTATGGGCGCTGGCGCTTTGTCGGCTTATGGTTTTGAACCTTGGGGGCTTTGGCCACTGACTTTGGTCTGCTTTGCGTTGCTCATCCACCTGATCGCGCACGCCCCAAATACAAAGCACGCCTTCATTCTTGGCTGGCTGTTCGGGGTCGGGCATTTCACCTTTGGCAATCAATGGATTGCGGTCGCCTTCACCTTTCAAGCGGCGATGCCGATTTGGTTGGGCTATATCGCGGTGGTTGCGCTAGCGCTGTATCTGGCGGTCTATCCGGCTTTGGCGGCGGCGGGAGCCGTTTGGATACGCCAATTCGCAGCGAAAACCCCTCCGCCCGACCGCGACGATGTAAGGAACGGCGCTGCCACATATTCGCTCATCCTCTCCTTTGCCGGCTTGTGGATCCTGACCGAATGGCTGCGCAGTTGGGTGTTCACTGGCTATGTCTGGAACCCGCTCGCGGTCGGATTTGTTTCGCATTGGTTTGATCTATGGCTTCCGACAATCGGAACCTACGGCGTTGGGGGGCTGATGATCTTGGCCAGCGGTGCGATGGCGCTGCTCGGTAGTCGACGTTGGACAAACGGATTTGTTTTGGCGGCGATTGTCGGCGTGGCCATTTTGTCGTCGGCCAAAATTTATGTGACGGAGCCGTCGCTCAGCACGCGAACCGCCGTCACCGTCGTGCAACCCAATATCAGCCAAGCCGACAAATATGCACCGGGCTATGACGTGATCAACTTTGCCAAATTGGCGATGAACAGCCGCCCCTTGCCCGGCCAAGCGCCGCGCCTGATCCTCTGGCCGGAGGCTGCAATTCCAGACTATCTGGAGGACGGATATCCCTATCCATATTATCAGAGGCAAGCGGGCGAAAGCGCCGCCGGTGCGCGCGCACGCCTCACCACGCTGATGGCTGATGGTGATGTTCTGGTGACAGGGGCAAACCGCCTTATTTTTGAAAAACGTCAATTGGTCGCTGCGCGCAATAGCGTCTCCGCCATGGACGCCTTTGGCCGTATCCTTGGCCATTATGACAAGGCGCATTTGGTGCCTTATGGCGAATATCTGCCCATGCCATGGTTGCTGAAACCGCTTGGGTTGGCAAGATTGGTGCCGGGCAGCCTAGATTTTTGGCCCGGGCCCGGCGCGCAGACGATGACCGTGACCGTTGACGGCAAGCCTGTAAAAATTGGCATGCAGATTTGCTATGAAATGATTTTCTCTGGTCAGACGGTGGACCGCAATAACCGGCCCGATTTCATCTTCAATTCATCGAACGATGCCTGGTTCGGCACGATTGGCCCGCCGCAGCATTTGGCGCAGGCGCGGTTGCGCGCGATTGAAGAAGGCTTGCCCGTCATTCGTTCCACACCAACGGGGATCAGCGCGATAATCGACGCCGATGGCCGGATCCTGCAAAGCCTGCCCTTGGGCAAGGATGGCCGCATTGATGCGTTTTTGCCGCGCGCCAAAGCACCGACATTCTTTGCGCGATTTGGCAACGTCATTCCTTTGGCTTTTGCTGGGCTGCTGATCGTGTTGGCATTGTTACCGCTTGCCCAGCGGCGCGCTTCTCGCTAAGGGCGCATCACGATATAAAGAATTCTTTATACGCAGACACAGCAATAGACTGGAAAAACCATGCGCTCAAATTACCTCTTCACGTCCGAATCCGTGTCCGAAGGACATCCTGATAAGGTTTCGGATCAGATTTCCGACGCCATCGTCGATCTGTTTTTATCCAAAGATCCCGAAGCACGCATCGCGTGCGAAACCTTGACCACCACGCAATTGGTTGTGCTCGCGGGCGAAATTCGCTGCAAAGGCGTTTACGAAAATGGTCAATGGGCCGAAGGCGCGAAGGAAGAGATTGAAGCCACAGTCCGCCGCACCGTTAAGGAAATCGGCTACGCGCAAACGGGCTTCCACTGGGAAACCCTGCGCTTCGAAAATAACCTGCACGGCCAATCTGCACATATCGCGCAGGGTGTAGACGCAGGCGACAACAAGGACGAAGGCGCTGGCGACCAAGGCATCATGTTCGGCTATGCCTCGACTGAAACCCCTGACCTGATGCCCGCGACGCTGGATTACAGCCACAAGATCCTTGAGCGCATGGCCGCAGACCGCCATTCGGGCGCTGCGCCGTTTCTGGAACCCGATGCCAAAAGCCAAGTGACCTTGCGCTACAACAATGAAGGCAAGCCAGAGGCCGCGACCGCTATCGTCGTATCGACGCAGCACGCACCCGGATATGACGAAGGTGCGAAGGAAGCCGAGCTACACAATTATGTGAAGGGCGTCATCGCGGACCTGTTGCCAGCAAGCCTGCTGACCAACACCGAATATCATATCAACCCAACGGGCAGCTTCGAAATCGGCGGCCCGGATGGCGATGCTGGCCTGACCGGTCGCAAAATCATTGTCGACACTTATGGCGGCGCAGCGCCGCATGGCGGCGGTGCGTTTTCGGGTAAGGACCCGACGAAGGTTGACCGTTCGGCCGCCTACATCACGCGCTATTTGGCGAAGAATATCGTCGCCGCTGGTCTTGCCACACGCTGCACCATTCAATTGGCTTATGCGATTGGCGTGTCCAAGCCTTTGTCGCTTTATGTCGACACGCACCGCACGGGCACGGTCGGCGATGATCAGATTGAAGCGGCCATCATGGGCATTGCAAAACTGGGCGGCCTCACGCCACGCGGCATTCGCACGCATCTTGGCCTGAACAAGCCGATTTACCGTAAGACCGCCGCTTATGGCCATTTCGGTCGTAAGCCCGAAGGTGACTTCTTCCCATGGGAACGCACCGACTTGGTCGAGGACCTCAAAGCAGCGCTGGCTTAATTCAACTTGCAGGGAGGCTGCTGAAAGTTTAGCCGCCTCCCGCATGACTGCGAACAAAATCGGTGATCCAACGACGCTGAACCGCCTTTATGGCCGTTCAAAGGGCAAAAAGCTGCGTTCCGAGCAGAACGACTTGGTCGAAAATCTTCTGCCACAGATTTCGGTACCCGAGGAAGGCGCGCTGAGTAGTCAAGAGCTGTTCGGCGACGACCGCGCGATGCATTTCGAAATCGGTTTTGGCGGCGGCGAGCATTTGGCGTTCCGTGCGGACCTTTTGCCCGATCATGGCTTTATTGGCTGCGAGCCATTTCTGAACGGTGTCGCACAAGCGCTATCGCATATCCGCGAAGGCGGCCTGCACAATGTCCGCCTGCACATGGGCGATGCGTTGGAAATGTTGCGCCGTGTGCCCGACGGGTCTTTGTCCTTCGTCTATCTGCTGCATCCCGACCCTTGGCCAAAGGCGCGGCATGTGAAGCGCCGGATGATGAATGACGGGCCAGTCGATTTGATTGCGGCAAAGTTAAAACCCGGCGGTGAATTCCGTTTTGGCACTGACCATCCCATCTATGTCCGCCACGCGCTGATGATCATGCAGCGCCACCGGCAGCAATTTGACTGGCTAAACAACGGCGCTTCGGATTTCCAGAACCGCCCCGGCGGCTGGCCGGAAACCCGCTATGAAGCAAAGGCGCGCCGCCTTGGGCACGAAGTCTGGTATTTCCGCTATCGGCGCAAAGAGGCCTAGGGTCAGGAACACTGCCAAGTTAAACATTCGACAAACTTGGCGAAGCCTTCGACGAGAAACGATGCACGTGGTGCAAGCGGCGAAAAATGCGCTATGAAAGGATATGGAGAGATCTACACCCCCGCATCCGCTCATTGGTCACCAGATGGCATTGCTCACCATAATTGGCTTTTGGGCCTTTTATGCGCTGATCTTGTCGCTGCGCGCCGCATTGTTGGAATTTCCTGCGCAAGCTATCTTGTTCGAACGGCGCTTGATGGTGGCGTTCGTTGGCGTGCTGGTGACCTGGCTGCTGTATGTCGGTTTGCGTATGGCCGACCGCCGCGCGCTTGGCTTTCGGGTCAGTCTGGCGTTCGTGGGGGCCATTCCCTGCGCGATAATATTGGCCTCCGCCAATTTCTATATCTTTAACCTATATGAACCCATCAGCCTGTTTAAAGACCCAAGCCTTGGCCGCTCGGTTGAAAATCTGAAGGCGCAACTGGGCCTGTCATTTTGGCAGGAAATTGCCGATATTTCGGTAACGCATTATTTTTTCCTGATCGCCTGGGCCTCGCTCTACGTCGCCATTGGTTACGCCCGCGAAGTGCGCGAAGCCGAACGGAAAACGTCGCGCTTTGCGCAAGCCGCCCAAGATGCCGAGCTGCGTTCCTTGCGCTATCAGGTCAATCCACATTTCCTGTTCAATACGCTGAATTCGCTTTCGAGCTTGGTCATGACCGGAAAGCCGAAAGAAGCCGAAGCGATGATCCAGAATCTGTCCAATTTTTATCGGACAAGCCTGTCGTCCGATCCGCTGGAAGATGTCACGCTCGCAGACGAGGTAGAACTGCAGCGGCTCTATCTCGAAATTGAAAGCGTGCGTTATCCCAAAAGGCTCCGCGTCAAAATCGACATTCCAAGCGCATTGATGGGCCAGCATGTCCCGGCATTGATCCTGCAACCTTTGGTCGAAAACGCGATTAAATACGGCGTGTCCCGCACCACCCGTCCGGTAGAATTGCGCATCAGCGCTAAAGCTGAGGGCGGTGTTCTTATCCTCAGCGTCCTAGACGATGGCGAAGCGGTCGATCCCGACCATGTTGGCGGAAATGGCATTGGCTTGGCCAATGTCCGCGACCGATTGGAAGCCCGCTATAAATCGGCGGCGCGTCTCGATACGCAAGCGATAGCTGGCGGCGGCTTTGTCGCCAATCTGCGCTTGCCCCTAAGCCGAAGGATGGAACGATGAAGCGACTGCGGACGTTAATTGTCGATGACGAACCTTTGGCGATTGAGCGTCTGCAAATATTGAGCGCAGATCACCCCATGATCCAAATTGTCGGCACGGCAAATGACGGGGTGGAGGCGCTGCATATTGCCCAGACATTGACGCCTGACCTTATTTTTCTCGACATCGGCATGCCCAAAATGGACGGCATCAACGCTGCCCGCGCCTTGGGACTAATGCCGAAAAAACCCGCCATCATCCTGATCACCGCGTATGATAATTTCGCGGTTGAGGCGTTTGACCTCGACGTCGTCGACTATGTGCTAAAACCTGTGTCGAGCGAACGTCTTGGCCGTGCGATCACCCGCGCATCTGGCGCCCCTGAAACTGAGGCGGCTGTGACAGTGGCTTCGGCAAAAACGAACAGCCGCTACGCACATGAATTTTGGGTGTCGCATCGCGCAGAGCTTATTCGGGTCGCGGCGATGGATATTGAACGGATTGAGGCCGAGCGGGATTATATGCGGCTACATACCAACGGCCGCAGCTATTTGCTGCACCAGACGATTTCGGCGCTGGAACAAAGATTGGACCCCGAACAATTTCAGCGCATTCACCGCAGCCATATTGTCCGCCGCGATCTCATCACGGGGCTTCGGCATGAAGGTGGCGGGGTCTGGCACGCTTTGCTGGGCGAGGATCAGGCGATGCGCATCGGGCGCAAATATCTCGCCGACGTCAAACGGCTGGCCGGGAAATAGAAAACTCGGTTTTAAATCAATCCTGCAAGCGGGCTGGATGGGTCCGCATATAGTCGCCGTCCCATTCGGCCCGCCAGATAGGCCATGCGGCCCGACTGGACCGCCAATTTCATGGCCGTTGCCATCGCAACAGGATTTTTGGCTTCGGCAATCGCGGTGTTCATCAACACGCCTTCGCAACCCAATTCCATCGCCACGGCAGCGTCCGACGCCGTGCCAACACCCGCATCAACCAATACGGGCACCTTCGCGCCTTCGACAATCAAGCGGATGGTGACGCGGTTTTGAATGCCAAGCCCCGACCCAATCGGCGCGCCCAACGGCATCACGGCCACGGCACCAGCATCTTCCAATTGCTTGGCGGCAATGGGGTCATCGACGCAATAGACCATCGGCAAGAAACCTTCCTTGGCCAAAACCTCGGTCGCCTTTAACGTTTCGCGCATATCGGGATACAAAGTCTTGGCCTCGCCCAATACCTCCAGCTTGACCAGATCCCAGCCACCCGCCTCACGCGCCAACCGCAAGGTGCGGATCGCATCATCGGCGGTGAAGCATCCGGCGGTATTGGGCAAATAGGTATATTTTTTGGGATCGATATAATCGGTCAGCATCGGTGCCTTAGGGTCCGATACATTGACGCGGCGCACCGCGACTGTGATAATCTCCGCGCCCGACGCCACCAGCGCGGCGGCGTTTTGTTCAAAATCCTTATATTTGCCGGTCCCGACAATCAGCCGCGAATGAAATGTCCGTCCCGCCACGGTCCAGCTATCGCGCGCGGCGCTGTCCTGCCCGCCGCCGACAAAATGGACGATCTCCAGCCTATCACCATCCGCCAAGATCACATCTTCCAACGTTGAGCGCGAGACAATCTCCAAATTACGCTCCACTGCGACCTTTGCCGGGTCAAGGCCAATATCGCGGACAAGATCGGCCACGGTGGCATGGGCGCGAAAACGTCGCAGCTCGCCATTCAGTGTGAGGGAGATAGTATCGGAGGACAGGGTAGAGGTCATTTCATCTCGCATTTTTTATTCACTTGCATATAGTGACGGGCGAGCAATTTGCGCAACCGCTGCTTTGATATAATCTGGGGAATATAGTTTGGCTGATCAGCCGGTAATCTTTGTTCTAAACGGACCCAATCTCAATTTATTGGGGACAAGAGAGCCCGAAATTTACGGCACCGATACGCTGGATGATATTGCCGGCCATTTGGACGACCGTGCGCGTGCCGCAGGGGCAGTGATTGATTTTCGGCAGTCCAACCATGAAGGTCATTTGATCGACTGGCTGCATGAGGCGCAAGCCGTCGGCGCAAAGGCGGTGTTGCTGAACGCTGCTGGCTATACGCACACATCGATTGCGATCTTGGACGCGATCAAGGCGATTAATGTCCCGGTTTTTGAAGTGCATCTATCCGACCCGCATCAGCGGGAAGCTTTCCGGCATTTGAGTTATGTGAGCATGGCCGCAAAAGCGGTGTTTGCGGGGCATGGCGCAAAGTCGTACGAACTGGCGCTGGACGTAGCGTTACAACTTTGACATTAGGCGCTCCAAAGTAAATTCAGGGGCCAAGGAGTTTTACATGGCGGCAAAGACAGGAACTAGTGGCAGCATGCAGGTCGACACGGACCTCGTCCGCGAACTGGCGGCAATGCTGAACGACACAGGTCTCAGCGAAATTGAGGTTGAGGACGGCGAACGCAAAATCCGTGTATCCCGCAATATGACCGCAATTGCCGCACCGATGATGGCCGCGCCCGTGGCTGCCGCCGCTGCGCCAGCACCAGCAGCCGCCGCGCCCAGCGCCCCTGCGATATCTGCCAATGCCATGAAATCACCGATGGTGGGCACTGCTTATCTGACGCCGGAACCCGACGCCGCTCCCTTTATCAGCGTGGGTCAGCAAGTGAAGGCGGGCGATACTGTCATGATTATCGAAGCGATGAAGGTCATGAACCCGATTGTCGCCGCCACGTCGGGCACAGTCACCGAAATCTTGGTCGAAAGCGGCCAGCCGGTTGAATTTGACCAGCCCTTGTTGGTGATTGCGTAAACATGGCCATTGAAAAAATCCTTATCGCCAACCGTGGCGAAATTGCGCTGCGCATTCACCGTGCCGCGCATGAAATGGGGATCAAGACGGTTGCCGTCCATTCGACCGCTGATGCCGATGCCATGCATGTGCGGTTAGCAGATGAGGCAATTTGCATCGGGCCGCCCTCTGCGACCGACAGCTATTTGAACATTCCGGCAATTATTTCCGCCGCAGAAATCAGCCATGCCGATGCAATCCACCCTGGCTATGGTTTCTTGTCGGAAAACGCGCAATTTGCCGAAATCGTCGAAAGCCACAATATTACATGGATTGGCCCAAAGCCCGAGCATATCCGTACGATGGGCGACAAGGTCGAGGCCAAGCGGACCGCAGGCGCATTGGGCCTGCCGCTCGTCCCCGGCTCCGACGGCGCGATTGAGGATGTCAATGAAGCCAAAGCGATAGCGCGCGAAATTGGCTATCCTGTGATCATCAAGGCCGCCTCCGGTGGCGGTGGACGCGGCATGAAGGTCGTCAACAGCGAAGAAGAGCTGGAGACGCAAATGCAGCAAGCAGGGTCCGAAGCGAAAGCCGCCTTTGGCGACGCGACGGTCTATCTGGAAAAATATCTCGGCAACCCGCGCCATATCGAATTTCAAATTTTCGGCGATGGCAATGGCAACGCCGTCCACCTTGGCGAGCGCGACTGTTCATTGCAGCGGCGGCACCAAAAGGTATTGGAAGAAGCACCATCCCCTATATTGGCGACGGCCGAGCGGGATCGCATGGGCAATATCTGCGCCAAGGCGATGGCCGATATGGGCTATCGCGGGGCGGGCACCATTGAGTTCCTTTGGGAAAATGGTGAATTCTATTTCATCGAAATGAACACACGGTTACAGGTCGAACATCCGGTCACCGAAATGATTACGGGCATCGACCTTGTCCGCGAACAGATCCGAGTGGCAGAGGGCAAGCCGCTTTCGTTCAAGCAAGAGGATGTGACCTTCACCGGCCATGCTGTGGAATGCCGGATCAATGCCGAAGATCCGCGCACCTTCATGCCCTCACCTGGCACCGTAAGCTGGTATCACCCGCCCGGCGGCTTGTATGTCCGCGTCGATAGCGGGCTCTATCATGGCTATAAAGTCCCGCCATATTATGACAGCATGATCGCCAAGTTGATCGTCTATGGTCAGACACGCGAAGGCTGCCTGATGCGCTTACGCCGTGCGCTCGGCGAATTTGTGATTGAGGGCATGAAGACCACTATTCCGTTGCATCAACGGCTGTTGGAAGAGCCCGATTTCCAGAACGGCAATTACACCATTAAATGGCTTGAAGAATGGCTGGCGAAGGACGCGGAATAACCCTCTCCCGCCGTGCGGCTGCCCTTGGGCTGGCGGCCCTGCCGCTGGTTAGTTGCGCGCCTATGGGGCCCGACCGTGATGTGTTGTTTATTCCCGCGGACAAGGCCGCCGCGCTTAAGCCCGATGACCCCAAAAGATTATTGGAACTGATAAAGCTCGACCCCGCGATCCAGCTCGATATGCGTTATGCGACCACCAATAATTTTACCGGCCAAATATTGTATGACGAAGCCCGCGCCTTTTTGGCGGCCCCGGCGGCTTTGGCGGTTGCGCGCGCCAGCAAGGCGGCTTTAGCCGATGGCTTTGGCCTGACAATTTACGATGCCTATCGCCCTTGGCGCATTACTAAAAAGCTATGGGACGCAACGCCAGTTGGCCCGAAAAAAGAATATGTCGCCAACCCCAAGCGCGGGTCAAAACATAATCGTGGCTGCGCCGTCGATCTAACCTTGCATGATTTGCAAACCGGGCAGCTTGTCGAAATGCCGACCGAGTTTGATGATTTTTCGGAAAAAGCGCACCGCGATTATATGGGTGCGTCTGCGGCGGCCATTGCCAACCGTGCGCGGCTAGCACGTTATTTGGAAGCAGAAGGTTTCGTCGGCCTGTCCAACGAATGGTGGCATTTTGATTTTACCGGGTGGGAGCAGTTCCCGGTTATGGATAATCCATTTAACAAGATCGCTTAACATATTCGTTCATCAAAACACTTCCTTTCATGAACGTGAATGCACAGTTCAGTTTCGCTTCAGCTGAATCGGTGCAGACGGTTTTCAACGCAGACGCATGGTGCCTCTGCCATGGAGACCACCCATGAAAAAATATATGTTAATGTCTTTGGCGACCGCGACGGCGCTTTCGTCCATTGCGGCGCATGCTGCATCGGCCGCACCCGTGCGCGCCGACATGATGGTCGAAGACTTTGCGGATGTTTCGCGTGAAGAACGGCGTGCCGAACGGCAAGAGGCCCGCGCCAACCCGACACCCCCAGCAGACGTCATAAATCGCGCCGCGCCGCAACGTGATAACAAGCGCGCAGAACGTCCGCGGGATATTGCGCGCACCGAACGCCCCGAAGCGCGCCAAGACAGCCGTTATTATGACCGCAACCGTGATGGTGACCTCGACCGTCGCTGGGACCGTAATCGCGATGGCAGTTTGGACCGGAATTGGGACCGGAACCGCGATGGCCGGCTCGACCGCCGCTTCGACCGCAATGATGATGAACGCATTGACCGTCGGTATGACCGGAACCGCGATGGCCGGTTGGACCAGAACAAAATCGGCCGCTGGACCCACAACTGGCGCAATGACAATCGCTATAACTGGCGTAAATATCGTGAGCAGAACCGGAACTATTTCCGTCCCGGCCGGTATCACGCCCCCTATCGCGATCAGCAATATCGCCTGCCCGCCGCTTATGGAAGCTACCGTTGGGTGCGTTATTATGACGATGTCCTTTTGGTCGATGTGCGCAACGGACATGTGGTTGACGTCATTCGCGACTTTTTCTGGTAAATGCATAAAAATTAAAAGGCCCGGATCCAATTGTCCGGGCTTTTTTGCTTGTAACCTTGGTCCAAGCTGCCCAAACTCTCGCCCATAAACGGGGGAGAGTTTTTGATGTTACGTTGTCTATTATTTGCAAGCGCCGCTGTATCATTGGCCGCGTCCGCGTCCGCCGCGACGCAAGCTATCATCGTTGGCAACCTAATCCCCGATGCCGCAACTGGTGCCACTGGGCCAGCAGTCATCTTGGTCGAAGACGGGCGGATTAAAGACATCGCCAAGGGCATCAACAATCCGTTTCAGGCGAACACTGTGGTCGACCTGTCGACCAAGACCTTGGTCCCCGGCCTCATTGACCTCCATGTCCATTTAACTGGCGACCCTGGCGATGATTATCGCGACGAGGCGGTGAACCCCGATGAATGGGGCGTGGTCATGGGCGTGAAGAACGCGGCGTTGACGGTCAAGGCTGGTTTCACCACCGTGCGTGAGGCGGGCTCTGCACAAAATACCGCTTTTGTCCTGCGCCGCGGCACCGCAGAAGGCCGCATCATTGGCCCGCGCATCATCGCGGCGGGGCCAGCTTTGTCCATCGTCGGTGGCCATGCCGATGTCAGCGGTTTCCGCAATGACGTCATTGCCACGCTGGAATCGGGCTATACCTGCACAGGGCCCATCGAATGCGCCGAAAAAGTGCGTAAATCCTCGCGCGCGGGCGCGGATGTCATCAAAATCACCGCAACGGGCGGCGTCTTGTCGCAACAGGGCCGCGGATTAGAGGCGCATTTCACCAGCGAGGAAATGCTGTCCATTACCAACACCGCCCATTCGCTTGGCCTAAAGGTCATGGCGCACGCCCATGGTGCGCGCGGCATTGAAGCAGCATCCGCCGCGGGCATTGATTCCATCGAACATGGCACATTTGCCGATGAGGCGGCGTTGAAGATGATGAAGGCCAAGGGCACTGCCTTGGTGCCCACGTTAATGGCGCTGGAGGGCGTGCGCGCCCGTCTGGGCAAGGGCATCTACACCCCCACGGTTGAAGTGAAGGCAAAGCAAGCCGTTGAGGCCGCTGGCCGTCAAGTCCGCCGTGCCAAGGCCATGGGCGTCACTGTCGCCTTTGGCACCGACGCGGGTGTGTTTGAGCATGGCCGTAATGGCAGTGAGTTCGCTTTGTTAGTGAACGCCGGAATGACCCCGACCGAGGCATTGGCCAGCGCCACTACTGTGGCCGCCAAAACGCTTGGGCTGGAAAATGACATTGGCCGGATTGCGGTGGGCTATTCCGCGGATCTGGTCGCCGTGAACGAAAATCCTCTGACCAATATTCGCACTCTCGAAAAAGCGGAATGGGTCATGGTAAGAGGACGCATCATTCCGTGATTCGGTGATCCCATGACCACAGATACGCAAGCCAAAGAGTTTGACCCCAATAATGATCCCGCCAAGCTGGCGCGGATCGGCGCGCATGTCACCAAAAGGTTGAATGCCAATCCGCTAGTGCAGCAGGTCGAGCACCCCGATGCGCAATTATATGTCTATCAAGGGTTTTTAAGCGCCAAAGACTGCAAGACATTGATTGCGAAAATTGATGCCGATGCCGTCCCCTCCACTTTGTACAAAGGCACCGAGCAACAGGGCTTCCGCACCAGTTACAGTTGCCACCTCAACCGGTGGGACGCATTCATCTCCAAAGTCGAAGCTCGGATGAGCGATGTTTTGGGTATCGACAATGATTATGCCGAAACCATGCAGGGGCAGCGTTACCAAGTCGGCCAAGAGTTTAAGGCGCATCACGATTTTTTTCACCCAAGCCAAAGCTATTGGACGCACGAAGGCCCAGGGGGCGGCCAGCGCAGTTGGACCGCCATGATCTTCCTAAATGAACCCAAAGAGGGCGGCGCAACCGAATTTCCGCATCTTGGCCTTGGAATCCGTCCGCAAGCGGGAATGATGCTGATGTGGAACAATGCGCAGCCCGACGGGACACTGAACTATAAAACATTGCATACCGGCACGCCGGTCACAAAAGGGGTGAAGCACATCATCACCAAATGGTACCGGCAAAATAACTGGCTGGAGCTTACGAGCGCCAAGGCGTCTTGAAAGGCATCGCAGTGCGCTTGCCACGCGCTTATTGTCGTCTGTCGAAACCATATTGCGCTTGGCCGTCATGACGCCGACAGCCATTGCCAATCACACAGCCCAATTTATGCCCATCTTAGAAATTTGTTAAAAAAACATTCGGAGAGTTTCCCATGAAAATGAAGCACCATATCCTTCTGCTGAGCTGCGCTGCCTTGTTGTCGCCTGTCGCTGTGCAGGCGCAGGTCACCGCGACCGAAGCCGCCGCCACCGAAAGCCAGAAGCTGTCAGCATTATTTGCCGCCGATGATGAGGCAAGCCTACAGCGCAATCCGTTGAACGCCATGTTCCGGGGCGACATGCGCTATGCCGACCGTTTTGGTGATTTCATCAGCGATGCCTATTTCGCCAATGAACGCAAAGCCGCCGAAGCCAATTTGGAGGCGCTGAAAAGCATCGACCGTAGCCAGCTGAATGCGACCGACAAGATCGCCTATGACGTGTTCAAGCAGAACCAGACTGATGCGCTCAAGGGCTTATCAAAAGAGATTATGGACCTGACGGTTGTCCGTCCGCTCAATCACTTTTTCGGCTTTCACACTTTCTACCCAACCTTCGCCAGCGGACAGGGTGCAGCGCCATTCAAGACGGTGCAGGATTATGACAATAACTTGAAACGGCATAAGGAATTTATCGTCCTCATGGATCGGTCGATTGACCGCTTCCGTCAGGGCATGGCCTCGGGCGTGTTCGAAACGAAAATGACGATCACGAACGTTGTCGATCAATTGAATACGCAGCTCGCGCAAAAAACCGAAGAGTCGCCATATTATGGCCCCGTCCTGAAATTTCCGGAAGGTTTCAGCGATGCCGACAAGGCGCGTCTGACGGCCGAATATCGCGACATCATCGAAAACGGCCTCTACCCGGCCAATGCCCGTCTGCGCGATTTTCTGCGCGACAGCTATTTGCCCTTGGCGCGGGAGCAAGTTGGCCTTTCGGCGATGAAGGGCGGCGAAGGCCTGTATCAATATATGATCGAGCAAACGACGACATTGCCGTTGAAAGCCGACGAAGTGCACAATCTTGGATTGTCCGAAGTCGCGCGGATCACATCGGGGATGGAGGCGATCCGCAAAGAAGTCGGGTTCAAAGGCACTTTGCCCGAATTTTTTGAACATTTGCGTTCGGATCCGAAGTTCAAACTCGGCAGCCGTGAGGCGTTGACGCAAGGCTATTATGACATCGGCAAAATCGTCGATGCCAAGATTTCGACGCAGTTCAAATATCTTCCCAAGGCCCCGCTTGAAATTAAGCCTTATGAAGAATTCCGCGAAAAATACGAAGCTGGCGGCAGCTATCAATCCGGCACGCCCGATGGTTCACGCCCCGGTACATTTTATTTCAACGCCTATGACCTGCCAAGCCGAACGACCCCTGGCATGACCACACTTTATTTGCACGAAGGTGCGCCTGGACACCATTTCCAGATCAGCATCGCGCAGGAAAATGAAAAATTGCCTGCCTTCATGCGCTTTGGCGGCAACACCGCTTATGTGGAGGGCTGGGCGCTGTATTCGGAAACCTTGGGCTATGACATGGGCCTGTTCAAAGACCCGTATCAGCGCTTCGGCACATTGTCGGACGAAATGCTGCGCGCCATGCGCCTTGTCGTTGACACGGGCCTGCACAGCAAGGGTTGGACGCGCGAAAAGGCCATCGACTATATGCTCGCCAATAGCGACATGGGCAAAACCGACGCAACCGCCGAAGTGGAACGCTATATCGCCATTCCAACACAAGCCTTGGCGTATAAAATCGGTGCGCTCACCATCATGCGCCTCAAGGATAAGGCCAAGACGCAATTGGGCAAAAAATTCGACGTGCGCGAATTTCATAATCAGGTTTTGAACACTGGCGCATTGCCGTTGACCGTTCTGGAAAAGAAAATCGACGATTGGATTGCCGCGTCGAAATAAGCGCATAAGCTTCCCGGTGAGAATGCTTACCGGGAAGCTGCGGTCAGGACCACTTGATTGGTTTGGTAGGTTGATATAGCTCCTCGGTCAGGGGAGAGTTAATTATGCCAAGTTTTGCCGCCAGCCTTGCTGGTTTTATATTGCGCACCACGGGCTATTATCGCCGGATGTTCAGCGGTGGTCCGCAATTTGAAAAGAATATTGCAAAGATCCGTTCTGCACCCTTGCCATCGCCCAAGGCACATGCCGAGGTCGATATACGGCAAAGCGAATTTCAGGGCCGTCCTGTTTGGCACCTTGCCCCAAAAAATGCCTCGCCAACGGCGCATATCCTATTCTGGCATGGCGGCGGTTATGTTTATCCGGCAACCGACATCCACTGGAAATTTCTGTCGCGCATGGCCTCGGTATATGGTTGGTCCATCACCGCGCCGCTCTATCCGCTCGCGCCGGAAAATACGGCCGATCATATCACCAATTGGGCGATGGATTATTATACCACTTATAAGGCGGAGATGGGTGACACGGCCTTTGTCATGGGCGGCGATTCTGCCGGTGGCGGTCTGACTGCTGCATTGGCGCAAATGGCGCGCGACAAGGGGCACGCTTTGCCCGCCAGCCTGTTGCTCATCTGCCCATGGCTCAATCTTGACCCATCACATCCCGACCAACTGAAAACAGAACCCCGCGATGGCATCCTGACCATCAGCGGGATTTCCGCAGGCGGCTTGCTCTATGCGGGCGACTTGCCAAGCACCGACCCAAGATGCAGCCCGATTTTCGGCAATTGGGACGGCTTACCGCCAATCCTCGCTTTTGCGGGTGGTGACGACATCTTGGTCACGGACGCGCGGGCATTGAAGGCGAAGCTGCCTTCGGTGGAGCATATCGAGCTAGCGGGCATGCTGCATGATTGGCCGATTTTCAGTTTCAATGAATCGCGCAAGGCGCAGGCAAAAATGGCCAATTTTGTCACGCCAGCGGTGGCATGACGCATTTGCCCATACGCCAGCCGGGCTTTATGCTGTCTGCATGAACATAGACGCATCATGCCAGCGGTAAAGGCCGCCAATCCGCGCGACGTTTTCGCCGCAGAGGACTGGCGCGCCATCACCACCTTGTCGCGGTGGCGCGGCATCTGGTTGGTGCTGCATGGTTGGATGACTGTCGCCCTTGCGGCCTTTGGCGGCGCGGCGGCATGGGATTATCACTGGCTCGCCGGCATTCTGGTGACACCTTTGGCGCTGGCGATATTGGGCGGGCGGCAATTGGGGCTTTCGATCCTGATGCATGATGGCGCGCATGGCTTGCTGCACCCCAACCGCAAGGCCAATAACTGGCTGGGTCAATGGCCAACGGGCGCTGCGACAGGCAGCGATTTGTTCGCCTATCGCGCCTATCATTTGACGCACCATAAATTCACGCAGCAGCCCGAAGACCCAGACCTATCTCTTTCTGCGCCCTTCCCTACCAGCCGTGATAGCCTGCGCCGCAAGTTCATCCGCGATCTGACGGGGCAGACATTTTACAAACAACGGCGCGCACAATTTACGGCTGCTCTGCGCGGGACAGGCACCACCGCGCACACGGTGGGTCGGTTCTTAATCTTACAAGCCATATTGCTAACGATATCTTTGCTCGTCTGGGGCTGGACACCGTTTCTGCTTTGGCTGCTGGCACTGGCCACGACATTTCAGTTGTTCCTGCGTATCCGCAATATCGCTGAACATGCCTGCACGCCAACGGGCAGCGGTGATCCATTCACCCATGCGCGAACCACTTATGCCGGCCTGATCGCACGAGCGACCGTCGCGCCTTATTGGGTCAATTATCACAGCGAGCATCATCTGTTCATGGGTGTGCCCTGCTACAATCTGGCGGCGACCCATCGCTTGCTGGGATCCGGCGGCTATCATCCGAAGATGACTTTATCGCCCCATTATCGCGACGTTCTGGCGCAGGCGGTCAACTGACGGAGGACGTGCCCGCGTTTTCGCGTTTGATGATGTCCAGAAGCGCGTCGATTTTTGCGTGCAACCGCATGATTTCCAGTTCGGCGCGCAAATTGACTTCATAATCATGCGCCGCGGCGATGCGGTCTTTGGCCGACTGGCGATTTTGGCTCATCATGATGATCGGCGCTTGAATCGCGGCGACGGTTGACAGCATCAGGTTCAGAAAGATGAACGGATAGGGGTCAAATGCCTTCCCCAATTGGCCCATTATCCCGGAGTTCAACAGCATCCAGCCCAGCAGCACAGCGCCAAAGACCATGATGAATTTCCATGATCCGCCAACCGCTGCAACCTTGTCCGATAGGCGTTCGCCAAAAGTCGCCTGTTCATCGACAATATCGCCGACGTCACGGCTGGTGCGCTGCACATGGTGAATATGCTGCAACACCTTGGCCTCTTCGGCCTCCAATTGACCCAGTGATTTTCCCAGGAGATCAATCGCCAGTTTTTCGACAGACGGCAGTTCTTTCATGTCAACTCTCCTGCAATGTTCCGACCGGTCGGCGCGCGATGAAGCTATGCAAGCGCCTCGGCGATGAGCTTGCGCGAGTTTGCAATGCCATAGAGCGCGATGAAGCTGCCCATGCGCGGCCCCGCGCTGGAACCCAAAAGCGTTTCATACAAGGCCTTGAACCAGTCGCGCAGATTTTCAAATCCACCCTCTTTGCCGATTTCATAGACGATATTCTGAATATCCTCGGCGCTGGCATCGGCGGGCAATTCGGCCAGCCGCGCATCCAACGTCTGCAACGCGGCAATCTCGATGCCCTCGGGCTTACGCTTGTGCAAGGTTGGCGCGACGAAATCACGGTTATAGGCCAAAGCAATCGGGATAAGCTCGGCCAGTTCCGGCGCGTTTTCGGGCGAGACATTATCGGCATAATTGCCCAAATAAGCCCAAACCTGATCCTCGGTGGCGCCTGCCCCCATCACGCCGACAAGGTTCAATAACAGGCCGAATGTCACTGGCGGCTGCCCGCTGGGTACTTGGCCATTGTGGACATGGTGCACTGGGTTCCCCAACCGCTTTTCAATCGGTTGCTCATGCCATTGCGCACGGAATTGGAAATATTCGTCCACGGCCTTTGGCACCACGCCCAAATGCAGTTGCTTGGCGCTTTTGGGTTCGCGGAAGGCATAAAAGGCAACGCTGTTTTCCGTGCCATATTTCAGCCAATCCTCGAGTGCGAGGCCATTGCCCTTGGACTTGGAAATCTTCTCGCCTTTTTCGTCGAGGAACATTTCGTAAATCAGGCTTTCGGGCGGACGGCCGCCAAGCACACGCGCGATTTTACCCGATTGCACGCCGCTGTCGGTCAAATCCTTGCCATACATTTCATAATCGACGCCCAACGCGACCCAGCGCATTGCCCAGTCGACCTTCCATTGCAGCTTTGACTTGCCGCCCAAGACCGATTGCGTGACCATGTCGCCATCATCCTCGAACCGGACAAGGCCGGCTTCGGCATCAACAACCTCAACCGGCACCTGCAGCACGACGCCGCTCTTCTCGCTGATCGGCAATATCGGCGAATAGGTCGCGGCGCGTTCCTTGCGCAACGTGGGCAGCATGATGTCCAATATGCCCTGATAATGTCGCAATACATTTTTCAGGGCATCGTCAAACACGCCGCTTTCATATTGCGACGCAGATGAGATAAATTCATATTCAAAGCCAAACTGATCCAGAAAATCGCGCAGCATCGCATTGTTATGCGCGGCAAAGCTTTCAAATTTTTCAAACGGATCGGGAATGCGCGACAAGGGCTTGCCCAAATGTTCGGCGAGCATTTTTTGGTTCGGCACATTGTCCGGCACCTTGCGCAGGCCATCCATATCGTCCGAAAATTCAATCAGCCGCGTCGGCGCGTCGGACAAGGTCCGGAACGCATTGCGCACCATCGTCGTGCGCAGCACTTCGTTAAAGGTGCCGATATGCGGCAGACCCGATGGGCCATAGCCACATTCGAAGATAATCGCCTGATTATCGGCCTTGCCATTGGGATAGCGTTTCAGCAAACGCCGCGCCTCTTCATAAGGCCAGGCTTTTGATGCCAATGCTATGTCGCGGTGGTCAGTCACGTGTTGCTCTTTCGTTCCAAATAACCCAACAGGGCTTATGGGAACTCCACTAGCCTTTCCTGCGCTCCATGCAAGCCATGCCGGTATTTGGATGGGCAGCAACGATGGACAAGTGCAATCCATTGGCAAGGGCGAAGCGGCGGGCCGCGCTGCCGAAACGCCGATGGTCATGCTGAATGCGCCTTTGGTCGCACAACGGCTTGGCTATCCCGATTTGTCGGGGCTCGACCTTCTGGAGCTTTATGCCTTTGTCTACCCCGCGCGCTTTGCGGTGCCAACGCCCAAGGGATTGGCAAAGACTTTGGGCTTGCCCGCGCCCGCGACGGATCAAGATGTCCCGACTTTTTTGCTGCACGCCGCGCGCCATTTGCTGTCGGTGCTGGGTGAAGCGGATTGGGCCGAGCGCGAAGGCGCTTGGGATTCGGCGCAAGCCTTGATGCGCCTGCGCTGGCCATGGGCCAATCTGGTCTTGGCGCAGCTTAAAAAGCCCGAGCGGCCCGAGCGCTGGCTGTTTAGCCGCCTGCCCGAATGGGAGGAGGCCCCGCCCCGCACCCCGCCGCGCGTGGTCACATTGCAGGCCGATGCCGTGCAAGAACGCTTGGCGTCTTTGGTCGGTGGCTCTGCGGAAACACGGCAGGGCCAGCGCGATTTTGCGCAGGCGGCGGCAGAAATCTTTTCGCCGCGCAAGGGCAAAAGCGAGCCACATATGGTTTTGGCGGAGGCGGGCACGGGCATTGGCAAGACGCTCGGCTATCTAGCCCCTGCCAGCCTGTGGGCGACGGCGGCCGATGGCACGGTGTGGATTTCGACCTTCACCAAGGCGCTGCAACGGCAATTGGTGCGCGAGGCGAAGCGGATTTACCCCGACCATGAAACATTCAAGTCCAAGGTTGTGGTGCGTAAGGGCCGCGAAAATTATCTGTGCCTGTTAAATCTGGAGGATGCTTTGCAAGGCGGCTTTGCCGGACGCGCGGCGATCCTTGCGCATCTGGTCGCGCGCTGGGCGGCCTATTCGCATGATGGCGATATGATCGGCGGCGATTTGCCCGGTTGGCTACCGACCTTATTCCGGCGCAATGGCTCGACCGCTTTGACCGACCGGCGCGGCGAATGCATTTATGCCGGATGCCCGCATTATAAAAAATGTTTCATTGAACGCGCGGCGCGTTCATCGGTGCAGGCCGAGATCGTCATTGCCAATCACGCGTTGATGATGGTCAACGCGGCGCGCGGGCGCGATGAGCAAAACCGACCCAGCCGGATTATTTTTGACGAAGGTCATCATCTATTTGACGCGGCAGATTCGATGTTTGCTGCCGCGCTGACAGGGCAAGAAACCATTGAGCTGCGCCGCTGGGTCATTGGTCCCGAGGGCAAGGCACGCGGCAGGCGTCGCGGCTTGTCGGCGCGGCTGGCCGATGTTGCGTCTTATGACGAAGAAGGCGGCCTCGCCATTGAAATGGCGCGCGTCGCCGCGGAGGCTTTGCCCGGTGATGGATGGCTGGCACGCTTGGCCGAAGGGACGCCATCGGGACCAATTGAGCATTTGCTTGCCGCCGTTCGGGCGATGGTGTTCGCCCGCGACGAAAGCAATGCGACCGAAAGCGGCTACGGTCTGGAAACCGAGCTTGCCGATCCTGATCCCAATGTCATTGACGCCGCCGCCGATGCCGCAATCGCGCTGGAGGCGCTGGCAAGACCGCTGACGGTGCTGGGGCAGCGGTTGGAGGCGATGATAGCCGACCCGCCCGATTGGCTCGATGGCAGCGCCCGCGCGCGCGTGGAGGGCGCAACCGCAAGCCTAAGCTGGCGCATCGACACATTGCGCGCATGGATATCGATGTTGGCGCGCGCCGTTGGCCCCGTTGACCCTGAATATGTCGACTGGCTGGCGATTGACCGGTTTGAGGGGCGTGAGATGGACATTGGCATGCACCGCCGCTGGCTCGACCCGATGAAGCCCGTGGCAGAAATCGTCCTAAAACCCAGCCATGGCGTGCTCGCCACCTCCGCAACCTTGCGTAGCGGCGGCGACTGGCAAAATGCCGAGGCGCGGACAGGCGCCTTGCATCTCGATAAGCCCGCGACACATTTTTTGGCGGTCAGCCCGTTCGACTATAAAGCGCAGGCCGAGGTGCTGATTGTCACAGATATCAAAAAGGGTGACCCTGCCGCCTTGGCGGGGGCTTATGCGTCCTTGATCACGGCATCGGGCGGCGGCGCCTTGGGCCTGTTCACCGCGATACGGCGCTTGCGATCCACTTATGCGCGTATCGCCGACCGCTTGGCGCGGGATGGCCTGCCTTTATTTGCACAACATGTGGACCCCATTGATACCGGAACATTGGTCGACATATTCCGCGATGACCCGCATGCAAGCTTGCTCGGCACCGATGCACTGCGCGACGGGGTGGACGTGCCGGGCCATTCGCTGCGGCTTGTCATCATGGAGCAAATTCCCTGGCCCCGCCCCGACATATTGCACCGCGCGCGGCGGTTGAAACATGGCGGCATGGACTATGATGATCGCATCATCCGCGCCAAAATGGCGCAGGCCTTTGGCCGCCTCATCCGCAGCGCTGGCGACAAAGGCCATTTTGTGCTGTTGTCATCCGCCGTGCCAAGCCGGCTTTTGTCCACATTTCCGCCGGGGACACCCATTCGCCGGGTGACGCTGGAGGAGGCGGTGCATTCGGTAAAATCAGGTCTTTCGTCTGACACAAATTTGCGGCAGGACACCATAGACACGTTGGAAGAGAGCAACCCGATTTGACCTTCACCCTTACCTTGTTCCGCCATGCCAAATCGAGCTGGGATGACACCGTCCCGCGGGACTTTGACCGACCGCTTAATAAACGCGGCGAAAAGGCAGCGGTCACCATGGGCGTCTGGGTCAAACGCAACGGATTAACCTTTGACCATGTGGTCGCCAGCCCCGCCGTGCGCGTTATCGAAACCATTGACCAATTTGTGAAGGGCACAAGCGGACGGATGGAACCCAATTGGGACCGCCGGATTTATCTGGCGTCCTCTGCGACGTTAATGGACGTGCTGCGCGATCAGTCCGATGAACATAAAAATCTGCTGATGGTCGGGCATAATCCCGGGCTAGAGGATCTTGTATTCGACATTTGCCCCGATGACGGCAGTTCGCCTTTGCGCGATTTGGTCTGGGAAAAATATCCCACCGCGGCCATTGCGCGGATGGAGCTCAACATCTCGCACTGGTCCGAGCTGGATCGCAAATGTGGTCAGCTCACCCATTTCATCCGGCCGCGTGATCTCGACCCTGAACTTGGACCCGAAGACGAATGACGCCCGTTATTTGGCGTAACGCCGATGCGCGTGATGCCGAGGCTCTTGCCTATCTAGGCGCGGCGACGTTCATGGCAACCTTCGCCTTTGACCATCCCGGCCAACCGATGATGGAACATTTGCGGCAAGAACATAGCGCCGAATATTACGCTGCAGCGCTCCGTGACCCGGCTATTGATATTTTGCTTGGCGAAACCCCGCTAGGCGCGCCTATCGGCTATGCCATGGTCACGCCGCCGTCGCATCCCGCGTTGCAGCAAGAGGGCGATATCGAACTGAAACGCATCTATTTATTGGGCCCATGGCAGGGCAATGGTAACGGTAAAGACCTGCTAGATCGCGTTTTTGAGGTAACAGAAAAACGCAGGGCAAAACGCCTGTTGCTTTCTGTCTACGAAAAAAATGTCCGCACCATTGGCTTTTATGCGCGCGCCGGCTTTGGTGCCATTGGCGAAACAGTCTTCATGGTTGGCCCAGTGCCTTTCCGCGACTTGGTCTACGCGCGGAATATGGGTTAGGCGGCGGCCAAGGCGGACGCCAGCCGATCGCGCACAGCCTGCAAAGCCCTAAAATCGAATGCAGTAGTGGGCGCTATGGGTGCAGATGCAGATGCTGGCGCAGTTGGCTGCGCATCCTTTGCTCCGCCCTCCGTCAAAAAGCGGCGCGCGCCTTTCACGGTATAGCCTTCTTGATACAATAAACGATGGATATTGTGCAGCAGGGCCACATCTTCAGGCCGGTATAACCGCCGACCACCCGCACGCGTCAGCGGTTTCAACATGGGAAATTGTTCTTCCCAATAGCGCAATATGTGCGTGCGCACGCCCAACGCCTCCGCCATTTCACCAATATTCCGGAAAGCGTCAGCCGATTTTTCGGGCATGATGTTATTTTACCTTTTGACGCATGCCTTGGCTTGCACGGAATGTAAGAACCCTACGTGGGGTAATAGGCACTTCCACGCCCGTTTTCGGGTTGCGGCCGATACGCTCCGCTTTGTCGCGCAAAACGAAGGTGCCAAAACCAGAAATTTTGACATTATCGCCATTCAATAAAGCACTGGTCATATGGCCCAGAATAGATTCGACCATCGCTGCGGCGTCCGCACGCGACAAACCGACTTGACGGTTAAGCATCTCGGCCAAATCAGCGCGAGTCAATGTTCCTGCATCAGCCATATTCGTCTCCGGCCCTTGACGTCGATTATTAAGCGACTTTGGTTAGTAAGCCCATAGCATACAATAGAAATTCGATTTGTAAATTAGCGATGTTAGGGAAATTACATCCGGACGATCGATGCGCCCCAGGTGAACCCGCCGCCCATTGCTTCCAAAACGACAATGTCGCCTGTTTTTATCCGACCATCGCGCACCGCGACATCCAAGGCCAAGGGAACCGACGCGGCAGATGTGTTTGCATGCTGGTCAACAGTGAGGACAACTTTGCTGGGATCAAGTGCCAGTTTCTTCGCCGTCGCCTCAATAATCCGGGCATTTGCCTGATGCGGAACGACCCAGTCGATGTCGGCTGACGTCAATTCCGTTGCCGCCATCACCTCGTGCAATACATTGGTGAGATTGGTCACGGCGTGGCGGAACACCTCGCGCCCCTTCATCCGCAATTTGCCGACGGTACCCGTGGTGGATGGGCCGCCATCGACATATAATAATTCATTATGTTGGCCATCGGCGTGCAATTTGGTCGCCAGTGCGCCGCGCGTGCCAACTTCGCCTGACAAGACTACCGCGCCAGCGCCGTCGCCAAACAACACGCATGTGGTGCGGTCTTCCCAGTCCAATATCCGGCTAAAGGTTTCGGCCCCGATGACTAAAGCATTATGGGCGGAACCGGCGCGGATCATGCTTTCGGCGACGGAAAAGGCATATAAGAAGCCCGAGCAAACCGCAGCCACATCAAAAGCCACACCGCCATTGCAGCCAAGCGCGTGCTGCACAATTGTGGCAGAGGCGGGGAATGTCTGGTCGGGCGTTGCGGTCGCCAATATGATAAGATCAATGTCACTTGCCGACATGCCGGCCGCGTCGAGCGCCTTACGCGATGCTTCGATCGCCAGGCTGGAAGTGGTTTCATCAGGCTCGGCAATGTGGCGGAACTTTATACCCGTCCGCTCGGTAATCCATGCGTCTGTCGTATCAACCTTATTGGCTAATTCGGCGTTGGACACGCGGTTGCGGGGAAGCGCCGACCCAGTGCCCTTAATCACGGCGCGAAGAGCGACTTCAGTCACGCGGCCCGTATCCGCGCCAGATCTTGCGTGATCCGTGCTGTAATGTCTTCTTCGACCAATCGCGCCGCGACCTCGACCGCATGGGCCACGCCTTTGATATTGGCGCTGCCGTGGCTTTTGACGACCACACCGTTCAGCCCCATGAACACCGCGCCATTATGATTATTGGGATCCAGATGATGCCGCAGCAATTCAGTGGCGGGACGCGATACCAGAAATCCGAATTTTGAACGGATGGAACTGGTGAAGGCCCGGCGCAAAAGATCCGTCACGAAACGGGCAGTGCCTTCGATGGATTTCAATGCGATGTTGCCGGTAAAGCCATCGCAAACCACAACATCACATTCGCCCCGGTTGATCTTGTCGGCCTCAACAAAGCCCTGAAAATCCATGTGCAGCCCGGTCGCATCGCGCAAATGTTGCGCCGCGTCGCGCAATTCATCGGTGCCCTTCATTTCCTCGGTCCCGATATTCAGCAAGCGGACACGCGGACGGTCAAAGCCGAAGATTATACGCGAATACGCCGCACCCATCACGGCGAACTGGACAAGGTTCTTCGCTTCACACTCGGTGTTGGCACCCAGATCCAGCATCACCACATCGGTATCTTCAAGCGTCGGCAGCAAGGCCGACAAAGCGGGTCGGTCGATGCCGGGCATCGTGCGTAGGGCTAGTTTGGCGGTGGCCATTAAGGCGCCAGTGTTTCCCGCGCTGACAGCGGCGCTGGCATCGCCAGCCTTCACGGCATTGATCGCCATGCCCATCGAACTGGTCTTGGCCTTGCGCAAGGCGGCGCTAACCTTGTCATCAGCAGTGACGACAACATCGCTATGCAGTATTTCAGACGCAGCGCGCAAATTGGGGTGTTTATCGAGCGCAGATTTAATCTGCTTTTCGTCACCCACCAATAGAAACTGGAAGCTGTCATGCCGGTGACGTGCCAAAGCCGCGCCTGCAATCATCACAGGAACGCCTTCATCACCGCCCATCGCGTCAATGGCGATACGCGGTTTCATCGACACCAGCTATTCTCCTTGAACAGGATTAGGCGACTGCCACCACTTCGCGGCCATTATAATGGCCACAGGCATCGCACAGATGATGTGGACGCTTCAGCTCACCACAGTTGGCGCATTCTTGGTACGCAGCAACCTTAAGCGAATCATGGCTGCGACGCATGCCGCGCTTCGATGGGGAAGTTTTTCTTTTGGGGACAGCCATTTCGGCACCTGTTCCATTTCAAAATCAATAAGTTCTAAGACATGTTAGGCGAAAGAGTTGGTCGTGGCAAGCAATCGCCAGAATCGGCCTCATTCATCCGCACATGTCTGTGTGAGCGGCGCGCTATACTTGTTTTTCGGTGCTTTGCAAGCCGAGAGATAGCAGTTAGGGTCACGATCTCAAACTGGGAGAGAATATATGTTAAGTTTACCCGTCACCCTTACCATAGCCGCAGGTGCAGCCTTGGTGAATATCTGGCTGATGATCCGTTGCGGTCAGGCGCGCACCAAGGAACGCGTATCGATTGGCGATGGCGGCAATGAATTTGTCATCCGCCGGATGCGGGCGCACGCGAACTTCGTCGAAAGCGCGCCATTCATTTTGATACTCATCGCCGCGCTTGAAGCAACCAGCGGAACCAACCAATGGCTTTGGGGCCTTGGCCTCGTCTATATCATTGGTCGTTTCGCCCATGGCCTGGGCATGGACGGCGGGTCATTGGGCAAGGGCCGTATGGTCGGCACGCTGACCACGATGATTACGTTGCTGGCCCTTGCTGGCTGGGCCTTGTGGAACGTCTACGCAGCCATTCTCTGACTTATCGGGCAGCAAGCACATCGTCTGCAACAAAGGCGTTGTGCTTGCGCTCATAGCCAAATTGGCTGGTGGGGCCATGGCCGGGGATGAAGGTCACATCATCCCCCAATGGCCAAAGCTTCGTCGTGATCGCATTAATCAGGTCGGCATGATTACCACGCGGGAAATCGGTGCGACCGATCGATCCTTGAAACAACACATCCCCGACAATCGCCAGACGGCTGGGTTGATGATGGAAAATGACATGTCCGGGCGTATGGCCGGGGCAGTGAATGACATCGAGCGTCAGATTGCCAACGGTCACGGTATCTCCGTCGACCAGCCAGCGGTCCGGCTCAAAACTATGGGCTTCCATGCCATAGCGCGCGCCGTCATTGTCGAGCTTCTCAATCCAGAAACGGTCGTCCTCGTGCGGGCCTTCAATCTTCAGCCCCAATTCTTGCGCCAGCATCCCTGCTTGCCCGCAATGGTCCAGATGGCCGTGCGTCACCAATAATTTTTCCAGCTCAACGCCCGTTTGCGCCACCGCGGCTTTCAATTTGTCGAGATCACCGCCGGGGTCAACCAAAGCGCCCTTGTTCGTTTCGGTGCACCAAAACAGCGTGCAATTCTGCTGCAACGGGGTGACGGGAATGATCGCGGCCTTCAATGGCGGCGCCTTTGTGGGTGTGGATGTGACGTTAGACATAGATATTCATGTGCCGCACTCGCGCGGCGGAGGCAAGTGTTCACAGCCGCCGGCCTGCCCAAACCACCCTGCCGATGATCGCAACGGTGGCGCCGTCCACATCTGGCCAACCGGGATAGGCCGGATTATCCGACAGCACGGACAATCGCCCGCCGGGTCCGCTGGCCAGCCGTTTGACCATCAACGCATCATCCAGCCGAATGACATGAATGCCGTCACGCAACGGGCCTGTCGCAGCGCGGTTGTCGACCATGATATCATCCCCATGGTTCAATGTCGGCGACATGGAATCGCCATCCACCTGAATCAACGACAGCATGGCTGGATCCAGCCCCTGTTTACGCAACCATTTTTCGTCAAAGCCGATTTTCCCCGCGAGCGTTTCGCGGTCCGGAATTGCGCCGGGGCCCGCTGATGCGCCAACCGAAAGCTTGGGAATAAGCCGGATGCCCGTTCGGGTCGCGCCCGCCTCCGGCCCACCCAGCACGCTTTCATCCACGCCAAAATATCGTGCCAATATCCCACGCTCGGTCTCTGGCAGTTTTTTGGGTGATCCGCGTTTGATAAATTGTTGAATATAAGTCGGATTGCGTCCGACCAGTTTCGACAGACCAGCAAAATCTTCTGCATTTTCCGCAATCAAGCGCTCCAAAGCAGCCCTTGGGTCTTCCCCCATGTTGTTCCCTCCGGTTCGGTTGGAAATTTCCTAGACTTGTAGGATTTATCCTATCACTTTTGTTCTATATTTGTTCTTACCGATTCGGGCAAGCCAATCCGGGTCGACCGTGGAGGAGACATCATGCATATCACGCGCCTAATTGAGAGGTTTCTCCGGGAACAGGACCTGCCACCGACCAAATTCGGGCGCTTGGCCGCGGGCGATCCGCGCCTCGTACTCGACATCCGGATGGGGCGAGAAATCCGACCCGAAATGGAGGTAAAACTACGCCATTTCATGTCCCATTATGGCCAAACCGCCCAAACGCAGGACCGGAACGCGATATGAGCAGGCGGACACAATCGGGCACCCTCATAAACGCCTTGCGCGCAATCATCCCCACTGCCGACATAAGCATATTGCAGGAACGGCCATGGCACAGCCTCACCTTTTCTGGGACGCAAATAGGCCTGTCGGTGCAATATTCGGATGGACCATGGCAAAGCGACGTGGCGGCGCTGTCGCAGCTTTTGTCCGAATATGAATTTGACTTGGCCCACCAGATCGTCGCCGACATTGGCGTAACGCAAGCGGTTATCGGCAAAGGCACCCAATGTCTGATCATAGATGCGTTGTTGCTCGATAGCTGACACAAGGCAAAACTTGTGCACCGTCGCCATCGACCGTAAACAATGTGCATGACCACACAAACCGCACCGACCTTGCCCCGCATCGCACCCGAATCGATTGTCCCGCGCCTGCAAAGCTATTGGGACGCGCTCAATATGTGGGTGCAGACCAATTATCTGGAACTTGGCATTGCCGTGGTGGCGGCGATCATCGTGTTCGTTGCGCTGAGTTGGTTGAAAAGAATCGCCGCAAACATCGCGCGTGCCAGCGAGCACCGCGCACATTTGAAATCCATCATCGCCCGAACCTTAGCCCGCACAAGCAAGTTTTTCCGTGTCATGGTGTCGATTGAATTGGTCAATCAGATTGCCAATGCGCCAGTGGCGCTGACCCAGACCGTCGACATATTGTTCACCATCGCGATCGTCATTCAAATCGCCATCTGGCTGCGTGAAATCATCTTGGGCTTGATTGAGCGGCGCGCAGGCGAAGGCGTGCATGAACATGACACGCTGCAAAGCGCGATGGTGCTCATTCGCCTGCTCGTCAGCTTCGTGTTATTTGCCATTGCCGCCATTGTCGTACTCGACAATCTGGGCGTTAATGTCACAGGCCTCGTCGCCGGGCTTGGCGTTGGCGGCATTGCCATTGGCCTTGCCGCACAGGGCATTTTTTCCGACCTGTTTGCCGCCATCTCGATCATTTTCGACAAGCCATTCCGGCGCGGCGACACGGTGTCCTATGACAATACCGTTGCGCGGGTTGAAGTCATTGGCATGAAAAGCACAAGACTGCGCGCGCTGACGGGGGAAGAGAAAATTATCTCCAACAGCAAATTGCTGGAAAAGGAAATCACCAACAACACGCTGACCTTGTATCGGCGGGTTACTTTCGTACTCACCCTTGTATACCAAACGCCCCCTGCCCTTGCCCGCCGTGTGCCCGACATTCTGCGCCAAGCAGTTGAGGCGAACAATGCGCAATTCATTCGTGCTGGTTTCAATAATTTTGCCCCAAGCTCGCTCGATTTTCATCTGGTGTTCGACATTGAAAGCGATGATGTCGAAGAGATGTTTCAGGCCCGCCACAATATTGGCATCGCGATTATCGATAGCTTTGCCCGCGAAGGAATCTCTTTTGCCTATCCGACGCAGACGACGTTCACCGCCGCGCCAGATGGCACGATGGTGATGCCTTATGCCACGCCGTCCCAAACAGCTGAGGCACCTTCGAAAAGCTGATTCGCGGTTTAATGGGCAAAGCGCCGCTAGCATGCCGTAACGGCAAATAAGCGGGGCTTGTATTGCGCGTGTGAAACCGCCACGATACGTCCAAATTAAGAAGCAGGAGACTCCGTATGACCGCAATTACACCCGCTGAACTCGCAACCAAAGTTGGCGAAAATATTGGCGTATCGGAATGGATTTTGGTGGATCAGGAAATGATCAATAAATTTGCCGATGCAACGGGCGACCATCAATTCATTCACATCAACGAAGAAATGGCCAAGCAGACACCGTTCGGTGGCACCATTGCCCACGGCTTTCTGACCTTGTCTTTGTTCCCGGTGATGAGCGCCAAGTCAGACTGCCCCAAGGTTGCGGGCGTCAAAATGGGCGTCAATTATGGCGGCAACAAAACCCGTTTTCTCGCGCCTGTTCGTTCAGGCAAGCGCGTACGCGGCCATTTCAAATTGCTGGAGCTTGCCGAAAAGCGCCCCGGCCAATGGCAGCAGACGTTGGAGTTCACTGTCGAGATTGAGGGCGAGGAAAAGCCCGCACTTCAAGCTGAATGGATCAGCCAGTTTTTCGTATAATTTACATTTTAAGGAACCACTCACATGCGTGACGCAGTAATCGTATCCACCGCCCGTACCGCCATTGGTAAAGCCTATCGCGGCGGGTTCAACGCAACATCGGGCGCAACGCTCGGCAGCTATTCTTTGAAGGCCGCTGTTGCGCGCGCTGGCATCGAAGGTGGCGAAATCGACGATGTTCTCTGGGGCTCCGCGCTGCAGCAGGGCACGCAAGGCGGCAACCTTGCACGCCAGGTCGGACTGCGCGCTGGACTGCCCGTTTCGGTATCGGGCATGACAATGGATCGCCAATGTTCATCGGGCCTGATGTCGATTGCGACTGCGGCCAAGCAGATCATCGTCGACAATGTCGATATCATGGCTGCGGGCGGACAAGAATCGATCTCGCTGGTGCAAACGAAGGAAATGCGCGTTCAGCCAGACCGCGAATTGATCGAAATGCACAATGCCATTTACATGCCGATGCTGCAGACCGCCGAAGTCGTCGCCAAGCGTTATATTGTCAGCCGCGATGCGATGGACGAATATGCCCTGCAATCGCAGCAGCGCACCGCCGCCGCACAAGCCGCTGGCTATTTCGACGCCGAAATCGTGCCCGTGACCACGACCATGAACGTCGTGAACAAGGAAACCGGCGAAGTCAGCCAAAAGGAAGTGACCATCGCCAAGGATGAAGGCAATCGCGCAGATACGCAGCTTGCCGGTCTGCAAGCGCTTCAGCCTGTGCTTGGCCCTGACATGACGATCACTGCTGGTAACGCAAGCCAGCTGTCCGACGGTTCATCCGCCTCCATCCTGATGGAAGCAAAATTGGCGGAGAAAAAGGGTCTGAACCCGCTTGGCCGTTATGTCGGCATGGCGGTTGCAGGCACAGAGCCAGACGAAATGGGCATTGGTCCCGTATTCGCAATCCCGAAATTGCTGCAGCGTTTTGGCCTGAAGATGGACGATATCGGTATCTGGGAATTGAACGAAGCATTTGCCGTGCAAGTCCTCTATTGCCGTGACAAATTGGGCATTCCAAACGAACTGCTCAACGTCAATGGCGGGTCGATTTCGATTGGCCATCCTTATGGCATGACGGGCGCACGTTGCACGGGCCATGCCTTGATCGAAGGCAAGCGTCGCGGTGCGAAATATGGCGTTGTCACCATGTGCGTTGGCGGTGGCATGGGCGCCGCTGGCCTGTTCGAAATCTTTTAATCGCAAATAAGGAACAGCCGCATGTCCGCCATTGGTGTAATCGCGACGCTCACCGTCGCCGAAGGCAAGAACGAAGATTTTGAGGCTGTTTTTGCAGAATTGTCTGCAGCGGTTCGGGCCAATGAACCGGGGAATGTATTTTATACGCTCACCCGGTCACGGTCCAACCCGCAAGTGTACAAAGTGCTTGAGCAATATGCGGATCAGGACGCACTGACCGCGCATGGCGCCAGCGACTATTTCAAGGCCGCTGGACCCAAGCTGGGCGCATGCCTCGCTGGCGCACCGGATATTGAGTATCTGGACGGGCTGTAGGGCTTAAAACCTCTATTGGGCCGTGAACGCATAAATCTCACCTTCGCGGTTTGAGGCCATTTTGTTCAGTGCAAGGAATTCTCCGTAATTCCTGTCACCGTAAATTTGTCACCGTTATTCCCGCATGTGCATACCCTCTGCGTCCTATGCGCCTCTGCGTGCAAAATGGACACGCGCAGAGGCGCGGAGGGAGGGGATGTAAACATTCCCCACCCCCGTCACCCTGAACTTGTTTCAGGGTCCATTTATCCTCTCTAGCTCTGGGCGTGGTGCACGATGGACCCTGAAACAAGTTCAGGGTGACGAAGTGGAAGGATGACGGCCCGCACCTGCTCAAATTACCGTGACAGTGCACTAAATCATGGAATTCCAGCAACAGGTGCATTGCACCACGCGCGATGGTGAAATGGCCCTTCACTGGCCAGCGTTCGACTGCGGCGTTAATATGCAAGGTCATCGCTGAAAACCCGCAGAAATCGGTGCTTCGCAAAATGCCATTAAGCAGCTCCAAAAAAGGAGCAAAATTTCGTCGCTCAATTGTGCTTGGCTATCCAGTCTTCCACGATAGGCGCAATTTTTTCGCGCCATTTGCTGCCGTTGAAAATGCCATAATGGCCGACTTCTGGCACCATATGATATTTCTTAAACGCCGCAGGCAGGCTGGTCGCAATATTCAACGCAGCCTTTGTTTGGCCCAATCCGCTGATATCATCGCGCTCACCTTCAATCGCCAGCAAGCCGATATCGGTGATCGCAGCAGGATCAACCAGCTTACCGCGATAGTTGAATTCGCCCTTGGGCAGCAAATGACGCTGGAAAACCGTATCAACGGTTTGCAGGTAGAATTCCGCCGTCATATCGCACACCGCGCGATATTCGTCGTAAAACTCCTTATGCCGATCCGCACTTTCACCATCGCCTTTTACAAGGTCAGAGAACATCGACCAATGGCTCATCATATGGTTGCCCAAGTTCATCGACATAAAGCCCGAAAGCTGCAGAAAACCAGGATACACACGGCGGCCAGAGCCCTTGTAATAAGGCGGGACTGTCGCGATCACATTTTGCACGAACCATTCATGCGGACGCTGGGTCGCATGGTTGTTCACCGCCGTTGGCGCTTCGCGGGTGTCGATCGGTCCGCCCATCATCGTCAATGTGCGCGGACGCAGCGGGTGATCTTTCGCAGCCATAACCGCCGCGGCAGCATAAGCTGGAACCGATGGCTGGCAAACGGCGAGCATATGTGCGCCGCGCCCACCCGCGTCTGGGCCAAGGAATTCTAGCCACTCAATCAGATAATCAATGTAGGTTTCAAGGTCGAACCCGCCACCCGTCAACGGCACATCGCGCGCATCTTTCCAGTCGGTGATGTAGACGTCATGCGTACCCATCATCCGTTCGACTGTGCCACGCAGCAACGTCGCAAAATGCCCGGACATCGGCGCGCAGATTAGAAGCCGTGGCTTTTCGCTACTGCCTTCGTAAACGAAACGCTTCAGTTGGCCAAATGGCTTGCGCGCGACATTTTCTTCTTGAACGCCCAAGGTCTTGCCTTTGATGACCACTTCTTTCAAACCGAACGCTGGTTTTCCGCGTGGCAAAACCGAATGGGCGAAAACCTCAAGCGCCGAAGCCGCCACCGGGGCCATTCCGCCATAATTGAACGGCGAAGGCAGCGCGCTGAGCCATTCTGCCTGTTTCTGCGCGACCCAGCCTGCACCGGCAAGCCAGCCGCGTTGAAGGTCATATCCCGTATAAAGCATATTCAGGCCTTTAAGTTTCGCGGCGGTAATATTCTGCCGCAATAGCCTGTTGCTTTACGCATTTATTGTGCATTGCACCATAGGAAAAGCGTTTACATCCTCCGTAGCGGATTGTTACCCGTCCAGCGCACTGCTAGGCGGGCGCGATGACAAACGATTTTTCCGAAGCGCAAGCCATAACAACATCCGAAGAAGCTCCGGCCGCCAAGCCTAAGCTTAACTTTGGCAGTTTGCGCATGATCGGTCACTTTACCATCCGCTATCCGCGCCAGATCATGTTTGCGCTGCTGGCGCTGGTTGCAGCAGCCGCGTCTACGCTTGCCATCCCTTATGGTCTGCGTCTGATCATCGATGAAGGCTTTGTTAAAAATGGCGGTGATCCTGCGCCTTATTTCTATTTGCTGTTGGGCATCGTGGTTATCATCGGCGTTTCGACGGCGTTCCGTTTTTACTTCGTGAGCTGGCTCGGCGAGCGCGTGGTGGGCGATATTCGTGTTGCGGTGCAGCAAAATCTATTGCGTTTGGCACCACGCTTTTTCGAAGAAAATCGTCCGGGGGAAATTGCCAGCAGAATGACCGCCGATACGGCGATTATTGAACAAATTGTCGGCACCACTGTGTCCGTTGCATTGCGTAATATCTTCATTGGCGTGGGCGGTGTGTCCTTGCTATTCGGCCTTGCTCCAAGCCTGACCATATGGTTGCTCGCGGGAATTCCAGTGGTCGTCTTGCCCATTGTATTTCTGGGGCGGCGGCTGGAAAAGGCTTCGCGCAAAAGCCAGGACAATGTCGCCAGCGTCGGTACGATCATTTCAGAAGCACTTGGCGCGATCAAAATTGTTCAGGCTTTTGGACAGGAAAGCCGCGAAGGCGTAAGATTTGCCGATGCTGTCGAAGGGACATTTGCGGCTGCAAAAAAGCGTATAAGGTTGCGGGCCTTTTTGACCGCACTTGTAATGGCGCTGATATTTGGCGGTATCACATTGCTCGTTTGGGAAGGCACGGACCAAGTTAAAGAAGGCGTCATATCTTCGGGAACATTGTTCGCAGTCGTCTTGTACGGGGCATTGGTTGCTGGGTCATTTGGGGCGCTGACTGAAGTATATGGCGACCTTGTGCGCGCCTCAGGCGCTGCGTCGCGGCTCGCCGAATTACTGAATGAAGTGCCAGAGATCGCACCGCCTGCTAACCCAGTTGTTATGCCGCCAGCACGCGGGCAATTGGAATTCCAACATGTTCGCTTCCGCTATCCCACACGACCCGACGTTGCGGCGCTTGATGATTTCAGCCTGAAAGTATCACCGGGGGAAACGGTTGCTGTTGTGGGGCCGTCAGGCGCGGGCAAATCAACTTTGTTCCAACTGGCAGAGCGTTTTTACGACCCTGAAATCGGTACCGTCCGCATTGATGGTGTCGCGCTGACCAGCGCAGATCCTGCCGAATTCCGGCGCCGCATATCGTTGGTGCCGCAGGATACAGTGTTGTTTGCAGCCTCCGCGCGTGACAATCTGCGCTATGGCCAATGGGATGCCAGCGACGAGGCGATATGGGCGGCGGCAGAAAAGGCCAATGCGGCAGGCTTTTTGCGTGAACTGCCAGAGGGTCTGGAAACATATCTCGGCGAAGGCGGTGCGCGGCTTTCCGGTGGCCAGCGCCAGCGTCTGGCCATTGCCCGCGCCTTATTGCGCGATTCGCCAATCTTGTTGCTCGATGAGGCCACAAGCGCGTTGGACGCCGAAAGCGAGAAGCTGGTTCAGGACGCGCTGGAGCGCCTGATGGTTAACCGCACCACAATCGTGATTGCACATCGGCTCGCGACGGTGCGTTCTGCCGACCGCATCATTGTAATGGATCAGGGCAAAATTGTTGAAGAGGGCGATCATGCCACGCTGAGTGCCGCGGGCGGATTATATGCTCGCCTCGCCAGCCTGCAATTTGATGCTTAAAGGGATGAAACTGCTCGTTCCGTCAATTTAAGCAATGATATCAGGTATCAGTTGGTCCTCTAGACGCATGATACGGTCCTTCAAAACCAGCTTTTTCTTTTTCAGACGCGCGATTTGAAGTTGGTCAATCAACGTCTGAGCGGAAAGCGCCCGGATGGAATCGTCGAGATCCCGGTGCTCAATCTTCAGTTGTTCCAGTTGCTGCTGATAGCCGTCGTCGTTCATACACCTTTCTAAACAGACTGGAGCGAACAAGTCATCGTGAAAAATGGGCGCTGGGCGAGGGCTGACCTTTGTCAGCGACCGGACGATCATTATCGACAAGACTCCCATCAGTATTCGTGATTTACTCCTTGGTTCAGAGAGTCGTGTCTCAGATTGAAGGAGAATGATGTGCATCATAATCATCTGTCCGCGCTTCGTAACAAGCATGCCGAACTCGAACAAAAGCTGGAGCGTGAAGAAAGCAGGCCGTTCCCCGACAGCAGAACCATTCTCGATCTAAAAAAACAAAAGTTACATCTTAAAGACGTTATTCTGCATGAATCGGCATTAACTGGTTGACTACGAATAATTTGATACGGGGTATCGCTTGCCCTTTCGGTCTCTGCTAAGTGCAGCCTATGGAAAGCGCTACCCGTTCTGCCCGCAATATCCTGACAGGTCTGCACGAGGTGATGGCCTCGAAGAACCATGCCCAGGGTAAGCTGAATCATGTGGTCAACATTATCGGTGAAGCGCTTTCGAGCGAAGTGTGTTCAATTTACTTGTTGCGCGATGGCGCACTTGAGTTGTTTGCCACGCGCGGGTTGAACCAAGCTGCCGTGCACATTACACGTTTAGGCTTAGGTGAGGGCCTCGTTGGGACAATTGCTGAAAATGTCGAAACGCTGAACCTGGATCAGGCGGCAGCACATCCGAATTTTCGCTACGTCCCAGAAACGGGGGAAGAACGCTTTCACAGTTTTGCCGGTGTGCCCATTGTCCGGTCCGAACGGGCCGTCGGCGTGCTCGCGGTCCAACATGTCGAACCGCGTAAATATGAAGAGGTCGAAATTGAGGCACTTCAAACCGTCGCCATGGTGTTGTCGGAACTCATTGCCAACGCAGGCCTAATTGACGAACCAAGCAGCCGGGGCGGAAGTGACACGGGCACTATTAGCCTCACAGGATTGCCGCTTGTTAAGGGCGCAGCGGCTGGCGTTGCTATTTTTCACCAGCCAAATGTCCGCATTGAGCACACAGTTGCTGAAGATATCGAAGCCGAACGCCAGCGTGTATACTCCGCCTTCGATAAAATGCGTGAGCAAATCGACCGTATGACCAGCCAGATAGAGTTTGGTACAGGCGGCGAACATGAAGAGGTCATCGCGACATACAAAATGTTCGCATATGATGAGGGCTGGAGCCGCCGGATCAACGAAGCCATTGACAGTGGCCTAACCGCAGAAGCAGCCATTGAACGCGTTCAGCAACGCACGCGCATGCGCATGCGGCAGATCGACGACGCGCTGCTTGCCGATCGCATGCATGATTTGGAGGATCTGTCGAACCGTTTGCTGCGCATCGTTTCCGGGCAAATGAGCACTGCGGCGCAGCTTGGACTCAAAAAAGATTCCATCCTTATCGCGCGCAATTTGGGTCCCGCAGAATTGCTGGAATATGACAAAAGGCGCCTGCGCGGTGTGGTCTTAGAAGAAGGCTCATTAACCGCACATGTGGTAATCGTGGCCCGTGCCATGGGCATTCCGGTTCTTGGCCGCGTTCGCGGTATTCGTCATAAGGTGCGCGACGGCGACATGCTGTTGCTAAACGCTGACGAAAAAAGCGTGATCGTGCGCCCGTCGTCTGCGGCAGAAGAAATATTTCAACATGATCTTATTGATCGGCAGAAGAAAAAAGCGCGCTATGCCGCGATGCGCGATGAAGCATCCGTCACTAAAGACGGGGTGCCCGTTACGCTGATGATGAACGCCGGCTTGCGTGATGACATGTCGGCTTTGGCGACAACCGGCGCTGAAGGTGTTGGCCTTTTCCGGACCGAGTTCCAGTTTCTGATATCGGCGACATTGCCGCAGCGCGAACGGCAGCAGCGTTTTTACCGCGATGTCTTAGACGCCGCCGGCGACAAGCCAGTCATTTTCCGCACGCTGGATATCGGCGGAGACAAGGCTCTACCCTATCTTAAGGACGAAACGAACGAAGAGGAAAACCCTGCGCTGGGCTGGCGCGCGCTCCGGCTGTCGCTCGATCACGCCGGATTGATGAAGGCGCAGGCTCGGGCGTTGATTGAGGCAGCAGCCGGTCGCACGCTCAACGTCATGTTCCCGATGGTTTCTGAGCCATGGGAATTTGACGCAGCCAAAGCCATTTTCGACGGTCAGATTGAGTTTCTGGAACGGCAGAAAAAGATATTGCCAAGCAAAATCCGTTATGGCGCGATGCTAGAGGTCCCGGCCCTGGCCGAGACCCTCGATATACTTCTGCCCAAGATTAATTTTCTGTCGATTGGGACCAACGATCTAACTCAATTCCTTTTTGCCGCCGACCGCGCTGATCCGCGCTTGGCAGAACGGTATGATTGGCTAAGTCCCGCTATTCTGCGGTTCATCCGGCGGGTCGTTAAAGCAACCGAGGGCCACGACGTCGACGTCGCGGTTTGCGGGGAGATGGGTGGACGGACGCTTGAAGCACTTGCCCTCATGGGTATTGGCATTCACCGACTATCGATTACACCAGCTGCCGTTGGACCAATTAAAGCCATGATCCGTTCCACAAACCATGCTGATGTCCGTGCAAAAATGGAAGAGTTGCTGAATAGCCCCACAGAGAATTTGCGCGAACAATTGACGACTTGGGCAGTTGGTCAAGGAATTGAAACCGGATAATTTAAGGTCCCTTAAATATCTGATTATCTGTAATTAACATTGACATTATGCATTTGATGCTCATTATCATGACGACTGCACGGAGATGTGAGGGGGCGGGTCGTGGAGATTGCAGTGGACGAAATTCCTCGTGTGGAAGAGGAACCTATTACTGTAGCTCAAGAACTCAAGGCCGCCCGTGAACGGATGGGCATGACCCTGGTCGAGCTTGCCGCCGAAACACGCGTGCCCATGCGACATTTAGAATCCATTGAGAAATCCGAATTCAGTGCGCTACCGGGACAGACATATACTGTCGGGTTTGTTCGATCTTACGCCCGCGCGCTTGCCCTAGATGATGTTGCGATTGTGAATGCGTTACGCGCCGAATTTTATAGCGGTGGGCATGAAAGATATGAGGCACCGCTCCAGAATTACGAGCCAACGGATCCCGCACGCGTTCCTTCCAAGACTTTGGCGTGGACGGCTGCGGCAGTTGCGGCGATGGTTTTGGTCGGTTATTTGATTTTCAGGAGCTACGCATTAGCGCCAACTGCAGCGCCGCAAACGCCAGCGCCAGTGATCACAACAGTGCCGGCAACGACAGCGCCCAATCCGGTCGCCACTGTGAATGACGATACATCCGCTGCGAATGTCGGCATGGACGAACAAACTCCTCCATCACCCCCACCTTTGGCAGCCACCCCAAATCCGTGAGCCCTATTATTACGTGCCGAAATGCCGATTAATTTCAATTTTTTTACACCCAAATGCCGTGTTGGCCTTTATCGCGGGATTGCAGTAAGCTATACCCGTGATTAGAGCTTTTTAAAGGGAAGTAACCCAATGTATCTTCGGCGCGTTATCCTTGGCGGTGCAGCTTTCGCACTCAGCGCACCCGCAATTGCGCAAGACGCCAATATCGATGGAAGAGTTGGCAAACTTGAGAAGGAGATGCGGGCGGTTCAGCGCCAGGTATTTCCCAATGGCGCCGGAAAATTTATCGAGCCTGATATCCAGACACCTACAGCGACAACTACATCAGCCAGCTCGACCACTGCAACGGTAGATCTGACCGCGCGTGTGGATGCGTTAGAGGCGCAGCTTGCAACCCTGACCGGGCAGGTCGAGTTGCAAGGCAATAATATGCGCGGACTTGAAGGCAGACTGAAAGCCATCGAAACACAACTGGCAGCCCGAGCCGCATCGCCAGTTGAAACAATTGTGCCAACCGCAACGCCAACAGCGACGGCGACAGCGCCGAAATCCAAAGGCGGCGCAGCTCCCACAAAGCCTGTTACAACCGCTAAGGCAAACCCAGCCCGCGTCGCCGCGGTTGCCGCTATCGAACGTCCCGCAAGTGGCGATGCGTTCGAAGACGGCTACAATTATGGCTACCGCTTATGGGAAGCCAAATTCTATCCAGAATCACAAGCAACCCTTGAAGAAATCGTCGCGAAATTTCCGAAACATAGACGCGCCAGCTATGCACGCAATTTGCTGGGCCGGGCATGGTTGGATGACAAAAAGCCAGCCACCGCAGTGAAGGTTTTTTACGAAAATTATAAGGCTGACCCTCGTGGTGACCGCGCGCCGGATAGCTTGCTTTTCTTGGGATCGGCTTTGACTGACCTTGGAAAGGCAGCTGAGGCATGCGAAGCCTTTGGTGAATTGGCGAAGGCATATCCTGATGCGGCGACAGGCCGCTTGGCCGAACGCCTCACATCAAGCAAAACAAGGGCGAAGTGCAAGTAACGCTGAAGCCGGTCTTTCTCGACCGTTTTAGGGCTGCGCTTTGCAGGCTAGGCTGTGCTGATGATCGCTTATTATGCGCGGTCTCGGGTGGCCCAGATAGCCTTGCCCTTTTGCTGTTGGCGCAGCAAATTTTGCCCGGCAAATTGGTTGCCGTAACCGTAGACCATCAATTGCGATCGGATTCCGCCAACGAGGCGCAGGTTGTTGCAAAAATCTGCCGCGATCTTGGCGTGTCGCATATCATTTTAACACCCGATGAGAAGATAGTGGGTAATCTCCAGTCGTCGGCGCGCACAGCACGTTACGCTTTGCTGGAACGCGCAGCTGATGCAGAAAATTGCCAGCACATTGCCACGGCGCATCATGCCGATGACCAATTGGAAACCCTGCTGATGCGATTGGCGCGCGGCAGCGGCGTCGATGGGTTGTCGGGCATTCGCGCACGCAATGGACGGGTGGTCCGGCCGCTTTTGGAATTCACAAAGGCGGAGCTTATCGACATCTGTTCCAGCGGCGGCATTGAAGCGGTCAACGATCCCAGCAACGCAAATATCGATTTTGACCGGGTCGCGATGCGGCGCTGGTTAGCCAGCACGCAGCACCCATTTCCTGCAACCCGCGCTCTGCGCACGACAAGCGCATTGGCCGACGCATCTGATGCATTGGTCTGGATGACGGACACGCTGGCCGCGCAGAGAATACGCCAAGAAAATGACATTATCATCTGTAAGGCTAGCGACCTGCCTCGTGAATTGAAACGACGGCTGTTAATCCGCTGCCTGAGGAAGATGGACTCCAATCTAGCCCCGCGTGGTGACGCAATTGATCGCTTGTTAACTGACCTCGAAAATGCGCAGGCTTCCATGATTGGCAATATCAAATGCCTAGGCGGAGCTGATTGGCAGTTTTCCAAAGCGCCACCTCGGCGTGCTCAAGAAAACAGCCTTTAATTTTGCCAATCCCTATATTGTCATTCACGCATTCGACCCTACATTAACTTATTATCTCCACGTATTTAGCGCGGGGACAGAACAAGGCAGTGATGATGAACGACGAACAAGAACCCAAAAGCAACCCGATGCTCCGCAACTTGGCCATTTGGTCCGGGATCATTGTGGCGCTTTTGCTTGTAGCCTCGATATTCGGTGGTTCGTCAGAATCTGCGAAGGGCATCAGCTATTCATCGTTCCGCGACAAGGTTGAGGCAGGCGAAGTCAAATCTGTTGCGATTGCGCCTGAGCGTATCAGTGGCAAGTTGCAAAATGACGAAGCATTCGTCACCGTCCCCATTCCAGGCGATAATAGTCTATATCCTCTGCTTGATGAAAAAGGCGTCGATGTTCAAGGCAAGGCCGAAGAACAGCCGAGCCTCATTCTGATCCTGTTATATCAAGCGTTGCCGTTCTTGCTCATCCTTGGCATCGCATTCTTCGTTTTGCGGCAAATGCAAAAAGGCGGCGGCGCAGGTGGAGCCATGGGCTTTGGCAAGTCGAAGGCAAAATTGCTGACTGAAAAACATGGCAAGGTAACGTTCGATGATGTCGCCGGCATTGACGAGGCCCGCGAAGAGCTTCAGGAAATCGTCGAATTTTTGAAAGACCCACAAAAATTCAGCCGCCTTGGTGGTAAAATCCCCAAGGGCGCTTTGCTTGTTGGTTCGCCGGGTACCGGCAAGACTTTGCTCGCACGCGCAATTGCTGGCGAGGCTGGCGTACCGTTCTTCTCGATCTCTGGGTCTGACTTTGTCGAAATGTTTGTGGGTGTTGGTGCAAGCCGCGTGCGCGACATGTTTGAGCAAGCAAAGAAAAACGCACCTTGCATCGTGTTCATCGATGAAATCGACGCGGTGGGCCGCAGCCGTGGCGCTGGCCTTGGTAATCAAAATGACGAACGCGAACAGACATTGAACCAGCTTTTGGTCGAAATGGACGGATTTGAAGCCAATGAAGGCATCATCATCGTTGCTGCAACCAACCGCCCCGATGTCCTTGATCCAGCATTACTGCGCCCCGGTCGCTTTGACCGTCAGGTTGTTGTGCCGCGCCCGGATATTGATGGGCGCGTCAAGATTCTCGCCGTGCACATGAAGAAAGTGCCTTTAGCACACGATGTCGATGGCAGAGTCATCGCACGCGGAACGCCCGGTTTCTCGGGTGCTGACCTTGCCAACCTTGTGAACGAAGCCGCATTGCTTGCCGCACGTCGTGGCAAACGACTAGTCGCTATGCAAGAATTCGAGGATGCCAAAGATAAGGTGATGATGGGCACCGAACGTAAGTCGATGGTCATGACCGAAGATGAAAAGAAAATGACGGCCTATCATGAGGCCGGCCATGCAATCGTGTCGATCTATGAAGCCGCATCTGACCCGATCCACAAGGCAACCATCATTCCCCGTGGCCGAGCCTTGGGTATGGTCATGCGCCTACCAGAGAGGGATAATTACAGCTATCATCGCGATAAAATGCACGCCAACCTCTCCGTATCCATGGGCGGACGCGTGGCGGAAGAATTGATCTTCGGCTATGACAAGGTCAGTTCAGGCGCATCCAGCGATATCCAATATGCAACCAGCTTAGCGCGCGACATGGTCACCCAATGGGGCATGTCGGATGCGATGGGGCCGCTACAATATGAAGAGCGTCAAGAAGGATATCTTGGCTACGGCATGTCACAGCGATCAGCTATGTCGGATGAAACAGCACAAAAGATTGATGCCGAAATCCGCAAGCTGGTTGAAGGCGGGCATAAACGAGCGACCGAGTTGCTGACGACGCATAACGAACAATTACACCTTCTTGCCAACGCACTTCTGGAATTCGAAACGCTTTCGGGCGACGAAATCAACCAGCTTTTGGAATCAGGTAAATTCGAACGTGACGACGGCAAGGTAGTTAAGCCCTCGTCCATTCCAACGGTAGGTACAGCCATCCCAAAAGCGGGACGCAGCAAGTCTACGCCAGTCGAAGGCGCAGCGCCACAAGGCGCTTAGTTTTCAGCTTTTATTCGCGGCCTCAACGCACTATCCCCCATGGGGAGAGAGTTGAGGTCGCCGTTTTCCCTGCTAAATAAGCGCCAAAGATGAGGAGCGAGCAGCATGCCCCGCCCGCCGCTGGGCCGCGTGGAACGTCGCGCGATTTTTGGATGACACAGAATCTCTCCAGCATTCCCAAGCGGAACTAAAGCCACAAAAAAGAAAAGGCCCGTACGAGCCGGGCCTGATTCATTCCACAATGATTGGGATATTACCGGTCGTAATCGCGCTGCATACCAGCCCCGCGAGCTGGGGCAGCGGCGGTCAAACGAAGTGCCTCGGCAGACAGGCTGATCGAGCCGACTTCATCGGCTTCTTCATCCTCATCAACCTGAACCTTCTGAAGCGACTGCACGAGGCCTTCTTTCAACTGGTCAGGGCGAACAGTTTCCTCAGCGATTTCGCGCAAAGCAACGACTGGATTTTTATCCCGATCACGATCAATGGTCAGTTCAGCGCCACCAGAGATTTCGCGCGCACGCTCGGCGGCGAGTAATACAAGGTCAAACCGATTGGTGATCTTGTCGATGCAATCTTCAACAGTAACGCGTGCCATATTGGCTCCTGATTCTTCGTATTTTTCGGAAAGTTGCCTGCGCCTAGATATAATGGGCCAAAATGTCAATGAAAAGGGCAGGTCGCTTGCCGTGCGATGCGCAAAGCGGTATTGCCAGCAACATGACAGTGCAATCAGGCAAGCCCGGGTTCCCCGGAACGCACTTTCAGGTCGCGGGCCATGAATTGCACTTAGTTTATCAGCCGCAAGATCGACTCAACGCCGTTTTGCAGCTCATCGCAGTGGCGCAAAAATCGATACACATGTTTTTCTACATGTTTTGTGCCGACGAAACCGGCCGGCAAGTGCGCGACGCGCTCATTGCGGCGGCGAAACGCGGTGTGCACGTGCAATTGATTATCGACAGTTTTGGGTCAACGCAGGTGACCAATCGGTTCTTCGACGCTTTGCTTGATGCGGGCGGCAACTATCACAGTTTCAGCACCCGCAAAGGCTTTGGTTACCTGATCCGCAATCACCAAAAAATGCTGATCATCGACGGCGCACATGCGCTTGTAGGTGGCTTCAACATCGCCGATGCCTATTTCGGACGTGCTGGCGACGATAGCTGGGAAGATCTTGGCATAATCGTGTCTGGCCCGCAGGCGCAGCGGTTAAGCAATTATTTCGAGGATATGGCGCAAGCGTCAAATGACGGCGACGTCCGCTTCCGGCAAATCCGCAATATTATTCGGCAATGGCGACCGGGCATTGGTCAAGTGCAATGGTTATTGGGTGGACCAACCAACCGGATTTCCCCATGGGCGCTCACGTTCAAGCGATCATTGGATACAGGCAAGAGATTTGACATTGTTTCCGCCTATTTTTCGCCGTCCCAATCCATATTGCGCCGCCTTGCTAAGACCGCCAAGCGCAACAAGGGGTCCCGCCTCATATTGGCTGGCAAGACCGATAATGGGGCAACGATTGCAGCCGCACGCGTGCTTTATCGATATCTGATACGCCGCAAAACTGGGATTTACGAATATCAACCACGTCCACTTCATATGAAGCTCATGGTCATTGATGACACGGTCTATATCGGCTCAGCCAATCTGGATGTCCGCAGCATGTTTATCAATTTAGAGATTATGGTGCGCATCAAGGATGCAGCGCTCGCTCTGCATATGCGTGCACTGATTGACGGGCTTGCCTCCCAGTCGGAAGCGCAGACACGGATTTTGTTAAAGAAGCGGGACACTATTTGGAGCCGGTTTAAGTCCGGCCTTGCCTATTTTCTTGTTAATACAGTCGATTACACGATTGGTCGCCGGATCAAATTCCGCCTAATCCGCAACCGATAGGGTCCTGCCCCATGTTCCCTATCAATCTGCTCCCCCCAGCTTGCAATCTATTATGTATCGGTCCTATGCAGCTAATATGGCAAAGCTAAGCAACGGCACTATTTCGGTTATTTTTGTGGCACAGCGCACGGAACTGGACGCCGACGGTTACGCTAGGGCTGCCGCGATGATGGATGAGCTCGCCGCGCATCAAGATGGCTATATTGGCATAGATTCGGTGCGTGGCGCAGATGGACTTGGCATCACCGTCAGCTATTGGGCAGACGAAGCACGCGCAAAAGCGTGGCGCGATCATCCTGATCACGCCGCAATGCGCGAGGCGGGCCGGAACCGATGGTATTCAGATTACAGCCTGCATGTGGCGCAAGTGACCCGCAGTTATGATTGGAAGAAGCCATGAGCGCGGTTCAAACAATTCCCAGTAGCCGTGTTGTCGTGCTATTCCTCGTGATGCTCGTTGCCGCGGCGGGCAATACCGCAATGCAGTCGGCCCTTCCCGCGATCGCCAGTGAATTGGATATGCCCGACGTATGGGTCAGTCTGGCCTTTAGCTGGTCTGCGTTATTATGGGTTATTACTGCACCCAAATGGGCACGCCTGTCGGATCGCCGAGGCCGCAAGCAACTGATGAGCGTTGGCGTGATCGGCTTTGCTGCGTCCATGGGCTTGTGCGGATTGGTGCTCTGGCTTGGACTGGCGGGCCTCATTGGCCCCGTTGTGACGTTTATCCTGTTTGCATTATTCCGCAGCCTTTACGGCGGTTTTGGCTCGGCTGCCCCACCCGCCGTTCAGGCCTATGTCGCGGCCCGAACCGAACGCGCCGAGCGCACCAAGGCGCTATCAATGCTTGCATCCTCTTTTGGCGTTGGCACCGTGATTGGCCCTGCAACCGCGCATTATTTCCTGTTTCCGCCGTTTGGCTTGGCCGGGCCACTCATCATGTTTGCCGCCTTTGGGGTGGCTGTATTGATTGCGTTACATGTTCAATTACCCAATGACACCCCGCGGTTTGAGGCGCGCGGCGCCGTTGCAGCTTACCCAAATTCAGCTTCCGTGAATTCGCCGGATGCTGAAGAAGTTGATGGTGATGCGTTGGGATCAGTGTTGCCTAGCAGCGAGGTCCGTCTGCCATGGCGTGATGAACGCATGGCATCCTGGCTGATTGCAGGTCTGATCGGTGGCCATGCGCAGGCAATCATTTTGGGCGTGGTGGGTTTTCTCGTGCGTGACCGGTTGGGATTGCATGATCGTCCTTGGGAGGCGGTGCAAGCCAGCGGCTCGGTTATGCTCATTGGCGCAATGGCGACCTTGTTAGCTCAGTGGGGCCTCATCCCGATGCTCTCACTTGCTGCGAGAAGTTCCGTCCTCTTGGGCGCGATTCTCGCCTTACTGGGCACAATCTTGACAGGCGTCAGCCATGATTTTTATGGTATTAGCACGGGCTTTGCCATTGCCTCGCTCGGCTTTGGGCTGTTCCGACCGGGCTTTACCGCAGGCGCATCCTTGGCGGTCCATCGGCATGAACAAGGGGACGTTGCGGGCAAAATCGCCTCGATCAGCGGCGCGGCCTATATTGTCGCGCCGGCGGTTGGTGTTGCGTTGTTCAATTACTGGGAACCCGCCACATTCATTCTGATCTCGGTATCGCTGCTATTCCTGATCATTTGGGGACGGCGCGCTTTGATAGTACCTGAAATCTAAGGTCCGGAACCACCGACGGCTGTCATCATTCCTAGCAAGATAACGGTGATACGGAATTTGGATAAAAAAAGGGCCGACCGAAGCCGACCCTGAAAAAGTCTTTAGGAGAGGATGCCTATAAGGCTTTACCCATATGGTTGGGTTTCATTTTTTGTGCAAGTGCGAACAGTGCAATAGCTGTTGCAAATGATGCAACTATTAATTATAAGTTTAAGCTGAATTTCGCGACATTTATACGATTGCGAGATCAAAATATTTTTGTTGCAGTGCGGCAAAATTAGGAGATGATATGCGCAGATTGCCCCCCTTACGCTCACTGGAAGCCTTTTTACGCGTCGCTAAACTGGGTTCGGCAAAAGCGGCCGCGAGTGAACTCGCTTTATCTCCACCTGCACTAAGCCGTCGTATCAAGGCGCTGGAAGACTTCATCGGTAAATCCCTGTTTGACCGCCGCGCACAAGCGATGGTCATTAATGCGGATGGCGAGGCACTTCTCGCGGCCGTTGAACCCGCAATGGACGCAATGGCTGAGGCGGTTGACGAACTCGCTGGACGTGGCGGGGAATATCGCCTGCGTCTGGGTCTTTTGCCGCTTTTTGGCTCGCAAAGGCTTATTCCGCGCTTACCTGAACTACGTAAGGCGTTTCCAAAGCTACATATCGATGTGGACACATCTGGTCATGCCGAAAATCTGCTGGGTGATGTCGTCGACGCGGCCATCATCATCTCAGCAGACGTCGACCCCAAGCTTTACAGTGTCCGGTTAGACCGCAACCTTGTTTACGCCATCGCCTCTGAAAAATGGGCGAATGAGCATAATGTCGAAAAGCCTGAGGACCTCGCAAAGCATACCGTCATGGTTCACAGTGACATGCCTATGATATTTGACGCATGGCGACAGGCCATGGGGGTCCCCCGCCTGAAGCCGGCTGCGATCGACAGCCTGGATAGTGGCGCATTAATGTTGGAGGCGGCTGCAAATGGTCTTGGCGTTGCGATCATGCACGGAAGCCACTTTTCTGACGCGCGCGACCCGCGCCTGACACGTCTTTTCAATACAGAAGTAGAAAGCCCATATAGCTATTACTTCGTGTGTCGCCCACGTGCGCTGAAGCAGCGAGCCGTAAAAATCTTTCATGACTGGTTGTTGAAGTCAGGCGTATAAATGCGCGTGTTTCCTTAACGCCTGTGCGTGACATTCAGTCAATTTGGCTCTCCCTGCCCGTTTAAACCGGATCTGATTTGCATTTCCGGACTGGCGACCGTCATCATCAACCGATTGCGATGGAGCGAAGCACTTGACCCAGTCGGCGGTGGACGTCATTGCGGTAGTATGACTCAAGACGTAGCCGATATGAATTTTGAAACCGCGCTGCGTGCGCTAGAAGACATCGTCCATAAGTTGGAAAGCGGTGAAGCGCCGCTCGATGAGTCCATAGCGCTGTACGAACGCGGCAATGCTTTGCGGGCCTTGTGCCAACAGCGGCTTGATGCGGCAAAGGCGCGCATTGAGGCCATAGTGCAAGGGCCTGACGGCACGCCAACGGGTACAACAACATTCGATGCCGGATGAGCAATATGGCTGCGCAATCATCCTTGTTACAAGACGCACTCGCGCAAATTGCAGCGGACATTGATCACGAATTTGACACGCTTCTAACGCTGCCTGGTGATGCGCGGGACCGTCTATATGCCTCCATGCGCCACGCGGCGATTGGCGGCGGCAAGCGCCTCCGTCCGTTGCTTGTGACCGCAACCGCGGCTCTTTTCCACGCGGACCGTGCGGTTGCATTGCGCGTTGGCACGGCTGTCGAAGCCATTCATGTTTACTCTTTGGTGCATGACGACTTGCCCTGCATGGATGACGACGACATGCGACGGGGCAAACCGACAGTGCACCGCGCATTTGATGAGGCAACCGCAGTTTTGGCCGGCGATTCCCTGCATGCTTTGGCATTCGAAATACTTGCGAACTCGCAAACGCATAGCGACCCGTTCGTGCGCGGTGAACTAATCTCAACACTGGCTTTAGCAAGCGGCCCAGAAGGCATGGCCGGCGGGCAGATGATGGATATTGAGGCCGAGAAATCGGTTGTTGATTTGCAAACGGTCATGCGCTTGCAAGCGCTGAAGACAGGCGCACTTATCGCTGCCAGCGTCGAAATGGGAGCGATATTGGGGCATATCCCACCTGAAGGCCGGACACATTTACGCGGATATGCGCGCGATATTGGCCTCGCCTTTCAGATTGCCGACGACATCATGGATGTTGAAGGTGATCCAGAACTAGCTGGCAAAGCGCTGCAAAAAGACGCGGCAGCCAATAAAGGCACATTTGTATCTCTGATGGGCCTCGAACGCGCCAAGCAGCAAGCGGAAATGCTTGTGCAGCAGGCCAACGACCATCTATCGAGTTATGGCGCCGAAGCCGATCTTTTACGCGCCATTGCAAATTATATCACCGAAAGGGATCGCTGAATGACACACCGGATTGGCGTATATCCCGGTACATTTGACCCTATCACCTTGGGCCATATGGACATCATCCGACGCGGCGCGAAACTGGTGGATGAGTTGATCATTGGTGTAACCACGAACGCTGCTAAATCTCCAATGTTTTCCGATGATGAACGGATTGCAATGGTCGAGCGTGAAGTCGCCAGCATCGGTTCGACGCATATTCGCGTGGTGGGATTCAACTCGCTGCTGATGGATTTCGCCGAAGCCCAAGGTGCAAGCATCGTCATTCGGGGTATTCGGGGCGTCACAGATTTCGAATATGAATATCAGCTAACGGGCATGAACCGCCAGTTGAATGATCGCGTCGAAACGCTGTTTTTAATGGCCGACGTGTCTCTACAACCCATTGCCTCGCGGCTGGTGAAGGAAATTGCGATTTACGGCGGCGAAATTGGAAAATTTGTGACGCCCGCTATTCGCGACGAGGTCGTTGCCCGCGTGCAAAAGTTGGGCAAAAAAGCCGGTTAAACGCTAAATTGGTTTGCGTCGCTTGCGTTCCGTAGGTTTTGGAGTCGGTGGTAGTTCTAGATATTCCTCCGGCACATAAATGGCATAGGTGGCCAAACGGACTTCACGGACGAACTGGAACAGGCAAGCCGACAGCAACACCAGCGCCAGCATGAACAACGCCACGGCGACCCAAGCAGCATGCGTGTTGGTAAGCCCTAACACAAATAGCGCGACAATCATGACGCACACCGAAATGGCAGACAGCACCGCAAATAATATCGACGAACCAACGACGCGCATGCGCTTTTCGATGATACGCAATTCCCGCACGACACGTTCATGCGCAGCGCCTTTCGTGTCAGCATATTGACGCTGCAAATCGCGTGACCGATCAACAATGCGCGATAGGCGGCCAGTCAAAACATTGAGGAGGCTGCCTACCGCGACCAGCAGAAACGCCGGCGTCAGCGCCGTCTGTAAAACAGAAATGACGGCGGCAAGATCGGGACCAAATTTACCGTCCATTTTGCTTCTCTACCGCCAGGGCCCGCAAATCAGTCTTCAGTAATTTGCCAATATGGCTGCGCGGCATTTCGTCGATGGTGTAGAGCACTGAAATCCGCTGTGCCTTACCAAGCTGCCCGTTCACACGCGCAAGTATCATGTCAGGCGAAGCCGCCGCGTCCTTCAACCGCACAAAGCCAACCGGCGTTTCGCCCCAATTATCAGACGGCACGCCCACAACAGCAGCTTCGGCCACTTCGGGCTGCGCCTCCAACAATTCCTCTAGGTCTTTGGGATAAATGTTGAACCCGCCAGAAATGATCATATCCTTGGCGCGGCCCACGATTGAGACGAAGCCATCCTCGTCCACAATGCCAATATCTCCGGTTTTTAACCAAATATTGCCATCCTCGTCGCGCCACTCCATCTCACGCGTTTTTTCTGGCTGATTTTTGTAACCCGACATCATGGTCGGTGACCGGCCGGTAAGAACGCCTTTGGAGCCGGCGGGCAGGCGATTGTCGTCATCGTCCAATACGATCAGTTCATGGCCCGTGACGGGTTGCCCCACGGTATGTAATTTATTGGGGTGGTGATGCGCCTGCAACATGCAAACAACGCCCCCTTCGGTCATACCGTAAATCTCGACAAGGCCGCCTGGCCAGCGTTTAAGCACATTGGCCTTCAACTCCGCCGCAAAGGGCGCGCTGGTGCAAAATTTGACGATGAAGCTGCTGAGATCATAGTCACCGAAATTGGCATGTGCCATTAACCGTTGGTATTGCACCGGAACGAGCATGGTATGTGTGGTCTGATCGGTCTGCGCATGTTCAAGATAGGCCAGCGCATCAAATTTCTCCATGATCCGCGCAAAACCGCCATGACAGACCGTTGGCAGGAATACCGCCAATGTCGTGTTCGAATATAAAGGCGTTGAGACCAAAGACCGCGTATCGCGATTGTAGATTGACTTGAAACCGCCCGCCATCTGGTGCCAACGCATGCCGTGCGAATGGATGATGCCCTTGGGCGTTCCCGTGGTGCCACTCGAATAAATGATGTTGAATGGATCCGTTGCAGCGGGCCGCGGCGCGTCAAATGTCGCGCCCGCCTCTGCCATCCAGTCGGTCAGGGCAGGATGATCGGCAACGGGCTTGTCGAGCATGACAATTTTGACATCGCCCAGCGCGACCCCTTTTATGTCCGCCAGTTTCGCAGCATCGACGAACAAATGCATCGCACCGGAATCTTTGAACATCGCGGCCAACTGCGCGGGCGTTGCCGACGTGGTCAATGGCGCAGCACAGCCGCCTGCGCGCACAACGGCAAGATACACCAACGCATATGGAATATTGCTTGTCCCCAATATGGCAACCGCCTGACCCCGCTGAAGGCCGTCGCGCTGTAGCTGTACGGCGATCCGCGCTGTAGCTTGCGCAACTTCCCGCCATGTCAGTTCGGAAATGCTATCGGCCAGCGCGCGTGCGTCCGGCTTTTCCTCGCTCCAGGCACCAATAAGAGCACCGAAATCACCAAATGATTTTTCCAGTTCGGTATCGATAAACATGTAAATTCCCGTCTCCCGTTCGCCGGTTTATCTGCAGACTTAGCGCGTTATAAAAAAGTTTCATTGCCTAATTTTCAATAGCAATTTCGGAGTTAAGATTCCTATCAGTGCCAACCACAAAAGACTGTGGAAAAACGTCGATTTTGGGGCACTTTCCCTTGGGTTTCTTGGGCTTTAGGCCTACAGTACCCAGATGACTGAAGAAACAACGGAAACCCCGCAATTCAACGCCTCTGCGGACAGCGCAGCCAACCCCAATCAGAATGAATATGGTGCCGACAGCATCAAGGTTCTGAAGGGCCTCGATGCGGTTCGCAAGCGCCCTGGTATGTATATTGGCGACACGGATGACGGCAGTGGTCTGCATCATATGGTGTTTGAAGTTTCCGATAATGCCATCGACGAGGCACTGGCGGGGCACTGCGACCTTGTGCTGATTGAACTGAACCCCGATGGTTCGGTTTCCGTCGAAGATAATGGCCGTGGCATCCCAACGGGCATGCACAAGGAAGAAGGCGTTTCGGCGGCTGAGGTCATCATGACTCAACTGCACGCTGGCGGCAAGTTCGAGAACACGTCCGACGACAATGCCTATAAGGTATCCGGCGGCTTACATGGTGTTGGCGTTTCGGTGGTGAATGCTCTGTCCGAGTTTTTGGAACTTACCATCTGGCGTGAAGGCAAAGAGCATTGGATGCGTTTTGAGCATGGCGATGCCGTAGGTCCTTTGGTTGTGCGCGGTGACGCGCCCATGGTCGATGGCAAGCCCAAAAAGGGCACGCGCGTGACCTTCATGGCGTCCACCAACACATTCAAAAACGTGCTGGAATTTGACTTTGACAAGCTTGAGCATCGGTATCGCGAACTCGCGTTCTTGAACTCCGGTGTCCGCATATTACTACGCGACAACCGGCACTCCGATGTCAAAGAACATGATCTTTATTATGAAGGCGGCATTGGCGCGTTCGTAAAATATCTGGATCGCAACAAGGCGGCGTTGCTGGCCGACCCTATAACGATCACATCCAACCGCGACGGCATCGGTATTGACGTCGCTTTGGAGTGGAACGACAGCTATTACGAAAACGTATTGTGCTTCACCAATAACATCCCGCAACGCGACGGTGGTACCCATTTGGCAGCGTTCCGCTCGGCGCTCACGCGCACCTTGAACAACTATGCCGAGAAGTCGGGCGTGTTGAAAAAAGAGAAAGTCACGCTGACTGGCGATGACATGCGTGAAGGGCTGACTGCCATTGTGTCGGTCAAGCTGCCTGATCCCAAATTCTCGTCGCAAACCAAGGACAAGTTGGTCTCCTCCGAAGTGCGCCAGCCGCTGGAAAGCCTGATGGCAGACCGGATGAGCGAGTGGCTGGAGGAAAATCCCGGCCATGCGCGCACGGTCATTCAAAAAGTAATCGACGCCGCCGCCGCCCGCGAGGCAGCTCGGAAAGCACGTGAGGCCAGCCGTAAATCGGTGATGAGCGTAGCGTCCCTGCCCGGTAAGCTTGCCGATTGTCAGGAGAAGGATCCCGCCAAGTCCGAACTGTTCCTGGTCGAAGGTGACTCGGCAGGCGGATCAGCCAAGCAAGGCCGCGACCGTCATTATCAGGCGATTTTACCACTCAAGGGTAAGATCCTGAACGTAGAGCGTGCACGCTTTGACCGGATGCTGTCATCAAAGGAAGTAGGCACGCTCATACAGGCCATGGGTACGGGCATTGGCCGCGAAGATTTCAACATTGAGAAATTACGTTATCACAAAATCGTGATCATGACCGACGCTGACGTCGACGGTTCGCACATTCGCACCTTATTGCTCACATTTTTCTACCGCCAGATGCCCGAGATCATCGAAAACGGGCATCTCTTCATTGCGCAGCCGCCCTTATACAAGGTGGCGAAGGGCCGCAGCGAAATCTATGTGAAAGACGACAAGGCTCTGGACGACCATCTGGCCGAGCTTGGCCTGAACGGCGTTGTTTTGGAAGGCGCAGGCGGACAACGCGCCGGTGCCGATTTAGGCGCCTTGGTCGACCATGCACGCCGTATGCGCAGCCTGATGGCATTTGTGCCGCGCCGTTATGACCCAACGATTGTGGAGGCCATGGCGCTCACGGGCGCGCTGGACCCCGAAGCCACCGACCGCACCGCTGCCGTTGCCAAGGCTGCCGCGTGGATGGCTGCACAAGATGTGGAGGGCAAATGGTCCGGACGCGTGTCCGAAGATGGCGGCTATCATTTCGAACGCCTCTGGCGTGGGGTGACCGATCATCACATCATTGAAGCCGTATTTCTGATGTCCGCCGAAGCACGCAAACTGCACAAGTTGGCGAGTGAAGAGACAGCTAGCTACGAAACTCCAGCGCGCCTCGTCAAAGTCTCCGCTTCGGCAGCAGAAGCGGTGGACGAGATAGAGAGCGATGAAGATGCTGGCGACGCTGTTGGCGATCAAGCCAAGCGCGCAACCACATCAGTGAGCGTCGGTAACAAGGGCGCGATAACCCGTCCGTCCGAATTGCTGGAGGCGATATTGATTGCTGGTCGCAAAGGACTGTCGATTTCGCGGTACAAGGGTCTTGGCGAAATGAACGCGGAACAATTGTGGGAAACCACGCTTGACCCCGATCATCGCTCTTTATTGCGCGTGGAGATTGACCAGGCCGACCTTGCCGACGACATTTTCACTAAGCTGATGGGTGAAGTTGTTGAACCACGACGCGATTTCATTGTCGAAAACGCGCTCAATGTCGCCAATCTGGACGTTTAGGGTCACGACCTTAAGCGCTCGGATCACCGCACGCTTCGGGCGGCATAACGCTGGGCCGTTCGAATATTGAAATGATTTGAGTATGTGCCTTCCCTGATTGAGGAGACATTATGCACAGAGGCGGGTTTTTCATGATGGCGTTGCTTGCAGTGCCCGTCTTTGCGCAGGCAGGCGACAACCGTGTCGAAATCGGCACTGGCATGGCCAGCTATTATGGCGCCGAATTGGGTGGGCGCCGCACGGCGAGCGGCGAACGCTTTGACCCGAACGCCATGACCGCCGCCCACCGCACTTTGGCATTCGGCAGCCGCGTTTCCGTTACAAACTTGGCGAATGGTCAGGAAGTCATTGTCCGCATCAACGACCGCGGCCCTTGGGGCAAATCGCGTATTGTGGATGTGTCCTACGCGGCAGCCAAGCAACTTGGCATGCACCGCAGCGGTACGGCTAAGGTTAAGCTTGAACTGCTGAATTAAACAATGGCAGCGCGCTGCCATTCGGGCAGTTGCAACGCCTGCATATCATCCACACGGCGTAACTCCACCGACAGGCCAAGTTCAGTATAGGCGCACCGCTGGCGGCTAAGGTCGGCCTGTTCCAACGGCAATACCACCAACCGCCGATTGACCTTTTGCCGCCAGTTCATGCGCGCGGTGTTTTCCTGCCCGACATAACAGCCCTTGTTAAACGATACGCCATTAAGCTCCGCAGCGTTAGCCTCAAGCCATAAGGTTTGCTCGCTTCCAAGCTCGGCCATACCTTCAGTGATGCCCAAGGCTAGCCGATGCGCGCGATATTCGGCGCTGACGTCCACATCATCTGCTGCGGGTGTAGCAAGCCATCGTTCGCCCATATCGGGATGACGCGGGTCACCGTTGCCGTCTGCATTCCAAAAGACCGCAGTGGCCGGGTCAATTGCAATCGCAATTTTTCTCCGCAACCGGTAGATTGACAGCCGTCGCACAAGCGCCTCTGCCTGTATGCCCTCACAATCGATAAGCACATCGTCACCATCTGCCCATAACAGGAAATCGAATAACGCCTTGCCTTGCGGGCTCAACAGCCCTGCCCATAAGGGCATCAAGGCTGCGGTATCTTGCGTCACCAGCCCTTGCAGGAATTGACGCACATCTTCGCCTGCTTCGGTGGGCGACAGACGGACAACATGACGGTCATATAGACGGGTGTTTCGCATAGGTGACAGATAGGGGGATGAACGCTTAAAGGGAAGCCATGACCGACCAGACGATTCTTTCCATCCGCCGCCCCGATGACTGGCATGTCCATTTGCGCGATAATGCCGTGATGCGCAGCGTGGTGCCCTATACCGCAGCGCAATTCGCGCGGGCTATTGTCATGCCCAATCTGTCGTCGCCTATTACGACGGTGGAAGCGGGTGCAGCCTATCGCGAACGCATTTTGGCTGCTGTACCCCAAGGGGTCGAATTCACGCCTTTGATAACCGCCTATCTGACCGACGCAACGGACGGCGAAGAACTGGCGCGAGGCTTTGCCGAAGGTGTGTTTACCGCTGCAAAATTATACCCCGCCCATGCAACGACCGGAAGCGCCCATGGCGTGACCAATGTGGCCAACATAATGCCCGCGCTTGAGCATATGGCGCGCATTGGGATGCCATTGTTGATTCATGGAGAGGTCACCGATTCCCATGTCGACATATTCGACCGGGAGGCTGTGTTTATCGAGAGAACTCTGTCAAAGCTCGTGCGCGACTTGCCTGAGCTGCGCGTCGTTTTTGAACATATCACCACGGCAGATGCGGTCGCCTTTGTCGATAATGCCGGCGACAACATCGCCGCCACAATCACGCCGCAGCATTTGCATATCAACCGCAACGCCATGTTCGAAGGAGGCATCCGTCCGCATGCGTATTGCCTGCCCGTGGCAAAACGCGAAGTGCACCGAGTTGCCCTGCGCAAGGCTGCGACATCCGGCAGCGCCAAATATTTCCTTGGCACCGACAGCGCGCCGCATGACAAATCCGCCAAGGAAAGCGCATGTGGCTGCGCCGGGATCTTCAACGCGCCCTTTGCAATGGAAAGCTATGCTGCGGTCTTTGAAGAAGAAGGCGCGCTGAATAAGCTCGAGGCATTTGCGTCAGAAAACGGTCCGCGTTTTTACCGCCTGCCGCTGAATGAAGACCGCGTAACGTTGGAGCGTATTGATACCGCTGTGCCAGAGCTTCTGGAACTAGACGGCGTTTCGGTTGTGCCCTTCCACGCGGGTGAAACTTTGCGTTGGCGGTATAAGGCTTAGACCTTCGCGGCCCGATAGGTCTTGATCGCATCGGCGCAGAATATCGCGATGCTGGCCCAGATCAGGATGAAGCACGCCAGCTTGGTTGTGCTCAACGGCTCGCCATAAACATAGACGCCCAGCAAGAACGCAATCGACGGCGCGATATATTGCACGAAGCCTAGGCTAGCATAACTCATCCGCCTCGCCGCCGTTGCAAACATCAACAGCGGGATAGCGGTCACCGCGCCAGCAATGATTAATAGCCCTGACGTCGTGAGATCATCGCCGAAGCCGCCAGTGCCCGCCTGTGCATACCACAGCACTGCGCCAAGCGATAAGGGCGCAAGCAAGGTCGTTTCAATGGCAAGACCAGGCACAGAGCCAACGGGCGTTATCTTGCGGATGAGGCCATATAGGCCAAAGCTGAGAGCCAAGGACACCGATACCCACAATGTGTCAAGCGCATCGCCGATGAGGATCGCAACGCCAATGGCGGCGACCGCAACAGCCACCATTTGAAGCGGACGCAGCCGCTCGCCCAGAAACAGGCGGCCCAAAAGCACATTCACCAAAGGATTTAGATAATAGCCGAGACTGGCCGCCAATATGTGATCGGTAGACACTCCCAAATATAAATCAGCCAGTTGATCGCAATCAGCGTTGCCGAGGCGAGCAGGTTACGTAAGTGCACCTTATGCCGAAAAATAGCGCCATATTCGTGCAGTTGTTTGCGAAACCCCATGATGATTAGCAGCAAGGGAATTGACCATAAAATCCGCTGCGCCACGATGGCGATTGGCGGCACATGGCTCAAGAGCTTAAAATATACGGGGACAAATCCCCAGATCATATAAGCCGATATCGCATAAGGCAGACCGCTTGGCTGCGGGGTTTGTTCTTTGTCTGCCATAGTTTTAGCCCCCGCCCTAAAAATCAGGGTCAGATGATCCCGCCACCTATCCAGAGGCGAAGCGCGCAAATTGCCATCACCACTAGGCAAAAATTACGACCGCCACTTTTATCCGAGATGAACCCAAATGCGGCGCCTACACCCGCGATCAGGATAATCAGCCAGTTCAACCAACCGAGAAATGGGATGAACCCAATGAAGGCCAGAACAAGGGCAACGAGGCCCAAAAGGAATGCGATCAAATTTGCCATGACCTAACTGTGGCGGGTTTTGGGTGGCGTGGCAAGTAAAGCGATTGGGCAAAAGCAATCAAGGAAACGACCAATTCAAATATCAAGCGGCTCAGCCTTTTCAGACCAAGCCGCAATGCCTCCATGGGTCCACGGCCTAGCCGCTTTGGATGACCGATTATTCAGTCAGTTTCAGACCCGTCCATTTTGCTAGGAATGCATAGATATCCGAATATTCGTCGATCACCTTGTCGGTTGGCTTACCCGAACCGTGACCCGCACGGCTTTCAATACGGATAATTTTCGGTTTGCTTCCGGTCTGTGCCGCCTGAAGAGCGGCGATATATTTGAAGCTATGCCCTGGGACCACTCGATCGTCGGTGTCAGCGGTCGACACGATTACAGCCGGATATTCGACGCCTGATTTGATGTTGTGATAGGGCGAATAGGTCATCTGCATCTTAAAATCGGCTTCTTTGCTAGGATAGCCATAATCATCGACCCAATAGCGGCCCGCAGTAAACCGGTCAAAGCGGACCATGTCCATAACACCGACAGCAGCATGTCCCGCCGCAAAAAGGTCAGGGCGCTGGTTCAACGATGCACCAACCAGCAAGCCGCCATTGGAACGGCCCTCGATAGCAATTTTGCCTTTGGCCGAAATGCCGCTGGCGATGAGATATTCCGCTGCCGCTGCAAAATCGTCAAAGACGTTTTGCTTGTTCATGAGCCGACCGGCGTCATGCCAAGGCTTGCCATATTCGCCACCACCGCGAATGTTCGCCAGTGCAAATACGCCACCGGATTGCAACCATGCCATCCGCGTTGCCGAATATGTCGGCGTCTGCGAAATGTTGAACCCGCCATAAGAATAGAGCAAAGTCGGTGCACCTTGGGACAGATCAACATCCTTCTTGTGCACGATGAACATTGGAATCTTCGTGCCGTCCTTTGACGGATAAAAAACCTGGCTGACACTGAAGTCTTGCGGGTTGAAACTCAACTTCGGTTCCGCAAAAGGTGTCGATACTCCGCTATTGCTGTCAAATCGATAGACGGCGCCTGGCTGATTAAAGCTGGAGAAACCATAAAATGTTTCTGGTTCGCCCGGTGTGCCGGAAAAGCCACTGGCAGTGCCAATCGCGTTGAGTTGAATTTCCTGAACAGGCTGACCTGCAAGGTTCGTCATCAATGCCATCGATTTGGCGTCCTTGATGTACGATAGGATCATACGATTGCCGACGATTTGCGCCCGCGATAGCGTTTCTGCGCGTTCAGGAATAACATCTGTAAATATGGGCACCTTAGCCCCAAGGTCCACGCTCACCACCTTCAGTTTTGGCGCATCCTTGTTGGTGGTGAACCACAATGTGTTGCCCATGCCTTCGATTAGGCCCCAGTCATACTCTAGCCCCTTGACCAAAAGCTGCGCCTTCCAAGTCGGGTTTTTGCCAAGCGGCATAATGTGCAGCTCATATTTCTCATCTGTGCCGGACGAGGTGGTAATCAACGCCCATTTACCATCATGCGTCACCTGCGCGCTATGGCCATATTCGGGCTTATCGGGCGTGGCGTAAATCGCTTTGTCTTCCGACTGTGGTGTACCGATTTTGTGATAGTAAACGGTCTGGTTATAATTCAGCTGCTGAAATGCAGCGCCTTCTTGTGGTTCGGCGAAACGGGAATAGAGAAACCCTTCATTACCCACCCAGCTTATATTCGTGAATTTGGCCCATTTGATTTCGTCTGCCAAAACCTTGCCAGTCGCGGTATCGAGTACCTTAATCGTGCGCCAGTCGGAACCACCATCCTGAATCGCATAAGCGAGCAGCTTGCCATTTTGCGAAGGCACCCAGCTATCCAACGCAGTTGCGCCATCCTTTGCCCAGCCATTCGGATCAAGCAGCACACGGTCAGCGCCCGTTAGCCCTTTACGCACATACAAAACCGACTGATTCTGCAATCCGTCATTCTTGTTAAAAAAATAATAGCCGCCTGCCTTTTCTGGCAGACCAAAGCGTTCATAATCGAACAGCTTCTTCATCCGGTCGGCCAGGATTTTTTTACCGGGCAAACTTTCCAAATACGCGTCTGTCACAGCATTTTGCGACTTTACCCAATCCGCGACTTCGGCGTTGACGCGGACATCATCCTCAAGCCAGCGATAGGGGTCCGCAACTTTTACGCCGAATTGGTCATCGACGACATTTACAGTCTTAGTGTTCGGATAAGTCAGCTTGGTAGTGATGTCTGCGGTTGCCGTGTCTTTGTCCACTGCCGTAGCCGAAATTGGTGCCATCATGATTGCAGCCCCAAGCAAAAATACGCTTCGCATAATCTCATTTCCCCAACTCTCAGATATAATTTTTTACGACTATAACGTCGGCACATGAACGCCAACCATATTGCGCCCCATCCGCGTTAAAGCAACTTAGTGGGCATGTCACAATCGTAAGGTCGCAGCTAGAGCCTAAACCAAAGAAAAAGGGCGGCATCCTCTCGGATACCGCCCTTTTGAAATTCTATGGTAAGACGCGTTTACTCGCTGTCGTCCAGCACTTCTACGGGACCGCTGTCTTGACCCTTGGCATCGACATTGCGGTCAACCAGTTCGATGACGCCCATTGGCGCAGCGTCCGAACCACGGAAGCCAGCCTTGATCACACGGCTATAACCACCGCTGCGATCAGCATAACGTGTCGCCAGCTCGTCAAACAATTTCACCAATTGCGTATCGTCCATCAAACGGCTCATCGCGAGGCGACGGTTGGACAGGCCACCCTTTTTCGCAAGCGTAATAAGCTTTTCGATATAAGGACGCAGTTCCTTCGCCTTTGGCAAAGTTGTCTTAATTTGTTCGTGCTTGATTAGCGACGCTGCCATGTTGCGAAGCATCGCGGTGCGGTGCGACGTGGTACGCTGCAGCTTACGGTGGCCAACTTTATGGCGCATATTTCATTCCTTCGTTCGTAGGGGGGCCGTATCAGGTACCCCGATCCTGGCCATTTAAGGGCGGCCATTTCCCTGTATGTTGGGCCAAAGCACTGCCTTGGCCCAAATATTTTTTAACCGAGCAGCTCTTGTTCGAGCTTCTTGGCCATTTCCTCGATGTTTTCTGGCGGCCATCCGGGAATGTCCATACCCAAACGGAGGCCCATAGACGACAATACTTCCTTGATTTCGTTCAGCGACTTGCGACCGAAATTAGGTGTACGCAACATTTCGGCTTCGCTCTTTTGAACGAGGTCACCAATGTAGATGATGTTGTCGTTCTTGAGGCAGTTTGCACTGCGGACCGACAGTTCCAACTCATCCACCTTCTTGAGAAGATAACGGTTAAGCTGGTTTGCATCCGATTCTTCGGAAGAAGCCGACGGCGCGGACATGCCGACCATTGGCGACGATGCGGCCATCGAATCTTCAAAGTGGACGAACACTTGCAACTGGTCCTGAAGAATACGGGCAGCATAGGCCACGGCGTCTTCTGGAGTTACGGTACCATCGGTTTCGATGGTCAACGACAATTTGTCATAGTCCAGCTCTTGACCGATGCGGGCGTTATCGACCTTATACGCAACTTGGCGCACAGGTGAATACAGGCTGTCGACCGGAATTAATCCGATGGGAGCATCTGCAGGACGGTTGGCGACTGCAGGCACATAACCCTTGCCGCTGTCGGCAGTGATTTCCATGTTCAACGTTGCACCATCATCTAGATGACAGATGACGAGGTCAGGGTTCATCACTTGGATGTCGCCAGACACAGCTATGTCGCCAGCGGTTACAGCGCCAGGGCCAGTGGCCGAGAGCTGAAGACGCTTGGGGCCTTCGCCTTCCATCTTCAACGCAACCTGTTTGATATTCAAAACGATGTCCGTGACATCTTCACGTACGCCAGCAAGCGACGAGAATTCGTGCAACACGTTCTCGATCTTGATCGAAGTAATTGCTGCGCCCTGCAACGACGAGAGCAATACGCGACGCAGCGCGTTGCCGAGCGTCAAGCCAAAGCCACGCTCAAGCGGCTCAGCAACAAAAACGGCCTTACGCTTCGCATCGCTACCTGACTTGAGTTCAAGCGCGTTGGGCTTTTTCAGTTCCTGCCAGTTCTTGATATTGACGGACATGGATTTCCCCTTGGGTTTTGCAAAACCGGCAATTTGGTGCACCGAGCCGGATCGCGGGTAAAAGAAGGAACGACTGAACAGCCGCCCCTGAAACGAATGCTTAGACGCGCCGACGCTTGGAAGGACGCACGCCGTTATGCGGGATCGAGGTCACGTCACGGATCGAGGTGATGGTGAAACCCACCGCCTGCAATGCGCGTAACGCCGATTCACGACCCGAACCCGGGCCCTTAACTTCGACTTCCAATGTGCGAACGCCATGTTCAGCAGCTTTCTTGCCGGCGTCTTCTGCGGCAACCTGGGCTGCATAAGGGGTCGATTTACGGCTACCCTTGAACCCCATGGTTCCTGCTGAAGACCAGCTGATCGCGTTGCCTTGGGCATCGGTGATCGTGATCATGGTGTTGTTAAAGCTGGCATTGACGTGCGCGACGCCTGCCGAGATATTTTTGCGTTCCCGCTTTTTAATGCGCTGTGGTTCGCGTGCCATATAGTGTGTATCCTATTCGAAAATGCGAAGAAAAAATAATTAGGCCTAGGCCAGTAATTACTTCTTCTTGCCCGCGATTGCCTTGGACTTGCCCTTGCGGGTGCGCGCATTGGTATGCGTGCGCTGACCACGGACGGGAAGGCCCTTACGATGGCGAAGGCCACGGTAGCAGGCGAGATCCATCAAACGCTTGATGTTCATCGATGTGTTACGGCGAAGATCGCCCTCTACGGTGTAGCCCGCATCGATGGTTTCGCGGATTTGCAGAACTTCGGCATCCGAAAGGTCCTGCACACGACGGCTATGATCAATTCCCAGCTTAGTCGCGATTTCGACGGCTTTAGTGCGGCCGATACCGTGAATGTAGGTAAGCGCAATGATCACGCGCTTGTTGGTTGGAATGTTAACTCCGGCAATACGTGCCAATTTATTTACTCCTGCTCCACAGGTGCCCCCGAGAGGACAAACCCTATCTCAACGCTGATGATATCCCGAAACGCACAAAACCAGCGGACGCATAAACGCGCTGCTGGCTGCACCAGATGTTCGGAATTAGCCGAGCCTTACGGTGAGTCGCGTCAACTGTCAAGGCCAGAGGCGCGCTATCCCTTGCCTTTGGTCTTGGTTTTGCCATGACTGGCATTTTCTTCAATGAACGCGATGATCTTGCCGTTCGCGGTTGGATGACCGCACGTTGCGGCGATCAACAACAGGTGCTTCATAACGTTCGGGGCGGCTCACTGACGGAGGCATCTTCATCGGGATTCGCAGTACTGACCTCAGACGCTTCGTCCGAGACTGCTTCCTCAATCGTCTCAATATCGAGCTTGAAGCTATCCACCTTGGGTGGCTCCGTCCCTGCGGGCGCATAAGGCGACAACATGCTTTTAAATTGCTCACCCAGCACCTTATCTACGGCAGGTGCAATTTCCGATACTTTGTAGCGCATGTAACCACCCACTACATAAGAGAAGCTGACCCGCGTGCCTGCATTGTCCTTAGCAGGCTCCATGGCAACGGTAAGCGTGCCAGTAACAGCTTCCGACTGGAGCGGACCAAGTGCACCTTGCATACGCAATACTTTGCCCGGCTGCGCAAATATAACCCGCATATGCTCAACGCTACCGACGGTCTTCAGATTGCCATTTACATCAGCCTCCTGAAACAGTTCGCAAAAACAACCATTAGCCTGCGCGTCGATATAAAAACCTGCGCTTGAGCCCGACCAGCTGTGTGCCTTGTTCCAATAATCCTTTGGCGTCAGCAGGCGTTTCCAAATATCTTCAGGCGTCGCATCAACGGTCGCAATATGAACCGAGTTGAAGCCCGTATCGGACGCAGATTTGACTTCAGCAAAGGCAGGAGATGATATTGCGGCGAGTAGTCCGGCAGTAAAAAGGTTACTTTTCATGTGAAAAGCCTAGCCCCGATTCAAGGGAAATAAAAGCGCCGTTCATTTGGGCAGAATTGGCCATTAATACTATCGTACATGAATGGCCAAGGACCCTGCTTACGCAAGGGTGACGGGGTCAGCCGACAATAGCGGTAATGGCGTCGGTCACGTCCTCAATCGAAGCCATGCCATCAACCCGGCTGACGAGGCCGCGTGCATCGTACAAAGGCAAAATCGGCTCGGTCTTTGCGCGATACTCCGCCATGCGGGTCCGCACTGTTTCCTCATTATCATCTGGACGGCGCTTGAATTCATGCGCACCGCATTTATCGCAGGCGCCCCCAACGACTGGTTGCTTGAAAACGTCATGATAGCCGTCGCCACAATTCGCGCAGGTGTAGCGGCCAACCACGCGCGCAACCAACGCCTCTTCATCGACAACCAGCTCAATGACATGATCAAGTGTTCGGTGACGCGCGGAGAGCAATCCATCCAACAACGCAACTTGCGGTGCAGTGCGCGGGTATCCGTCGAAAATGAGGCCCTTGTCGGCGGGAATGGCGTCCATATGTTCGCCAAGAATTTCCGCCATCAACTCGTCAGGAAACAGTTTCCCGGCCTTCATGATGTCATCCGCCATTTTGCCGACATCCGAACCAGCCTTGACCGCCGCACGCAGGATGTCCCCCGTCGACAATTGGACCATGCCATATTTCTCGACAAGAAAGGCAGCCTGTGTGCCCTTACCAGCGCCCGGAGGCCCCAAAAGGATGATATTCATGAAACGTGTCCCCGATTCGTTTCGATGTCGCACCGTTTAGCGGGTGCGTCCACCCTTCAGCTTGGCCTTTTTCAGCAGGTCGCCATATTGATGCGCGAGCAAATGGCTCTGGATCTGAGAGATCGTGTCGATCGTGACATTCACTAGAATAAGCAGGCTGGTTCCACCAATGGCAAAAAATTGCTGCTGCCCTGTCTGTGCCATCACATAATCCGGCAGCAAGCAAACCAATGTCAGATATGCGGCACCAAGCACCGTGATCCGCGTGAGCACATAATCCAGATAGGATTCGGTGTTTTTACCAGGGCGAATGCCGGGGATGAAGCCGCCGGCCTTTTTCAGGTTCTCCGACGTCTCTTCCGGATTGAACACGACCGCAGTGTAGAAAAAGCAGAAGAAGACAATACCAAGGCCGTAGAGCGCCAAATATACTGGCTGCCCATGGGCAAGATATTGGTTCAGCGAAATCACGAAGTCACCCATGGCGCTTTCGCCCGCAACCGTATTACCACCCAATTGTGTGATCGTGATCGGCAAAAGCAACAGCGACGAAGCGAAAATAGGTGGGATAACCCCGGCGGTATTGATTTTCAAAGGAAGGTGACTGCGGTCCGCCTGCATCATCCCGCGCTGCGTTGCGCGCTTGGGGTATTGAATAAGCACCCGGCGCTGGCCACGCTCCATAAAGCAGATCAGCAGCGTGAGGCTGATGAACATCGCGATGAAACCTACAATGACGAAACCGCTGATCGATCCCGTACGGCCGCCCTCTAACAATTGCGCGAACAAACGCGGCATTTGCGCGACGATGCCTGCCATGATGATCAACGAAATACCGTTACCGATTCCCCGCGACGTGATTTGTTCACCCAGCCACATCAAGAACATGGTGCCACCAATAAGACTGATGGTTGCGACGATACGGAACATCAGGCCCGGCTCGACCACAGCGCCAATGCCATTGGCAGCCGCAAGGCTTTCGAGGCCGGCGGCAAGGAAATAGCCCTGCACCGCGGTCAGGAACACTGTACCATAACGCGTATATTGGTTGAGCTTCTTGCGCCCGCTCTCGCCCTCTTTCTTGATCGCGGCAAGCGTGGGCGACAGTGATGCCGCAAGCTGCACCACAATCGAGGCGGTGATATACGGCATAACGCCCAGCGCGATGAGGCTCATACGCTCAAGGCTGCCGCCCGAGAAGGTGTTGAAAATATCGAGAACGCCGCCAGCGGCATTATTGGCATATAAAGCGGCTTGCGCGACAGGATCGACGCCAGGCAATGGCACGAAACTCAATAAACGGAATATGATGAGCGCGCCTATGGTAAACCAAATGCGGTTCTTAAGCTCTGTTGCCTGCCCGAACTTCGATAGATTGAGGTTCGAGGCCATTTGGTCGGCCCTAGATGCCATGATATTCGTTCCTTGGTTCCGGATTAACGCCGAGCGCAATTTGCGTGCGTATCGGCTTAATCCCAAAAATTACGTCTGACTGTATCCGGACGACCCCCAGAAATGTCAAACCCCGCCAGCCCATATCGGGAAGCGGGGCTGGCATGACAAGAGCGAAGTCGTCGCCTCAGTCTTATTTCTTAGCCGCGGCTTCTTTAGCAACGTTTTTGACGGAAGATTTCTTTGCAGCCGCCTTTTCCGAAGCCGAAACCTTGGTCAATACCTCAACCTTGCCGCCTGCCTTTTCAACAGCTTCAATCGCTGCCTTTGAAGCACCTGCGACCGAGAAGTTGACCCTCGCAGTCAGTTGACCCTTTGCGAGCAAACGAACGCCATCTTTGCCGCCACGTGCTAGGCCCGCGGCCTTCAATGCAGCATGGTCAACAACGGCCTTGATGTCGATTTTCTTGGCGTCGATGAACTTCTGAATCATGCCAAGATTTACTTCGGCATGGTCCTTGGCGAAGATATTGTTAAAGCCGCGCTTTGGAATACGCATGTGAAGTGGCATCTGGCCGCCTTCAAATCCGTTGATCGAAACACCCGAACGGCTGGTCTGACCCTTTTGGCCGCGACCCGAGGTCTTACCCTTGCCCGAACCAATACCACGGCCAACGCGCATACGGCGATGGCGGGCGCCTTCGTTATCTTTAATGTCATTCAATTTCATGTCGTGCACTCGCTTTCGCTTTAATTCGCGCTAATGTGATTAGTCCTGAATTTGGACCATGTGACGAACTGTGCGGATCATTCCGCGCACTTCGGCAGTGTCTTCGATTTCGACAACGCGGTTCATCTTGTCAAGGCCAAGGCCTTTCAAAGTTGCGCGCTGCGAAGC
>NZ_JBIICD010000022.1:0-28230 GCF_044239045.1 Sphingorhabdus sp.
AGAGGGGGCCGTGGTCTGCCGATCCTTTATCCTTGCTTTGAAAGACCGCGGGGATGACCAAGCATCCGCCGTCGGCACCCACGAACCAGTGGGTAGGTGGTTAGGGGGTTTGGGGGTTTGGGGGTTTGGGGGTTTGGGGGTTTGGGGGTTTGGGGGATTTAGTTTTGCCTGTTTTCATATACGTACACATATCCTTCTCCAATTTTTCTTCTTAAGAATAAGCCTAGAGAAACCCCCAAAACCCCCTAATCACCTTCCGCAGGAGCGGCATTGGGAGATGGCGCGACCATCTCAAGGATCCAGACAGATTGCCCGCCACGCGTACCCGGGGAGAGGAATTTGCGTCCGTTAACAACGCGGTCTTCGTATTTGGAAAGCCACTTTCCAAGTTTGCGACCATTGATGCGTGCGCCCTCGCCTGCAACTGCTAGGAGTGCGTCCCGGAATTCGGGATACTTGGGCTTTTTGCTGCTGGAACCTAGGGAGACCTCTACCATCTCTTCAGCCTGCGTGTTGAGGTCCCCAGTCGTGACCCTCTTCTGGCCGATCACCTTTGTCCATTGCGCCATGACCGCCTTGATCTGGGCAAGTGCAGGATCGGCCTTGCGGACCTTTTCCATCGTATCGCAGGGATCAGCGCAGCCAAGCCAGATTAGTGCGCTGCGCACCAGGTTGGACCAGTCTGCGAAGGAACCCAGTGGCGACACCTGATGAGGACGTCCGGCAACGTGATAGGCGCGCAAGACAGTTAGGGCCGCAGCAACCATTGCTCCACGTTGCGCCAGCACAACTTCTACGGGATCGAAGGAAAATTGCCGCAACTCTGGGCGTTCAACGCCGGGATCCAACTGACAAAGCAGGGTGCGCCGGTTCATGTCTCCGAAAACGGTTAAGTTATTGCCTGTGGCGGTCATCACCGCAGCAGTTGGCACTTCGATAACCGTCGATTTACCCAGTGGGCGCACCTTCAGGGTGGACTGGGTTAAGGCTTGGCACAGAAACTCGCCACCGAGCGGGCGTTCGCAGTTGTCAATTGCGACAAAGCCATCACCTTCAAGAAACATCGAACCGAGGCGCTTTTCAAGCTCTTCTTCGGTCTTGCCTTGGGCGATAGTGGCAGCCACGCGACCTGTGCGGAGAATGCACGCAAGGTCAATGATAGTACTTTTTCCTGAACCAGCGGCAGGAGCGGAAATAGCGTGCAATGGCGCACTGCCAAGCGCGGTGCGGCACGTAGAGGTCATTAGAATAGACAGCGCAACTGAACGGTCGCTTTCAGCTACGAAGGGAAAGCTAGCCAAGGGTCTTTTGAGTATATTGAGTGCGGCAAGGGCATCAGCTTTTGTGGGTGACTGCGGTACAGCCGGAACTTTTGTCCCGCTGGGTTTGAACAACAGACCCGTACTTCCGTCGTAACCCGGAACTGCGAGAATGCTTCCATCGCGGCGGATCGTGGGTACATCGGTAAGACCCACAAGCGGAGGAAGGCGCCACTTGCCCTTGCGCGCCATATAAGTCTCCGCAATCAGAGGCGGGCAGTTAACCTTAGCGTCGCCGGACTTAACGGGCTTCACCCATTCGGCGACAGTCGTAAACGTTTCGACAAGTTCAGCTTCACTAACATCGAAAATGCGGGAATGAGAGCCTCCCGTCAGACCAACCTTCGCACGATGCATATCTCCCGTCCGAACAATGCGGCCTCCCATCTGGAAATAATCAAGGTCAGCGGCTATTAGCGCCTGCTCGACTTGATCGACCTCTTCCGCAAGAGCACCGCCCTCAATCCTGATTGTTGGTCGGTTACTGTTAGGAGGGCATGATTTGGCGAAGATTGACCCGCCGGTTGGGATGTAGCGCGCCTTAGCACGAGACAATGCGCGCTTAGCAGCGCGCAGTGGATTAGACTGATCACCGACGTGGGCGCATCCTGCATTAGCTGTATTTAGGAGGATGCCCAATATGTCATCGTCGGGATACCTATCATCGTTCATCTGGCATGCGATGCCGTAGGCCCAAGCCGAGCGGTCTGCATTGCGAAAGTGCTTATCCGGCTGGTCGAGCATCATTGACAACTTTGCCGTATCCCCACGCGACAAGTCGGCGCTCGTCAGCAAGACGATTTCGTCTGGCACGGCTACTGAAGCCCGAGCGGGCGCTGATAGCGCGGCGGTCAAAGGAAATTCGCGTTCCAGCAATTCGAGCGCGTTCAACCGATCCGGGCGCAAACTAACAAGCTTTGCCATCACGGCTACACATCCGCGCTTACGCTTTGCAGCGTTAGGATAGTTCACGGACCCCGGCACGCGAAGCAGGCGGTCGATGTTGTGGCCGCTATCTCCTGCGAACCGCTGGGCAATACCCCTGTTGATTGCCTCGACACGTTCCAGATCGTCGACATCTTCCTCCAGTTTCCAGAGGGCCTGAACACCATTACCGCTGTCCACGATGACGGTGGGCGGAGTAGGCAGGGCTTCGAGTGCGCAGATAGTAGCCGCTTTGTCGAAAGCCGAGCCATCTTTCGGCGGGTCGATGTCAACATGCGCTAACCGCGCCTTGCGAATATCCTGCTTGTTAGGCTTATTGGTCACGCCAGCGTGGCATTTGTTCGTGGTATGGTACAGCCCCCTCCCCTGCGCGTTTTGATCCACCGCCCAGTTCGTCGCAGCTTCCACGTCGCTACCGAAGTACTTGCCTGAGATATCCCCGTCAGGCGTTATGGCAGCCAGATGGATGTCCGTTTGAACAACGTCAGAGAGAAAGTTCTCAATGACATCTCGGTTGGGTTGCAGTTGTTCAAGCCCGAGTGCCATTATCGGGCGCCGCTATCATGGCAAAGTCCCGCGGTCTTTAAGTCATCGCAAACTTCTGGGGTACGGACATTCTCCCCGATGAAGTCGTCAAGGTCGGATTTTCGATAGAATATACGTCGTCCAATTTTCACGTAATTAGGACCACGTTTAATGTGGCGCCACCACTGAAGTGTAGCTGGAGGCGTACGCAAGTATTCCCCCGCTTCAATTGCTGCAAAAAGATCAACCATCTGCCGTTCCCCATCTTAATCTTGGTTTCAGATTGTGGGGGTTTGACAGAAATTGTGCGGTGCTGCCGCCTGCGTTAATTAAGACTTATTACGCAACCGCTTCAAGTGCCTGTTATAGCTAGCCTCAATGGCGGCGGCAGACCCTTGTGCATCCGTACTGACGAGTTTTTCGTGAGCCATTTTAAATGCATCTTCTCGAGTTGCACCTTGAACTCGCTCTGCCAAGAAAGAGGCTGCGACACCGTATCTCTTTAAGTCTATTCGGCGACGCTTGGTCTGCTTTTGTATGCTACCAGTCTTACCTTTGCCGGGAGCGCCATATCCGTTAACATAAGCAAAGAACATCGCGTCTAAGGCACCATCGGTGGCCCACTTAGGCAGTGGCAAGTTGTGTCGGCTACAGAAAGATATGGTTTCGCCTAGTACTTCATACTCGCCATCACTCCAATCTTTGGTCCGCTTCGCAAGCTCCCTTTGGACTTCCGCTTCCGTCAGTGGTTCGAACCCGGGCCAAGGCTCATCTTCCCTACTCACCCCTGCAACTCCATTTTTATGATTTCTCCATCTTCGGATGCGGCCTTTACTGCATCACCCCTGCGTTTGGCCGCCGCTGCTGCCGCTTGGCCGACCTCTTCACGAGTTACGTGAGCATAGCGCATGGCTGTCGCCACGCTTTTATGACCGACAATGGCCATCTGCACTGGTAGGGGTATGGAAGGATCGGTGTAGGTCTTGGTTGCAAACCAGTGACGTATGAGGTGAAGGGTAGCGTTCTCACCTGCCTCGATCTTAGCCTCGGTCATGATACGCTCCATGCCCGCTTCCAGCGTTTCAACTCGCATGGGCTTTCTAGGATCGCTGCCGTGACAAACCCAATCCACACCGACGATCCTGTCGGCCTGCTGAAGCAGCTTGCGCGCCTCACCTGTAAGTGGTTTTTCTGCGAAGCCTGTCTTGGTATCGGGCCAACGCAGAATGCTCCCTTCAAAATCGACATCGCTCCATCGCAGGTTGCAAACCTCGCCGGCTCGGCATCCGGTAGCGAAGAGCAAACGTAAGCCCAGCTTGGTAAGTGCAGAAAGAGTGCCTTCATCGATAGCCGTCAAAAGTCTAGATACCTCTCGGTCACTGAACAGCCGCTGACGCCTGCGTGTCCCTTTTAGCCGAATTCGAGCCGGGTTTTGTCCATGCTTGCGAAGCCCATTCTCCTCGGCCCAAGACATTGCAGAGGATAGTACGCGGACAGCAAGGGTCGCTTGAGTTGGCGTCGCGTTTAATTGATTATACATCGCCGCAACATACTTCGGTTCCAATGTGTCAATTTTCATTGTGCCAATGGCAGGCTTAATCAGCTTGGTCGCAAGCCTTTCATACTCAGTCCAAGTCTTAGCTTTCAGGTTAGTCTTCGCGTGATCTGAAATGAACCTGTCGAGCACGTTGGCCACCGTCATCACCTTCCGAGCCTTAATTACCTCGTCCCGTTCGGCTGCTTTGTCGGCCGCCGGATCACGACCTACATAAAAATTGCCAGCAAGCGCGGTCGCTTTTTTGTAGGCTGTGTCTAGGTCAATGGCCTTAAATGTCACACGGCGCACTTTTCCCGCTCTACCTCCCGGCGTGCGATACACAAAAACGAATGACTTATTGCCAGTGGGCCTGACACGAAGGCCAAAACCATCGATGCGATCATCCCACATCACATATTCCCGCTCCGCTGGCTGCGCTTCGGCAACTGTCGCTTTGGAAAGACGAACCTTCTGGCTTCGCATAGCTTCAATCTCCATCAGGGAAACACTGGGGCAACACAAATCCCCATTCCTGACAAATCTTATCAAATGTAATCGTTGCTGTGAAGTATTTTTTTCGATTAAATAACTGATTTTTATAACTATACCAATCTTACTCAAAGTTATTCAAACGTAAACAAGACAAACTTTTAATCAGTAGGTCGCTGGTTCGAACCCAGCAGGGCTCACCATATAAATGGGGAGTGAAACCCAGTATAGGGCACCGCCCCCGGTTTCGAGTCCATTACTGGCCGGTGAACTCTGCTTTGCGCTTTTCCACGAATGCTTTGGTGCCTTCAACAGCATCGCTTGAACTGCCGGCAATGCGTTGCCCTTCGGCTTCGGCGAGCAATTGTTCAGCGTAAGAGTTTTCCAACGCGGTCAGGATGTTTTTGCGCATCACAGCATATGCGACGGTCGGGCCGTTGGCGAGCCGGGTTGCCAGAGCGCGCGCTTCTGAATGCAACGCTTCATCTTCGACGCATTTGTAGATCATGCCCCAATCAGCTGCTTTTTCACCGCTGATTTTTTCTCCGAGCAGCATCATTTCCGTTGCGCGCGCTTTGCCAACCAAGCGTGGTAGCATCCAAGAGGCACCACCATCGGGGACGAGGCCGATATTCACAAACGCCTGAAGAAAATAACCGGATTTGCCCGCGATGACAAAATCACCGCATAGACCGATAGAGCAGCCGACCCCGGCTGCAGCGCCGTTGATGGCCGTGACAATGGGCATATTCAAACGCGCGAGGTTCATCATCAGCGGGTTATAATGCCGCGTCAGTGCGATGTAGCTACCTTCCCCGCGGGCAACCGATCGATCGCCGCGTGCGGAGAGATCCGCGCCAGAACAAAAGCCACGTCCTGCGCCCGTAATGACAAGACAACGGGCATCACCCAGACCATTGGAAACGGCATCGTTTATTTCACCCGCCATTTCGAGCGAACAAGCGTTCATGCGTTCAGGGCGATTGAGGGTGATAGTTGCAATCTTGTCGGCAACATCCAAAGTGATCGTTTCATAAGTCATAATTAGGCGCCCTCCTCCGGCGTTCGTATTCCTGTCGGCTAATTCAGTCGCGCGTCCCGAGCAAGTCTCGTGCAACCACCCAATTGTGAATTTCGCTTGGCCCATCATAAATGCGCATCGTCCGCAACTTGTTGGACAGCAGATATAGCGGCATTTCACGCGTCATCCCCATCCCGCCAAACATCTGCATCGCATGGTCGACAATGTTATAGGCAGTTTCGGTACAATAGGATTTGATCATCGAAATTTCTTGTCTGGTGTCACGCCCTTCATCTATTTTCCATGCGCAATCATATGTCATCAATCGCATGGCATGAATCCGCGTAGCGGCATCAGAAACCCAATTCTGCACCGTTTGGCGGGACGATAAAGGTTTGCCAAAGGTCACGCGCTGCGGCGCATATTCGATCATCATATCAAGCGCGCGCTGCGCCATACCAATTGACCAAGAGGCCATTTCTATCCTTCTGGTACCCAACCGGATATGCATAGGTAAAAACCCCTGTCCGCGTTTGCCGAGCAGTTTCCAGCCTGGGACGCGGCAATCGTCGAGCGCAATTTCATAGGTCGCAGTGCCGTCAATCATTGGTATTTTGCGTAAGACATTGAAGCCCGGCGTGTCGCGGTCGACCAGAAATGCCGACATGCCATTCCGGCCTTCGGCATTTTTGTCTGTCACGGCCATCAATATGGTAAAATCGGCCTCATCCGCCTTTGTGATCCAAATTTTGCGCCCGTTGATGATCCAGTCATCGCCATCCTGAACTGCGCTGGTCTTCATCAATTGCGGGTCGGCTCCGGCACCCGGCTCCGATATCCCAATGGCAGATATCGTTTCGCCGCGCACATAAGGCGCCAGATAATGTTCGCGCTGCTTTTCGTCCGCAGCAGCCATCATCATGCGTAAATTAGGCGAGTCTGGTGGGATTGTGTAAGGCGTAACCGTCCGTCCAAGTTCTTCACCAACACCAACCATAGCGACCATCGGCAAGTTCATGCCGCCTACTTCCTCTGGCGCATCTAGTCCCCATAGGCCCAGATCCTTCGAAACAAGATCGACACGCGCCTGTTCTTCTTTGGTCAGATAACTGCCTTTGCCTGCGGTCTCGCGCGCCAGCACATCGCTTTCCAGCGGCATAAGATGGGCGTCCACAAATTTGCGGACAAGATCTTTGAGCATCTGATGCTCTTCAGCGAGTGCGAAATTCATGGGCATATCCTTGACTTAATAGCTGCGCGGAAGACCGAGAACATGCTCGGCAAGATAGCTGAGGATCAGGTTGGTGCTAATCGGGGCAACGGTATACAGGCGCGCTTCGCGGAATTTTCGTTCGACATCATATTCCTCTGCAAAACCAAAGCCGCCGTGCGTTTGCACGCACATATCCGCCGCGGCCCAGCTTGCCTCAGATGCTAGAAGCTTCGCCATATTCGCCTCTGCTCCCGAATTACCGCCCGTGTCAAATACCTGCGCCGCATGATGGACCATCAATTCTGCCGCACACATTTGTGCGTAGCAGCGCGCGATCGGAAACTGCACACCTTGGTTCTGACCGATGGAGCGGCCAAACACATTGCGCTCTTTGGAGTAATCCGTCGCTTTTTTGATGAACCATTTGGCATCACCAATACATTCGGCGGCAATCAATATCCGCTCGGCATTCATGCCTGAAAGGATATAACGAAACCCCTTGCCTTCCTCACCGACCAAGGCGGATGCTGGAATCCGCATGTCATCGAAGAAAATTTCGGTTGTTGAGTGGTTCATCATTGTGCGGATCGGTTTGATCGTCATACCGTTGCCAACGACCTTGCGCATATCAACCAAGAAAATGGACAGACCTTCGGTCTTACTGGCCACCTCTTCACGAGGCGTTGTGCGGGCAAGTAGGAGCATCAGGTCGGAATATTCCGCACGACTGGTCCAAATTTTCTGGCCGTTGATGACGTAATCATCGCCATCCCGAACCGCGACAGTACGCAGCGAAAGCGTATCGGTACCGCTGGTCGGTTCCGACACACCAAAGGCCTGCAACCGCAACTCTCCGGTGGCGATGCGCGGCAGATACTCCTGCTTCTGTTCTGGACTGCCATATTTAAGCAATGTGCTCATAATGTACATCTGCGCATGGGCTGAAGCGCCATTACAGCCGGACGCTTGGATTTCTTCCATGATCACAGCCGCGGCATCAAGCTTTAGCCCTGATCCCCCATAGACTTCAGGAATGAGCGCAGCAAGAAACCCCGCATTGGTGAGTGCATCGACAAATTCACCGGGATACGCACGCTCATGGTCTTTTTTCCGCCAATATTCGCCAGGAAACTCCGCGCATAATGCCTGGACCGCACGGCGTATTTCGCTGATATCTGGGCTTTCAGACATTCGGTTGTTTCCTTTGCGCGGTTGCCGCCGTGACTTGCCGACCATCTGCGGCAAAGGCGGCCATTTCGATTTCATTCCCCGATCCACGCATCACAAGATGCAAAGCCTCACCACAGATTGCCGGTGAGAGGCCCCGGTAGGAAAAATGTGCCAACGCATTATCGCCGAATTCCCGTCGCGCCAAATCCAGCAACAATGTCGCCGTCAACGGACCGTGGACAACCAGCCCACGATAGCGCTCTTGGCCTTGCGTATAAGGCAGATCATAATGAATCCGATGGCTGTTGAACGTCAGTGCGGAGAAGCGGAATAAAAGCGGTTCGGTTGGAACGAGTATCCGGTGCGTGTTCCAACCTTCTGCATCAAAGCTTCCCACATCATTTTCAGGCGGTGATAAATCGGCGTCTGGCGCGGCAGCTTCGCGATATACAATGCTCTGCACCTCGCGAACCGCAATGCCGGCTTCGCCAAAAGTTTCATGGGCGACATCGACAAACAATAATTGGCCAGATCCGCCTGATTTTTCGGTGATGGATTGGATACGCGACGTGCGGGTAACGGCTTCACCCAACTTCAGCGGCGCGTAAAAATCGACTTTGCTCGATGCCCACATGCGGCGCGGCAAGGGTACCGGCGGAAGGAAACTTTGCGGGCTGTCATCACGCACAGGGTGGCCGTCTGGTCCCAGTTGCGCGGTTGCTGCGTCTGATACGCATATGCACCAATGTAGGCCCTGCGGCACCGTGGCATCGCCGATAGCGCAACGATCAAAAGTCGCAAGCCAGCGCGCCACCAAAGCATGGTCAATGCGATCTGTCCGCACGTCTTCGCGTCCAATCCAAGCGTCCCATGCACTCATTCGTTGCGACCTCCCATCAGACCTTTGGCGATGACCTGCGCCTGAATTTCTGCGGCACCTTCAAAGATATTCAGGATCCGCGCGTCACACAAAACACGGCTGATTTCATATTCCAGCGCATAGCCATTGCCGCCATGAATTTGCAGTGCGGCATCGGCATTGCTCCACGCCGCGCGGGCGGCCAGCAGCTTCGCCATGCCCGCCTCAATATCGCAGCGTTTACCGGAATCCTTGGCGCGTGCTGCTGCGTAAGTGAGTTCACGCGCCATCACGAAATCAGCCAAGCTCATGGCTATTTTGTCGGCAACACGTGGGAAACCAATAATCGCTTTGCCGAATTGCTTGCGGTTGGTGGCATAGTTCAGACCCAGCTCTAACGCGCGCTTGGCAACACCGACGGCCCGCGCCGCTGTTTGGATTCGCGCACCTTCAAATGTGCGCATCAATTGCTTAAAACCCTGCCCTTCTTCGCCGCCCAGCAAGGCGTCATCCGGGGCAATCATGCCATCAAATTGCAACGCATATTCCCGCATGCCGCGGTAGCCCAGCACTTCAATCTCGCTGCCTGACATGCCCGTCGCCGGAAACGGGTCGCTATCCGTTCCGCGCGGCTTGGGGACGAGCAGCATCGACAGCCCGGCATAGCCTTTCGCATCGGGCACCGTGCGTGCCAGCATCGTCATCAGGTCAGAGCGACTTGCATGGGTGATCCAGGTCTTTGCCCCGTCAATGATCCAATTTCCATTATCGCGGCGCGCCCGTGTCTGTAACGCGCCAAGGTCAGAGCCCGTATCCGGCTCCGTAAAGACAGCCGTCGGCAGTATTTCTCCACTTGCGATCTTTGGGAGCCAATAGGCCTTTTGCGCGCGCGTACCCCCCATCGCTATCAACTCGCCCGCAATTTCTGACCGCGTGCCAATCGACCCGGCGCCAATCCAACCGCGTGACAGCTCTTCTGTCACCACGCACATCACGAGCTTTGATAATCCCAAACCACCATATTCGGTGGGAATACATACCCCAAAAGTCCCGAGCTGCGCCATTTCAGCGATGGTTTCATTGGGAATGAGGTCATTCGCAAGGTGCCATTTGTGGGCGTTTGGCAATATTCTGCTCGTTGTAAATCGCCGATATTGTTCGCGGACCGCGTCCAGTTCGGCGTCTTGCAGATTCTCGCTGGGCATCTGACCATCGGACAAAGCCTGCGCCACTGCAGCCCGCGTTTTGGCTTGATCCCTGTCGAGCCAAAAGGTGCAGTTGTCGGCAAGTGTCTGTGCGGCAGTGCTCATCCCCAGATCGACAGGCCGGAAAATTTCATTTTGCCCCATCGGTAACCCGCCGGCGAGCTGCCACAATGTTTCCGAGAAAATTAGCGATGCTATGTGTTGGTCAAGCCCTGTCCCACCGTCATTGTTCTCAAGCCAGCGGCTGACTGCTTCCAATGCGGCAACGCTGGTTGCTACCCAGGCAAAACCATGCGCAGCACGTTGCTCGCTATCAATATCACCCTGTGTCACACGCGCAGCGAGTGCCGATTTTGCCGCGTCGCGATAGCCCTCAGCGGCTTTTAAACCGGCCGCAAAACTCATGCGCGTTCAAATACCGCCGCAATCCCCTGACCGCCGCCAATGCACATCGTTTCTAGGCCGAAACCGACGTCCCGGCGATGCATTTCACGCGTCAGGTTCGCCAATATCCGACCACCGGTTGCACCAATGGGGTGACCAAGCGAAATGCCGGAACCGTTTACATTGAGCATGTCATGACGACTGTCATCATCCGACCAGCCCCATCCCTTGAGACAGGCCAGCACTTGCGGCGCAAATGCCTCATTCAACTCGACAAGGCCGATGTCGTTCCAACTCAAGCCGTTGCGCGCAAACAGACGTTGCGTCGCAGGAACCGGACCATAGCCCATGCGCGAAGGCTCGCAGCCAGCTGCGGCCCAACTGTGGAAAAAAGCTATGGGTTCTAACCCAAGCTCTTCCAACTTGTCTTCGGCGACAACAAGACAAGCCGCGCCTGCGTCATTTTGCTGGCTCGCATTGCCTGCCGTAACAACGCCACCTTCAAGCGGACGTAAGGCAGCCATTGTTTCGAGCGTCGCATCAGCACGATAGCCTTCATCATGATCAAAGATGATTGGATCGCCTTTTCGTTGCGCGATGCTGACGGGCACCAATTCATCGTCAAACAGACCATTTGCCCATGCTGCCGCCGCACGCTGGTGCGATCGGGCCGCATATGCGTCACACGCTTCGCGACTAATGCCATGGTCCTTGGCCAGATTTTCGGCTGTTTCAATCATACCGGTGATCACGCCAAAGCGTTCAACTGGCTGGCTCATGACGCGTCCACGAGTCAACCGGTCATGCAAGGTTAGATTGCCTGCCCGAACGCCTTTGCGAATATCGGTCGTGTAATGTTCGACGTTGGACATGCTTTCGCATCCGCCTGCGACCACCACATCGCTAACGCCCGTTTGAACCATCATAGCGGCGTTCACAATTGCTTGCAGGCCAGATCCGCAACGACGGTCGACTTGATAGCCAGGCACCTCAATCGGAAGGCCCGCCGCAAGCCACGCCCAATGTCCAATGCACGGTGCTTCTCCATTGCCATAGCCTTGGGCAAATACCACGTCGTCCACGTGCGACGGATCAATCTTTGTCTTTTCGATCAATGCCTTAAGGATGATACCGCCCAAGTCACCTGCGTTGAGTGAGGATAAAGCACCGCCAAATTTGCCGACGGGTGTACGGATGGGTGCAACAATAGCGGCACGGCGAAGCTTAGTCATTTGGCAATTCCTATTATTCCAGAGTCGATAAGACGAGCGATTTCGCCCGAGGACAGGCCGAGCGAAGTACTCAATATTTCCTCGCTATGCTCCCCATTGCGCGGCGCTGCCTTTGCGTCGCCACGCTGCAATTGGGGAATACTGCCAAAAGCACCAGCAGCAGGATAATTGAAGCCCGATGGGTTTGCGTCAAAGTCGCTAAACATAGGGTTATTGCCGACCAAGCGTGGATCATGCGCAGCGTCCAACATGGTTCGATAGGCCGAATGAACAATTCCGGCCTCATCAAGCGTTGCAGCCATCGCCGCGTGATCGAGCGAACCAATCGCCCGTTCAAACAAAGGATAAAGCGCATCGCGATGATCAAAGCGATGCCCATCGTCTTTGGCGAAACTAACGCCTCGCTCCGCCTCTATAGCCTCCACTTGAGTTGCCAAACCAAGCGCACCGATTAGATTTGCCCATTGGCGGTGTGTGACAACGACAATCATCGTGCGAATATTGTCTTTGGTTACAAAGTCCCGCCCGAACAATCCATAGACCGCGTTGCCGAGCCGAGGACGATTGGCATTATTATGCAACACTTCGGCAATACCGCCCAGATTGGCAACGGTTCCTATGGCCACGTCCGACAGGGGAATGCGAACCTCACTACCCGCGCCGGTCTGTTCCCGCCTACGAATGGCCGCCAGCATTGCAAATGCCGCATAGGCGCCACTGATGACATCCCAAGCAGGCAACACATGATTGACGGGTTCCGGGCCAGGCCCAGTCATCATGGGATAGCCAACGGCGTTATTCACCGTGTAATCCAGTGCAGGCGCCCCGTCGGCCCATCCCATGACCCGAACGGTCACCAGATCAGCGCGTCCCTCCGCTAGTTTTGCGTGCGAAAGAAAGCCCTCTGCGGGAAAGTTGGTGATGAACTGACCGGTTGCCCGAACCAATTCCTGCAGAATTTCACGCCCCTGAGGACTGGACAGATCAAGCGCGACCGATTTTTTAGCGCGGTTTAGATTTTCCCAATAGAGCGAGTCATTCGCCTCAGTCACTGGCCAGCGATGATAATCCGGGCCGCCGCCAACCTGATCGACACGGATTACCTCTGCCCCGAATTGCGCGCAATACAGACCAGCTGTCGGCGACGCCACAAAGGACGACGCCTCGATAATCTTCAAACCGTCTAACAAATCATACATACATCAGGCTTCCGACATCAGGATTGGGCAGCCCATTCACGCAGCATATGTTTAGCAATCTGAAGCTGCAAAATTTGCGTTGTGCCTTCATAAATCCGGTAAATGCGGGCGTCACGGTAGAAACGTTCCGCGTCATATTCTGCAAGATAGCCAGCGCCACCATAAATCTGAACCACGCGGTCAACAACCCGACCACACATTTCGGTAGCAAACACCTTTGCAGCAGCAGCCTTACGCAAGACATTCTCGCCTGCATCAGCGCGACGTGCAGCGTCATCGAGCATACACTCGGCAGCATAGATTTCGATGTCGCTATCCGCCAGCATTTGTTGGATAAGTTGGAAGTTGGCAATCGGTTCGCTAAACGCCTTACGTTCATTCGCGTAGCGCAGCGCGCTATCGAGCGCACGGCGGGCATATCCCGTTGCAGCAGCTCCCACGGACAGACGCCCATTGTCGAGGCTCTGCATCGCAAAAGCAAAGCCCTTACCTTCTTCGCCGCCCAATATGGCATCGGCAGGCAATTTCACATCTTCCATGATGATATCGGCAATATGGCTTCCCGCCTGCCCCATTTTTTTATCGGACTTACCAACGGTGACGCCCGCGGTGTCCATAGGAACAATAAAGGCCGAAACATGGGCATTTTTGGGAAGTGCTTCTTTGCTGGTGCGCGCCATAATAAGGGCGACCTTAGCAAATGGCGCATTGGTGATGTAACGCTTGGTCCCATTTAATACCCAGCCATTACCGGATTTCACCGCGATGGTCTGCATGGCAGCAGAATCCGAGCCGGACCCTGGCTCGGTCAAACCAAAAGAGGCAATTTCACCCGCTGCCAAGCGCGGTAGCCATTCAGATTTCTGTGCGTCAGTGCCGCCATTTTTGAATGCCGAACAGACCATCCCGATGTTGATAGATGCGATTGACCGATAACAGGGCATAGCATAGCTCAATTCACGGATCGTGCGGATATATTGCTGAATATTCATTCCCGCGCCGCCATATTCTTCGGGCATCGTTAAGCCAAACAGACCCATGTCACGCATTTCGGTAAGGATCAGGTCCGGAATAATGTCTGTTTCGAGAATTTCCTTCTCCGCCGGAATTAACCGTTCGCGAACATAGCGTTGAAGCTGCGCAATAAACTGTTCGAAAATGTCGTTATCCATGATGTCCGCTTCCCCTCAGATCCAAAAATATCATTTCCGTATGCGCTCTCTACTGACCAATCTTGCATCGTAAATTCGAAAAACTGTTTGGCAAAGCCGTGACATTAGGTTCAACATTTGTCGACTGAAATGCTACTTCCCCATTCCGCTCGATACGGATAGATGTCATGACTCTTGGGTCCAGACTTTGTAATCACTTGCATTTGGTTGCCTTCGCTAAAACAGCGATATTCGCGCATGCAAGAATGTCTTGTTTGCCCGACGCCATGAATCGTGACTATGAGGCGCATAGGAAGAATATCAAACTATGACCAAAACCCTGACGCATCTTGCCCGCCTTGAGGCAGAAGCAATCCACATCATGCGGGAGGTTGTTGCCGAAGCTGACAAGCCGGTGATGCTGTATAGCGTGGGTAAGGACAGCGCCGTAATGCTCCATTTGGCGCGCAAGGCATTCTATCCGGCGCCTCCACCATTTCCATTGCTTCATATCGATACAACATGGAAGTTCAAGGCGATGTACGCTTTGCGCGCAAAGGCTGCGCGCGATGCAGGCATGGAATTGTTGGTCTACCAAAACCCCGAGGCGATCGCGCGCGGCATCAACCCATTCGATCACGGATCATTGCATACCGATATTTGGAAAACCGAAGGGCTTAAGCAAGCGCTCGACCAATATGGTTTTGACGTCGCCTTTGGTGGAGCAAGGCGTGACGAGGAAAAGAGCCGGGCCAAGGAACGCATATTCTCTTTTCGCACTGCGAGTCATATTTGGGACCCAAAGAACCAGCGGCCCGAATTATGGAACCTCTATAATGCCCGCAAGGCGAAAACAGAGAGCATAAGGGTCTTCCCTATCTCAAACTGGACCGAGCTCGATATCTGGCAGTATATCCATCTTGAGAATATCGAGATTGTGCCGCTCTATTTCAGCGCACCGCGCCCCACGGTCACACGCGACGGCATGCTTTTGATGGTCGATGATGAACGTTTCCCGTTGAAAGACGGAGAGGTTCCCGTTGAACGCTCGATCCGTTTCCGCACGCTTGGCTGCTATCCGCTAACGGGCGCTGTCGAGAGCATGGCATCAACCTTGCCCGAAGTTATCCAGGAAATGCTGCTAACCACCACCTCCGAACGCCAAGGGCGTGCGATTGACCATGATCAGGCCGCCAGCATGGAGAAAAAGAAACAGGAGGGCTATTTCTGATGTCAGATGCGCCCCCCCATAATAGCATTTATAAAACCGATAAGCTTATTGCTTCGGATATCGATGCCTATCTGAATGTCCACCAGCATAAGTCGCTGTTGCGGTTCATCACCTGCGGCTCCGTAGATGACGGCAAATCGACGCTTATCGGTCGATTATTGTACGATTCTAAAATGATTTTTGAAGATCAACTTGCGTCTTTGGAAACCGATTCCAAACGGATGGGCACGCAAGGCCAGGAAATCGACTTTGCCTTGCTTGTAGACGGCCTTGCAGCCGAGCGTGAGCAAGGCATCACGATCGACGTCGCCTACCGATTTTTCGCCACTGAAAAGCGGAAATTCATCGTTGCCGATTGCCCCGGTCATGAACAATATACACGCAATATGGTAACGGGCGCATCAACGGCGGACCTTGCTGTAATCTTGATCGACGCCCGAAAAGGCGTACTCGTCCAAACGCGGCGTCATAGCTACCTTGCCAAGTTATTGGGCATTAGAAACATCGTTCTGGCCGTGAACAAGATGGATCTGATCGATTATAATCAGGCGAAATATGATGCCATCGTCGCAGAATATACCGCATTTGCGAATAGTATCGGCATACAAGATTTTACCGCCATGCCGATTTCCGGTTTCAAAGGCGATAACATTACAGAGCGTTCGGTCCATATGCCATGGTATGCAGGGCAACCGCTGATAACGCATTTGGAGACCGTCGCGCTCGACAATGACGCGGACCAGGCCAAGCCATTGCGTATGCCGGTACAATGGGTCAACCGACCCAATCTGGATTTTCGTGGATTTTCAGGTCAGATCGCAACCGGCACACTGCGTCCCGGTGATGCTATTCGAGTGCTGCCGTCCGGAAAGATGTCAACGATCACCAAGATCGTCACACTGGATGGCGAGCTTAGCGAAGCTGTTGCAGGTCAATCGGTCACCCTGTGCTTTGCAGATGAAATCGACTGTTCGCGCGGAGATGTGATTGCCGCAGCAGACAATCCACCCGAGGTGTCCGACCAGTTTGAAAGCACCATTGTCTGGATGGCTGACGAGGCTTTGGTTCCGGGGCGGGCCTATTGGCTGAAGCTTGGGACGCAAACGGTTTCCGCTACCGTTCAGTCGCCAAAATACACAATTAATGTAAATAATATGGAGCATATGGCCGCCAAGACGTTGGAACTCAACGCCATTGGGGTCGCGGAAGTATTGACCGACAAACCAATTGTGTTCGAACCCTATGCGAACAATCATGTTTTGGGCGGATATATTCTGATCGACAAGATCACCAATGCGACCGTTGCGGCCGGCATGCTGCACTTTTCTCTGCGTCGTGCACAAAATGTTCATTGGCAAACAACCGACATTGGTCGCGAGGCACATGCCGCGCTTAAAAACCAAAAGCCGAAGATTTTATGGTTCACCGGTCTTTCCGGTTCGGGTAAATCGACAATTGCCAATGAAGTGGAAAAGACACTCAATTTGCTGAACCGGCATACATTTTTGCTCGATGGCGACAATATCCGCCATGGCCTCAATAAGGATTTGGGCTTTACCGAAACCGACCGGATTGAAAATATTCGCCGAGTGGGGGAAGTTGCAAAGCTGATGACTGATGCCGGCCTTATTGTTTTGACTGCGTTTATTTCGCCGTTCCGCGCGGAACGTGATATGGTGCGCGCGATGATGCCTGAGGGTGAGTTTGTCGAAATATTCGTCGACACACCACTTGAGGTCGCGGAAGCGCGCGATGTGAAAGGGCTATATAAAAAGGCTCGCGCTGGACAATTGAAGAATTTTACGGGTATCGACAGTCCCTATGAGCCACCCGAAAAACCTGACATCCGCGTGAATACGGTTGAAATGAGTCCTGTCGAAGCCGCTGAACATATCGTTCGCCAACTAATGCCGTTAAAATGAGTATTATCGCCGACGATAGCGCATTGGCCGCGTATTTAGCCGAAAGTGCTGGAAAATTACTGTTGCAAGTACGCGACAGCGGGCTGCTATCATTGCATGCGCTTGGCAAGGCTGGCGATCAAACTGCCAACCAATTTCTGATCCATGCGCTTGCCGAGCAACGGCCTGACGACGGATTGCTCTCGGAGGAAAGCAAGGACACCAAGGCGCGCCTATCAAAATCCCGCGTGTGGATCATCGACCCTGTTGATGGCACTCGCGAATATGGTGAAGGCCGCACTGATTGGGCCGTCCACGTTGCACTCGCCATAAATGGCGCGCCGGTAATTGGTGCGGTTGCACTTCCCGGCTTAGATATTGTTTTGAGAAGCGACCAGCCTACCGAAATCCCAGCCGTACCAAAAAAACTGCGCATGGTGGTCAGCCGCACCCGGCCCGCAGCAGAAGCCTTGACCGTAGCAAACGCTTTAGGCGCTGATTGCATTCCAATGGGTTCCGCCGGCGCTAAGGCAATGGCAGTCGTGCGTGGTGAGGCGGACATCTACCTGCACAATGGCGGGCAGTATGAATGGGACAATTGCGCGCCAGCTGCCGTTGCCGCCGCTTTTGGCCTGCACGTAAGCCGTATTGATGGTAGCGCTTTGGTCTATAATCAGGCGGATACTTACATCCCGGACTTGCTGATTTGTCGCAAAGAGCATGCCCAGAGCGTATTGCACGCGCTAAAGGCAGCCACGTCGGCTGACTGAGCGCATCCTCGATGCCTTAAAACAACCCCGGAACCTCACGCTGCGCTGTGCTGGCGTTTGTCGGCGCAGGTAAAACACGACGTTCGTTTCGTGCATTTGCGCTTTGCGCGCTTTGAGCCAGCGCGATTGGCGTGCAACTGCGTCCGGCCACGAAATCCAGCGCCGTGCGAAGCGATGCCTCTTGCGGGTCGCCCAATGGTCGGGTGATATCGTCATTCGCCGCACAAGTGGCGCGCATGGTGCCTGCAAGGCCCGAAAAATAATCACCCTGCCCGGCAGCATTTTCTTTCGCAAAGGCAACAACGCGAATTCTGTCATCACAAGCTGTCAGATCAAGCCCAATCTGCCCGACGGGCTTGCCGAAACTGTTGCTGCCAATCAAAGCGGCATTGACCCCGAGAAACGGCGCGAAGCTGGCCGCCACCAATTCGCTGGCGGAGGCAGTAGTGTTGGTAGAGATGAACGCTATCTTCACGGGTGACACCGATTGTGCCTGCGGCGCAAAACGGCGCGTTTCGTTTTGGGATGACTTGGATGCGCGGAAACGCGTTACTGAGAAAATATCGCTGCTCGATCTGTTGCCACCAAGCAAGTCGCCCATCACCTCCGCCGTTGAGACAAGCCCGCCGCCATTATAGCGGAAATCAATAACGAAATTTGTAATGCCCTGTGCCCGGAAATCCGAAAACGCGGTCCGCAATTGATTGTCAGCGGTCGAAATAAACGTGCGCATATTGATATAACCGACACGCTGTCCGCCGCCATTGTCGATGATTTTAACCCCATAACGCGACGACAGAGGCCTAACTTCATATTCTGCTTTGGCCACGGTGACATTGCGTGTGCCGGTTGCGTCAGTAATGCGCAATACGCGGCTGGTCCCAACGGTATTCGGACCTAAAGCGCTGGATACGCCCCCAGAGCCTTGCGTCGCCATGATGTCAGATACCAGCTGGATATTCGAAGAATCTGTGCCGATTCCTAAAATTTCCGTGCCTCGGTCAATACCAGTAGCAAGCGCTGGCGCGCCCTCAAAGGCCTCTATGACGAATAAGCGTGTGCCTTGATAGGAGAGACGCAAGCCAAAACCGGCTGTCGCACCTGACGAGAAATAGGCGTTTTCCTCTTGGATAGAGGTAATATAAGTGAAATACCGGTCACGTCCCTGGCCACGCGCTGTCGCGGTTAAGGCATTAATATATTCATTGACCGTGCTGTAAGCTGCGGGGCTGAGTGTGGTCGGCAGTGTTTCTGGAAATAAATACCATTCATTCAGGACGGACGCCGCAAAATTCTGCCGATTGAGCAAACTACAAGTCGAAGTAGGCGGCGGCGGCGAAGGGGGCGTTGGTGGAACGGTGATTGTGTCGTTACCCGAACCACTTCCGCCGCCGCCACATGCCGAAACGCTTGCAGCCAGTACAAGTATGATGCTGCTTAATGCCCGTCTTTTCATAATCTGATCCAATTATCCTTGCACCGTCCCGACGCTTTATAGGTGCACGGGTTGCGCCCTATTCACAAGTAACTTTTCTACCTTAAACCACCGAATAACTGCTATTTCTTGTAAAATCTTTTGATACTCGGCTTTGCCAAATGGCCTGGAACATGGTGACAGACATCACCAGAAGCATGCTGCTGAATGGAGTAAGGCATCTGCGACATCTTATTTGGGCAGTATCACTTGGCTGGCTTTCTTGTTAGCCAGTCGGTTAAGGTGCTTGTGGATCTTAACGCCATCCTTGCGCGCGATATGTGCCTTATTCGCACATTCGAAAGCGGATGTTGAATAGGTTTATTATCGACAAAAGCGATTAGTCATTGCAAAAAGCGTTGCTAGACTATCGCAAGAAAATCGTGTTCAGGGACGGCAGTCTAAATCAACCTCTCCTCAACTAAAAAGGGTAAGTTACATGGGTATCATTGGTACAAGCATTAAGCCATTCACTGCGCAATCCTATAAGGCAGGCAAGTTTGTCGAAGTCTCGGACGCCGACGTTAAGGGCAAATGGGCCGTCTTTTTCTTCTATCCAGCTGACTGGACCTTCGTCTGCCCAACCGAATTGGAAGACCTTGCCAACCAATATGCAGATCTGCAAGGCATGGGCGTTGAAGTCTATTCGGTATCGACCGACACGCATTTCAGCCACAAAGCATGGCATGATGGCTCGCCAGCGATCGGCAAGATCAATTTCCATATGCTCGGCGACCAAAACCACGTCATCAGCAACAATTTCGGCGTGTTGCGCGAAGGTCAGGGCCTTGCAGACCGTGCGACCTTTGTCGTCGATCCAGACGGTGTCATCCAGGTTATGGAAATCACCTGTGAAGGCGTTGGCCGCAATGCAGTTGAACTCGTCCGCAAGATTAAGGCCGCGATTTACGTTCGTGAAAATCCAGGTCAGGTTTGCCCTGCAAAGTGGGAAGAAGGCAGCGAAACGCTTGCACCTTCGATCGACCTCGTCGGCAAGATCTAATCAAAATTCCGGGTGCCGTGCAAACAGCGTGGCACCCGATAAACCGTTATTCGAAAAATTTCAGCCGCGTTCTTTACGCGGCGCGCTTCCGCTCGCTTGAAAAAGGCCTCCCCGATGCTTGATGTTGCTACAACTGCCCAGCTAAAAACCTATCTGGCAAATCTGCGGACGCCCGTTGAACTGATCGCGACACTGGACGACGGCCCAAAGTCTGCCGAAATGCGGGCGCTGGTAGAAACCGTAGTCGAACAGTCGCCTTTGCTGACGGCTCGTTATGATGGGCACGCAGATCGCGTGCCGTCTTTTGCCATTCGCCGCGCAGATGGCAAAGCGGAAACGCAATTTGCTGGCCTACCTCTTGGTCATGAGTTCACGTCATTGGTGCTCGCATTGTTGCACATGGGTGGTCACCCGCCGAAAGAAGAGGCAGAACTTCTAGATTCCGTGAAGGCGCTTGAAGGCACGTTCAAGTTCGAAACATTTTTCTCTTTGTCCTGCCAGAATTGTCCTGACGTTATTCAGGCGATCAATATCATGGCTGCGCTCAACCCCGGCGTCAGCCATGTGGCCATTGACGGCGCGATGTTCCGTGAAGAAGTGGAAACACGCAAGGTCATGGCGGTGCCAGCAGTTTACCTAAACGGCGAACCATTTGGCCAAGGCCGCATGGACCTGTCACAGATCATGGCGAAGCTTGATACCGGCACGATTGCGCGTGCTGCCGAAAAGATTGCGGCCAAGGAACCATTTGAGGTTCTGGTCGTCGGCGGCGGCCCTGCGGGTGCGGCAGCAGCGATTTACGCCGCGCGTAAGGGCATTCGCACAGGTGTCGTGGCAGAACGCTTTGGCGGGCAAGTGCTCGATACTATGGGTATCGAAAACTTCATTTCGGTTCAGCACACAGAAGGGCCAAAGCTCGCCGCCCAGTTGGAACAGCATGTCCGCGAATATGACGTCGATATCATGAATTTGCAGACGGCCGCCGAACTAATTCCTGCTGGTGCGGATGGTCTGCACGAAGTCAAACTCGAAAGCGGGGCATCGTTAAAGGCGCGCACCTTAATCCTATCGACCGGCGCGCGCTGGCGGCAAATGGGCGTGCCCGGCGAGGAAGAATATCGCAATCGTGGTGTCGCTTATTGTCCGCATTGCGATGGTCCTTTGTACAAGGGCAAGCGCACCGCGGTCATTGGCGGCGGCAACTCTGGCGTTGAGGCCGCGATCGACCTTGCCGGTATCGTCGCACATGTCACATTGATCGAATTTGACTCACAATTACGCGCCGATGCTGTCTTACAAAACAAACTCCGCAGCCTTCCCAACGTAGATATCATCACCTCCGCGCTGAGCACCGAAGTCATTGGCGACGGCGAGAAGGTTCAGGCTTTGCTTTACACCGACAGAAATACTGACGAGTCTCATCGTATCGATCTGGATGGCATTTTTGTACAGATTGGCTTGGTCCCCAATACCGAATGGCTCAAAGGTCCGCTAACATTGTCGCCGCGCGGGGAAATTGAAGTCGACGCGCATAACGCGACGAATATTCCCGGCGTGTTTGCCGCAGGTGATGTTACAACTGTTCCGTATAAGCAGATCATCGTCGCGATGGGCGAAGGGACGAAGGCCGGATTGTCGGCATTTGACCATATAATCCGGCATTGATGGGAAGAAAAAGCAATCTGGCCAAGCTTGGCCAGATTGCTGCCAAACAGGGCTTTCTCAGAGAAAAGTTTCATTTGTCGAAAATGACTGGTCGATTGGGATAAGTTGCGCCAACAGCAGGTTTGATGTTTTCTAATTCCTGAACCCCCAGCCGGTGAAAAAATGCGTAAGCCAATCATTCTGTCATTGATGTTCTGTGTGGCCGCATGTGGTGGCAGCGAAGAGAAGCGTGAGCGCCCTTCTCCGCTGGTTACAATTGACGCGGCTTCCGTACATGAATTTTCGGATGTCTACGTCGCCGTGGGAACGGCCAATGCTAATGAGCAAGTTTCGGTTCGGGCACCCGTCACCGAACGAATAATGCGGCTCGGTTTTTCTGACGGTGACTATGTGCAAAAGGGACAAATGCTTGCCGTTCTTGCGCAAGGTCAGGAAACGGCGTCCCTTGCTAGTGCGCAAGCCCGCGCGCGCGAAGCCGAACAGCAACTATCGCGCATCAGCGAACTGCATCGCCGCGGCTTTGCAACCAACGCAAGTTTGGACGCGCAAACTGCCTCTGCAAGTGCGGCAAAGGCGCAAGCAAATGAGGCGCGTGCATCGATTGGTGACCGTGTAGTGCGTGCGCCGTTTTCCGGCTATGTATCGTTGCGGCGCATCTCCGTTGGCGCAGTGGTCAGCGCTGGAGACGAAATCGCCGCAGTAAATGACTTAAGTTCCATCAAGCTCGACTTTAATGTGCCAGAGACAATGCTTGCCAACGTCCGGGTGGGGCAAGTCATCACGGCAAAGGCCGCTGCCTTCCCGGACTATGTCGCGTCTGGTAAGATTACCGCTATTGACCCTGTCATCAATCCACAAACCCGCACCGCAACATTGCGGGCCGTTTTGCCCAACCGCAATGCCATGTTGAAACCGGGCATGCTATTATCTGTCACCATAACATCGAAAAATCGCACGGCTCCCGCTGTGCCCGAATTGTCCTTGGTCCGCGAAGGCGATACTAGCTTCGTCTACACAGTCGGTTCCGACCTTAAGGTGAAGCGCACGCCCGTCAAAACCGGCACGCGCGACGGCAACTTAGTTGAAGTTGTTGAAGGCCTTAAAGTAGGTGAAAAAATCGTCACCGAAGGCGTGGTAAAGCTTTCTGATGGCACCACCGTGCGAACTGGCCCCGCCAAGTCCAGCGGCGTTCCAGCCAAAACGCGCTGATGCTCGCCTGATATGAACATTTCCGACACCTCCGTCCGCAGACCCGTATTCGCAGCCGTTATTGCGATTTTAATGGTGCTCGTCGGCATTGTCGGTTTTTTAAGCCTACCTGTTCGCGAATATCCCGATACGGAACCCCCTATCGTGTCCGTCGGGACAACCTACACTGGTGCGGCAGCCACAGTCGTTGAATCGCGCGTCACACAAGTCCTCGAAAATTCACTTGCTGGTATTGAGGGGATACAGACCATTACATCGCGTTCACGTGATGGGCAGTCGGAGATTACCATCGAATTTGCGCCGAGCCGGTCGGTAGATAGCGCCGCCAATGACGTCCGTGACCGTGTCGGGGGCGCAGCGGATGACTTGCCCGAAGAAGTGCTACCGCCAGAAGTGCGCAAGGTCGACGCAGACGCGTCGCCGATTCTGTTCTTGGTAGTGTCAAAGCCCGGTTGGTCGCGACTTGAACTTAGCGATTATGTCGACCGCAATCTCGTAGACCGCTTTTCATCCTTAGACGGCGTTGCGCGTGTATTTGTGGGCGGCGAAGCACGGCCATCCATGCGGATCTGGCTTCAGCCTGATCGCTTGGCGGCATTGGGTCTCACACCGAGCGACATTGAGAATGCGTTGCGCAGCCAAAATGTTGAACTTCCCGCTGGCCGACTTGAATCGACCGATCAAAATGTCACGCTGCGCGTGAGCCGCCCCTTTGGTACGGAAGAAGAATTTCGCCAGTTGATCGTCGCGCGCGGCGCAGACGGATCGTTGACACGATTAGGTGAAGTTGCGCGGATCGAAACTGGTCCGGAAAATCCTTACGCAGCATTTCGCCTTAATGGAGAGTCTGCACTAGGCATGGGTATTGTGCGTCAATCCGGCGCGAACACACTGGCCGTGGCAGAGAGCGCAAAAAAACTCGCTGAGCAAATCAAACCCACTTTGCCGCAAGGTATGACAATCACAGTTGGCTCCGATGACTCGCTTTTCATCAGCAAGGCAATCAGCAGCGTGTGGATTACCTTGGCCGAAGCTGCAGCGCTGGTCATCTTGGTCATTTTCCTGTTTTTGGGCAGTTGGCGCGCGACCATTATTCCTGCCGTGACGGTGCCCATTTGCTTGCTCGCAACTTTTGCCGTCCTCTGGTTCCTTGGTTTTTCGATTAACTTGCTGACGCTATTGGCAATGGTGCTGGCCATCGGCCTTGTTGTCGATGACGCCATTGTTGTGCTCGAAAACGTCTATCACCGGATTGAACAGGGCGAGCCGCCCTTGGTCGCGGCGGTAACCGGAACGCGTCAGGTGGCATTTGCTGTTATTTCCACCACCGTCGTTGTTTGCGCCGTCTTCGTGCCGGTGATGTTTCTGGCTGGCCAGACGGGTTTGCTGTTCCGCGAACTGGCGGGTGCGATGATTGCGGCCATTGCATTCTCGGGTTTTGTCGCCCTCAGCCTTGCCCCGATGCTGTGTTCCAAGCTGCTGAAACAAGAAGAACGGGGCCGCGTGGCCAAATGGGTCGATGACAAGTTCCAGCGGCTTGAGCGGCGCTATGCGCATCTATTGTCAGTTGTCATCGCAAAACCATTGGTCACATCAATTGGCGTAATTGGTTTTCTGTTATGTGCTGGATTTCTATTCACGACATTGCAATCCGAGCTCGCACCTGCGGAAGATGTCGGCATATTGAACGCCAACATTTCTGCACCTGAAGGCACTGGCTTTGAAGCCATGGACATGTATATGCTGCAGGCATCGGAACCAATCGTGAAGCTGATCGATAAGGGGACAGTGCGGTCCATCATTCAACGCACACCTGGCGGATTTGGACCCAGTGACGATTTCAACAGCGGGACGTTTATCGTCTTTTTAAAGCCGTGGGGCGAGCGCACAGAAAAAACTGAAGATGTCGTCGCGCAAGTGAACAAGATTCTCGCCGAATTGCCTGCCGTTCGCGGCAATGCTTCCGTACGCTCGTCTATTGGCCGTGGACGCGGTCAGCCTATAAATTTCGTGATTGCAGGCTCCACATATGAATCGCTCAGCATTGCTCGTGACCGCATATTGGCCGCGGCAAGTGAAAATCCCGGCATCGTAAACATGGATTCCGATTATAAGGAAACCAAACCGCAAATGGAGATTCAGGTCGATACTGCGCGCGCGGGCGACCTTGGCATCTCAGTGGCGGAAGTCAGTCAGGCGCTACAAACGCTTTTGGGTTCGCGCCGGGTATCGACCTATTTGGATCGCGGCGAAGAATATCGCGTCATCGTGCAGGCGGACGCAGCGGACCGCGCCACTGCCGAAAGCCTTGCTGCAATTCAGCTTCGCACACGTGATGGATCATTGGTGTCGCTCGCCAACCTCATAAAATATACCGAGACCGCAGGCGCGCGCGATTTAGGTCGCTACAATAAGCTGCGCGCTATCACGCTACAGGGTGGCCTAGCGCCCGGCTACACTATGGGGGAGGCTTTGGCCTTTTTAGAAGAGCAAGCCGCCGCATCTCCAGAGATTCTGGCGGTTGGGTATCGCGGGGAAAGTCAGGCGTTTAAAGAAACTGGCGGCTCCATCATGCTGGTATTCTTACTGACCATCCTTCTCGTGTATCTTGTGCTCGCTGCACAATTTGAGAGCTTTGTGCACCCCGTCACCATCATTATGACGGTGCCATTGGCGGTGGGTGGCGGCATAATTGGCCTTGCGCTTACAGGTATGACGTTGAACCTCTACAGCCAAATTGGCATTGTGATGCTTGTCGGCCTAGCGGCGAAGAACGGAATTCTGATCGTCGAATTTGCTAACCAGTTGCGTGATGAGGGCTTCGAAATCCTCGAGGCCATTCAGCAAGCTGCTGCCCGCCGTTTGCGGCCCATTCTGATGACTTCAATCGCGACCGTGTTCGGTGCTATTCCATTGGCTATTGCGAGTGGTGCGGGTGGTGCTGCGCGGTCCGCCATTGGTGTAGTGATTGTTTTCGGCGTAACACTGGCAACGTTCATTAGCCTCATACTCATCCCAATCATTTATGCGCGCCTCGCCAAATATACAGGCTCGCCCGAGGCGGTATCGCGTCGCTTGGCAAAAGAAATGAAAATGCACGAAGCACCATTGCCTTAACGCACGTTACACTGAACAATATTCAAAAAAATTCGTTATTTTTTAATATCTTATTTTTATATACGGCTTTGGTGCAGACTGAGGATTCAGGGACCGTAGATGTACAAGAATATGGTGATTTTCGGCACGCGGCCCGAGGCCATTAAGCTGTTTCCGGTTATAAATGCGTTGTGGCAATATCCGGATATGCGCACCGAAGTCCTGGTCAGCGGGCAACATCGGCAGATGTTGGACCAAGTGTTGTCGATAAGCGGCATTGTCCCAGATTATGATCTAGACCTCATGCGTCGGGGACAATCACTCGATACGATCACAGCGCGCCTGCTGCAGACAATTGGGATAATTCTGGACCGCGCAAAACCCGACCGCGTCATCGTACAGGGCGATACCGTAACGGCTATGGTCGGCGCGCTAGCCGCGTATTATCGCAAAATTCCGGTGAGCCATGTCGAAGCAGGGTTGCGCAGTCAGGATATCTACAAACCCTGGCCCGAAGAGGTTAATCGCAAAATTATAGGCAATATTGCCCATCAGCATTTCGCCGCGACCGAGATGTCGGCAGCCGCATTACGAGCAGAATCAATTCCTACCGATCATATCTTTGTTACGGGCAATACCGTTATTGATTCGTTGCAGTGGGTCTTAAAGCGCATTGCCCAAGATCGTTCGCTCATTCGTGACCTTGCGCCGTTGGAGGGCCGGTTTCGTGGTCGAAAAATTATCAGCATCACTGCCCACCGCCGAGAGAATTTTGGTGCGGGCATGGTGAACATAGCTGCAGCCATAAAAGCCATCGCCGCGCGCGACGACGTCGCCTGTATCTTTCCTATCCATATGAACCCGCATGTCCGTAAGGTCATGCATGCTACTTTGTCGGAATTGCCAAATGTCGCGATAATTGAGCCGCTGGATTACCCCAGCTTTGCGCGGCTCCTGTCGATAAGCCATATCATTCTAACGGACAGCGGCGGGGTTCAAGAGGAGGCGCCCGCGCTCGGTAAACCCGTATTGGTCCTGCGCGAGACCACCGAACGCCCCGAAAGCATTGCAACGGGAATAGCGAAGCTCATCGGGACAGATACCCAGCGGATCATTTGTGAGATTTCAACGCTTTTGGACGATGACGCCGCTTATGCTGTGATGGCCCGTGGGCGATATTCCTTTGGCGATGGGCATGCGGGTCAGCGAATAGCGAAAATTATCTCGAACGCGCGGTAACGATAATCCCTTAGTGTCGCTCCGATACGGCACTTCGATTGCCCATGCAGGCTTCGTCTTCAAACTAAATGTGCCAACACTTGTTCCTGACCACATAACGTCATAAGGCGCTGCTATTAGACGACAGTCTGAAAGAGGGATATCCAATGAAAATTGCTATGATCGGTTCTGGCTATGTCGGCCTTGTGTCTGGCGCGTGCTTTGCTGATTTTGGCCATGACGTTGTCTGTGTGGACAAGGATGAGTCCAAGATTGCCCGCCTACATGCGAATATCATGCCGATTTACGAGCCTGGCCTTGACGCGCTTGTCAAAACCAATGTCGATGCAGGCCGGTTAAGCTTTTCCACAGATGTTACAGAGGCGGTCAAAGGGTGCGATGCGGTTTTCATCG
>NZ_JBIICD010000030.1:0-7025 GCF_044239045.1 Sphingorhabdus sp.
AGAATTCCAGATGGTCTTGCAAGTTCGCACCCACACCGGGGCGGTCTGCGCGCACGTCTATCCCATGCTGTTTCAATTCCTCTGCGGGACCGATGCCCGAAAGCTTGAGCAGCTGCACGGAATTGATGGGGCCGCCCGACAGGATGACTTCGCGGGCCGCGTGCAACTGATGCAACTGACCTGCGCGTTCATATTCGACCCCAATGGCGCGCGTGCCGTCAAACAGGACGCGCGTTGCAAGCGCCTTTTCAACGACTTTGAGATTGGGCCGTTTGCGGGCTTCATACAGATAGGCCTTAGCCGCCGAACAACGCGTGCCGTCGCGCACTGTCATGTCCATCCGGCCAAAGCCCTCTTGAGCATAGCCGTTATAATCTTCGGTCAGGCTATAGCCGGCCTGTTGCGCCGCATCGAGCCACGCCTGATGCAGCGGATTGTCGAGCGGGCCATAGCTGGTGGACAAAGGACCATCGCCGCCTCGATAGCTATCGCCGCCTTCGGCCCGACCTTCGGCGCGTTTGAAATAGGGCAGCACATCGGCATAGCCCCACCCAGTTGCGCCCTCCTCTTCTTTCCAGCGTTCAAAGTCGAGCGCGTTGCCGCGCACATAGACCAGCCCGTTAATCGATGATGATCCGCCCAACCCCTTGCCGCGCGGGCAGTTCAGGCGTCGATTATTCAAATGCGGCTCGGGTTCGCTTTCATAGCCCCAATTCCACCTCTTGGTGTTCATCGGATAGGCAAGTGCGGCGGGCATCTGGATCAAGACCGAGCGATCACTGCCGCCATATTCAAGCAATATGACCTGATGCATGCCATCGGCGCTCAACCGGTCCGCCAGCACGCATCCCGCCGACCCTGCACCGACGATGATATAATCCGCTGCTTCAATAGGGGGCATCGATTGGTTCCATCGCGACATAGACACTCTTCAGCTGGGTATAATGTTCAATCGCTGCCTTGTCATTTTCGCGGCCAAGACCCGATTGCTTGTTGCCCCCAAAGGGCATTTCAATCGGTGTAATATTATAGGTGTTTATCCAACAAGTACCCGCCTCCAACGCCGCGATCACACGATGCGCGCGCGTCAGATTGTTGGTGAATATACCGGCGGCCAAACCGAATTCTGTGGCGTTTGCCCGCGTGACAACCTCTGCCTCATTTTCAAAATCGAGCACCGCCATGACGGGGCCAAAAATCTCCTCCCGGACAATAGCCATATCATCGGTGCAGTGGGTGAAGATGGTCGGCTCAACAAACGCCCCCTGCGCCAGATTACCGTGCACCGCCCGCTTCCCGCCGGTCAGCAGATTTGCACCTTGTTGTTGCCCAAGTGCGATATAACCCAAGACCTTTTCCATATGCGCTTGCGAAATTAATGCGCCCATTTGGGTGGCTGGATTGAGCGGATCGCCAATAACCATCGCCTCCGTCCGCGCTTTCAATTTTGCCAGAAACGCATCACGGACATTTTTGTGCACAAAGACGCGGGTGCCGTTGGTGCACACCTCCCCTGCCGAATAAAAATTGGCGAGCAATGCGCCCGATACGGCTTCGTCCAAATCTGCATCTTCAAAAATGATCAGTGCCGATTTTCCGCCCAATTCAAAGGTGACATATTTCAGCGTGCCTGCGGCGTCGACCATCACCTTTTTGCCCGTACCTACTTCGCCGGTCAGCGACACTTTGGCGATGCCGGGATGTAGGCTGAGCAATCGGCCTGTTTCCGCTTTGCCCTGCACGACCTGAAACAAGCCTTCAGGAAGGCCAGCTTCAAGATAAACTTTCTCCAGCTCTATCGCGGTGAGTGGCGTTAGCTCGGCGGGCTTAAAGATCATGGCGTTTCCACACGCCAAAGCTGGCGCGGATTTCCAGCACGCGATTTGTATGGGATAATTCCACGCACCAATGCCCGCAACCACACCCAAGGGTTCCCGCCGAGTGTAACCGAATGCGCCCGTACCCAGATCATGATGTTCACCGGCGATGCTGCGCACAAGGCCCGCATAATATTCGATACAGTCGGCGCCGGATATAACGTCGACAGCGCTGGTTTCTTGAATGGGCTTACCTGTGTCTTGCGTTTCAAGCCGTGCGAGCATGTCATTGCGCTCCACCAGCAAGGCGGCAGCACGATGCAGGATGCGTCCGCGCTCTACACCCGGTGTTTTTGCCCATAACCTTTGGGCATAAGCCGCGCGGGCTACAGCCTTATCGACCTCCGCCTGTCCGTCGATGCGGATGGTTGCGAGCAATTGCCCTGTCGCTGGATTGATCGTGTCAAAATGCGAGGCGACCGGAGCAGCTTGGGTGGACGCGACATTGCGCGCAATGAAATCAAAAATAAGGTCGCGCGCCAAGCCATTTTGAAGCGCCAGTCCGCCATTCATCGCAGCGCGCAGCCAAACACCATCGATCATTGCCGCAATATGATGTGCCATCGGCAATATATCACGCGCGTCGACCAGCTTGCGCAAATCAAACTTCAAATTAGACAACATGCGCTGTTGGTGCGCCCGCTGCACGCGGGCAAGCTGCGGCACGTGCAACGCCTGCCCCCAGAACGACAGCCAAACCCGCGCCGTTTCCTCAGAAAAGTCATTATGTCCCAGATGCGAGTCCACCAACGCCTCAATGCGCGCGCGTGGTCCGGCAGCGAGCCGGACACGCGCCGTTGCCTCATGGTTCAACTGGCGCACTACCGAACGGAAGGCCGCTTCGAGCAAAGCTTCTTTGCTCGCAAAGTAATGCACGAGCAACGCCGCCGAGACACCGGCATGGTGCGCAACCTTATTGAACGTGAATTCAACTATTCCATATTCTGCCAAAACGGCGATTGCTGAAACAATGATATGTTGGCGACGATCAGTTTTAACTTGAGACATAGCCTCGCGTATCAAACATTGAACGCTTATTCAACTGAGACCATCTACAGGCTAGGCTATGATTACGCCACGCGTTGTTCGGTGAATATCAAACCCTTTGCGAGTGCCGCGAGCGCGAGCGCAATCACCAAATGATAGGCATGCCATGCGACGGCCTCATCAAGCCACGGGGCCCGCCGGATGAACAGGGTATTTGCAAGCATCACGGCGCAGGCAATAGGCACAAGCCATTTAGGCTGCGATAGGCCAGATCGCACGATCGAAACAACACATGCAATCGCGAGGGCCAATAAGAAAAGGGGGCCAAGCAAGGGTTGCGCGAAGAAGAAGATGGCGGTGGCGGCAGATAATATAAGTGCAATTATGCCTATCCCGTTTCGGTCCTTTGGCGGGAACAGATAATGCGACACCACGGCCAAGGCCCCGGCAAGGCCAAGCAATTGGGAAGCACCGGCATGCAAATCGGCCAGCGCGTCCTGCAAGCCACCCCCAAAGCGCACCACGCCGATACCGGCCGCTATGCCAAAGCATGCCAGTGCAAATGCCGGCAACGCCTTTCCGTTGCGCCAAAGCGCATGGCCTGCAAAAATGGTGACGAGGACAATGGCGGCATCAGATAGCGCGTAATGGGTGGGCATCATGCTCTCGGTTGCGGGGCTGTTGCATTGCTATTGGGCAGCAATCCTGCTTCACGCTTGATATCTGCCGATGTCAAACGCGATCCATCATGGCTCCAGCCGGGCGGCGCAAAAATGTAACATAATCTTTGCCACACGCTCAGTCCGCGTTGCGTCGCATCTTGCGCGATGCCGACATATTCATGCGTTAAGATAGTGACAGGGTTAAATGTCTCCAGGTTTTTGACCAGGCCATAATCAACCGGCACGGCGCGATCTTCCTCCACAAATGTGCCAAACATCCGATCCCAGATGATCAGCGTGCCGGCGAAATTCGCATCCAGATATTCTGGATTGCGACCATGGTGCACGCGGTGATGGCTTGGCGTGTTGAAGATATATTCAAACCACCTAGGCAGACGGTCAATCGTCTCGGTGTGGAGGAAGAATTGGTAGGTCGCATTCAGGACCCCGCAAAAAACAACCAAAGCAGGATCAAAGCCGATTAAAATCAGCGGAATTTTCAGCATCATCGTGCCCGTAAAGTGCTTCATCCAACTTTGGCGGAGCGCAATGGGCATGTTAAAGTTGGTGGAGGAATGATGCACGACATGCATCGCCCAACCCCAACGGACGCGGTGGCATATGCGGTGGTGCACATAGAACCGCAGATCATCAAGGACAAAGCATAATAAGAACGACCCCCAAGTGATTGGTATGTCGCCAATGGCAAAGGGGGCCGCTGCAAACAAAGCGGCAGTGGTGATAAAGGCAAATATGGCATTTACCGGATCACTGGCCAGCCCCAGAAAAATCGATAGCAGCGAGTCCTTTAACGGCACCTCACCCTTGCGCTTAAGGAAGCGAATGGCAGCTAGCTCGAGCAAGATGCCCAATGCAAAAGCAGCAAGTATAATCACGACCCAATTTTGGTTGATGAATTGCCCTATGGTCACAAATTTCTCTCCCAATATTGTTATTGGGGATAGACGGGCTAAAAATTTATAAAATTGAATAATAAATGCATATTATGTATTTATTGGAACATGAATATAAATTTGAATAGACTATCCCGGTTCGTCGCAGTGTATCGGAACAAAAGCTTCAGCCGGGCTGCCAACGAGCTCGGCATGACGCATTCGGCACTCACCAAATCGTTACAATTGCTCGAACAGGAACTGGGCACAGAATTGTTTAACAGGACGACGCGCAGTGTCGTCCCCACCGATGCCGGCAACCGCCTTGCGCAACGGGCTGAGGAGCTTTTGGCTTTAGCGGATCAAATCGGCGATGAGGTCTTAACCGGCACCCGACATTTGCGGCTGATTGCTGGGCCAGCGGTAATGGAAGCATCCTTAGCGCCCGCACTCACATCATTTTACAAGACATATCCCAATATACGCGTGACGGCCGAAACCCTTCCTTTAGATATCGCCGCGAGCCGGTTACGCCAACGCGAGGCGGACATGTTACTTTTTCATTCCACGAGCGTGAGCGCCATTCCCGAACAGCGGCTTTTTCACATCAATAAGATCATCGACGAGGCCTATGTTGCGGTGATGCGCAAAGACCATCCTGCGTTACAACATAACTTTGGCGCGGATGAGATGCTGCAGTATAAATGGGCCATTCCCGGCTATGATAGAAACTACCGCTCCGCCATTCCGGCCGCCATAGAAGAAAAATATCGCCGCTCCGGCTTCCCACATTACCGCGTTCTCAGTCTCGTGTCGTGCCTTGCGCTGGTCGCCGAAAGCGACATGATTACGTTATTGCCCGCATCCTTCGCAAATCGCGAAGCACGCGCGCTCGACCTGACGGTCATGCCCATGCCCCTAAGCGATGGCGCGCGTTATGACGTCAGCGCCATCACGCTCAGAAATGGGAATCCTGACCCTGCATTAAATGCGTTGAAAAACGCTTTTGCGCACCCAAAGGATGCGGGCTAAATTTCGGTCTGTTGACCACCGTCCGCGTTTTATTTGCTATTCCTATAGGCAACGGCTTCAACCTCCACCAATGCGTCTGGAACAACCAACGCCGACACAATTGTTGAACGCGTGGGATATGGTTCTGCAAAATATTCGCGATAGACTGAATTAAATTCGGCCATCGCATCGGCATCCGTTATCCAAGCGGTCACTTTCACGACATCGGCCAATTCCAAGCCTTCTGATTTCAGGATGGCCTCAAGGTTCGCCAAGGCTTGCCGCGTTTGGTCGCGCATATCGCCCGTAATGATCTTGCCATCTCCCCCACGCGGTAACTGGCCTGAAATATAAGCGGTCGATCCGGCGAAACGGACGGGTGAAAGGGGTGGCTTGCTTGCCATTTTAGATGCTCCAACGATAAGGAAAGTGGATTAGCATATGCCGTTCGGCGCACATCTTCCCATAAACAACTTGTGATTAATCCATAACCTTTAGGAATAGACTGGTCACAAATTTGTAATGACTATGGCTTGTCAGTGCTTAGGTTTGGTGCAATTCGGGTGAAAATCACATACCGCACAGGGGCGGTCAAGGGAGGCAATTCACAATGTCCAAATATTCAATGCGCGCCGGTTTGTTGATCGGCTGTTCCATTTTCGTCTCCGCGCCAGTGTTCGCACAATCCGCGAACCCATCCGACCAACCCGGCCTGCCAGAAGCAGAAACCGAAACGAAAGAAGCCATCGTCGTTGTGGGTAGCCGCATCGAAGGTTCGAAAATTGCTGAAACCCTACCGGTCTCCGTGCTTAACGAAGACCGTATCTCCGCCACGGGAAGCGTTTCCGGTGACGATTTATTCCGCTCCATCCCGCAGGCGGGTGATGTTCAATTCCAAGAGGCCCGGACGACCGGCAACCTTAACGATGCCCGCGGCGACAATGCCTCAATCAACCTGCGTAGCGTAGGCACAGGTAATACTCTGGTCCTAGTAAACGGCCGTCGCATGATTTTGACCCCAGGCACACAGACGGAGAATTTTGTACCCGTACAGACGGCCAACACCAACTCGCTGCCTGTTGGCGCGACGCGCCGGATTGAAGTCTTACGGGACGGTGCAGCCGCCGTTTATGGCGCGGACGCCGTGGCCGGTGTGGTCAATGTCGTCACCGACGATAGATATCAAGGACTGCGCTTTGACATGCGTTACGGCTCTGCAGACGGAACCAGTGAAAGAACCGGCGCGATCAAGGCTGGTTTCAAAACCAAGACCGGCGGGCGCTTCACATTGTTCGGCAGCTTCACAAAGCGGACGCCTTTATTCGCAAGCGAACGTCCATTTGCGGCAAGTGAAAACCATATGCCTAAGCTGGTCGGGACGCCTTGGGAAGCTGACACCAACTTCGACAGCCGTTCCACGTCATCGCCTTGGGGTGCATTTACGGTTGTCGCCACTCCATCACCAACCATCCGTCAAGGAACATCAACGACAGCATTAACATCTTCGGGCGTTTTCCACATTGAACCGATCGCAAATACCGCGGCTGGCTGTTCAAGCCAAACCTTCAACGGCAACCTATGTCTGCGCAGCGGTG